>JAZDOT010000005.1:0-3906 GCA_043798355.1 Candidatus Peregrinibacteria bacterium
CCTCTCGCACGGGAAGAATCCCGACCGCATCCCGGTCATCGAGGCCATCCGGGAGCTCCGGAAGGAGGGGTTTCCGATCGGGATTATGTTCGACACGAAAGGCGCGGAGATCCGCACGGGGGAGATCTCTCACCCCATCGAAATCAAGAAAGGACAGGAAGTGGTCTTCTCTCCCCATCCCCTCCCCGAGGAGAAACGCACGGTGATCTCCGTGAACTACGAGGAATTCAAGAATGACGTACGGGAAACGGACCGGATCCTCCTCGATAACGGCACGATGATTTTTGATATCGTGGAGATCCAGAGCGACGGCTCCGTCGTGGCCCGTTCACAAGATGACGGAAACATCGGCAGTCGCCGCCACGTGACGCTCCCGGGCGCGGACATCGATTTACCGTCCATCACGGAGCGCGATTTTCTAGACATCGCCTTCGGCATCGAACAGGGGGTGGATTACTTCTCCCTTTCCTTCGTCCGCTCGGCCGAGGACATCGAAAGCGTTCGACGCTATCTGAAGGACAAAAAGAGTCATGCCAGAATCATTGCGAAGATCGAGTCGCAATCTGCCGTAGATCATCTCGCCGAGATCATCGCTGCGACCGATGCCCTCATGGTTGCCCGAGGAGATCTGGGGTCGGACCTGCCCTTCGAAGATCTGCCCGCACTGCAGGACGAGATCGTCATCCGTTGCAGAGACGAAGGGAAACCAGTCATCGTCGCAACCCACATGCTCGAGAGCATGTGCGAACATCCCATGCCGACGCGCGCGGAAGTGACCGATGTCGCTCACGCAGTGATGTCCCGCGCGGACGCCACCATGCTTTCGGGAGAAACCGCAAGCGGGAAGTATCCTGAGAAAGCCCTCGAAGCGATGGACCGGATCATCCGGAAGACCGAAGAATACTTACGCCGGTTCCCCATGCGCGAAGACATCCCCGTGCACAATGCCAGGGAAGCGCGTGCCGAGGCCGCGAACGGACTGGTCGCTTCCACCTCTTCGAGCGCCCTCTTCGTATTCACGAAGAGCGGACAGACCGCCCGGGAGGTGAGCCGCTTCCGCCCGCATGTCCCTATCATCGCCTTCACGGATGCTCCGGCGACGCAGCACTCCCTCGCCCTCTCCTACGGAGTGCACCCGCTCGTCATCCCTTTCTCAGCAAATCCCGAGTCCACCGTGCAGGCCGGGATGGAGGCGGCGATCGCACACGACTTCGTTCAACGCGGCGACCACGTCGTCCTCCTCTCCGACGCACAGGCGAAGAACGCTCCGGTGCAGAGTGTGCAGCTGAGGACGGTGGAGTGAGAAACAGCCTTCAGCCGTTAGCCATCAGCCTTTAGCTATGAGCGATCAGCGAACTCTTCTCGACGCTGACCTTGGCACTGGTCGCTCTCTTCATAAGCCTCACCCCCCTGGCCCCCTCTCCCTCCCCGCACCACCTACCCCCTGGGAGAGGGGGTGACGCTTGCGTGTCGGATTTCAGAGAGGACAGCAGAAAGGTCATTGAGAACCTCGTCATTCGTGAAACGCAGTACACGGATCCTCTTCTGTCGCAGGATTTCTTCACGTTCCCTGTCGTAGTCTGCTTGCGTGACATGGACGCCCCCATCGATTTCGATGGCGAGACTCTTCTCTATGCAAAAGAAATCAACAACGAACCATTCCAATGGTGCCTGCCGTCGGAATTTCAATTGAGCACACTTACGACCACGGAGGGCTCCCCACAGGACACTCTCTGCCCGCGTCATTCGTTTCCGTAAGCGCCGTGCGTACGTCAGCTTCCTGAAGCGTTGCCTTTTTGTGGTATCGGTTACATTCATGGGGGTCGAACTTTAGAGAACGTCTGCATCTGCGACAATACTATTCCCCCTCTCCGTGCGGGCGTGTGGGATGGGACGGATCCCCCTTCGCCCTCACGGGCTACGGCGGGACAGGGAGGGGCCGGGGGTGAGGCAAAATCTCCGTCGGACGCCTTGCCACCTCCGGAGATCTAGTGTCGATCGTCCTTTCTCCGGCAAACGTTCCGTGCATGGAAAGAACGCCATCAAGAGCAGCGCGAAGAGCAAAACAGGGGAAATGAAATTCTCATTACTCAGCGCCCCGTGCACGGTGGTACACTCTTCCTCTGTAATGAGGGTGTTTACTTCTTCCCTCTTCTCCACATGCGCTCCCCAGCCTCCTCTCCCCGTCGCCTCTCCGTCGAGACTCTGGAACCGCGCCAGATGCTCTCGAATACCTCTCTCGAACTCGGTGGCATACCACCGGAGCAGGACGAGATGCGGGTGGCAGCCGCTTCCCTCCTCTCCCCCACCTTTCCGGTAGAAAGGGGGGAAGGTGAGGCCGCCCCCCGTTCGGAGCCTCTGACCCTCCTCTCGGGCAGGGTGGAATTCAATGGAAAAGACCGCACCGAGATCATCCCCGATCAACCCGTCTTCACGGAAGGCTCCTTCACCATCGATACCTGGATCCGTCCGGATGCGCTTCGGAATCAGGCGATCGTGTCCAAGTATTCCTCACAGGGCAAGGCAGACAGGAGCTTCTTCCTCGGGATGCTCGCGGATGGGCGGCTGCAATTCATCGTCTATGCCGATGCCGATGCGAAAGTAACGAGGGGGATCACGACAGAGCAGGCTCCGCTCAAAGTGGGGACCTGGCAGCACCTCGTTGCGAGCTTCGACCGGGACACGCAGGCGATGAAGATCTCGGTGGATGGGAAGGATGTTTCAGCGAAGCTGGAGAACGGTTCAAAAGAAGTCTCCGCCATCTTTGACGGCACCTGCCCTATGCTGGTGGGATCGGTCGTCTTCAGCTCTGGGCCCACGCAGTTCTTCGAGGGAGGACTGGGGGATTCCCGGTTCCATGTGGGAGCATGGACGGAAACGGAAATCGCAGAGGGACAAGCAAAGGGAGCGGCCGCTCCTCCGAAGGTGTCGGCAGCAGTCATACAGGAGGCCGCCCCCCTTGCGGAGCCTCTGACCCTCCTCTCGGACAGGGTGGAATTCAATGGAAAAGACCGCACCGAGATCGTGGCCGATCAACCCGTCTTCACGGAAGGCTCCTTCACCATCGATACCTGGATCCGTCCGGATGCGCTTCGGGATCAGGCGATCGTGTCCAAGTATTCCTCACAGGGCAAGGCGGACAGGAGTTTCTTCCTCGGGATGCTCGCGGATGGGCGGCTGCAATTCGTCATCTATGCTGATGCCGAGGCGAAAGTCACGAGGGGAATCACGACAGAGCAGGCTCCGCTCACGGTGGGGACCTGGCAGCACCTCGTTGCGAGCTTCAACCGGGACACGCAGGCGATGAAGATCTCGGTAGATGGGAAGGATGTTGCAGCGAAGCTGGAGAATGGTTCAAAAGAAGTCTCCGCTCTCTATGACGGCACCTGCCCTGTGCGGATGGGATCGGTCGTCTTCAGCTCTGGACCCACGTCGTTCTACAAGGGAGGACTGGGGGCTTCCCGGTTCTATGTAGGGGCGTTCTCGGAGGGGGAAATCATTGCGGGAGCACAAGCAAAGACAACAGCCGCGCCTCCGAAGGTGCCGGCAGAGACGGCGCAGGAAAGCGCCGTAGACAGAGCGATCACCGAAATCACGACGGATGCCGACAGGGAACTTCCCGCCCGGGAGACCATCGCACCCGCCGCACCGGAAGCTCCCGACCTCTCTTCCCCCGCAATGCTCTCGCTTGCGGAGCGCGGCCGACAAACGGTTGAGAGTGTCACAGGGCGGGTCGATACCCTGCTGGGCATCACCCTTTCTGCGGCCATTCAAACCGTCGCAGAAGCGCGATCCCTCTCCTTCGGAGAGGTACGAACTGCTGCGGAATCGTGCATCGAGCGGATCGAGCGCGCTCTCGAACACGACACGGACGAGGAGAGCGCCCTTGCAATTGCCATACCCGCG
>JAZDOT010000043.1:0-2237 GCA_043798355.1 Candidatus Peregrinibacteria bacterium
GCCGGTCGATCAGGCGGACAAGCTGAGCAAGTACGTCTATGACGAGGGGAATGAGCCGAAGCTCACGCGGCTCGGGACGCAGGAGTGGAAGCGCATCACGGAGAAGATGAAGGAGGAGACCCGCCTCATCGCGAAGGAACTCCTGGAGATTTATGCCAAGCGCGCAGGGGCGAAGGGGTTCTCCTTCGGGGCCGATACGGAAACCCAGCGGAAATTTGACGAGTCCTTCATCTATCAGGAAACGCCGGGACAAATGAAAGCAATCGAAGATATCAAGCATGACATGGAGAGTGGCCATCCCATGGACAGACTGGTCTGCGGAGATGTCGGTTTCGGAAAAACGGAAGTGGCGATGCGTGCGGCATTCAAAGCAGTGCAGGCCGGCAAGCAGGTGGCCGTCATCGCACCTATCACCATTCTGGCCGATCAGCACTTCCGGACGTTCTCCCAGCGTATGGTGCCCTTCTCCGTCCGTCTCGAGATGCTCAGCCGCTTTCGCTCGCCCAAAGAACAGAAGGCCACGCTCGAGCGCCTGCGCAAGGGGGATGTCGACATCGTGATCGGGACGCATCGGTTGATTCAGGAGGACGTGAAGTTCTTCAATCTCGGTCTCGTGATCGTGGACGAGGAACAGCGGTTCGGCGTGAAGCAGAAAGAGCGCTTCAAAGAGCTGCGCGCTTCCGTCGATATCCTCACTCTCACTGCAACCCCCATCCCGCGCACGCTTAACCTCGGTCTCCACAAATTGCGCGACATCACGACCATCACCACGCCGCCTCCCGGGCGTCTGCCCATCATCACAGAAGTCCGCAAGTACTCCGAGGAGCTCATCCGGACGGCGATCATCGAGGAGCTGAAGCGGGCAGGGCAGATCTACATGCTCCACAACCGCGTGGAGACCATCGATGCTTTCGCGGACAAACTGCGCACGCTCGTGCCGGAGGCTCTGTTCACGGTCGGGCACGGGCAATTGAAGCCCGATGAACTGGAAGAGCGCATCCTGGCCTTCAAAGACGGGAAATTCGACGTCCTTGTGAGTTCGACGATCATCGAGAACGGGATCGACCTTCCCCGCGCAAATACTCTCATCGTGAATGGCGCGGAACACTTCGGTCTCGCGCAGCTCTACCAGCTCAGAGGCCGCGTGGGACGCAGCAAGCTGCAGGCCTATGCATACTTCCTCTACCACGGCCAGAAGCTCAAGGACGATGCGCGCAAGCGCCTCAAAGCCATCGTGGAGGCGTGCGAGTTGGGGAGCGGTTTCCAGGTTGCCATGCGGGATCTGGAGATCCGCGGCGCGGGCGAGATCCTCGGCGCCAGCCAGTCGGGGATGATGCAGACCGTGGGCGTGAGCCATTACCTTCGCATGTTGAAGAGCGCCGTTGAAGAGCTGAAATCCGGTGGCAAGGAACACGCGGAGGAGGACACTGCCGTGGAGATCCTGCTTCCCGTGCAGGCGCTCCTCCCGTCGTTCTTCATCCCCGACGAACAGGAGAGAATCGGCGTCTACCAGAAACTGGCCGGGAGCGAGGATGATGCCATTCTCCGCGAGTTCGAAACCGATATCCGCGAGGAGTACGGTCCGCCCCCGCCCCAGGTCAAGAATCTCTTCGCGGTGCTCCGCCTGAAATTGGCCTGCCGGAAGGCGGGCGTGATCCGCGTGAAGATGGACACCCCTTCGCTCTCCGAGTTTCGGGGGGCAGGGGCTGCGAAAGAGCGTGAGGTGGTTCTCACTTTAGGCCCGCGGGTGACGGCGGCCGAGATCATGCAGCTCCTCTCGAAAAATCATCTCTGGCGCGTGACGGGATCGGAGCTACGCATCAAAGAGGGGCATCTGACGGCGGAGAGGAGAGACCTCGTGGCAGCTGTTCTACAGGATGTTGTTTTACTGGAAAGGAAGGGGAAAGAAGGAAAAGAGGGGGAAGAGGGCAAAGAGGAAAAAGAGGATGGGAAAAACGAGTAAATCATTCAGCCCTCCGACCTCATCCCCAGCTCTTCTCCATTTCGATGGAGAAGGGAGATGTTTTGTGGGTTGTATGTTTGCTGCAGGAGAAAAAACAGAAACACATACAACTCCCCTCTCCACCGCGGTGGAGAGGGGTCGGGGGTGAGGTCGGAAAGACGAGGCCTTCCCACAGAACTTCGTTTGGTGTATAATAATCTGAACATATATCCTCATCCCTAACCGCAGCCACGAAGGGCTGCTTCTGTCCTAACCTTCACCCCCCGGTATGGCT
>JAZDOT010000004.1:0-4538 GCA_043798355.1 Candidatus Peregrinibacteria bacterium
TTCGTGACGGAGACATCCGCTCCCGCGGCTTCACTATTATCCTGCTTGCTCGCGCACCCCGGATCCGCTGGATAGTCCACCAGCGTATCCCCGTCATTGTCGATGCCGTCCTGGCACTGTGCTTTCGGATTGGTCTCATCATTATCAGCGGCATCCGTGCAGCTGAAGTCCGCGGGGAAGTCGACGGCTCCGTCAGAGTCATTATCCACGCCGTCCGAGCACTGGGGCTTGGCCTGTCCTCCGCTTTCCGTATTGTCCTGCTTGTTGCTGCATCCCATATCCGCGGGATAGTCCGTGTACCCGTTCCCGTCATTGTCGATGCCGTCCTGGCACCGGCTCACGGGATTGGTCTCATCGTTGTCACCGGCATCCGTGCAGCTGAAGTCATTCGGGAAGTCGGTCGCTCCGTCTCCGTCATTGTCCACGCCGTCGGAACACTGGGGCTTGGCCTGTCCTCCGCTTTCCGTATTGTCCTGCTTACTGCTGCATCCCATATCCGCGGGATAGTCCGTGTACCCGTTCCCGTCATTGTCGATGCCGTCCTGGCACTGGCTCACGGGATTGGTCTCATCGTTGTCACCGGCATCCGTGCAGCTGAAGTCATCGGGGTAATCGGTTACTCCGTCATTGTCGTTGTCGATTCCGTCCGAACACTGGGAATTCTGCTCCGTTGTGTCCGTCGGATCCGAGCACTCCGGGTCGTGCGTAATTTCACTCGTGTCGTTCGCTGAAGCGCATCCAGGATCACTGCCGAAATCGATCAGCCCATCTCCGTCATTATCAACAAAATCGCGGCATGCCGGAGTATCCAATGGATTTCCGCATGTAATCCCTGTCAGCCAATTATTCAAGTGACAGCCGTTTTGAACCTGCCAGGAGGAACCAGTCCACATGTAGACCCATTCATCGTTATCGCAGGCGTCGTACCACGGTTGACCGCTGCGTGTTACCAGCGTGCCGTAGCCGGCGACAGTACACAGACGCGTGGCGGTGAGATCATCGTTGTACGGGTTATGCCCGCTGAGATGGGTGCCACCCGGAAAAGGAATTCCGGCGCCATTGAGGTTTGCCAAATCAATCACCTGGTGCATATCGAATAACCTCGTCGATCCCGAAGGAGAAAGAAGGTCATCAATTCCCGAGTCCGATACAAAAGTATCGACTTGTCTGGTAATCGAAGGTCTTGCAGGTGCATCCGGTCTCAGCACGAGAGCATCAACTTTCCCGTCTCCGTCGTTATCGATGCCGTCCTGGCACTGCGCCTGCTCGGCCAATGCCGCCGGAACCGTCGTCGGAAGTATGGTCAGAACGGATGATTCCGAGAGAAGCAGCACACCGAGACAGAGGGAAGCGAACACGCGCTTCACACGAACGAGTCTTGCCATGGGGACATGGGGAAACGGATAGGGCAAGTTGACGGGAAGTAAAAGGAACGGATTTTAGCTGCCCTATCCATAATGTCAACAAGTGTTAAGGCATTATTTCTTTAGTCTCTGAATCGTGAAATTTTGTGAGATTTATATAGATTTATAATATTTATTATTAAATAGTGCAATTATAAAAAATACGTTTAATATAGGCCTAATAATTCGAACAATAAATTAGTACAAAGTACTTTATTTCGATGTTAATTCTCCTGATGAGTATTTCATGTCTTAATTATGGGGTTTCTCCTCGGTTAGTTTTGCGGAGTGGGGGACCGTAAAAAGGTTGTCAAAAAAGTGTTTGAGTGCTGGGGAAGGAATTGACATTGGTGAACATTGCAACCACAATCACCTCCATTTTTTTCTCCTCGGTCACAACATGGCAGACACCGAGCAACTGGCTGGCGATTACCTTGATCTTGTCAGAGAAGGAAGCGCGGCGCCCTCATCGAAAGCCATCGCTCAAAAAAAAGATGACCCTCTTCTCCCGCTTATTCAGGCCGTCGCTGCTGAGCCTGATCTCGGGTTACCCGTTAATGTACCGGAAACTTTTCCCGTGAAGAGTACCGGTTGCATCGAGGACGTGCGCTGGCGTATTTTCAATCTCGTTCGAGACAAAACCGAGGTTACTTCCGCTGAGATTATTCAGCTCATTCGGTATACCCTGATCGATTGGAGTGGCATCTATAAGCCGACAAATCTCGAATGGGATACCGATCACCTGCTCGATCTTCGTCCTTTGGGCGAAGGGAATACCCAGGTGACGCTGACCGTTCGCAAGAGTGTCGGTATGAAGCAGATCACCATCGTTGTACCTGTTCCTCTCGGGGCGTTGGAGAAGTCGTGGCCCAAGAATTTCACTCCCATCTCGCCGGAATTCCGCAGTGATGATGTTTACACGCAGGTGCGTGAATGGGTCGTTCCGGGATTCGGTCGATTCGTGTGGTCGCTGCAGCACTTCTTCCCGAACGATCCTGCGAAAACGTATCCCGATGATGCCTTCCTTTTCATACCATTTGCCAAAGCCGAAAACGCCTAAAGGGGTATCGTTCGGAATATGCCGCATCCGGTGGGATGGAGTACAAGTGTATTGCTTCGGACTACGGGGTCTTTATCCACGCGCAGGAGAATCTCTGCTAGAATGAGATTCAGTATTCATCGACTCGTTGGGGGGTTCCACTCTCTCATTCATTCGCAGCATCGTTATCCGTTGGGGAGTCGCCAAGTGGTAAGGCAGCGGCCTTTGAAGCCGCCATTCGAAGGTTCGAATCCTTCCTCCCCAGCCATTGACAGACTTGAAAAAAGTTGTTAAGTTTATAGTTACCTGAGACCCTGTCTTAGGCGATCTTTGAAAGGAGCGGCCCAGCTCAGAAAGGGAGGAACACATGAGATTTCTCTTACACGTATTGATCGCTTTTGCGGCGATGGCGACTGCTGCCTCTGCCGCAGAGCAATTCAATACAGTTCCGAGTGTGACCGTCATTGGTCGGCATGACGGGCAGGTCTTTCTCGCAGTGCATTTTATGGATCGGACGAGCAAGAGGGACACGGCGGTGGCGGAGTACTTGTGCCGCCAGATTTGCCGCCACAACCTCGAGCGGTCGGGACATGCGGAGACGATCGAGGGGAGACTCGACTCACTCATCGTTGTCATGAACGCCGAGCACCGTTCCGACGGTATCGTCGATGCGGTGCAGGAGATGGCGTACGTACGAGCCTCGGACGGTGATGTCTTTTGCGCCTTCGTTCCTCGCTTTTGCTGCGTTCGAATTCATGGCCTTGCTACGGCAGCACTGCTACAGTGATTTCCCGATGATCATCGCAACCGATCCGCCCCATTCCTTCCTCGCGCAAAATGAGGAGAGGATATTTTCTCTGCTCACGGAGATCTGCCGGATCCCTTCTCCTTTTTCAGAAAAGATGGCTTCAGCGAAAGCTGCGTGAGTACCGGACGGCAGCAATGAAAAATAATTTTGTACTTTCTACTATGATAAATCACTCCCCTGAGTGAATCAAGGGTCTAGGACCATTGACCGAGGGCAGAGATGAAGGAGTGAGAAGAGGGCAAGCCACGTCGGTTACGACTGACGTGGCAAAGAGGAAAAAGAGGGCAATGAAGGCAAAGAGATCATGGATTCTTCTTGATCTCCTTCTCTGTCTTCCCTACACTGCCGCGGTCAAACCTCATGTTTGCCGTTGTTTCCATTGCCGGCTTCCAGGAGAAAGTTTCCGAAGGGGATACGTTGAAAGTTGCGCTCCTCCCGGGGAACGTCGGCGACAGCGTTTCGTTCTCGCAGGTGTATCTCCTGCAGAAGAGTGATGCTGATATCGCCATCGGGATGCCTCTGGTGAACGGCGCCAGCGTGGAAGCGAAGATTCTCCAACATGGAAAACACGACAAGATCATTGGCGCCAAGCTCCGCCGCCGGAAGCGCTCCCGCAGTCTCTTCGGACACCGGCAGGATTTTACGGAGATAGAGATCGTGAAGATCGTAGCCTGAAGAAACAAAGGAAGCAGAGGGTGCATCATTACCCCCATTTCTTTTGTTTCATTTGTTTCCTTTTTCCCCTCTTTCTTCAGTCAGGCAACCCATCTCCCTCCTCAACTCACGCATTGCTTCCAACGTCACCCCGAGATTTTGCATGCACGCGATGGTTTCGCCTCCGCGTTCACCGGTACGGAGCAGATGATGGAGATAACTCTTCAGGTGTGTGCGACTGAGGGGGGAGGGGGAGTCGGGATCGATGGGCTCGTTCGCGGTCCGGTATTCGCTCTTCAGGATGTGGATGTCCTCTCCTTTTGACAGGAGAATTCTCCCGTGCCGCGCGAGGCGCATGGGGAGCACGCAGTCGAACATATCCATTCCTTTGGCAACGCACGTCTTGAGTTGCTCGCGCTCCCCGACACCCATGAGATAGCGTGGGCGGTCTGCAGGGAGGAGCGGGGCGACGAGATCGACGACGTCGTACATCTCCTCTTCTTTCTCTCCGACGGCGAGTCCTCCGATAGCGTATCCGTCGAAGCCTATTGCGATCAGTTCCTCCGCGCACTTCTTGCGGAGATCTGCGTGAAGGCCGCCTTGAACGATTCCGAAGAGGAGCGGGAAGGAGGAA
>JAZDOT010000012.1:0-9621 GCA_043798355.1 Candidatus Peregrinibacteria bacterium
CGGTCTTACCAGACCGTACCCATGTTTGTAGTTGAGCTTTCTGCTCATCCGTTGCTTCCAGAGAATTGGCTGCTGCTCGCATATACCGATGATACCAGCCCTCATTCAAATGTAAAGCTTTACTTGGGACAGAGCACTAGACCCCTCGCCCGAGCGAGGAGCCTGTTGACTTTGCCCGGCCCTGGACAGGCAGACCAGATCACATCGTCTTGCGGCATGACACGTTCCTTTTAAACAGAGGAATGAAGTGAGTAGAGAGGGAAACTGATCCCGGCTCTACTTTGCTTCATGGGATCAGAAGTCTCTCTACTGAACATGATGACAATGAACGAGCGAGTGAACGTACTCCGCAGGTCTCTACCCGTCAATTCAAGAGAAGCATCATTTCCTTTGCTTACGTCATGTTCTTTATGAACGCCCTCGCTTCCGCCTTGCGCGTCACCTCCCCGCGCACCTGCGCATCATGGAGAAGCGTCAGCACTTCCCCGACACGCGATCCCGGCGGGATGCCGAGGAGATCCATCACCTCGTCGCCGGAGAGGAGCTGCCGGGGCGGATGCGGACGCGAGTCGAGGAAGGCGTGGTAGTCCTGCACGATGCGACCATAGAGCGTGTAATCCGATGGACTCGTCCCGGCGATGTCCAGCCACATGAGTTCAAGGAGCTCGTGGAACCACGGATGGTAGTACCAGTGCGCTTTGCGCTCGGGGGGCATAGAGAAGAACGACCCCATCATCATGTGATGCTCTATGAGCCACTCCACTTTCTTCCTCTGTTTGTGCGGGCACTGGAGCCGCTCAAGGGCAGCCCCCGCGAGCTCAGCGGACAGAGGCGCGTGCGCGTCAAAGCGGATGCGCTCCTGAAGCGAGAAGGACTGCGCTTTCCCGCAATCGTGGAACAGGGCGGCCAACCGGACGTCGATGTCATGCTCTTCGAGAAAAGAGCGGAGGATCGCCATCGTATGATCCCAGACGTCGCCCTCGTGATGGAAATCCGCAGGCTGCGCGACTCCCTTGCAGGCGTAGAGTTCGGGGAGCACGAAGGAGAGAATGCGCGTCTCCCAGAGATCTTCGAAACCACGATCAGGATGCGGACCGAGGAGCAGTTTCTCCAGTTCCTCGAGCATACGGCTTCCGGAAAGGATGTTAACCGACGATGCATTCTCTAAGAGAGCCCGATACGTCTCCGGATGGTACTGGCCAGCGATGAGTGCGCGGAACCGGATGACCCGCAGCATGCGCAGCGCATCGTGCCGGATGCGCGTTCCCGGGTCACCGATGAAGCGGATGAGACGCTCCGTCAGATCGCTCGCGCCATCGAACGGATCGAAGAGTTCGCGGGAAATGGGGTTGAAGTACAGCGCATTCACCGTGATGTCGCGGCGCTCAGCATCCTTCTTTCGTGTGCCGAAAACGACGGACTCCGGATGCCGTCCGTCGGATGATTCGTCATCCTCGCGGAAGGTCGTCACTTCGAAATTGAAGCCCTGCAAGCGCACGATCACACTCCCGAATTCCTTGCCTGTCGATCCGACGGTATTGGGAAAGAGTTTCAGCACATCGTCCGGAAGCGCCGCCGTCGCAATGTCGATATCCGCAGGAATGTGGCCGGCAAGCATGTCCCGCACGCATCCCCCCACCCACCATGTGTCGAAGCCGGCTTCGGTGAGTGCGACGACGACGTGGTAGGCCGATTCGCCGTACGTGCTTGCGAGAGTACGCGTGATGATCTCTTTAGGGATAGGCACGATTGAATTGATAATTGAGAATTGAGAATTGATAATGGACAGGTTCCAACCTATTCTCAATTATCCATTATCCATGATCAATTATCCATTGCCTTCACTTCGCTTTGCAGTGGCTGGTTCCCCTCTCTCCACCCCCGCTCCCGGCGGCACCGTTGAGGGATTGCACCGGGCAAAAAAACTCGGCATTACTGCCATGGAGATCGAGTGGGTGCAGAACGTGCCGAAGAATCCGGAACGCATGAAAGAGATCCGGGAGACCGCTGAGAAACTGGATATCGCCCTGACGGTCCATGCGCCGTATTTCATCAATCTCAATTCGCCCGACAAGGGGAAACTCGCGGCGAGCAAAAAGCGCATTCTGGACGCTCTGCACATGGCGGAGCTCTGCTCTGCGCGTTCCGTGTGCGTCCATGCCGCGTTCAATCTGGGGCAACCTCCCAAAGTCGTTTTCGGGAATATCCGGCGCGCGACGGCAGAGATCATGACAAAGAAATCCCTGCTCTTCCCGCACGTGAATCTGGCCTACGAAACCATGGGCAAGGAAACGCAGTTCGGTACGCTCGAGGAGGTGCTCCGGATCAGTAAGGAATTTGGCCTCTACCCCTGTATCGATCCCGCACACATGCACGCACGCGAGAACGGCAAGATCAATTCCAGAGAGGAGTGGCATGCCATGTTCGATCTCTATGAAAAATACCTGGGGAAAAAATCCCTGAAGTGCGTCCACATGCACTACTCAGGCATCGCGTACACAGCCAAAGGAGAGCGCAAGCATCTGCCCTTGCGAGAGAGTGATGCCAAGTGGAGAGATTTCCTCACTGTTCTTTTTGACCGGAAGATCGAGGGCATCGTCGTGTGCGAGAGCCCGGCAATGGAGGAAGATACTATGCTGATGCAAAAAACATTTGCGAAGCTTTGAGCTTTGAATTGATCTGAAGATACTCACAGCTCATAGCTCAAGACTCAGAGCTATTGCACAAGGTTGATATTCGTTACAATTATCGCAACTTTCCCCAGTCTCCAATGAACATCGCCATCAACGGCTTCGGCCGCATCGGTCGTCAGGTGCTCCGGATCATTCTCGAGAAACACCCCGATCTGAAGGTGGTTCTCATCAATGACCTCGTCGAACCCGCGACACTCGCGCATCTGCTCGAATTCGACTCCACCTATGGACATTTCAACTGCACTATCACCCTCAAGGACGGCTCTCTCGTCACCGACCACGGCACGATCAAGCTCACAGCGAGCAAAGATCCGTCCGTTCTCCCCTACAAGGAACTCAAGGTCGATCTGGTCCTCGAGTGCACGGGGAAATTTACCAAGCGGGAAGACGCGGCTATCCACCTCAAGGCCGGAGCGAAGAAGGTCATTATTTCCGCACCGGGTAAGGATGAACTGGATGGGACGTTCGTTCTCGGCGTGAACGAGGAAACGTACGATCCGAAGACGATGCACGTGATTTCCAACGGTTCCTGCACAACGAATTCGCTGGCTCCGGTCGTCAAAATCCTCGATGAATCTTTCGGGATCGAACACGGACTCATGACGACCATCCACAGTTACACGAACGATCAGGTCATCCTCGATGTCGCGCACAAAGATCTGCGCAGAGCACGCTCTGCGGGTCTGAACATGATCCCGACATCCACCGGCGCCGCCAAGGCCATCGGGCTCGTCCTGCCGAACATGAAAGGTAAATTGAACGGCCTCGCCGTCCGCGTCCCCACCCCCACCGTCAGTCTCACGGACCTCACGGTCCAGCTGAAGAAGAAGGCAACGGCCGAAGAGATCAATGCGGCATTCGAGAAGGCAGCCACTGGCAAACTCAAAGGCATTCTCGGGCTGGAGAAGCGCCCGCTCGTCAGCACCGATTTCAAGGGGGACACGCGCTCCAGCATCGTCGATGCGCTTTCAACGCAGGTGATCGGGGATTCGTTAGCGAAGGTCCTCGCATGGTACGACAACGAGTGGGGGTACAGCTGCAGATTAGCCGAGCTGGCTGCATTCGTTGGGAAGCAGATGTGATGTAAGGCTAAGGCTAAGGTTAGGATTAGGATTTCTTCTTCTTGTCCTTCCCCTTCTCTTCATCCACGACCTCGGCATCGACCACATCCTCTTTGCCCCCTTTTGCCTCTTTGGCTTTCGCCGACTCGTAGATCAGTTTCCCGATCTCCTGACTCTCGGTCGCGAGCGCTTCCGTCGCCTTCTTGAGTTCTTCCGCCGAGGCATCCGCCTTCTTGAGGAGATCTTTGAGATCTGAAATTTTCGTATTGACCTTTTTCTTCAGTGCATCGGGGATCTTCGTATCCAGTTCCCGCATCTGCTTCGAAAGATTGAAGACGAGGCCGTCTGCGGTATTGCGCGCATCGATCAGCTCTTTCTTCTTCTTGTCCTCCTCGGCGTGGATCTCCGCGTCCTTCTGCATCGTGTCGATCTCTTCCTTGGAGAGTCCCGTCGAGCCCTGAATCGTGATGTGCTGCTCCTTGCTCGTTCCCTTGTCTTTCGCGGTCACATTGAGAATCCCGTTCGTATCGATATCGAAGATGACCTCGATCTGGGGCATACCGCGGGGAGAGGGCGGGATGCCGTCGAGAATGAAGCGCCCGAGGGACTTGTTATCCCCCGCCATTTCGCGCTCGCCCTGCACCACGTGAATCTCGACGGAAGTCTGGCTGTCCGCGGCCGTGGAGAAGATCTGACTCTTCTTCGTCGGGATGCGCGTATTTCTCTCGATGAGCTTCGTCGCGACTCCGCCGAGCGTCTCGAGACCGAGCGACAGCGGCGTGACATCCACGAGCACGATATCCTTGTCGATGTCCCCGCCGATGACCCCTGCCTGGATGGCGGCTCCGATCGCAACCACTTCGTCCGGATTGACCCCCTTGTGAGGCTCCTTCCCGAAGACTTCGCGGACTTTCGCGATGACGGCCGGCATGCGCGTCATGCCTCCGACGAGCACCACCTCGTGGATTTCGTTCTTCGATAACTTCGCGTCTTTGAGCGCCGCCTCGCAGGGCTTCACCGTCCGCTCGATGAGGCCCGAAACGAGGGACTCCAGTTTCGCCCGGCTGAGCTTCAGGTTGAGGTGCTTCGGACCGGAGGCATCGGCCGTGATGAACGGAAGATTGATATCCGTTTCCATCGCGGACGAGAGCTCGATCTTCGCCTTCTCCGCAGCCTCTTTCAGGCGCTGGAGGGCGATCATGTCCTTGCCAAGGTCGATCCCCTGCTCCTTCTTGAACTCACTGAGGATCCACTCGATGATGATCTGATCGAAATCATCGCCGCCCAGCTGCGTGTCCCCGTTTGTGGACCGCACTTCGAAGTGGCCTTCGCCGGAGAGCTCGAGCACCGTCACGTCGAACGTCCCTCCTCCGAGATCATAGACGATGATCGTGTGTTCCTTCCCCTTGTCCAATCCGTAGGCCAGCGCCGCCGCCGTCGGCTCGTTGATGATGCGGACGACTTCGAGACCGGCGATCTGCCCCGCTTCTTTCGTCGCCTGGCGCTGGGAGTCGTCGAAGTATGCCGGCACGGTGATGACGGCTTTGGAAACGGTCGTTCCGAGGAAAGCCTCTGCGTCCGTCTTCAATTTCTGAAGCACCTTCGCGCTCACTTCCTGCGGGAGCATTTCCTTGCCCTTGATGACCACGCAGGCACGGTCCTCCTTGCCCGCCTTCACGGTGAACGGGAGGCGTCCCGCTTCTTTCTTCACTTCCTCGAACCGCCGCCCGATGAGGCGCTTGGATGAAAAAACCGTGTCTTTTGCATTGGTAATCGACTGACGCTTCGCTGCAACACCGACAAGGACTTCGCCGTCATCCTTGAAGGAAACAACGGAAGGCGTCGTGCGATTGCCTTCGGCATTCGCAATCACGGTCGGCTCTCCGCCTTCGATGACCGCCATGCAGGAGTTCGTGGTGCCGAGGTCGATTCCGATGATCTTTGACATAGAGAATGGGGGTTAGCACTCGATAGTTTAGAGTGCCAGATAGCATGAGTCAATGGTTTTAAAGCGATCAGCGGACAGCGGACAGCGATCAGTAATATCAGGTATAGGATAGATTGATGTAAAAATTAGGCTATCATTCCAGCATGATCAGAAAGCCGTTTCAGGAGCTCCTTATCTGGCACTCACTATGCTTTACGCCTTCTACAGGAAACTGTCCGCTCATCGCTAATCGCTCTTCGCTCTATTATGTTTTTAGATGAGGCAATCATCACCGTCCGCGGCGGCAACGGCGGCCGCGGGTGCGTCAGCTGGCGGCGGGAGAAGTACATCCCGAAGGGCGGTCCGGACGGCGGTGACGGAGGAAGCGGCGGCGATGTCTTCTTCATCGCAGACGACGACACGGATACCCTGAGCGACTTCGCCTCCCGGAAGAAGTTCTCCGCAGGGCATGGACGCTTCGGCTCCGGCAATAACCGCTGCGGACACTCGGGCGGAAACCTGATCCTGCGTGTTCCGGCGGGAACGGTCCTTTCAGAAATCAGCGGGAAAGATCCTGTCCTCCTCGCAGACCTTGCCCATGATGGCGACATGTTCCTGGTGGCGAACGGAGGGCGGGGCGGATACGGCAATGCCCACTTCAAGTCCTCCGTACGGCAGAGGCCGGACTTCGCCGAACTCGGCGAGCCGGGCGAAGAGAAGACCATTCGCCTGGAATTGAAACTCGTCGCCGACGCCGGAATCATCGGGTACCCCAGTTCCGGCAAGTCCATGCTCATTTCCGTCGTGAGCGCTGCGAAGCCGAAGATCGGCGATTATCCCTTCACCACCCTCGTCCCCAACCTCGGGGTTGTGCATGTCGCAAACCGATCATTCGTCCTCTGTGACGTTCCGGGGCTCATCGAAGGGGCGAGCGATGGGAAGGGGCTCGGAGATCAGTTCCTCCGGCACATCGAACGGTGCGGGATCCTCCTCCACCTCCTCGACATCCAGCGCGCCCTTCGGGGAACCGACGTCGATACGGATACGCTCATGCGTGACTACCGTGCCATCCGGCACGAGCTCGCCGCCTACTCCCCCACTCTGGCTGCGAAACGTGAGCTCATCATTCTGAACAAATCCGATCTCATCGGCTTCGAAACGAAGAACATCGAAGATGCCCTGAAACATGAAGGAGTGAATGTGTTCATCAGCATTTCCGCAGCAGCACAGAGAAACACGGGAGACCTTATGAAGAAGCTCTTGCCGATCGTTCTGGCGGAACGAGAGAAACGGATGAACGCTCTGGAGGAGGAAGTCAAAGAGCTTCCCGTGTTGAAACCTCACCTTCTCTCCATCAAGATGGGGGCGTACAGATTGAACAAAGATGAGAGCGGTGCGATCCATGTGGAAGGACACCGCATAGAGCAGCTGACCGTCATGACGGATTTCTCCTCCGAAGGTGCGCGACGGCGCTTTCAGGACGTCATCACCCGCATCGGCCTCAAGAAAGCGATCCAGCGGGAAAGAAAGGATACGGGTACTGGAGTGTTCATCGGAACAATGCGGGTGGATCAGTATCTGTGAATAGGACAACCTCGAACCCGTGGCTTGCCAACCGAAGCCGCAAAATGATAGGGCTCTTCGACTCCTCGCGCTTCGCGCTCGTCGCTCAGAGTCATTCGACTCGCGCTACGAGGAAGAATGGCCGGAGCGCGAAGCGCGACGACCATGAGCGAGCGCCCCGAGCAAAAGCGCGGGGCGCGAGTCGAATGGTGGAGCTGAGGGGAATCGAACCCCTGACCTCCGCAATGCGAATGCGGCGCTCTAAGCCAACTGAGCTACAGCCCCACGATAGGAAGGAAAAACAATCGGCGTCATTGTAGGGATATTTCTGCGGGATTCCAGAAGAACCCTGCTCAGATGGCAGGGTCCTCCTCTTGTTCGATAAAGATACCGTTCCTTACCCCTCCAGTGATGCCTCATAGGCTTCTTTTGCATCATCGTAGGCCTCCTCTGCTTCAGCAACTGCTTCAGTGTACGCTTCCTGCGCTACCGTATCCAAGTCCAGTTGCATTCCCGCCCCCGTTGTCACTGCCTCTCCCGAGGGGCGACAAAAGAAGCACGCACGACCACAGCGAGAGTTCACGGTAATGCGCAGCTGTGGCAAACGAGTGAACGAAGACATGTATTTCTCCTTTCAAGAGAAGATGCCGTTGGAAACAAGGAACGAAACACGCCCACCTTTGGGTGGGAATTGACATATATACCATATATGTATCTAAATTAGAATATGATTTCTTCAAGACTGTCCCACGATTGGACGCATATTTCTGGTCTGTCTTCGTCAATCTTTGTGTCATGAGAACTTATTCCAAAAAGACAGCTGCGCATCCCAGCGGCTTTGGCCGCCGCAAAATCCATCTCTCGATTCCCGATGTAGAGCGTTGTCTTCGGAGGAGTACCCATCGCCTCTGCGGCGAGAAGCAGCCCGTGTGGGTCAGGCTTAAATTTGCCATTCATAGTGTTCCCATCAATGATGATGCGGAATCTATCCCTGATATGCGTGCAAAGATGAATGGCATCAACTGTAGTTTTCCATGCGTTTGTCACAATGCCGCTCGGCATAGTTGACGCAATTTTTCCTGAGAACCTCTCCGCTCCTGGCATCCACTTTGTGCGAGTAGAAAAGAGTCTGATGACCTCTCGATCCCTGTGATCTGCGATGAGATGCGCTCTCGTCTCAGAAATACCCAAAGAAATCAAATCTGTCGTTAACTGCATAGACAGAAGCAAATGTGGGATTTCCTCTGGTGCAATTTTTGCTCGATTTCGCTCAAGGGAAAGCGCTAATGCCTCTGCGTAAAGCGGCGCGGAGTCGACCAAAGTGCCATCAAGATCGAAAATAATGCCATCGAGCCTGTGCATATTTTCATGCTAGCCATATTTCCGAAAAAAGTATATGGTAATCGACCATGTCACACCCCATTACCCCCGTCTGCACGGAATGGAATGTTTTCACAGGTGGGCCGAGCGCAGGGAAGACTACCGTTGCAAGAATCCTGGAGCAGAGAGGTATCCCCGTTCACTACGACGTGGTTCGTTTGTACATAGAAGAACGGCTTGCTCGTGGCGAGTCTCTCGACGCAATTCGCGGAGAAGCAATTCAATTCCACCAAAGAATCGCAGATCTTTTTGAAGAGAGCGAGGTCACTCTTGACGTAACAACACCCTGCATCTTGGAAAATGGCATGCCGGATGCAATCTCCTACTTACGCCTATGGACAGAGAATATTCCACAAGACCTCCAGAGCCGTGTTCTATCACATCGGCGGCGCTACAAGCGCATTTTTATTTTTGAGCCTCTGACTGCGTTTGAGCAAGATGGTGTGCGCGTGGAAAACTCAGAAATGGCCCAGCATGTCTTCAGAAACGCCATTCAATCTTATGAGGAAGCTGGTTATGAGCCGATTATCGTGCCTCGCTTTTGCGATGACAGGAAGCAATCTATCGAACGACGATCCGATTTTGTATGGGAGAAATTAGCGACAGGAATGCAATAATTGGATCAGGGTGAAATTGCCTTGTGCCATGAATACGGTAGCGCAGGAAGTCATGGTGATTTCCGTTCTCTCGTCCATCGGGAACGCGCGAGCGTGCAAAAGACCTACATCCTCTACCTCGTCCATGCTCTCCAATCTGCAATCCCAAAAATCCTCATCCGAGAGGTAAAGTGACTGGAACCTTCCGGATCGCAGAACCTTTGTGCCTATTGGTCAAAGTGTCGGATCGCCCAACACGAGCGCGTAATGGTGGAGCTGAGGGGAATCGAACCCCTGACCTCCGCAATGCGAATGCGGCGCTCTAAGCCAACTGAGCTACAGCCCCACGATAGGAAGGAAAAACAATCGGCGTCATTGTAGGGATATTTCTGCGGGATTCC
>JAZDOT010000015.1:0-19334 GCA_043798355.1 Candidatus Peregrinibacteria bacterium
GCGGGGACGGGATCGCACAAGCCCCCGAACTGTGCGATGACGGGAACCGCATCGACACGGATCGCTGTTCCAATGCGTGTCTCCTCGGACGCAGCCTTCCCTGTTCGGCCGATGCGCACTGCAGGAGCGGCCTCTGCATCAGCGGCCTGTGTGAGAACCGCAACGTGTGCGGGAACGGTCTCCTCGAGGATCGCGAGGAATGCGACGACGGTCTGCAAAATTCCGACGCCCTCCCCGATCGCTGCCGCCTGAATTGCCGCCGCCCGCGCTGCGGCGACCGTATCATCGACACCGGTGAGGTCTGCGACGGTCAAACGGGATGTCTCGTCTCCTGCACCTATCCGCCGGATACTCCGTACTGCGGCAACGGCCGCCTGGATGCCTCTGAAGCCTGTGACGACGGCAACGTCCTCTCCGGTGACGGTTGCTCACAGTCATGCACGATCGAGTCCCTGACGGAAGTGGCACAGGGATCTGTTCCTCCATCCACATCGCTCCCCGTTCCTAACTCTAATCCTAACCCTAACCCTAACCCTAATCCTAATCCTCCGTCTCCCCCCGTCACGGCGGCAATCCTGCCAACACCTGTACCTCCGACGACCCCGCCCTCCGGTCCGGCCGCCATGGTCGTCGTTCTCGCAGGCGCTGCGCTGGGAGCAGGAATCGCCCGCTTCAGGCGGAAGAGGGTGATCAACGAAGCGTGAGAATAGTGTATTCTCGGGAGGCATGTCCCGCCGCCTCACCATCCTTCTCCTTGGTGCCCTCCTCTTCTTTTGTTACGCCTACGTGTATCAGGGATCCGGATGGAACCAGAATTCGCGTCTCGATCTCCTCCATGCGCTCGTCTATCGTCGTACTCTCAAAATCGACGACTACCGTCGGAATACGGAAGATGTTGCTCTCGTGAACGGGCATGTCTACAGCGAGAAGGCGCCCGGAGTCGCCGTGCTCGCACTCCCCGCTTTTCAGTTCTCTGCCCGTATTTCAGAATTCCTCGGGAAGCATCCGGAAAAGCGACCGGGTTGGGTCCTCTCTTCGTGGATGACGACGGCGCTGTCGGCGGGGCTCCTCACAGCCGTAGGTGGCATGGCACTCTGCGCGCTCCTCATGCTCTTCGTGCCACGACGGAACGCAGTGCTCTCGACGCTCGCGCTCTTCCTCGGGGGGCCGTTCTTCCCGTACGCGACCATGCTCTTCTCCCATGCGATCACGGGGAGCCTCATTGCGATCGGGCTCCTGGCACTTTTTTTGGGAGAACGATGCCAGCCGAAGCACGATGCGCTCACGGGACTCTGCTTCGGGTTCGCGGTTGCATGTGAGTACCCTGCCGCTCTCGTCGTCGGTGGCATCCTGCTCTATGCCTTCTTCACCCATCAACATCGCTTGCCGGCGATCCTCCTCTGGATGATGCCGGGGCTCCTTCTCATTCCCTTCTACAACGTGCTCGTTTCGGGGTCCCCCTTCGCGTTGGGGTACTCCGTCACGGGGCCGCTGCATCCGGGGATGCACGAGGGCGTCGTCGGGTTCACGTATCCGAAACTCTCTGCGGTGGCGGGCCTCCTCGTCAGCGAGTACCGCGGGCTCTTCTTCTGGACGCCGTTCCTCATCCTCGCGCTTCCGGGTCTGGCCATGCTCTCCCGCTCCGATCGGAAACTGGCGGCATTGATCGCGTTCACGTCGCTCGTCTACCTCCTCGTGATTGCGAGCTACCACTACTGGGACGGCGGACGGACGCTCGGGCCGCGGCACCTGACGGTTCTCGTTCCGCTCCTCGCCATTCCCGCCGCGATCGCATTCCGTGAGTGGAAGCGCCTCGGAGGATTCCTAGTCGTTCTCTCCATCCTCTTCACGGGAGGAGCGACGGTCATCAGCGCTGCGCCCTGGGAAGGCGTCGACCGTCCGATCGGGCTGTACTATCTGCCCCTCATCAGGGCGGGGGATCTCACGCCAAATCTCGGGCTGGTTCTCGGCATGCCGGGGTACTGGAGCCTGCTGCCGCTCGTGGGGGTCGTTTTGATCGGGGTCGCACTGCTTCTTCGCGAGAAAAGAATCTGATCGTTCCAGTGGGTCATCCTTCGATTTCTCTCACGGCGCCGGTACACTGGAAGCATGCTTGAACGACTGCAGAAGATTCTTTCCGTGAGAGGGGTCTGTTCCCGGCGTAAAGCTGAGGAGTACATCCTGCAGGGATTGGTGCGCGTGAACGGCGCGAAGGCCATCCTCGGACAGAAGGCCGATCCCGCCGTCGATACGATCGAGGTGGATGGCAGAGTGATCGAGGAGCGCAAGGTGATGCTCTACTACGTGATGCACAAGCCCAAGGGGGTGGAGACGACGAATAATGAAGGAAGCCGAGGAGTCCGAGGAAACAGAGGAAGCCGAAGAGAAAAAGGAATGTTTTCCATATCCTCTTCGGTTTCCTCGGCATCTTCTTTATCTTCGGTTTCTTCCGTTCGTGATCTTCTTCCGCCCGATCTCCGTGGCAAGATCTTCCCCGTCGGGAGATTGGACAAAGACAGCGAGGGGCTCCTGCTTTTCATGAACGATGGCGTTCTCGCATATCGTCTTACCCACCCTTCTTTCGATCATGAGAAGGAGTACGAGGTGACCGTTTCGAGGCCCATTCCGACCGGCGCGCTGCGCAAACTGGAAGATGGGGTGAAGTTGTCCGGCGAGAGAACGAAGCCGACGGACATCCGGCGCATTGCCCCCGACCGCTTCACGATCATTCTCACGGAGGGCAGGAACCGCCAGATCAGGCGGATGTGTCAGAAAGTAGGGTATCCGGTCATTCGTCTCCGTCGCATTCGCATTACCACTCTCAAGGATCCTTCACTTCTGTCAGGCCAGATCCGGCCGCTTTCTGCAGCAGAAAAGGATCAACTTTTGGCTTCAGTTGGGCTATAATAGGAATGTAGAATGTAAAATGTAAAATGGTGAATTACCCTCCTTTCTTCTTACATGAAACTCATATCTCACGGTGCGGCTCGAGAGGTGACAGGTACTTGTCATGAATTGCAGATTGAAACTGCTTCGGGAACGAAACGCATTCTCCTCGACTGCGGTCTCTTTCAGGGAAAGCGCAGCGAGGCTGCCGCGAAGAATGCCGCATTTCCGTTCGATCCCGCGCGCGACATCGATGCGGTCATCCTCACCCATGCGCACATGGATCATGCGGGGCGCATTCCGCTCCTCTATAAGAGAGGCTGCCGTTCGTCCGTGCACTGCACGTTCGCGACCAAGGATCTTTCCGAGGTGATGCTCCTCGATGCCGGCTACATCCAGGAGAAAGACGAAGCGTACTTCAGCAAGCACCTCCATTCCTCGCGTCTGCCCGAAGAGGGTCCTCTCTATACGCAGGAAGATGCGACCGCCTGCATGGAGATTTTCCATGCGCATAACTACGGTGATTGGTTCCCTGTGTGTGACGGGGTACGGGCGCAACTCCTCGAGGCGGGGCACATCGTCGGGGCCGCCATGATCGTTCTGGAGGTGCAGGAAAAAGGCGGCGCCGTTCGCACCATCGGGTTCTCCGGGGACCTGGGGCGCGGAATGCTCCCCATTATCCGCGACCCCGCACCCATGCCTCCCGTTTCGATCCTCCTCTGCGAGACGACGTACGGAAACCGCGAGCACGAGGACATCACGACCGCGCGGGGGCATCTGAGAGATGCGATCGTCCGCACGGCGAAGCGCGGGGGAAAAGTGCTCATTCCCGCATTCTCCCTCGAGCGCACGCAGGAGATCGTCTATGACCTCCACATCCTCTGGGACGAGAAGGGCATTCCGGCCATTCCCATCTTCATCGACTCTCCATTGGCTTCCCGCGTGACGGATGTCTTCATGAAGCATCCGGAGTGCTATGACCGGGACATCTACGACCGCTTCCTCGCGCGCGCCCACAACCCCTTCCAGTTTTCGCTCGTGAAATACACGGTGTCCACCGAAGAGAGCAAGGCTCTGAACGGCATGCCCGGCCCCATGATCATCATGGCGGGGTCGGGGATGTGCGAAGCCGGCCGCATCCGTCACCATTTGCGCAATAACCTCGAGGACGCGCGTAACAGCATCGTTGCCGTCGGCTATATGGCCGAGAACACGCTCGGTCGCAAGCTCCTCGATCCTGCCGTGACGGAGGTAAAGCTCTTCGACGAGATCCGTGCGAAGAAGGCGGAAATCGTCTCGATCAATGCCTACTCCGGGCACGCGGGGATGCACGACCTTCATGCATTCGTCGAAAAGACCGAACAACTAAAAACTCTCGTTCTTGTGCACGGGGAAATCGGCCAGATGGAGCCGTTTGCAGCGGAGGTGAAGCGCATTGCTCCCGCCATGCAGATCATCCGGCCCGAGCGCGATCAGGTCGTGGAGTTGTGATCTCGGTCCACAGGCATTTTTTACGATGGCACAGTGTGTTTGGCGTTTGATTGCGTGATAGCAGTAGAATGACTCTTGATCCCGGTTCTCCGTTCTTCTCGATGCCCCCCCGCCCTCCCTCCCGCTTCCCGCCTCTCCTCTTCTGGGGGACAATCGGTTTGGTCGCGCTTCTCACAACATTCATTTCTCTCCGGAACACCTCCGTCCCATTACAGGGGGAACTGCAGATACCTGTGTCCCAGATCATCGATCACCACTCTCCCCGTCCCGCATTCAAGCTCTTCGGCCCCTGGTACCGTACCAAGAACTTCGACTTCACCCGTGCGCGCTGGACATCCAAAGCCCAGTACAATTTCTCCAACATTCAGCCTGGGATCTACAAAGTGGAAGCGAGCTATCTTCCCTATGCTCTCTTCGCGCATGCCCCCTATACCATCAAAGAAGGGGAGAACATCCTTGCAGAAGCATCCGTCGATCAGAGCGTTGGTGCCGCTCCCGGGACCCGTCCGACTGAGCAATGGGTTCAGATCGCCACCGATCTCACCATCAACGGACCGGATCTCACGGCGGAAGTGACCAGTCCTGCCACTCCCGGCGCCACAGCTTCCGTCATGGCGAGAGGGGTGCGGCTGACGTATCTGCGGCCGCTCGCTGTCTGTGGCAATGGCATCAGAGAGCAAGGGGAGACGTGCGACGACGGAGACAGAGATGACGGTGACGGCTGCTCCGCTCTTTGCGCGGTTGAAATTGAATGGGTGTGTCCGGTAGCGGGACAGTCGTGTGTGTCCAACCCCAATTGCATTCGAAAAACAGCAGGAACGATCACCGCGACGTTGTGCGCCGATGCGGTTATGGGAGAGCAGCCGTTCCCCGTCCTCTTTACATTTGCAGCTACCGACACGGCTGGCACAGTTTTGAGCTACGATCTTGATGTGACGGGCGTCCCTCTCAAGGAGGATGGTGTAAAAGACTACTCCAGCGTACAGGCAGGCAGCTACCAACATACTTTTTACAGCGCCCGCTGGTACCAGCCGTATCACGGTGCACGGCTCACTGTTCGGGGGAGTTCGGGGAAGAAGGTGGAGGTTGTTATGGATAGTATCAAAGTAAAACCGCTGGAACCGTGGTCGGAGACTGTCTGGGGGTTCGCACCCGCGCGTCCGAATCCCTTCACCGGTGATCCTGCAAGCCCGTATGATCTCGATGTTACGTACATTGAACGTACGCCGCGTTATGAATCGATCTGGTATGGAAGCCTTGTGGATCGGCTAAAGCCCGCTATCGGCGAAGAAGTCACGCTGGTTGCTCATATCATCAACAGGGGGAGGTTGGGTACGCCCCCATCAGACTACGAGTGGCGGCTGGATGGCGAGGTCGTCTCGACGGGCGGGATACCGGCGCTGGATCCTGGCCAGGAATTCACTGCGTCCATTCCTTGGGCGTGGGCGTATGCCGATACTGTCGTCAGCTTCTTCGCCGATGCGGAGAATAGGCTCCAGGAGAAATCCGAGAAGAACAATCTCCGGGTTGACAAGGTTAATGCCAGGATAGTGTCGTTCCACGTGGAACAATCGGTGTACGATCTGCACAACACGCAGGAGTATGTTGCTCTCAACGATGCGGGTCTCGGGGAGTTCGAAGGAAACTCATTCGAGGATTTGGCGCAGCGGTGGGTTGATCTGTGGAATAAGTCGTTGGCGACTGCCGTCTATCCGGGGAACCCGCATGGAATTCTTGAGCGCATACGGCTCGATAAGGTTGTCGTACATCCGGATGGTTGGTACGAGACCATCAATCCGAATCATGCCGTAGTCAAACACGACTTTACTGTTCAGTGGCAGCTTGACTTTGCCCCTTCTACGGCACCGTACCTGACACCTGACGTTCCGGCGACGATTGCCTACACGCCACCGGCCGAACAGATTTTGAAAGCACCAAACAAGGTGCCCTACACACTTGGGTACTCCATTATCCCCGGCTTGAACATTGAGGTAGATCACGATATTAGTCATATGTTGCTCGGAACGAGCGATCTCTACAATGCGCCACAGGCACAAAACATCAAGGTTTCTGACGATGCCGGCAATCGCCTCTTCCTTCCTGAAGATTATCCGCAGTTGAGATCTCGAGTAGCGTGGTCGAAATTTGCCGATGATATCGTGGGGACTCGTAACGTAGCGACGTGGGGAGAATTCAACGCAGGGAGCATCAATTACCGTCGCCTGGCCTATCCGGAAAAACTGGATTTACAGTCGGGTGAGGCGAACGTAACGCCAAAAACAAATTTCTTGCGACTCAGTGATCGGTTGGGGAATGCAATCCCGAATGCGGAAGTAAAGGTGTACACGACGCATATGGGGGGAGCGCCAGAACAGAATATGGTTATGGACGATACTCCGGATCTTGTCGGTACCACCGATGCCGCAGGGCGGATCTTCATTCCCCAACCCATTGCGTTATGTGTGGAGTCTCCGAAATATCCCCTGTTCATCAATGTCCGTGCCTACGGACAGACTGGCTATGCATGGATGTTCCCGTTGGATTTTTGTGTCGCGTACTTCCGTGGACAACAGGAGGAAGCCGTCTACGACATCCGTCTCCCCATCATGCCGCCCACTCTGGTGCTCAATGCTGAAAATGTTGCATTGGGCAAACCGGCGACAGGGCATTCCATGTTACCAGAGCCGGGCGACCCTGCCTCCCTCGTGGATGGCGACGCGTCGGAAGCGGCGCCTGCGTGGGCGGGCGATGCATGGACCGTTGATCTGGGCACCGTGAAGAATGTCTACAAGGTGGTCGTTACCCACGGCAGGAACGATGGTGCCATTTCCTTTGCCACTGAAACCCGGGTCCAGTTCTCGGAAACCGGTCTCTTTCAGGGCGAAGAGATCACTTCTGACGTGTACGGAGAGAATGCCTATGGGCAATGGGATACATCGACGATCCTTCGCGTCGGTCGCACGTGGTCCCTCTTCTTCGAGCCGACGCGTGCCCGCTACGTCCGTCTATGGACCAACGATCAGTACAGTATGATGCGGGACGTCCAGGAAGTTCAGGTGTTCGAGGCGACTGAACCGAGCAGTTAGCTTCATCGAGAGAGGGGAATGGATACGTTCCAATTGTCGGGTTTATAATGGTGCTCGGATCCGGTGTGTGTTTGTGTCGATGTCTCTCTATCACGTTTTCTCCTCATGCCCTCCCGCGCCTCCTCCCGCTTCACCCCTCTCCTCTTCTGGGGGACGATTGTTCTGATTGCGCTTGTAATGGCATCCCTCTCCCTCTGGAAAACCCTCACACCGCTCCGTGGCCAGGTGCAACCTCCTCCCCCGCAGGTCATCGATCACCATTCTCCGCGTCCTTCCTTCAAGCTCTTCGGCCCCTGGTACCGCACGAAGAACTTCGACTTCACCCGTGCGCGCTGGACATCCAAAGCCCAGTACAATTTCTCAAACATTCAGCCCGGGGTCTACAAGATTGAAGCGAGCTATCTCCCCTACGCGCTCTTCGCGCAGGCTCCCTATACCATCAAAGAAGGAGAGAACATCCTCGCAGAAGCTTCCATCGACCAGAGTGCAGGTGCCGCTCCCGGGACCCGTCCGACTGAGCAATGGGTTCAGATCGCCACCGATCTCACCATCAACGGACCGGATCTCACGGTGGAAATGACCAGTCCTGCCACTCCCGGCGCCACAGCTTCCGTCATGGCGAGAGGGGTGCGGCTGACAATGCTATCTCCGTCTTCTTCATCCTCTTCATCAGCGACACGACCTGTTGTCATCCGCTTTATGCTGGATCCCGCTCTTGTTGACACGAGTATTTCAGATGTAGGTCAAAGGCTTTCACGTTATGTCGAGGATATAAACAAAATTTATGCGAAAACCACGGTTAGGAGGTTCGTTTTCGATCCGAATGTTCATGTGAAAATTTGGGATAAGCCGTTCCCGACTGGCGGTGGATGTTATCCGCTGAAGTCTGGCTATGAATATCATGTGTTTGTTCAAAAAAGTCCGAAAGATTTTAGTTACAACGGAACCAGTCTTTGCAACATATTCGATAACAACGCATTGGTAACTGCCAGTTATAAGTGGGAAAAGATCTGGGATGATAATGATATTGGAACAGATGAAGAGGCTCGCGATGACTATTACAGGAGACAGCTTAGAGCTGTCATTCACGAACTTGGCCACTCTCACGGCCTCGGTCTCGGTGAGTATTATTCGCTTGCAACTCTTAGCGACGATACCGGCATCGAACCAGATCTCAGTGTGAGATTAACAAATCCGGATGACAGGTACTGGTCTTCACGCAAAAAAGTATTCAATGATCCCATGTTCGGGATGCCGCCGCTGGAAACGTTCATGGCAGACATGCAGTTTTCTCCTATGAGTTCCAAAATGATCAATATGACGGCGCTCGACAGTGATCTAACATTGTGCGATAACGCGAATCTGCTGCTTTGTGATGTTTTTGAAGTAAGAAGCGGCACGCAAGTACCAATACAAGTAATCGATGAGCAGACAGGGCAACCGGTTTCCGGGTGTTCGCTGAAGATTTTTAAGGTGGATGCCGGTAGTTCAAAGTATGAACTGATGGATGCTCCGGAGATTGGTACAGATGCAACGTATAATTACATATGGCAAGGAGAAGGAGCAACGACGTCTCTTCATGCCTCGACAAACTTGGTTCGTCTCGTGAAGGCTGCATGCCCGGGGTACATGCCCGGTGGTGAATGGATTTCTGTGTTCGATTTGCAGGCGGCCAAAGTGATGCCGAATGGAGGAGATGATGATGATTTCCATTTCAATGGAGTACTTACCATTGAGGTGTCTAAACAAGTCCAAGCTCAACAACCGTTGACGCTGTCTGCCAATGTGGGAAGCCATTTGAGTATATGGACGGATTATACGATAAATTTTCAGATCACGCCTGACAGCGCAGAAGGCGTTGGGACCGGAAATGCTACGAATGGGGTAATCGTCAACAACGTCCGCTATCAAAAATTTGATTTTACTCATGAGGAAGGCGTTGGCTGGTCTGTTCTCAAGGTCTTCGCTGAACTCGCCGGGGACAGCGTTAAAAGCAGACCGCTCTCTATCACCTTCTACTATTTCATGAGAGACGGGGAGGTCATTCCGGTGATGAAAAGTTATTTTGCCGGTCATACTTTTGATGTATTTACTGTCAACACAGGTAGTGCCGCATGGAAGTCTGCCCTGCGCCTTTTTACGAGGGGGCCGGCTTACATGACATACGAAGACTTTCGTAACTTGCAGGCTGGTTCTCTCCAATCAGGAAGCGAAAGGGCTTTTGGCGAGTATCTGGCACTCGCTGACTTCACCACCAACCTTATCGACAGGATGATGGATCATCTTGAGGCAGTTCCGGGGTATACATTTCCCAATGGCATCAATCCATTTTCGATGGTCGACGATGTGGACAGTTCTTTACCGCGATCAGCAAAAGAGCGATGGACACTGCGTGCCGAGAGGATCTGGGATACGTTATCAAAAGAGACACAGCGATATCTGTATCATTTTTGTGCGACTGGAAACGGCAACAGTTTAAATGCCATAGCGCGTATAGTCGACAGAGATCTTGACGCCGTAAAAAATGGCACAATTGAGGAAAAGGCCATCCTCTTCATGGCCATAATGGAGCCGGTGAGGAAAGTGCTATTGCACTTGGACGTCTCTGCGGAATTGAAATCGGCGATCGCAGATAAGATGTTTGATCTGGTCATGCAAAAAGTTCAGCAAGGCCGAATTCAAGAAGTTGGCGGTTTTGTTTTTTTGACACACGTTCTATTGCCGGCCCGAACGACGAATTTCGACGTCGTTCGTTATAAGGGTCAGATTCAGGAAATGCTGAATGTGGCGATTGCAAGAAATAAATCGCTTGCGCAGGCGTATCTTTTTGGCTTTACACGGGAAACCTTTTCCATGCTGCACGAGTATCTGCCGGAAAATGGTGATCCGCTCATCGCCGAGTACGCAGATAACCTGCTGAAAAATCCAGGCGCCCTCACAAACGAAAATAAAGCTTTCCTAGCCTGGTCGTTGCAGTACGGTATCTCAAATCAGAGCAGATCATCTATAGAAGATATGCTCGTGACGGAGGATCTCAGCAATCTTAATACATCATTCACAAAATATCTGAGAAATGGGTTCTTTTTCTCCGACAAGACGAAGGAGCGTATCTTCATCGAACGCTTTATCGGGGCGCTGACTCGAGAGATTGATGAGGGGTTTGCGCCCAATTCACAAATTATTTCTGACTATCGCCTCTTTTCGCTTGAGTTGCTTATGAACAGCATGAAGAAGGATGGCATTTTCGAAGAGTATAAAGATCTTTTGCGCGTATTTGTTCCGCTGACCAATCCGCAGACAGAAAATGAATCCACTGACGCTTACAGGGTGAGAATAGCCGAAAACGAGGAGTTGCTGATCCGCTATGGAGTGTTGCTCTGTGACCTTGGCGGAGCCAGAGTACAAGGGCCCCTGAGACGCCAGAATGGAAAGCCAGGGTACTTGGACATGGTTATGAGTTTTCTCACAACCTACCCAAATTATGGCGTGAACATCTTTGTATTATGGGAAAACAACACTCGCTCAACCTCCCGGGACGGAATGCCATTTATTAGCGTACCACGCGCTGTTCATAGGGAAGATTTTCAGGCAGTCACTATTCACGAAACGTCTCATCCTTTTTTCGATGCGAGCGCGAATAGCAACAAAATACATGATTTCGCAGAGCCGATATTCTTCACATGGTTCTGGGAATATGATTACCAGCAGGCGAATCCCTTGAGATTCTACCCATCAGATTATTCGAAGAATAATCTGATAGAGTACTATCCCGAATATTTGCGTTATTGGACTATGAACAGCAGAGAGCAACTCCTGAGAGGGGTGAAGACTTTCAGCGAAGGAGTTGGGAGCCTTTTGAATGTCAACTTACTTATAGGGCACACTCTACTAGCCGACCAAAGTCCGGCTGGAAAGATGTCACTTCTCCGAATCACGGATCAGGGCCTGATAGAGAAGGAGCTGATAGACGCCGGTTGGCTTAATGGCGATATGAACAATGGGACCTATTACATTGAATTGGATGGGACGAGGCATATCTTTACCTATGAAGATTTCAATATCAGGAAGATGGAGTCCGTGCCAGTTCCTTAAAGTACGAGGTAGAAACCTTAATAGTGCTGCGAGGCCATAGTGTCATCTCCCCTTCCTCTATGCCATTGTGTCGGAAATACTTTCTGAGCATGCACTTGTAGTACAATGCTCCTTAAGTTTGGTCATGCACTCCGCTTTTCCTCCATGGTAGAAGAATCTGCCTCCTCCAGGTTCACGCCCCTCCTCTTCTGGGGGGCGATTGTCTTGGTTGCGCTCGCGATGGCATCCCTCTCCCTTCGGAAAACCCTCACACCGCTCCGGGGCCAGGTACAGCCTTCTCTTCCCCAAGTCATCGATCACCATTCCCCCCGTCCTGCATTCAGGCTCTTCGGCCCCTGGTACCGCACGAAGAACTTCGACTTCACACGAGCGCGCTGGACGGCCAAGGCCCAGTACAACTTCGAGAACGTCCAGCCCGGAATCTACAAGGTCGAAGCGAGCATTCTCCCCTACGCCTTCCTCACGCAGGCTCCCTACACCGTGAAGGAAGGAGAAACCGTCCTCGCCACTATTCTCATTGATCAGAGTGCAGGTGCCGTTCCCGGGACAAGACCGACGGAGCAGTGGGCAGTGATTGCCACCGATCTCACCATCAACGGACCGGATCTCACGGTGGAAGTGACCAGCCCTGCCACTCCCGGAGCCACTACCTCCGTGATGGCGAGGGGGGTGAGGCTGACTATGTTATCTCCATTCTCTTTATCCTCTGCGTCCTCTCTGCCATCCAGTCTGAGCTCATCCATGAGCTCTGTGTCCTCTGAATCTTCCTCGCAAGCGTCGCTTTCTTCGTCCTCTTCAGTTTCCTCTTCATCAGAACCGTCCGGGGGAGGGTCGAGTGTAGGTAGTTGCGGACAATCTGAATCACTGACTCCTTCATTTTTGGATCAATACAGAATTGAACATACTATAAATGGAATGACCACGCCGTTTCCGAGTTACAGTTCCGAGCGATGGGAGGATTCAGGCAGGAGGAGAAATGACCGGTTGCTCTTCGAGCGCCAGCAGCGCATTCAAAACGGTGAAGAACCGATGGCGACACTCTGTGATCCGGCGCAGGCGGACACCCTGCATGTCGTCAGCTTTGGAGATGATACAATCCCAAACTTTCAAAAGAGATTGGAGATCGTTGTCAATACGGGGCAGTGTACCAACCTTGTGTTGATATCAAATAATTATGAATGGATTGTACGGACAGCCGGCAACAGCGCCATTGGCGAAGTGGCGGTATTTACCAGCGGCTCCGTAACAGGGGTGCCCTCCGCAAGAGTGAAAACGAAATTGGAATCCGGATCTTTTCAATGGCAATGCAGAACAAAGAACCCATTGGGATGCTATGCAGGCAGAACCGCCGGTTCGTCAAATGAATTCGTCGATGTGGCGATCAATGAATTGTTCACCAGTTCTCAGGAGTTGAGCATGCAGAGTTACCAATCTTCCTATGATTTGATGAATAATGACAGGAGGAGCGGCTTCATCGTCGGTTACCAGGATCCGAGTCTCATGGAGGAGTACTGGACAATATGGATGCCGCAATGGTGGTCGATGAACGTCATCCACGAAACGGAAGACTACCAATGGCTTTCGTACGGAGGTACCGTTCATTATGGTTATTCCGACCGGGATTGTTATAGGATCATATGCAAAATTGACGTCATGCCCAGTCCCACGAATCAGGAAGGAGCGATTGTACGGCAAAGCAAGTCCGACCCCTCCGACAGGACTTATGTAAAACTTCCGGATGACTTGATGTACATTGTGCCAAGCGTCTATAGCGAGGAACGCAGACAAATTGTGGGGCTGGTCCTCAGTGAGGTCGATTACAAGACGCACCTCATTACCATTGATGTCGATACGCTGGAAATACATGTGTCGCCGCAGTTGGATGTGGGTTTCTATGACAAAAATGGTGGTACGAATGTGAATGTCAACCTCCTTCATATATTCTTTGTTCGTAACAATACCATGAACGTTATTTATTCAGACAGAACATATCAGAACCGTTATTTTCGAACGTACGACATCGAGAGCTTCAACCTTATCACCAGCAGGACGATCCCAATGGAGTTCCCGTCTGATATGCACTTCAGTAGGGAAACCAATAGTTTTTACACCATAACCACTGCTGACATACAAGGTCGGTTCATCTTGTCTTCTCTGGATGCGGACACATTCGCCCGTAAGGGGACCGTTCAGACACTCTCGTCTTCATTGATATCTCCATTGATCCATTGGGTTGACGAAGGCAGAAGTCGCCTCGTCGTGGGAGGTGATCCGAATTCTCCCAGCCAAACCTTGAAGATTTTCAGCACAGACGGAGGAACATTGACTCCCATACGGGAGTTTTCCACAACGAATAGTGCAGTGTATTACCGGAACATCGGGAACATAAGCGGTACGAATGATTACGGAAAAACCTATTTCTTCGTAGATGTACTGACCGGAGAAGAGGAGGTGTATGACCACAATGATTGTGGGACGAACTGAAAGCGCACAGATCTTCCTCTGGCAGGCGTTTCTCCTTCCTCCGAAGTGAGCGTGTGAGGAGAGCACAAGTTCTTCACGATAACATCGTGTGTGTGGCTTTTGACCGTGCGATTGCAGTACAATTCTTTTTGATCCCGCTCCTCCGTTCTCCCTCGATGCCCTCCCGCGCCTCCTCCCGCTTCACCCCTCTCCTCTTCTGGGGGGCGATTGTCCTGGTTGCGCTCGTGGCATCCTCTCTTTCACTCCGGAAAACCTTCATGCCGCTCCGTGGCCAGGTGCAACCTCCTCCCCCGCAGGTCATCGATCACCATTCTCCGCGTCCTTCCTTCAAGCTCTTCGGCCCCTGGTACCGTACGAAGAACTTCGACTTCACCCGCGCACGCTGGACATCCAAAGCCCAGTACAATTTCTCCAATATTCAGCCTGGGATCTACAAAGTGGAAGCGAGCTATCTTCCCTACGCTCTCTTCACGCAGGCCCCCTATACCATCAAAGAAGGGGAGAACATCCTCGCAGAAGCATCCGTCGATCAGAGCGCAGGTGCGACTCCCGGAACCCGTCCGATTGAGCAATGGGTGCAGATCGCCACCGATCTCACCATCAACGGACCGGATCTCACGGTGGAAGTGACCAGCCCTGCCACTCCCGGAGCCACCGCCTCTATCATGGCGAGAGGCATGCGTCTGACGTACCTGCGGGCGGCCTGCAACCTTGCGGCGAACATGATGGATTTCGTCGATGCGAACGGAGACGGGAACCTGAATGACATGGAAGCGGAAGTCGTGTTCATCATTGGGAAGAACTGGATCCAGAGTGCGAATCCGGACCCCGCTCTGCTCATCGATATCGACTGTGACGACGATCGTGACGAGGCTGACCTGAAACTTCTGATCGATACGGTGATCGATACTCTATCGCCTCATACCATTTAACTATTCGATGCTCCTTCCCCGCGCTTCACACTGGCCCCGTCTGATCAACATGATCGCCTTCATCGCGGTCCTGGGTGTCGTTCTATTTTTCGTGGCGGAGAGTGGGGTGCTTCCGCCGAAGGGTAGTCTCTCCGATACGGATTCCATCGGAGCCGAACCGCAGGATACCGTGCATGAGAATCCGGTTTCAGAGGACCCTCCCCCTGAAATCTTTTCAGACACCATCCTCATCAAGCTCGCCCCTTCGGCCGCCTCGGCAGTCACGGCTGACGGAAAGATATCTGCGCTCGGATCAAAAGATCTCTCTTTGCTGAATACCGAACTCCGTTCCGCAGGCATGCTCTCCATGGAGCCGCTTCTGTCGAAAGCTAGGAAGAAAAAACTGCGTAGTATATCTCCGGTGCGCATTGGCAAGAAAGCTCCCGCCGACGCTCTCGCTCTCCTGCGCTCCCAGGATGAGCTGTCCCAATGGCAGCGGGTCCGCCTAGTCTCCAGAGCGAAGAGAAAGAGACTCGGCGAGAAGGATGAGGGATACAGTGCCATCCAGCGCACGATTCAGAAACTGCGGAAGAATCCGAATGTGCTTATCGCAGAGCCCAATTATGCGGTGCATGCGTTCGCCGTGCCCAATGACCCGTACTTTGCCTCCTCCGGCGCATGGGGCCAGTCGTACGATGATTTGTGGGGGTTGAAGAAAACCAATGCTGTCGGGGCTTGGGACATTACCACGGGTTCGGAAGATATCGTGGTCGCCGTCATCGATACCGGCGTGGACCGCAGTCACCCCGATCTTTCGGCGAATATGTGGACGAATAGCGGGGAAATCCCCGGCAACGGCGTGGACGATGACGGCAATACGTACATCGATGATGTTCGTGGCTGGGACTGGGTGGGAGCGGACAGTGATCCCATGGATGATATGGGCCACGGAACCCATGTCGCCGGCACCATTGCCGCTGTGGGGAACAATGCGCTCGGGGTCACCGGGATGAGTTGGAAGTCCAAGATCATGGCCCTCAAGTTTCTCGATGCCGGGGGGGGAGGCGATTTAGCCGACGGCATCGCAGCCATGATGTATGCCGCAGACATGGGGGCGGACGTGATCAATAGCAGCTGGGGGTGCGCATGCAACAGCGCAATGATGGACGATGCGGTGAAGTACGCGCATGCGAAGGGTGCGGTGGTGGTGACGGCGGCAGGGAACGATGCCAGAGATGCGCTCACGTTCAGCCCCGCATCCGCCGATGACACGATCACCGTCGGCGCAACCAACGTGAACGATGCATCAGCCTGCTTCTCCAATTTCGGCCCGAAGATCGACGTCACCGCACCGGGCGGCGATGCCGACCGCTGCGGCGGTATCCAGGATTTCATCCTCTCTCTGCGGGCATCCAACAATCCCATGTGCCCTGCGGGCGCTACGGTGGGAGGGCAGTACTGCATCGCGCGCGGGACATCGATGGCGGCTCCGCATGTGTCCGGTCTGGCGGCGCTCGTCCTCTCCGCCAATCCCGCTCTCACGAATGAGGAAGTCCGTCAGATCCTCCGTCTCTCTGTGGACGATCTGGGGGCATCCGGTAGGGATGATACATTCGGGTACGGGCGGATCAATGCGCAAAAGGCCGTGCAACTGGCTCTGCAGCCGCTACCCCTCAGCCCGATCATGACGAGTCCTGCGAGCAGGAGCCTTCTGACCTCTGCCACGCTTCCCGTGACCGGCAGTGTTTCCGGAGCCGGTTTCGCGCGGTATTTCGTGGAACTGGGCCGGGGCAGCGCTCCGACGGAATGGACGCTCCTGGCCGCGTCCACGGTGCAACCGGTGCAGGACGGGGTCCTCGCGCAACTGGATTCTTCCGCTCTGCAGGACGGCACCTATACCATCCGGCTCTCTGCCGAGAATACTGCGGGCGTCGTCACGCATTTTCAGGTGTTCGATCTGGAAGTGGATCTGTTCGATGAAGAGATCCAGTCTCCCGCAGGGTTGATTCCCTTGAGTACCATTGAAATCCACGGTTCTGCAGAGACCAGGAACGGCATGCCGTTCGGGAACTATGCGTTGGAGTGGGGCCAAGGACAAAGTCCTGCCTCCTGGTCCACGGAAGGGATTTCTCTCATGAACGGCGGAACAGTGTCCAGAGCGGACGGGCTGCTCGGCACATGGGATACCTCTTCTTTCCAGAGCGGGAAATATTCCCTCCGGCTGACGGTGACATCGGCGACAGGACGCCTGGCGCAGGTTGTCTCTGTTGTCGCCGTGGATCCGGATATCCTTCCCGGATGGCCGAAGACCTTCTGGTGGGGTTCAGGAGTGGTGAGCTATAAACCGCAACCGCTCCCTTCTTTTGTGGATTTGGATGGTGACGGGAACAAGGAGGTGATCTATGTCTGGCCGGACGGAAAGGTCCATGCGTACCGGCAGGACGGTTCAGCCGTTCCCGGGTTTCCGTTCGCTGTGCAGGAAGGGGACGATGGTCTGAATTTTGGCGTGAACGCGGTCGACTTGGACGGAAATGGCACCGAAGAGATCATTGCGACGTCCAAGAAATACATTTACATCATTCGCAATGATGGATCGGCTTACCCCGGTTGGTCGGACAGGAAGCTCTCTCTTCAGCAGAACGCATACGACTCGACACCGGGCATCGCCGATCTCGATCAAGACGGAGTGCAAGAGATCGTCGTACGCGAGTACTTCACTCAGACAGATCGTTCGGAGCTGACGCTCCACGCGTTCCGTCTGGATGGGACGGAAGCGGACGGGTTCCCCCGCACGATCCTGTTTCCGCCGACAGCTGTAAGCAATGCTCCGGACACCATTTGGCCGTCATTGCACGGGGCGCCAAGCATCTCGGATCTGGACGGGGACGGGAAATCGGAGATCCTGTTCGCAATCGCAGACAGGATCTTCGTCACCGATCATCATGGGGCGGTGCTGAGTGGGTGGCCGGTCATCGTCCCGAAGGCTGCGAACGGCGGTCCGATGCTCTTCGAGGGTGCTCTCGCCTCCGGGGATATCGACGGAGACGGCATGCGGGAGATCACCGGTATCGCGCGCAGAGCGAAGTGCGGCGGGGCGGGTTGCCCGGTCAGAGTCTATGCATTCCGCATGGACGGGAGTCTGCTTCCGGGGTGGCCGAAAACGAATGAGCAGGATGAATTTATGATCGATCTCACGAGCCGCCATATGAATACGCCGACCCTGTGCGATCTGGATGGGGACGGAAAGGATGAAGTGGCAACGGGGCTCAACAGACTCTTCATTTTCGATGACCAGGATCTTTCCTGGAATGATCGTGCGATCGCCGCCAATACCCAGCCCGTTGTCGCACGTTTGCGGGGAGACAGTCAGCCGGATTTTGCTTTGGTCACCTACAATTCCCTGCAGGTCATCGATCGCTTCGCCTCGGATTCCTGGCGGAAGATTCTCAATTCCCCTACCTATTTCAATGGTCCCCCGGTCGTTGCGGATATGGACGGGGACGGGATGGCGGAAATGGCGGCGATCGATGCGCCCAATACCATGGCTCCCGGTCTGTACTCCGCCTACCTGTGGCGTATTCCGGGAAGCAGTATCGCTTCCGCAGATGAGTGGACCATGTTCAGCCATGATCCCGCTCACAGCGGAAACGGCAGCGGACCGCTTCGGCTCTGCGGCAACGGGAGGATAGATGTTCAGAGTGCTTGTTACCGGGGGGAGGCCTGTGACGATGGTGACGGGGAGGAGGGTGACGGCTGCTCGGCAGCCTGTGACGTGGAGCCGGGATGGATGTGTAACGGAGAACCGAGTGTCTGCGGGATCGATCTTGCGCCCCGTGTCCGGCAGCTCATGGGGCTCGGAGAGACGGAGATTCCCACAGTCCTCCAGCGCCTTCAGTTCCTCTCCGCGATGTTCCATGCCGAAGAGTCCGGAGATCTCCGCTTCGATACCGATGCGAATGGCAGCATCGATCGTGCGGATACGCGGATGCTTCTGGATGCGCTTCTCCGGATCATGTCGGGGGCATGACGAAAGCCGCCGGATGGTACGATTGAGGTCGGGAGGAACTATTGTTCCAATTTTAAAATATTTTTTGACAATGGTATTTTATAGAAAAAGCTTTTTGATCATGCGCTTGCAGTACAATGACCGTTGAACCGGCTCATCCACTTCACCTTTCTCTATGGCAAAACCTTCATCCTCCCGCTTCACTCCGTTCCTCTTCCTCGGTGTCATCGGCTTCGTCGCGGTCGCGACTACTTCTCTCTCGCTCTGGGAAACATCTTCCCCGCCGACAGGGTATCTCACGCCGGAGGAAGTTTTTTCGGTCACGATCGATAATCGCTCTCCGCGCCCTGCATTCAAACGCTTCGGAGCGTGGTATCG
>JAZDOT010000019.1:0-4826 GCA_043798355.1 Candidatus Peregrinibacteria bacterium
GGTGCGTGCCGTAGCAGTCCTTGTCACCCTTGACCCACCCTTCCTTGCCGGATTCCTCGAAGTACGAGTAGTACCAGGCTCCGGTGGAGACATCGTCAAAGCTGGGGACGGCCGGCGGCGTGGAGAGCAGCCCGCCATTCAACATGACGATGAGTTTGACGAACTCCGCGCGGTTGGCAGTATCGCCGCCGCGGAAGCGCGCCTGTGCAGCATCGAGGTAGCCGGCATCAACGAAAGCATTGACGGCATCCTCATACCACACGCCTGCAGGAACATCGCTGTACGCCGCAAACACGCTCCCCGCCTGGGTGAGCAGAATGGCAGCAACAGACATCCCCGCGAGGACTTTCTTCGTGCGAGTAAAGTCCATAAGGAATGGTAGAAAGAAATAATAAATAAAACGGAGAGAAAAAAGATGGTGTTTTTAGTATGCGGTGTGGGTGTGGGCTGCGGAACGAACATGGAAACGGCCTCTCCAATCTCTTCTGTGTGAGAATGGGTGGCGAAAATTCCTCCGTCCAGCCCCGCATGCGCGGGGCGGGCGGGGTGACCACCCCTCTCCTTATATATAAAGAGTGAACACGAGCCTTGAAGGTACGACCGATCACAGAAGTCCCACGGGAACGACGGCTCCTTCACGCGCACGGAGTATTCCGTACATCGGGAGCGCCAGTGTGCTTGTCTCCCTCCTCCAACAGAGGGTAGGCAAGAGCCGACATGTGAAGGAACATACACACGGATCACGCTCCCCTTGACACAGGGAGAGACGGATCTTGCAGATCCTAGGAGAACGTTTTCGCAGGCGCAAGGCTCTGCGTGTCTCTCCGTGCACAGAAAGAAACGCTCTGTGAGCGTTCCTGTTACGCTCCCCACCCCACAGGAATTGGCCGTTTTTGGCAAAAAATTCCGCTTCCCTTGCCAATCCATGCACAATAATTGAGATCGAACGGCATTTTTTGCCGTTTCCGAGAGAAGGAAATTGTGTTGCATAAAAATGCATTAATTGTTTTAAATAGTTATTAAGATGTCATTTATAGTTTACATGTGATTTTGATGATTTTTTGTTGGGGCAGGAGGTGGTCGGCCTTCGCAGATATGATGTGTAGAGACGCACCGCCGGTGCGTCTCTACGATTTCGCATGAACGACGTCTTATCTCCTCCGCACCTCCTGCCCCTTCGCGGTATCACGAACAACAAATCCCATTTTTGATATCGCGTCGCGAAGGCGATCGGCCTCGGCAAAATTTTTCGCACTGCGCGCCTGCTCGCGTTCTGTAATCAATTTCTGAACGTCATCGGGAATTTGTTCCACTTCCTCCGGATCGAAACAGCCGAAAGTATTGCGGATGATCTCAATAAAGGATTCGAGCACCTTTTTTGCAGCGGTATCGGGATTCACACTTCTATTCATCGCATGCATACATTCAAATACTGCAGATAGCGCACTGGGCGTATTAAGATCGCTGTTCATCGAATCAATAAATTTTTGTTTACATTGATCAATGTCTTTCGCAGTTGTTTTTGGTAACTCCATTCCTTCGCCAATAAAAGGTGCGAATTCACCGCCCCCTCCGCGATCCATCCATTCTGTGATTGAACACCGAGCGGAGTGCGCATCCGAAAGTCCCTTCCACGTAAACTTCAGATTGGTCCTATAATGCACGGAGAGAAGATAATAGCGAAGATCCAACGGGCTGAAGCCTTTCTCGCCGATGTCAGGAACGGTGTACACGTTGCCAAGGCTCTTCGACATCTTCTCCCTGCCGATGGAGATGCGACGGCGGTGGATCCAGAAGCAGGAGAAGGGGCAGAGGCCGCTCGCGGCTTCACTCTGCGCAATTTCACACTCATGGTGCGGAAAGATGTTGTCCTCGCCGCCCGTGTGGATGTCGATCTGTTCACCAAGCAGCGCGGAGCTCATCGCGGAGCATTCGATGTGCCAACCGGGGAAACCGGAATCCGGATCCTCACCCTCGCCATGGGAAACCTCCCCGGTCGCATACGACCACCGGAGGATGTGAGCCGCATTGCCGCAAACGCACTTCTTCCAGAGCGCGAAGTCCGCGGGATGTCGCTTCTCCTCTTTGACTTCGATGCGCGCGCCGACGGAGAGATTTTCCAGAGTGTTCCCGGAAAGCGCTCCGTACTGCGGAAAACTCGAAACGGAGAAATAGATGCCATCCGCAGTTTCGTAGGCATTCCCCTTCCGAAGAAGCGTCTTCACCATGGCGAGCATCTGCTTCACGTACCCGCTGGCGCGCGGACGATGCTCCTCATCGAGAGGCAACATATTGAGAGCCTTCTCATCATCCAAAAATTCATTCGTGTAGCGCCGCGCAATCTCGAGTGGATGGATGTTTTCCCGTTCCGCCTGCTTCTGCACCTTGTCATCCCCTGTATCTGCATCATGGAGCAGGTGACCCACGTCCGTAATGTTCTTCACGTGTTTCACTCGGTACCCCGAGACCTCCAGCCAGCGCCTGAGCAGATCCGCCATGAGGAAGCTGGAATAATTGCCGATGTGCGGTCGGCCGTAGACAGTGGGACCGCAGGTGTACATGAAAACGGTTCCTCTGGAACCGTTTTCACCCTGAGCGAGTCCCGAACGTGAGTGAGGGGCGAGTCGAAGGGTCGTTCTCCTGTTTTCCTCTATCGACACAAATTCCTCTTCCTTCTTGGTGAGGGTGTTGTAGAGGCGAAGCGAAGATACGGATGCTTTGGACACGGAAACAGCATAAAGCCGGCCGCTGGCATACGCCAGCGGCCTTGTGACTCGCTCTTCCGTGAGCTATTCGCATTGATCTCCCGGCTGCAACCGTGCAGCCCTTTCGTTTTCCCGCCTGATCGCCTCATAGACCTCCTGGCGATGCACGGGAATGTCGTGGGGAGCTTGGATTCCGAGGCGCACCTTGTCGCCCCGGATATCCACGATCGTGACAATGACATCATCACCGATCATGATGCTCTCGTCACGATGCCTCGACAACACCAACATACTGACCTCCTTCCTCCCTGTGGGAGGAGCACGGAACCGGGAGGGGCGGGACAGGATAGCGTCCCTGATACCCCGACACAGAGGAGAATCATCTCCGCTGGATCGGAGCATCAGGAACGACCGGAGAACCAAACCGACGGTGTCACGGAACAGCATCTCCTGAAAAGAAACTTTCAAGAGAGCGAAAATGTATGCCAAAGAGAAAATGGATGCGAGAAAAACGACGGGATTCTCTGAAAGGCAAAGAGGAAAAAGAGGGTAAAGAAGGCAAAGAGGTAGAGATCTTAAAAAAAACGGAATCTGGAAGACCGGTCTCATCCATGCTACGGTAAATGCACCTCTTCCCCACTCCCGCCCTATGGAATTCGCCGACATCAGAAAGCTCCTCGGAGAGGAAGCAAAAACCCTCCTCACCCATGAATGTAAAACCGTTAAGAAAGAACTCCTGCACCTCCCCGGTCCCGCGACCGTGCGGGACGTCTTCAGCCAGTCCGACCGCACGAGCGACGTACAGAAGAACCTCGCAGCCATGTACGCCTTCGGGCGACTGGGGGGAACCGGCTACCTCTCCATCCTGCCGGTGGATCAGGGCATCGAGCACTCGGCCGGAGCGAGCTTCGCCAAAAACCCCCTCTACTTCGACCCCGAGAACATCGTGAAGCTGGCCATCGATGGCGGATGCAACGCCGTCGCCTCGACCGTGGGGGTTCTGGGGCTCCTCGCGGCCAAGTACGCCCACAAGATCCCGTTCATCGTGAAGCTCAACCATAACGAACTCCTGAGTTACCCCAACCGCTTCGATCAGGTGATGTTCGCGTCCCCAGAGCAGGCCAAAGACATGGGAGCAGTAGGGGTAGGGGCCACCATTTACTTCGGATCACCGGAGAGTACCCGGCAGATCGTGGAGGTGGCGCATGCCTTCGAAGAAGCGCATAGGTTAGGGCTCTTCACGGTATTATGGTGTTACCTGAGGAACAGCGCGTTCAAGCAAAAGGAGGCCGATTACCACACCGCTGCCGACCTCACGGGACAGGCGAACCACCTCGGCGTCACGCTGGAGGCGGACATCATCAAGCAGAAGCTCCCCGAGTGTAACGGAGGGTACAAGGCGCTCTCTCTGGAGAAGCCCTACGGCAAGACGGACGACCGCGTCTACAAGGAGCTCTCGAGTGACCACCCCATCGACCTCACGCGCTACCAGGTGGTGAATTGCTTTATGGGCCGCATCGGTCTCATCAATTCCGGCGGGGCGTCGGGCAAGAACGACCTGCAACAGGCGGTGCGCACGGCCGTCATTAACAAGCGCGCCGGAGGCACGGGGCTCATCTGCGGCCGGAAAGCCTTCCAGAGGCCAATGGAGGAGGGGATCGCACTCCTGAACGCCATCCAGGACGTCTACCTGTGTCCGGAGGTCACCATCGCCTGACCACTCTCTCTCACCCCTGCGGAGCCGCCACCGGGCAATCGCTCGGGCAGTTACAACTGTTCTCGTACTCGTCGCATGTGACGTTCCCGTTCCCGCAGGCGAGACAGAGGAAGAACCCCGGAATGGTGTCGCAGGACCCTGCGCCTTCACCGGGCATCGCAACGGGAGCGGCGACCAGCGTCGCGCAGCACTCATCTCCCGCACTGCCGATTTCCCCCATCTCCCCTTCCGTCAGACAGGGAAGCGTGGCACCTGCCGAGGACGAAGAAGCCTCCTCTGAACTCTCGGAAGAGGAACTGGAAGAGAAATCTTCTGAACTGGAGCTCTCTGCGCTTTCGCTGGAAGAAGCCTCGGAAGAGACCTCCGAAGACGCCGACGAAGACATCACCGGGCAATCGCTCGGG
>JAZDOT010000039.1:0-14412 GCA_043798355.1 Candidatus Peregrinibacteria bacterium
GTTCACCGTAATAAGCCACGTTTTTGGTGCAGGATTACTCCTGCAGCACCCCGATTGAGGTGCCAAACCGCTCCGTCGCTGTGGGCGCTTGGGAGCGATCAGCCTGTTATCCCTAGAGTAACTTTTATCCGTTGAGCGACAACCCATCCACACGGTCGCCCCTCACCATTTTTTTAAAATGGTGCGGGGCAGGTTGCCGGATCACTATCACCGACTTTCGTCTCTGCTCGGCCTGTAAGCCTCACAGTCAGGCCCACGTGTGCGATTACACGACCACGCCGATTTCCATCCGGCGCTAGTGGACCTTTGCGCGCCTCCGTTACGCTTTAGGAGGCAACCGCCCCAGTTAAACTACCCAGCAAGCACGGTCCCTCTCGCATGTGTACATGCCAGAAGTGAGCATCGCCGGTGCACGAGAGTGGTATCTCAACGACGACTCCACCCCAACCGAAGTCAGGGCTTCAGAGTCTCCCACTTATCCTGCGCACGCAGACCAGCAATGCAATGCCAGCCTATAGTAAAGCTTCATAGGGTCTTTTCGTCCTTCTGTGATCTACCTGGCATTTGCACCAGGATTGAAATTTCACCGGGCCTCGCGTCGAGACAGTGCCCAGACCGTTATACCATTCGTGCGGGTCGGAACTTCATGTGCGCGGAGCGCACAGCTGTGAGCCTTGAGCTCTGAGCTATGAGCACCTTGCTGCGATATTCCTCTGGTTGGCGAAACCAGATCCCAAGGAAATCTTGGGCGCACTAACGCCTGCCGACTCAAAGCTGAAAGCTCATCGCTCAAAGCTCCGTCGGACGCTTGTTTTTTACTGCAGAACGATTTTTCTGCGCCCTGCATCGCTGCAGGGATCGGACTATATCATCACCCTTCGGATGAATTGATAATTGAAAATGGGTAATTATCCATTGTTCATTATCCATTATCCATTTCGTCAGGGCGCGTCGCGTGTAGTCTCTGAGGATCCCCTGAATTCAAAATACCAGGGTTTCCTGCTGATTGTCCCCACTCCGTACCTTGCGGCATGGGAGATACTCGGGATATTCCAGCATATAGCGACGTTTTTCACTGCTTGCCCACCGTAGCTCCCGACGGAGCGGAGGTGGGAATTGAATGGTCTGGAAATACATATGTATTGGAACTGGCTGTGCCACGTGACACCGAAAGTGCTTTACGTGGCGGATAAGAAAATTTCGAGAACCCTTCCTCCCGCTTTCGCGGAGGAAACCACCCGTCTCGAGGGTGGGACTTTCCAAAAACACTGCAGAAATTCCTCAGTGCTGCGCCTTGCGGCGACATTCGGGCAAGTTTTTAATCGACCACCCGACAAGGAATTTCGCTACCTTAGGACCGTTATAGTTACGGCCGCCGTTCATCAGGGCTTAGATCGGAGGCGTAAACCTCCTCACGTGACCTTCTGACACTGGGCAGGCATCAGCCCCTATACATCGTCTTGCGACTTAGCAGGGACCTGTGTTTTTGGTAAACAGTCGCCTGGGCTCTTTCGCTGCGCCCTGTACCAGCGCTTGCGCGCGGTTCAGGGAGTCCTTATCCCGAAGTTACGGACGCTTCATTGCCGAGTTCCTTAACGCGAGATGACCCGTTCGCCTTGGTCTACTCGACCACCCCACCGGTGTTGGTTTGCGGTACGGTCTCGCGGAGCTCTCGGAGCGATGATTTTCTTGGAAGCAGAAAGGGACAGACTTTCCCCGCGTAAACGGGGCATTTGGGATCCGCACTCAACTCTCCCGGGGGATTTGCCTCCCGAGATCGACGCTTTGTGCGTTCCACGTGCAGTCAATGCACACGCTCTGATCTTCCCGCTCCGTCACAACGCTCCTAGGTCGTCAGTATCCTTTCTGTCTGGCTTGTTCTCCACCACTCTAGATTCGGACAGCTTTGAGCTTTGGGTCTTGAGCTTTGAGCACAAAGGCTCATCGCTCATAGCTCACAGCTCATCGCTTCTCCAATTCCAGAGTGGTGAAGAACAGAGGTCGGACAAACGCTCAACTGCCGCCCTTGGACGATCTCCACGAGGTACAGGAATATTGACCTGTTCTCCATCGGCTACGCCTTTCGGCCTGACCTTAGGACCGACTAACCCCACGCCGAAAACCGTTGCGTGGGAAACCTTGGGGATTCGGCGGGCAGGATTTTCACCTGCCTAGTAGTTACTCATGCCAACATTCTCACTACCGTACGCTCCACGATGCTTCACAACATCGCTTCACGGCTGTACGGAACGCTCCTCTACCGCCCCCTCACCATTTTTCCCGACTGGAGAATGCTCAGGAAACGCGGTTCCCGGGCTCTCATGAATCGCGAAAAATGGTGAGGGGACCCACTGCTTCGGTTCATCGTTTCGCCCCGGTAATTTTCGGCGCACAAGTGCGATCGACCAGTGAGCTGTTACGCTTTCTTTAAAGGATGGCTGCTTCTAAGCCAACCTCCTGGTTGTCGATGCACCTGCACCACCTTTTCCACTGAACGATGATTGGGGACCTTAGCAAATGGTCTGGGCTATTTCCCTTGTGACGATGGCAGTTCGCTGTCACCGTCTCACTCCCGTCACCGAAGGGCGGGTATTCGGAGTTTATCTGGAATCGGTAGGCCCAGAAGGACCCCCTCATCCAAACAGTATCTCTACCCCCCGCCGTGCGTGACGAGGCTGTTCCTAAAAACATTTCGAGGAGAACCAGCTATCTCCGGGTTCGATGAGCTTTTCACTCCTACCCACAGTTCATCCCAACATCTTGCGACATGCTATGGTTCGGACCTCCAGACACCTTTCGGCGCCCTTCATCCTGACCATGGGTAGCTCACCCGGTTTCGGGTCTTGTGCCAGCGACCAAATCGCCCTATTCGGACTCGCTTTCGCTCCGGCTGCGGCTATGAGTGCCTTAGCCAAAGCCACTGACAACAAACTCGTTGGCTCATTATGCAAAAGGAACACCGTAATCCCTCACCATTTTTCCCGACTGGAGAATACCCGGGAAACATGGTTCCCGGGATCTCAAAATCACGAAAAATGGTGAGGGACTCCGATTCCTTGAACGCATCACATTTCAGAGACTATTTCATCCCCCTTCCGGGGTGCTTTTCACCTTTCCCTCACGGTACTATCCGCTATTGATCTCTGCATCTGTTTAGCCTTGGATGAAGTGGTCCACCCAGATTCAGACCGGATTTCGCGTGTCCGATCCTACTTAGGAATCCTCTCCCGTGTGCCCTCCTTTCGGCGACGGGGCTCTCACCCTCTTTGGCCGCCCGTTCCAGGGACGTTTGCCTAAGAGTGCACAATCGGTAAATCGAGGTCCTGCAACCTCCCTCACCATTTTTCCCGACTGGAGAAACCGCAGGAAACAAGGTTCCCGGGCTCACATGAATCTGGAAAAATGGTGAGGGGTCTCCCAACATAACTCGGGAGGGGTTACCCCATTCGGACATCCCCGGTTGGTAATGCCTGCCTAGCGGCTCACCGAGGCTTTTCGCAGCTGGCTACGTCCTTCGTCGAAATGCAGAGTCGAGGCATCCGTGTGATGCGCTTGAGTAACGTACATTTTTTCTTCAGTCTTTCGACTGAAGAACACTGTTCACGTGCCACTTAAGCGGGCAGGACATGCCCACACGTGACACATCATTGATTATTTTAATCATAAGTTCTTCACGGCCGATGCTGTGAATGAGCGTGGTGACGCTCTCCTCCCGCTTGATCCGGTATTTCTCCGGGGCACCCCTCGACTACGCTCGGGGTGTTTCTGCTGCGGCGCTCCTCGGCTCGCAGAGCTCGCCGTCGGATCGCCCTTGCAGAAACAAAAAGCGGGTGGCTCACGCACACCCGCAGAATCAGCTGGCGCACCCGCTTGAGCGGGGCTGCTATCCTACGGGTGACCGTGGAAAAACATAGAGAGCGGGCATAGCTTACGTTCCCCATAAGGAGAGTCAAGGAATTTTTTGCAGAAAACTGCCCACTTCTCCACTCCGGCTGCCCTCAAAAAAGACGGAAGGAATCCCTTCCGTCTTTCGGCGATTCTCACGAGAATATTCGATCATTGGAAGTCAGCATTCATGCATCCGTGACATCCTCATGCTCTGCCTCCGAAGATCCCTCGGCAGCATCGGCCTCGCCGCCCTTGCGCGCGGAGAGGAGCACCAGACGATCGACGACGATTTCCGTGCGGCTCGCATCCTTGCCTTCCGCGTTTTTCCAGTGCCCGGTGTGGAGACGGCCCTCCACGTAGAGAGGGGATCCTTTCTTCACACGCTCGGAGGCGAATGATGCGAGCGGTTCCCAGCAAATGAGCCGGTGAAATTCCGCCTCTTCCTTGCGCGTACCCTTCGCATCTTTCCAGAAGCGATTCGTCGCGAGGCCGAGTACGCTCAAGGGGCGGCCGGCCTTGGTAGAGAGTGTTTCGGGATCGCGCGTTGCGTTCCCGAGGAGCGTGATCCTGTTCACGTTCAACATAAGAAATGGGGGAAGAAAATACAGGAGGCACACGCTACACAGCAAAAAAACGATAAAGGAGTGCCCCACGAAATCCCAAACAGCCGGATAACGGTTTTTCCTCATCTACAGAAGCAAAAATACGTTCCGCACACCCGTGGAACAGCACGGAAAAAGGACGATTACCCCCCGGCAACCGCCCTTTGTCCTTTGTTCTCAGTCCTCTGTCCTAACCTTAACCCTCATCCCTATCAGGCATCCTCCATCGACTCCTCACTCACGGAATCCGCCATCTCCTCCTTCGCCGTCACACCGGATGCATCCACCTCCTCGCCCTCTTCGATCCCCGCCTTCACCTCGCCGGAGGATTCCGCGCCTTCGACAGTAAGCTCGGAAATTTTGTCTGCGGCAGGCACGATTTCCTCCGCCTCCTCCTCCGCTTTCACGCGGGACTTGATCTCGACCGTCTCCACTTCCCCCTCTTCGAGCACTGCACGCTCCTCGGGCACCACCGTGTCCTTGAAGCGCAGAAGCTCCACTTTCAATCCGAGCGCCTGCAGTTCCTTCACGAGAACATTGAAGGATTCGGGGATGGATGGCCTGCGGATGGTCTCGCCCTTCACAATGGACTCATATGCCTTGGACCGTCCGATGACGTCATCGGACTTGATCGTGAGCATCTCCTGCAGCGTGTGCGCGGCCCCGTAGGCCTCGAGCGCCCACACTTCCATCTCTCCGAAGCGCTGTCCTCCGTGCTGCGCCTTGCCGCCCAGCGGCTGCTGCGTCACGAGCGAGTACGGGCCGACCGAACGGGCATGGATCTTGTCCTCCACGAGGTGGAGGAGTTTCAACATGTAGACGATCCCCACCGTCGTCTGATGCGCGAACGGCTCGCCGGTGCGGCCATCGAGGAGCTGTACTTTTCCGGTGACAGGCAGGTTGGCGGCCTTCAGGAATTCTGCGATCTGCTTGGGGGAAATGCCGTCGAGAGCCGGCGTCGCCGCGCGGATTCCCAGCTTGTTGCATGCCCACCCGAGATGCGTCTCGAGGATCTGTCCGATGTTCATGCGGGATGTGACGCCGAGCGGGTTTAAGATGATATCGACGGGTGTGCCGTCCTTGAGGAACGGCATGTCCTCCAATGGGACGATCCTCGAGATGACACCTTTGTTCCCGTGGCGTCCGGCCATCTTGTCTCCCACCTGCACCTTGCGCGTCTGGGCGACGTACACCTTGATCTGCTTGATCACGCCCGTAGGCAATTCGTCCCCCTCCGCGCGGTCAAAGATCTGCACATCCACCACTTTTCCTCCAGCTCCGCCCGGAAGGCGCAGCGAGGAGTCTTTCACGTCCTTTGCCTTGTCTCCGAAAATGGCCTGGAGAAGACGTTCTTCCGGCGTCAGTTCCGTCTCCCCTTTCGGCGTGATCTTCCCGACGAGGATGTCCCCCTCGTGCACGGTCGCCCCGATGCGGACGATGCCGTCGGCATCGAGATCTTTCAGTTTGGCTTCCCCGACATTGGGGATGTCGCGTGTTACGGTTTCGGGACCCAGTTTCGTATCGCGCACGTCCGTCACATAGGACTCGATGTGGACGGAGTCAAACAATCCTTCATGCACCACGCGCTCGGAGAGAATGACTGCATCTTCGAAGTTGTAGCCTTCCCACGAGAGGTAGGCGACGAGGAGGTTCTGCCCGAGGGCCAGTTCTCCGTTATCGACCGATGTGCCGTCCGCGAGAACGTCCCCCCTGTGCACACGATCACCGTGCGTCACGCGCGGGCGCATCCCGAAGCACGTGCCCTGATTGGACCGGACGAATGCGTTGAGTTTGTACGTCTGCTTTCGGCCGGAACGGTAGACGACGGAGATCTCGTCGGCATCGGCATACACGACTTCTCCTTCATCCTCGGCATGGAGCGCATGTCCCGATGCGCGCGCCGCAATCTCCTCCATGCCCGTTCCGACCACCGGCGCATGCGGACGGAGGAGGGGGACGGATTGCCGTTGCATGTTCGTTCCCATGGATGCGCGGGTATTGTCATCGTGCTCCAGGAACGGGATGAGCGATGTTGTGATCGAGAGAATCTGCTTGGGGGAAACATCGACGTGCGTGAGGTCGCGTACGTGGACGAGAACGGGCTCCCCGCCTTTGCGGGCGGAGGCACGCGAGGAGAGGAATTCCCCGTGAGCGGACAGCTGTTTCTGCGCCTGAGAAATGGTCAGATGCCGCTCCTGCTCCGCATCGACATACGTCACTTTTCCGGTGACGAACGCGCGCACCGGCACCGTTGTCTTCCCTTCCTTCTTGAGGAGAGCGACGACTTTCCGCGCCGTTTCCTTGCGATCAACCACTTCCCCCTCCTTCACGACGACCTTGTGCCCTTCCCGGACATCCGTATCGATGATGCGCTCGAAGAGCTTCTCCGGATCCAACGGAATGGTATGGGCGACTTCGCGATAGGGCGTCTCGAGGAAGCCGTACTCATTCACACGGGCAAACGCGGCAAGGTGCACGACCAGACCGATGTTCGGCCCTTCCGGCGTGGCAATCGGGCAGATGCGTCCATAGTGGCTCTGATGCACGTCGCGGACATCGAAACTGGCGCGCTCGCGGGAGAGGCCGCCCGGACCCATCGCCGAGAGACGGCGCTTGTGACCCAGTTCCGAGAGCGGGTTGGTCTGATCCATGAACTGCGAGAGCTGCGAGCTCGCAAAGAACTCGCGCATGGCCGCGGTGATCGGCCGACAGTTGATGAGCTGCATCGGGGTCACGGTCTCGAGATCCATCACCGTCATGCGATCCTTCACGATGCGCTCCGTGCGCACCACTCCCACGCGGTACTTGTTCTGCACCAGTTCCCCCACAGAGCGGATACGTCGATTGGAGAGGTGATCGATATCGTCGGCAACGCCCTCCCCGTTATTCAGGCGAATGAGCTCGCGGAGGATCTCGATGAAATCCTGCACCTGGAAGACGCGATGCGCCTCATCACTCGGCGTTTTCAGGCTGAACCGGCGGTTCATCTTGTAGCGCGCGATTGCCCCCATGTCGTATTTCTTAAAGTCGAAGAAGAGGGAGTCGATGAGCTGCTTGGCATTTTCGGGTGTGGCCAGATCCCCCGGGCGCACCTTGCGGTAGACGCTCTGATAGGCGTCTTCGACGGTGCGGGCAGGATCCTTCTCGAGGGTCGCCAGAATGTGATCCTTCTCCTTCGTCACATCCTTGAAGAGGTCGAGAATCTTCTCGTCCGTCGGGCAGCCGAAGACGCGGATGAGCTGGGTAATGGGGATCTTGCGCTTGCGGTCGATCTTGCAGGTGATGATACCCCTGCGATCCGTCTCGATCTCCAGCCACACGCCGCGCTTCGGAATGATCTTGGCCGCGTGGTACTTGGGATAATCGGGCATCTTCGAGAAGAACACACCCGGCGAGCGGACCAACTGGTGCACGACGACGCGTTCGATGCCTCCGACGATGAACGTCCCGGAATTGGTCATGAGGGGGATCGATCCGAGGAAGACATCCTGCTCCTTGATCTCGCCCGTCTCCTTGTTGATGAGCTGCACATGCCCTTTCATCGTGGCTTCGTAACTCAGGTTCCTGCGCCGGCACGTTTCCGTGTCGTACTTCGGAGGATCGAACGTGTGGCCAAGGATGCGCAGTTCCATCTTCTTCCCAGAGAAATCCGTAATCGGGCTGATCTCGGAAAGCAGTTCCTTGAGCCCTTCCGTGAGGAACCACTTGTAGCTCTGGAGCTGCATTTCGATGAGGGAAGGAACCAGTTCCCCCACACTCTCGTCTCCCACGAAGAAGATGCGCCCCTGTTTCATGCGCGTCGGCTGCAGCGATGCCGGAAGCGCCTTCACCGCCGCGGGAAAGCGTCCTGCGGGCGGTTCGATGGTCCCCTCGATGCGGGGGAGCACGACCGCGGGAACGTCCATCTGGTATCCCTTGCGCGGAACGGTAAAGACTTTCTTTCCGGGAACCTTCGCTGCTGTCGGCCGCACCACCTTCTTCGCGATCGCCTTGGGCGAAGCCGGGGGATGAACCGTTTTCTTCACGACTTGTTTGGTTTTCTTCACACTCTTCTTCTCCGTCTTCTTTGCCTTCGGTTTCGGTTTCGTCTTCGGTTTCGAGGGCTTCTTCGCGATCACCTTTTTCTTCTTCGGGTGAGTGGTTTTCTTGGACATACGGAGGATGGGGAAGAGGAATACACGTGCGCGTCCGAAGGGATCCCCCGAGGGAAAACCTCTTCAGAGCGAAGAAACCGGTCGCAGAGCTCATAACGCAATCGTCACTCCTGCGGATGGACGGATTGTATGGGGAGATATGCGAAAGTCAAAGAGAAAAGCGGTTCGCTATCAGGCAGAAGCAAATTGCTTTGCCACCTCTCCACAGTTCACCACGTCCCACCCTTCGACTCCGCTCAGGATGGCTCGCAGATCACACCGCAGAAAACCTGTGTGCTACTTCTTCCCAGTTGATAATCTGCCAAAACGCCTTCACGTACTCCGCCCGCCGGTTCTGGTACTTCAGGTAGTAGGCGTGCTCCCACACATCGATGCAGAGGAGTGGAATTTTTCCGATTGAGAGTGGCGAATCCTGATTCGGTAAACTCATGACCTCGAGCTGACCGCTGACCGCTGACCGCTCCGCACCAACCATGCCCAACCAGAACCAAACTGCGAAATCGCTGCCGCTTCGAATTTCTCACGGAAGGTTTCCAAACTCCCGAACGACTGGTTTATGGCCAAAAGAAGAACTCCGGAAGGACCGGCACTCTTGGGAGAGAGAATCGTCCAGAAGAAAGCGTGATTGGCGAATCCCCCGCCGTGATTCCGGACCGCGGGGCGTTTATCCTCGGGAATCTCGTCGAGATGTTGCAGAACCTCCTCAATAGGCTTTCCTTCGAGGGGTATCCCGGCAATGAACTTATTGGCATTATCGCAATACGCCTGATGGTGTTTTCCGTAATGAATCTCCATCGTCCTGGCATCGATCACTGGCTCAAGAGCATCGTAGGAATAGGGAAGGGCGGGGAGGGTGTAGGCCATAGGAGAAAGGGGAAGATTAAGGTTAAGATTAAGGTTAAGGTTAAGATTAAGATTAGAATGAGGATGGTTAAGAGGGTATTAATGAATCTTTTTATTCCGATCAATTGTTTCCCTATCGTCGAAGCTCATGGTGGAACTCTTTACTCAGGCGGCAGATCTCCAACAGTACGATTCGTGGATCCGATCCCATCCCGACGGAACCTTGTGGCAATCACTGGAATGGAAAATCTACCAGGAAGCCCTCGGAAGGGAAGTGAGGATCTATGTTCTGTGTGAAGGAAAACAGATCCTCGCTTCCGCACTCGTCGTCATCGACCGGACGACATTCGGATTTTCCGTGTGGGATATCCCCCGCGGTCCGTTGCAGGACTCAGGACGAAGGACGAAGGACTTAGGAATTTTATTGGAATTCATCACGAAAGATGCTCGACATTACGGCTGCATTTCAGTGTATTGGTCGCCTTCGCAACACGTCCCAAGTCCCAAGTCCCAAGTCCCAAGTCCCAGTCGCCGTCACGAACAACCGGAGGCAACACGCATCATCGATCTCACAAAAACCGAGGAGGATATCCTGAAGCAGATGAGACCAAAAGGACGCTACAACATCTCCATTGCAGAGAAACACGGTGTTGTTGTGCGAGAATCGACGGATATCGATACTTTTACACGACTTACGCAGGAAACGGCCATCAGAGACGGTTTCTCCCCTCCCCCCGCCTCCCAGCTCCAAACCATCCTTAAAACGCTTCCTGGCGCGTTTTTACTGCTTGCCTATCCCCCCCTCCATCCCCCGACCCCTTCCTCCCTAGGAGGAAGGGGAGCCGTCGTACAAGCCAAGAACGGTTCCCCTCCCCCTCCGGGGGAGGGGCTAGGGGAGAGGGGCGCGATCGCCGGTCTCCTTGGCATTATCTGGCAAAATCGCGCCATCTACTACTACGGAGCATCCTCCTACAGCTTCAGAGCCCTCATGGCACCGTATCTCCTCCAGTGGAAGGCGATGTGCCTCTGCCGCGCGCGCGGATGCACATCGTACGATCTCCTCGGTATCGCACCTGCGGAAAGCGGCGAAGGCCATCCATGGCAAGGCGTATCGGCATTCAAGGAAAAATTCGGCGGGACGGTGATGACGTATCCGCCGGAGCAGGAAATTATTCTGCGGCCTCTCATGAAGACGCTGCTTCGATGGAAGAGGAAATTATTTTGAAGCCTACGACCTCATCCCCATCCCTTCTCCTCTGCAGAGGAGAGGGAGGGGAGGATTCTCTGTCGACACCCTTCCCCCGGCGGAGGAAGGGTTGGGGAAGAGGGAGAAAAACAAATACACATACAATTCCCCTCTCCACTGTGGTGGAGAGGGGACAGGGGTGAGGTCATATGATGCGCATAAAAAAAGACCCCCTTTCGGGGGTCTTTTTTCTTCCGAACTCACTGTCAGGAATTAGCCGGAGAATGCCCAAGACTTGACTGTGGTCGTCGGGTACTCGATCCATGTGAAGACCGGTGCTCCGCCAGAGTCCTTATCCTTCCAGGAAACGTGACTCTTGGTGGAAGCGAGCCCGAAGGTCGTGTATGTGTTCTGTTCGAAGCTCTGCAGAGACACTTGCAGCGTGCTCGCATTCCCTGAGGTAGACGTGTTCGTGGTGTACACGAAGCCCTGCAAGACGAGTGTCAGATCGCCGCCGGAGGAGATCTCCGTTGCGATCGTACCTGCATCGAGAAGGTCACAGTACACCAGGAGGGAACCCGAAGCGTAGGTCGAAACGCTCCCGGCAGTTGTAGCATTGTACGCAGTGCAGGTCGAAAGCACCGTGGAAGCGCTCCTGTTGTATAGCTTGAACGCACTCGCCGTGAGGGCGACGTTCGTCGCATTCACGTTGAAGATGAGACCCGAGAGCGTGGCCTCGTTGGTCCCGTTCTTCGAGTTCGCGTTCGTCGCTGCAGTGAACTTGAACGCTCCGATGTCGGACTGATCGACCGGCATGGATGTGCTCGTCGTATCCAACGCATTCGTGACGGAAACGATCTTCGAGAGAACGCTGTAGTTCGTGTCACCGGCAACGGCAGCGTTCACGGCTGCGGAAGCGGTTCCGATGAAGACTTCGCCGGCTGCAATCGCATCGGCGTTGTTCGCGACCAGGTTGTTGCTCGACTGATCGCCGCGGGCGCGGATGGCGCCGGAACCGCTGGATTCATTCGAGACGGCCTGATGGTCGACGTACAGGAAGATCAACTCATTGGAGATGCCGCCGCCGACATCGGTCTTCAGGCGCGGGCGCACCTGCACGATGGTATCCGTCCCTTCGGGGACAACGAGCTGGCGGTTATCCATGTTGGCACAGAACGTCTTGATGGTCGTGTTGCCTGTGTAACCGATGTTCTGAGCCGGGACATCATCCGTACCGCAGCCGCCGATCGTGGCGAGTGCGAACGGCTGACTCTCCCCCTGCTTGTAGAGTTCCAGACGGTCGATGGAGTTTGCGACCGCACCGGAGTTCGTGATCTGAATGTCCGTGACATCGATCGGCTCGTTCGCCGCGCGGAACTTCAAGGACAGAACCGCCTCGCCGAGCGCTCCGCCGAGGAGCTGGCGCGGGCGGATCGGATTCGTATCCTTCGTCACGAAGAGATCTCCCTGACTCACGAGAGCCCATGTCTGCGAGTACACCGTGGTGACGGTGATATCCGCAGACGTGTAGTCCGGCTCGAACCAGGTGAGGGAGCCGTTCAGCTTGATACCTGACAGGTTGCTGCCGTCATCCAGCTCCTCGGCCTCGAGGAAGGTGACCGTGGAACCCGTCGCGAAACGGATTTGCAGGTCGCCGTTCGTGAGCGATGAAGCGATGTCGCCGTGGACCTCGAAGAGGACCGTGCTCTCAGCGGGGATCACGTAGCCGCCTCCTGCGAGGTCGGAGAAGGTGATCTCGCTGCTCTGCGACGCTACCCCGGACTCAAGGGCGGTATCCACGACGCTGTCGCCGTTCGTATCCACCCAGAGGGTGTAGTTCGTGGCATTCAGGAGGCTTCCGGAGTTCGCCTCGAAGATGGCCTTGGTGAAGAGGACGTCCTCGGCCTCGCCGGCGCGCGCCTCGAAGCGGAGGAAGTTGACGTTCTTCGCGTTCTCAACGGATGTGTCGCCTGTACCGATGGCCTTCACCGCAACGGTGAGGGTCGCGGCTGCGATACGCTGGAAGTTTCCGGCGATGTTCCCGAGCGGGCGCACGTCGCCGACGTTATCCCCCGTCGAGAGTCCTTCCACTTTCATCTGGTACCCCTCGCCATTGGCTTCACTGGCAATCGCACCGCCGAACGTACAACCTGTCGGGTTCGCCGTGAGGACACCGTTCAACAGATAGTGCGTCGACTGTGTGCAGATATTCACGCGGAACTTGTCGCCGTTCTTCGGGTGCTCGCCGGCGCCGTTATCCGTGAAGTCGACCCGCATCTGCCAGGTCTCCGTCCCCTTCACGATGAAGTCGTCGAAGCGGTAGACTTGGAAGATTCCGTCTGAAGCTGCGCTGCGGCCGGAAGCATAATCTCCGGTTGTGAGACGGACGCCCGAAACCGTGCGACCGGTCGTTGTATTGCGAAGCTCGAAGCCCTCGAGCATCTCGCCAATCGTATTGGCTGTCGCAGCGCCACCATCGATGTAGCTCCCCGTGGAGCTCTGCCCAAGAATGGCGACGTAGAGATTCTTGACGTCGATGTCTTCGCCGCCTGTCTTGAACTCGACATTGGCGAGCACCGCGTCATTCGCATCTCTGGTAAAGCTCTGCTGGGACGGTCCGTTGACGCCGATCGTGAATTCTCCGGCGTCGATCGTCACGGTGTCCGGCAGATCGCCATCCTCCGTGGGAAGCGAAACCTGCGAACCGTAGAGCTGGCCGTTCACGCCGTACCCATAGAGGGAACCGACGGCGAACAGGTCCGAGCTCTCTTCGAAGTGCATGATGATGCTGTCTCCCGCGCCGCCCACGATGTCAGCCATGACCTCGACGGTGACCTTGTCACCTTCGAGGACGGTGAAGGGCGGATCGAAGACGAGCGTGATGAAGTCGCCGACCGTCTGGGTGACGGTGTTCGTGAGCACCGTGCCGTCCGTGCGGCGGATCGCGATGTTCGTGAAGTCACCGTCGGAGACGGAGCTGTTCTGCTCCAGTGTCATGGAGTAGAAGGTCTGATCCTCCGTGGAGTTGATGGAGAGTTCCCACTTGCCGATGACAACACCCTGATCGCCCACCTGGATCTGATCCGGCGACACCGTGCGGTACGTCACTGTGACGGAACCGCTGGTCACCGCAGCGAGGCGGAACGTGTTGCCGCGCACCGGGAAGTTCCCCTTGACCTCCTTGGCATTGCCGAAGATGTCAGAGGGCAGTTCGACAACCAGATTGTGCTCCGCGGCCGTCGTGGACGTGGAGGAGAAATCCGCGACGATGTCGAGCGTCACGGTCTCGCACGGGTCCATGACGAGCGGGGACGAGAACCGCAGATCGGCGGTCTGGTCCTGCGCGTCCAGCGTGCGCTTGCGGGTCACGCGTGCGCCGTTGATGGCGCCGTAGACACCGTCGATATCGGTTTCTGCACCGAAGCCCTCATGGAGGACCGTCAGGTTCTCGATGGTGACGGAGTCATCACAAGAAGCCGTAAGATCCATGGAGAGCATCACGACACCCACTGCGCCCTTCGGCACCGTGTCCCCCACCGGATTGGAGGAGGAGAGAGACGCCTCGAGGACGCCATCGCCCATCACGAGCGTTGTGTAGCCGAGGAAGGTCATGGCATCGTTGATCGTGGTTCCGTCCACCGCCTCCAGACCGGAGACCGTGAGCGTGTACTCATGGCTGGCAGTCAGAGAGTTGCTCAGCGTGAGTTCCACCGTTTCGGGATTGAGGAGCTTCACGGAA
>JAZDOT010000037.1:0-5128 GCA_043798355.1 Candidatus Peregrinibacteria bacterium
CTCCGCGCCTTTCGTGTCGAACATAATCCCGATCGGAAACCCCTCCTTCCGGAGCTCCCGGATGGCCTCGATGACCGGGATGCGGTCGGGATTCTTCCCGTGCGAGAGGTTGATGCGGGCGAGGTTCATGCCGGCCTCCGCAAGGCTCCTCAGCATTGCCGGGCTGCTGCAGGCCGGACCGATGGTCGCGATGATTTTTGTTGATCGCATGGAGAAGAGCGTATCACGGTTTTTTCTCATTGATGGAACGGAAAACCATAGATGCAATTATAGCACGAATAACGGGGAATCGCCACTCTCTGCTCATCTATAAACATCCTTCCTGTGCCCGATCCTCACGACCGTCACAGTCATACGGCTTCGCGTTTAAAATGTTATGAATTCTCGCGCGCCTGTGCGATGTTTTTCTCTTCATGGAGCTAAACGCTACGCTGCTACTCGTGGTGAGTGTCATCGAACCATTTGTAGCAATTTTTATTGCAAATTGGTATGAGCTTTCTTCAGAGGTTCCTCTTGAAAGTCACACTTATTTCCTATAGAATAGCTATAGCTTTTCACTACATGTATGTACACCTCCATCTCCATAGACAAAGTAACTCGCGATCGTGCGGCCAAGCGAGCACAAGCTGAGCGGATGCCTCTCGCTATGGTGGTTCGTGTTTTGCTCACAGACTACGCTCAGGGGAACATCAGCATCGGTACTCGTACACGGCGGGAGGTTTCGGTGGAAGGCCTCCCTGTCGACGGGAAGACGCAGGCAAAAATGGATGCAATCGCACGTGAGTGGCATGATAGAATCCATGCATGACCGTCGTGATCGCGCACAGTATTCGGAGAAAAGAATTCAAGCGTGGCGAGATTCCACCATCAAGAATCCCGCATTCCGCAAGCGTCTTCACCTGTATCTCGATCTCCTCCATGCGGATATTGTGAGCGGGCAAGTCCAAACGTACACAGCGTAATGGGAGCAGTTCAATCCGATAAGCCATCATTTTCGCGATCGGCTTGCACATCTGTATCACAAAGTGATACAATTGTATCGTTATTCATCACCCCTTCCCTATGGCTGCATCCACCACCTTCCACGTCCGCCTGCCGCTTGCGCTCAAGAAGAAAGCGCAGAAGATCGCAGAGCGCAACGGCATCGATCTTCCGACTGCCGTGCGCATATTCTTCGTGCAGATGACGAACACGGGGACGATGCCCACTCGATGGTTGACCGAGAACAACATGACGCCGGAGGCGGAGGCAGAATTGCTGGCTCTGAGCAAGGATACGAAGAATATGACGGGGCCGATGACACCTGATGAGGCTGTTCGTTACTGCCGTTCGTTGTGAACGTATTTTTCCACAGACAGTTCATGAAGGATCGGCAGAGGATTGAGGAATCGGGATGGAACATGAGACTCCTCGATGAGTTTATGCGAAGTTGCAAGAACTGGCCTCTGCCCAGAGCCTATGAGGCACATGAAATGAAGGGGCAAATGGCAGGTGTCTGGGATGCGCACATCCGTCAGAACTGGGTGGTCCAATTCCGGAAGGACAGTGACACGATTTTGCTGATCCGCACCGGAACGCATGCGATGCTGGGGATCGGATGAGATGCGCAGGATGTATACTATGCTATGCTGTACGCATGACCCAACAGCAAATCGTCGCTCACTGGCGCAAAGGATCTCGGGATTCCATGGAGGTGGCGCGCATGTGCCTCGAAGCGCAGAAGTTTGAACACGCACTCTTCGCAGCGCATCTTGCCGTTGAGAAGGCACTCAAAGCACGTTTCATCGAGAAACACGACGACGCCGCACCTTTCACACACGAGTTACACGCACTTGCATCGCACATCCCTCTTAATCTTTCCGGTGAACAGATATCGCTGCTCCGCGAAATGAGTCGGCTTGCCGTCCGAGCAAGGTATGCGGATCATCAATGGTCGGAAGAACAAGCGACAGCCAAAAATGCGGAATATTGGGTTTCGCGTGCGGAAGAGCTCCTGCAATCCATTCTCGAATCATGAGACGTTTCGCGCCAACGATGGCCCAGGGAATGCGGAAGGCACGCACGCTCAAAGTGCTGCTCGAACAAAACGGATTCCCCGTCACGCAAGTCCTGCTCTTCGGCTCCGTGGCGAAGGGGGTCGCGCATCCGCGAAGCGACATTGATATCGCCGTCGTCCACCGCCCGTTCGGCAATTCCCGCATGGAGGAACTGCATGCTCTGTGCCGTATAGAACAGGGGGAAGATCTGCAGAATATTGCAGTGGTGTATTTCCACACGGAAGATCTGGAAGACAAGTACAGCACTCTCGTACGGGAAGTAAAAAAACACGGTCTCCCCGTCTGACGCGCTTCACCGCTCATTCGTTTTCCTCAGCCTCCCCCCTCGGGGGATCGGAGATATCGAGCTCCTGCGCACCGGTACGCATGCGATGCTGGGGATCGGATGAGTTTTACATACGGGGCATTGCCGGGCTGCTGCAGGCCGGATCCGATGGTTGTGATAATTTTCGTTGATCGCTTGGGGAAGAGCGTATCACAGTTTTTTTCATTGGTGTGAGGTAGAAAAGAAGCGCAATGTCACGGAGCGGCGGGCATCTTCCTGCCTATGATCAAGCGGTGAGTCTTGAGCTATGAGCCTTCGTGGATGCGTGAGCACTCAAGACTCAAGGCTCAGAATTCAAAGCTTTTCTATGGGATCAGTAACTGAAACGGGTATAGATCCTGAGCTTTATTTAATTACATCACGGTCGATACATCAACGGATGTTGTAGGTATTGCAGGAGATGAACGGCATGATCGATTCTGGTCTGCTTCCACAGCTCACGGATGCTGTTGGCAAAGACATTTCCAAGATGAACGCAGTCTTCCTCCGCCCAGCCCTGCGAGACATAATCTCCGTTCGCGCCGATGAACACTGCCGCCCGTCCCGCTTTTTTCATTTCCAGCAGTTTCGCATTATCTGGATCTTGCCTCGCCAACTCGGCGACCTGCTGTGAAAGGGCTTCTCCCTGTTCAGGAGTGAGGCAAACCTGTTCTCTCAGGTGATCGGCTCGCCCTTGAGCGCAGACAGGATTCACGTACACTCCGCAAACCCCCAGTTCTTTCGCAAGCCTCAGAACGTCCTCAATTGCATCGACATTTTCTCTCTGAATCGTGCAACTGATACGCACGGGAACCGCATTGCCGATCAATAGCCGCATTGCACGCACGGCAGCCTCGTAGCTGCCCTCTCCGCGCAAGCGGTCGTTAACCGTGCGCGGCCCGTCGAGGCTGACTTGCACGAGCATGCCCAAGGCAGCGAGCGCCTTCGCGTGGGATTCAGTGAGTAATCCTCCGTGCGTGGTGACCGTGACCTCCAATCCCAATTGGATTGCGTATCGCAGCAAGTGAAGAAGATCGTCTCGGAGAAATGGCTCTCCCCCGACGATATCAACGCGGAGCACTCCGGCATCCTTCAGCATCTCAAAGAGACCCTGAACCTTCTCCGTTGAAAGCCCGGAATCTGACTGCAGAGAACTCGCAGACATGCAGTGCGGACAGCGCCTGTCGCAACGATCGATGATGGAGTAGCAGACCGAAAGTGGGGCAGGGAGAACGAGCTTGGAATAGCGTGATGTACCTTGCTCGTACACCAATTGCATTTCTCTCTGGATCGGATCTTGCAGGATCTCTCGCTCCTTCGCATGAGAATCCCGTGCGGACGAGCTGCCCCCCGAAGACACGTTGTTATCGGGATCGCCGATTTGCTCCCGAAGCCGACTACGCAGCTCTCCGATTGTTCGTTGCAAATTGTGCACTACCTCATCAAGTGTTTCGATGCGATGCTCAAGCATATCTTTGTCTTTGGCCTCTGGGGTTGATCGTTGCTCATTCACAACCAAAATGTATCAAAGTCGCAGGTCATTGACAATACAAAATTCCATGATTAAATTTAATACAAAGCATGGAATTTGCTTCCCTAGCTGGGGTACGGCCATACTCTCTGTTGATGCCACAACACTACCCGGAACCCACCGTAGGTGCTCTCATCGTGAATCCCGAGGGGAAAATATTTTTGATGGCCTCGCCAAAGTGGAAAGGAAAGTACGTCATTCCGGGCGGCCATGTGGAACTCGGAGAGACGCTCGAAGATGCTCTCAGACGAGAAGTAAAAGAGGAAACGAACTTGGATATTTTTGACATCAAATTTCTCGCATTCCTGGAGTTCATTTACGGGCCGGGTTTCGAGGAACGAAAACACTTCCTCTTCTTCGATTACACATGCAAGACGCAGACAACCAAGGTGCAGCTCAACGAGGAGGGAACGAATTTTGTCTGGGTAACCTCGGAAGAGGCGCTGAAGCTTCCCGTCGAATCCAACACGGAAATCATCATCAGACGCTACGTAGAGTCAGTTGAAACATCAGAGTGAAGCAGTTCAACAATGTTATTATATGCTATAATTACTCCGTGAGCGAACATACGGACAAGACAAGATGTCCGCGACTGTCTTCGCCGAAAACTCGAAGTTGTTCGTGAGGAATTCGTAGACGATATCGTGCTCCTCGTCGCGGTACGTCACGAGCCGCAGGTCTTCGGGGTAGGCAGTGATTGCAGTCGGCAGAACGAACGCGATGCGCTCATTTTTACGCCCTCCTCCGTCGGTGGCGCATGCTCCCCGAGCCGCACGATTTGCGCCTTCTTCTTTATTGTATTACTCGGGTCACTACTGTTGTGTTGAGTACTCATACCACTTCGCGTTTTAAAGGTTATGACCGCCCCATGCAGGGAAGTTATTTTTTCGCGCTTGTGTAAACGCTTCCCTCCTTCGCTTTGAAGCTACGGAAGGGCAAGCGCGGCATTCTGTGATGCTTATCTGTAGGAAGGATTGATAACGTTTTTATCGCAGTTTGGTATCATAAAGCAAGAAAAGATGATCCCGTAAACGCTGGACGATTGACCATGAGTGGCAAATACCCCATATCATGGGTTTTTGCTCATCAGGGAGAGATGGATGTTTGTATAGATATTATAACATTTCTTGGAAGTAAGTGCAATTACAAAATACTTTACATATTTGACAACATCTCATATCAGTGGCATTATTACTATATGAGTGGTACTTTAGACGCTGGTCAAGTACAACCGGC
>JAZDOT010000006.1:0-3943 GCA_043798355.1 Candidatus Peregrinibacteria bacterium
GGCTCTCCGAGTATCTGTCAGGTGAAGTGCGGCGACGGAGTGATCATGCGATCGGAAACCTGCGATGACGGCAATGACGTGTCCGGTGACGGGTGCTCCGCCTCCTGTTCCTTCGAGGAGGGCTACGTCTGTACGAATGAACCGAGTACGTGCCAGCCGCTCTGCGGCAGAGAGAAGTACAGCGAGGAAGAGTGCAGTGACGAAGTGAATCAGACGGCTCTCCTCCGTGGAGAGCTTGTCGTTCCTCCCGTATCTTCAGATCGGACTGTGCAGATTCTCTTCCGTCTCAACGCTGACCGGTCCCTCTCCTACGGCTCCATCCGTGGGACGGCTTCCGGTGATGCCCTCTCCATTCAGAGCGGAGATGAAGGTACCAATGGGCCAAAACTGTTGGATTTGTCCGTGACCGGCGGAAAAACGCCGGAACTCTCGTCAGCTGACAGGGATCTCCTGCGTGCAGGACGGTTGTACGTTCTCCTTCGTTCCTCTGCATTTCCGGATGGAGAATTACGCTCCCAGCTGCAGATCCCGCGCCCAGCACCCGGGACGGAGCCCGAACCGTTGGTCATTACTTCTCCTCTCTCTTCATCGCAATCCTCCCTGCCCGCCGAAGCCTCGGCGCAGGTGGGGCTTTCTTCGATTTCTTCGCTTTCCTCGTTTTCTTCTCCATCATCTTCCTCTTCTCCATTTCCATTCTCCATCTGTGGCAACGGCATAGTCGAAACCGATGAGGCATGTGATGACGGGAACCGAAGCATGACGGATGCCTGCCTGAACGACTGCAGGAAGGCGTCGTGCGGTGACGGATTCCTGTGGGACATGGAGGAGGAGTGCGAACCCCCCAACGCGATGACGGATAATCAGGGAATGCGTTCCCAACCTCGACTGTGCGGTTCCCTCTGTCTCTGGGCGGGCAAGGTCGTACGGTCATCCTCTTCCTCTTCGAGGAGAGGACCGCAGCAAATTACTCTGCCACCGATCGTGAGAGAACAGAGCCCAATTTCATCTGCTCCGTCTGCGAAGCCAACGGCTGTGAAGGCATCGTCCAGTTCGGTTTCGGGACCTGCTTCGGCACCCACGCAGGCGGCGACGCCGTCGGTGGTGGGGCGACCCTCAGCACTTTCAAGTACATCACCGATTCCCGCTGCACCGTCTCAAGTAGTGTCTGAACGGTCATCTTCATCTTCTTCCCCCTCTTTCTCCTCTTCATCTTCTCCATCCTCTCTCCCGGGGCAGGTAGCGACCATACCGTCGCTCTCAATCATTCAGCCGCAGGAGGACGTCCAGCGTGTTTCGCCGGGACCGTTCCTCGTCTCCATGATCTCGCCCTCTGTTCTGCGTCTCTCCTTCGCCCATTCACTCGCCGGATTTGCAGTGACGGACAGGGAAGGCTACACGGTCCGGGATCCGAACAGCATTCCCGTCACTGCTGTCACTGTCCTCTCTGACCAGAAGGTTGAATTGGCTCTTGCACGGCCGATCAATCCGCCGTACGTCTTCACCGTTCTCGTTCAGCTCAAAGATACGCGTGGGAAAATCGTGTCGATGTCTTCACGGTTTGAGCCGTCCCTGTTGGCTTCCATACTGCCACATGTCTTGGAGTCGAACGGCGTGCGTCACGCGTCAGAGCTCATTCCCGTTCTTGTGCTCAGTATCATGGCCGTCGGGATCGTTGTGGTACGACGGAGGAACCGGTTGCATTCATAGAGGCGGAGAGACTGCATCTCTATCGATCATTCTGAGCGCTCTATCTTGCAGTTCGGCGACTTCCACGGATAAATCCGCTGGCTCTCCTTCCGGAGCGGTTTCACCAATATGCGGAACCATACTTGTAAAACTGTGCCCAAAATATGTACCCATAAAACCTTGACAGGGCAGAACATCGCACGTGCCGAAAGCGTCGCGCAGAATAGTCGTTCTGGTGACATGATTTTCTGGCATCGATACCCAACAGTCGACCTCCCGTTCATTCGCAGCGATGACGGTGCAGAAGTATTTCACGCCGTGTTCGAACTCTGGCGTGGAGGAGTTCGTGTTTGATCGCGGAGATTCTGGCACAAGCGCATTGTTTCACATTGTGGTTTTGGTACAAGGCATTTTCCGTCTCTTCAGGACAAGAGCATCGTCCCGGCGTTGCCATGCATCACGCGAAAAAGGTACATCGTTGAACAGAGCAGAGCAGCTGAGTTTCCTGTACACTATGTATCAGTGTCCCCGATCTTTTCTCTCACGCTATCGTGCCCCCGTAGCTCAGGTGGATAGAGCGGCCCCGCACGCGCAGGCGCTGCGGGGTTGGTCGCGGCAATCTCCATTCCAGATGTATGCGGAATTCATCGATACTCGGGAGGAAGACGTGTACTCTGTGGATCATTCCCTGCCCCGGTAGCTCAGGTGGATAGAGCGGGAGCCTTCTAAGCTCTAGGTCGCAGGTTCAACTCCTGCCCGGGGTACCATTCGACTCGCCCCGCGCTGCGGGGCTCGCTCATGGTCCTCATCCCTCACTGCCGTTCGGGGTTCGGGCCATTCTTTTGTGAAGCGAGTCGAATGAGTCTAAGCAAGGCGCAAGGCGCCGAGTCGAAGACCCCTAACCGTTTTTGCTTGATCGGCAGAGTAAAGCACGGTATATTATGTGTGTTAAACCCACCCGTCCCCCCCGCGTCTGCGGGGCGGCGGGTTCTTTAGATTAGGAATGCTTGAGGAAGCCCACGAGGTCGTCACGTCGCAGGGTCGTCGTGAGGTCAACGTTCTTCATCAATCCGAACGAGGGACGATGCGCGAAGCCGATGTACTCGACCTGCTTCTTCTTGCCCCTCACCGCGTGAACGGCGGGGATGAGGTCGGTATCGGAACTGACGAGCACCGCCGTGTCGTAGCGGTCTTCGTATGCTCCTTTCACCAGATCAACAGCGATGTGAACATCTACGCCCTTCTCTTGGAAGATGCCGTTGTGTTCCAGCATGTGACCGTATTCGACATGCCATCCTGAGTTTTGGAGATGGGCAACGAGGCGTTGCTGCCAACGGCGAAGCTCTTCGCCCTTCGCATCCCCATGCGAGCGTACCTTGCCGATGTAGTACGTCGCGGAGAGGACGGTGCGCCCACGGGCGAGGAACTGCGCGAACGCCTTGTAATCGAACTCGGTGAGTCCCGTCAGTTTCAACTCGCGCAGGTAGTGGTAGAGGTTGCTGCCGTCTACGAGGATGGCGATCCGTTCAGTGGGCATGGGTGAGCATAAGTGGTCTGATCAGGGAGTCTAGCGCGGGTGCAAGATCGCGCATAGAGGCGAACCAGTCCGTTCGCAGAAGGCGCAGGATGGGGTACCATCCGGCTTCGCCTTTGGGCTACGCCGGGATGATTGACCATCGTCAACGGAATAATCCATAAGCCATGAATCCCTTTCTTCCCTGTATGGTGAACCGCTATACTTTCCGCCGATGAAGAATCCTCCCGCCAGCAAACCATCCGCACACTATCATCGCGTCATGTTGAAGATCTCCGGCGAAGCCCTCGCGAAAGAGAAGGGCTACGGCCTGGATCACCGCGTCCTCCTCGAAGTCGCGCGCAGCATCCGTGATGTCGCGAAGACCGGTTTCGAGGTGATCGTTGTCGTCGGGGGAGGGAATATCTGGCGGTTTAGGGATACGAAGGAGAGCGGCATCGAACGCACGGCGAGCGATGCGATGGGCATGCTGGCGACCCTCATGAACAGCGTCGCCCTGCAGTCCTCGTTGGAATCCCTCGGGGCGCAGACGCGCGTGCTCTCCGCCATCGATGTTCCGCAGCTTGCGGAGCCCTTCATCCGGCGACGGGCGCTCCGGCATCTCGAAAAGGGGAGGATCGTCATCTGCGCGGGAGGCACCGGCAATCCCTACTTCACGACCGACTCCGCCGCCGCGCTCCGTGCGCTGGAGCTCAATTGCGATGTGCTCCTCAAGGCCACCAA
>JAZDOT010000018.1:0-2164 GCA_043798355.1 Candidatus Peregrinibacteria bacterium
GAATATCTCATTGCTTTTTTTAAGTGAGCGTTTTTAATCCGGACGTCCCTCTTGCACTCTTCCGGCGCACTTCATGCAGTGCGGCGTATAGGGGATGGCATTGAGTCTTGTTTTCGGGATTCTCGCTTCGCACTCAATGCAGTTTCCAAACTCTCCCTCTTCGATACGCTCGAGCGCGGCATCGATGAGAGCGAGAGTGTCTACCTGATGGCCATTGATCTCGAGTAATGTCGCCTGCGCTGTTCTCGCGGCAGTTTCCGCATCATCAAAGAGCTCCTCGGCTGTAGCTATTCCACTGCTTGTATCCCCTACAAGACTCCTTTGCAAGAGCACTAATTTCTCTTGGTACGCCTTTAGTTCTGCTTTTCTCAGACCCATAGTGTAGTGAGGAAAAAAAGTGGAATGCAAAATACCAGAGAACTCTCAGCAGTCAATCGTTCTCCGGTGAATTTTTCGTCCTCTCTACTGCAGCGTTTTGACATCCACCACATGGTCGTACCGCCTTCCACCGAAGAGGAAGGTCGGTATTTTGACCGTCCGGAGCCGGTCCTCCACGATGACTTTCTGCTCGAGGAGGGAGTGCGCTGTGTCTTCGCCATGCGCGAGGATTGCGATGTGTCGGATCGCCTCCGCACCGTAGCCGATCTCTGCAAGCATCTTTTTGAGGCGTGCCTCTGCTTCCTCCGTGGTGAACGTGAGATTGAACTTCATCTGCAAGGCGATGCCGTCGGGGTCTATCTCGGTGAAGATCTTTTTCAGAAGCTGCCAGTCCGGTGGAGGATCAGTCGCAGAAGATGTGGTGAGGGGAACCATCTTCGCTGCCTCCGCGTAGGAAGCGAGAAGGAGGGATTTCGAGAATTTGTAACCGGAGGCCTTCTTTGCATCTGGAATGGGGTAGAGGAGGTAACTGAAGTTGTAGCGTTCTTCAAATCCGGCTTCGAGGACGTTGCCGAGGAGCTTTCTGCAGAAGGTGCAGCCGGGGTCCAGAACCTCCAGTGCATAGGGCTTCGAATCCTCCTTCGGACGGTAGAATGTCGCAGAAGGGCTGAGGAAGTCGCGCGCTTCCCAGTATCGCAGACGGTCGGGAATGCGCGAAACAGCTTCGATGAACCGGACGAACGGCCCCGCCATCCACTCGTTCATACGATGTTCCCGGATGGCATCGATCAGAGACACGCTATAGCGGTTCACGCCGCAGGCTTCGCCGGTGAGCGAGCAGGACTCCACGTTCGCCGGACGGCACGTGTCGTAAACCCAAATATTCAGCCCCGCGTTGAACACGTAGACGAGGCTCCAGATGCTCAGGACGACGAAGGCGAAAGCCAGCCAGTCGATCCAGTGCTCGAGGAAGCGGGCCAGGCGTGGGTGCGTGAGGATGATCTTCCCGATCAGGCGTCCCTTCACTTCTTCGCTGAAGTCGATGTCACATGGGCGGAAGGTCACGCGGCGGATGGTGCAGTGCCACGCTTTGGCGGCGAGCGGACGAAAGGCAGCCGAGAAGATGCCGAGGACCGCGAAGATGATGAAGGCGGCGATGCAGAACATGACGTATGAAGGGCAAAGAGGGGAAAGAGGGCAACGAAGGAAAGGATGTGCAGGTAAACCGGTAGTTGTAGAGACGAACCGGTGGTTCGTCTCGAGAATTCCGTCAGCGTCAGAATGTCTTCAGAATCGTTCCCAGAACCGTCAAAAACCGATCAATATCCATAGATGTATTATGCAGGCCGAGGGCGACCCGGAGGAGCGGCGGGTACTTCTTCAGGTGGATGAGGTAGTAGTGGCAGCAGAACGAGCCGCTGCGGCACATGATGTTCTGCTCGCCGAGGTAGAGGGCGAGGCGGTGCGCGTCGATGCCGTCCGCGAAGAAGCTCACGGTGGGACTGGCAACATGATTGATGAGGGTGACCTTCGGCATGCTCCGGAGCCCCGTGAACAATTGCTCCGAGAGATTCGCTTCAAACGCATGGCGGGAGAGTCCGCCTGGCTTGATCCTGTTCAGCCATTCGACGGCCGCCTTCAGTCCGATGATCCCCGCCCAGTTCTGGAGCCCCGTTTCGAGAACGGCATTGAGCTCATGTTCATCAGAAATCAGACGGAACGTGTCCCGCTCGACGTCTTCGACCGTCCCTCCGCCGAGCATCGTGAAGTCGAGGTGACGGATGAG
>JAZDOT010000026.1:0-3272 GCA_043798355.1 Candidatus Peregrinibacteria bacterium
TCCGTGGATGAGTCTCTGCTCACCGGCGAGAGCATCCCCGTGGAGAAAGGTACAGGCGATACGGTGACCGGAGCCACACTGAACAAGACCGGCAGTTTTGAATTCCTGGCACAAGGCATCGGCTCCTCCTCCACCCTCGCACGCATCGTCCGCCTGATCGAGGAAGCACAGGGATCCAAGGCGCCCATTCAGGACTTCGCAGACCGCGTCTCTGCGTGGTTCGTTCCCGCCGTCATCTGTTCGGCCGTCATCGCCTTCGCACTCTGGTTCTTCGTCTTCGGTGCACCATTCTCGTTCGCCCTCATGACGGCAACGGCCGTCCTCGTCATCGCCTGCCCGTGCGCACTCGGGCTTGCCACCCCGACCGCCATTATGGTGGGAACGGGCAAAGGGGCCGAGCGCGGCATCCTCATCAAGGGCGGCGAGCCTCTGGAGGCGGCCAGTCGCGTCAAGGCGGTCATCTTCGATAAGACCGGAACACTCACAAAAGGCACACCAGAAGTGACAGACATCGTCCCTGTCGGACCCCTCCGCGAGGACGAAATCCTCGGCCTATGCGCCAGTCTGGAGCGCGCATCCGAGCACCCGCTCGCGGAAGCGATCACACAATCCGCCGGAAAGAAGAACATTCCCCTCAAAGACGTTTCGCATTTCCGCGCCATTCCCGGACGCGGCATCGAGGCGGAAATCGCCGGCGAGACGTACTTCCTCGGCAATCGCGCGCTCATGACGGACAACGCACACGTCGCCTTCCACCCATACGACGATTCCATAGAACTGCTGGAGCAGGAGGGGAAGACCGTGATGATCCTCGCAACGAAGAAAGGAGTTCTCGGATGCATCGCCGTCGCCGATACCGCCAAGGAAACCGCCCGGGAAGCAGTAACACTCCTCAGAGAACGCGGCATGCAGGTCGTGATGATTTCGGGTGATAACCGCCGCACGGCGGAGGCGATCGCGCGCACGATCGGCATTGAGACGGTACTCGCCGAAGTCCTCCCGCAGGACAAAGCGCATGAAGTGAAGAAGCTGCAAGCCGCAGGGAAGCGCGTCGCCATGGTCGGCGACGGCATCAATGATGCCCCCGCCCTCGCACAGGCCGACCTCGGGATCGCGATGGGATCGGGGACAGACGTGGCCATGGAAACCGGAGGCATCGTCCTCATCCGCGAAACCCTCCTCGATGTCGTGACCGCGTTCGAGCTCGCGAGCGAAACCATGAAGAAGATCCACCAGAACATGTTCTTTGCGCTGTTCTACAACATTCTGGGAATCCCCATTGCCGCACGCGCATTCGCTTCTTTCGGTCTCGTACTCCGCCCGGAGCTTGCCGGTCTCGCCATGGCGATCTCCTCCGTCTCCGTCGTCACGAATTCGCTCCTCATCCGCTTCTTTAGGCCACGGCGCATCAATTGGTTTTCCCTGATCGCCCCCATCCTCATGACAGCGACATTCACGGCGCTATTCGTTCTCCTTGCGAAGATGGGGACGTGACCTGCAGACTCGCCTGCAATTTCGCAAGGGCAACCGCACGCAGGTCTGCTGTCAGCCCTTCGGCAGCGACTCCTCGCCTTTCTGCCTCCAGCCGTATCTGCGCCCGCAGCACTGTAATGGCCTGCTCCAGTTGTAGGACGCAAACAGCGGCCGTGGATTCATCGGTCACAGCGAATTGATCCAGAAGGGCTCCTTGCTTGCCATAGGCCGCAACCCTGATCGGAGCAGTGCGATCTGTCATATGAATGGCAACACGAGGCAGATGCTCCCACTGCCCTACGGACTGTATCGTGCCGATCCCCGGTGACCTCCGGCCCACCCCCCGCTCTGGATCTAGCAGTGGCGTATCGAGCACACAAATACTGACATCAGACGCCAAAGGCTGAGCGTGATCCATGCTCCCAGGGGATTGAATAATGGCCGCCCGCTGCCGTGGAGAAACTGTACCAACCTGCTGTGACACATCCCCCGGCTCCAGGGAAACACCGCGTGGCATATCCGCTTCCGTATCACTCTCGTCCATCACGCCCAGCATGAACCCCACCTTCGCCCGATGTGCAAGAGCCGCAACCCTCTCCAGTTCTTCTACCAATCTCGTTAACTTCTCCAGCTGGTTTTCGTGTGCCGGTTCAAGAGCTCCATCTGGAGTACGATCTTCATCGGGAGAGGGTGCCATAACACTTGTTCAGTAAAAAATAGTAGCTCATTTTCTACTCCTTCTGATACCTGTCAAGGACTTAGCGAACTGCATACTCGTTTCCCTGTTGCCGCTCCCAGCCCTAACCCTAACCCTATTTCAGCCCCCTGATACACGCGATCCTCTCCGCAGCCGTCGCACTCTGCTTGCACAGCTCCACCTGCGCCTGCCGCGCATCAGGAGCCCTGCGGATGGCCCGGCGGCCGACCGTCTGCGCGGCAGACTGTACTGGCTTCGCGCGCTCGCGCACGCACTTCTTCTGCTCCGCCTTGTCCGACAGGTTGTTGCACTGCCGATTGAGTTGCAACCGTACGGAACTGCGCACATCACCCTGACCGGGATTCACGTTGAGCACGCACTGTGACCGCGCCGCCCCGCGGAGCGTCATGCACTGTGTCTTGATGTTCTGCCCCTGACTCTGGACGCGCGCACACTCGCGGGCCGTGAGTCCGGTGGGACACGCACTCGAGCCGACGCGGTTGTCGACAGCCAGCGCAGGTAGAGCGAACGATACGGCAAGAAGTGTCGTGATGACGGATGAGGAGAGGCGACGCATGGGATGATTGGGGAAACGGCCGCACATTACAGGGATACATCATTCTCCGCCAACACTTCGCTTTGATCACTTCCTGAATGATGTCGTCTTCTGAGAAAGACCGCATTTCCTACCTCACCCCCGGCCCCTCTCCACTCCCGTGGAGAGGGGAGTTGTATGTGTTTCTGTTGTGTTTCTTCGGGAGAAAACACACAACATACAAAACATCTCCCTTCTCCTGCACACAGGAGAAGGGTTGGGGATGAGGTCGGGGAGGGGGCAGGGGGAGAGGGAAAAACAGAAACACACAAAAAAGAACTTCGCCCCATCCCCCTTTTTCGGGTATCATTCCACTACTTTTATGGCTCTCTTCCGGAAAACCGACGGGAAAAAAGCAGTGAATGACGGGGGCGGTCTCCTCCCCGATTTCGCCTATCTGGACCCTTCCGCCTGCTACCTCGATTCGGCCTGCCAGACGCTGCGGCCCCAACCGGTCATCGATGCGGAGATGGCGTATTACCAACAGTACGGTGCCTGCGGCGAGCG
>JAZDOT010000033.1:0-4811 GCA_043798355.1 Candidatus Peregrinibacteria bacterium
CGATACGGCTGCCCTGAATGCGAATGGAGGCTGGCTGGCGGCCGAAGATACGGTTATCACCAATGCCGCGCAGGGCGCGACCTACCGCATCCGCATCTCTGCGGCCAACACGGGCTTCGCGCAGGAATCCGCCGCGCGCACGTACAAGATCCAGTATGGAACGAAAGCAACGACCTGTGCCGCAATCGGGAGCTGGAGTGACACAGGCGATACGAAGTTTGCCATGGCGGCAACGACCGCTGTCAATCCCGACGGCCAGGCGACGACCGCGCTCCTCACGAACGGCGAAAGCTACTCTTTCACCGCCGGCGAAGGGCGCGATACCGCCATCACCACCGGAGCCATCGGCCCGCTCGATCCGGATGACTACACCGAAATCGAATACTCGATTGCCCCCGGGACCGGAGCCGCAGCCGGCACAACCTACTGCCTCCGTCTCTACGACACGACCGCCGGCAGCGCTCTCAATACCTACACGCAATACCCGGCAGTGACCATGGACACCTGCGGCAGCGGCTTCGTTACGGGTGCGGAAGAGTGTGACGATGGCAACGTCCTGCCCGGTGATGGCTGTTCCGCACTGTGCACAGCCGAGCATGGATTCTCCTGCATCGGTGAGCCGAGTACCTGCACGTCCACCTGTGGAGACTCGCTCGTGGCCAGTAACGAGGGGTGTGACGATGGAGATGTGACCTCCGGGGATGGTTGCTCCCTGCTCTGCGCGATCGAGAACGGATGGTCGTGTATCGGTGAACCGAGCGTGTGCACCACGGGATGCGGGGATGGGATCATCGCCGGAAGCGAGACGTGCGACGACGGGGGATTCGTGAGTGAGGACGGGTGCAGCGGCGCCTGCGCGATCGAGAGCGGCTGGACATGCGCAGGGACCCCCAGTGTGTGCAGAACTTCCTGCGGAGACTCCATCGTTGCGGGAACCGAGGAGTGCGAGCCTCCCTCCACCTCCGTGTGCGACGCCTCCTGCCAGTCCACCGTGACGACGGGGACCGAAGGACAGACCGGCGGGGCATTACCAGATGATGAGGAGAATCCCGTCGAGGACCTGTCCGAGTGCGGGAACGGCATCCTCGAAACAGGGGAGGAATGCGACAATGGGAATCTCAACGAACTCACCGCCTGTTCGGAAACGTGTAAGAAGCTCTCCTGCGGCGACGGCATCGTCTCCTACAAGATCGGCGAAGAGTGTGAGCCGAAGCGGAGAACCGGCGGAGGCTTCACCGAAGTTCCGTTCTGCTCTAAGACGGCGGGAGATACGGCGTGCACTTCGCCGGACGATGAGCGCGGAGGGTGCCGCATCCTGACGGTTCCCCTCTGCCCCCTGTTCTCGGGCGGGGAGCCTATCCCGTTGGCGGCCCCTCTGGAAAAGATTTTCTGCGGGAATGGAAGGAAGGACGCCAATGAAGAGTGTGACTACGGTGGCGTGTGCTTCGGAGGCAAGTACCAGGGATCGTGGTGGAAAGGATTTGGAGGTGCGCTCCTCTGCAGGGCGAGTGGAGGCGTGACGATTCCGATGAGCGGGGACGGATGCAGCTCTCTCTGCACCATGGAATTCTGCGGAGATGGCAGCGTGCAATCCGGCGAAGATTGTGACGCCGGCAGCGTCTGTTCGAATGACGGGACGCGGTCATGCAGAACGCTCAGCGATTGCGCGGATGAGGAGGGGGTTTCCTGCAGGCAGGTGTCCACACCCTACTGTTCGCGCACGTGCAAGGCGTGCGGAGGGGGGTACACGGCGGACATTGATCTCTCTTCTGTGCAGGAAGGTACGCATATCCTGAAGGTGCAGGTGAAGAACCTCTGCGGCGCATCATCTGTTGCCGAGACGAGTCTGACACTCTCGGCGCGACTGGAATTCTTCAGGTTGCCATCGCCGTCCTTTGCGAAATTAGTGAGGGAGACGTCGGCTCCGACCGTGGTTTCGGATGGCAGAATTGCTCCGCGTCTCTCCGTCATTGCCGGGAAAGCAGCCTATCTCAGCGGGACGGAAACTGTGGCGCACCTGCGCGTCCTCGTGACGGATGCGGACGGAGTCCCGCTCACAGAGCTCCTGCCGGAGTCCTTCGCTATCGGCATCGATGGCGTGCGCGTGCAGGGCGTTTCGTTTGAGGAGGTACGGGAAACCGGTTGCACCAGGACCCAGGAAGACTTCAAGAGGATATCCGTCTGCACCGACCCCCGTACCACTGCGCTCTGCGGCAATGGCATCAGAGACGGGACGGAGACCTGCGATGACGGCAATCTTCTTGGCGGCGACGGTTGTTCGTTTGACTGCCTCCTCCCTCACCTGTGGTTGAAATGAAAAATCGAATGTTCCTGATTGGCTTCCTCCTCACGCTCTCGCTTGCGCCCCTTCTCCTCACGCGTGGACTTCCGTTCATCGCACAGGTTCCGGTGTCTTCGCCAGGGTCCATCACGGGCACGCTGATCAGCGACGCCGGGGAGGAGAGCGTGCGGGGCGGAGAATCGATCGCCGTGAGCGTGAATGGCGGCCCAGCGCTCTATCGTTCTCAGACAGATGCGAACGGCACCTTCCGTCTGGAGGGGGTAGAGCTCGCGCCCGATGATATCGTGACGCTCCTCTTGGAAGGGGATGACTCCATGGCAGTGACCGTTCTGCGCACAGGGGGCAATGCGCTTGCTGATGTCACACTCCGAAAAGGTTCCCTCATTCTTGCAGCAACGGATCAGATGAATCCCTTCACGGAAGCGACACTCATTTTGTCGGCGAGGAACGGGGGATCTCTGCATCCTGATATAGAAAAACTCTTCGCCCTGAATGAGGAAGGTCTCACCGTTCGCGGAACGCTCGTGATCGCGCAGCAGGCGACCCTGACGCTCGGGCAGCCTCTCTCCGCTCTTGGCCTGGAACTCTCCGGTGTTCTTGACCAGAAGAGCGACATCACGATTTCAGGCGATTACCAGCAGTCAGATGGAACCTGCACGCTCCACGACGGATCGATGCACGTCGGAGGATCATTCCTCTTGAGCGGAGGCGAATTCATCGGGAATCAGGCGGTGCTCTCTCTGACCGACGATTTCATCGGAATGCTCTCGATCACGGGGGGTGTCATGCGCGCTCCGCATGTTCTTCGCCTCGCGAGCGACTGGAAGCAGAGCGGCGGGGAGTTTCTTCATGAGGGAGGAAGCGTGGAATTGACGGGGACGTCGCATACGGTTGAACTCCTGCCCGGGCAGATGCTCTACGATCTCACGATTGCGAAAGATGCCGGTGCGGGAGCGGTCATTCCCTCGGACAGATCGCTCTTGGTTCTCCATCTCCTGAAGCTTTCGAGCGGGGGGTTGGAAGAGGGAACAGTCACCGCTCTCGGGCAGGTGCTCCACGAGCCTGCCTTCGAGGGCGGCACGGGCATCCTGGTCATCGGCGGGACCGAAGAGCGCGATGTCTTCCTCGCGGGCGGAGGCAGTCTTCCGCGTCTCCATCTCCTCGCGCCGCGCTCAACCCTCCACGGACCGCTCTCCGGCTCCGCGGAAACGCTCTTCACGGCTCCCGTTCTCCTCGGCAGCGGCACGTTCCTCCTCGACGGGGGACAGGTTACGTTTGCGTCGACGGCACCCATTGTCGTAGAGAAGGCGCTGCTCGCCATCCGTTCCGGCCGTGCTGCATTTGACGCGCCGGTGAGTCTTCAGGCGGGAACGCTCTCCATCGCGGGTGGAGGGGTGGAATTTTCTTCCGATCTCACTCTCGAAGAGGGGATGATCGAAATGGGGAGCGGATCGCTCGTCGTCTCCGGACCCGTTTCCATGCTCGGCGGATCTGTTCGTCTCGCGAACGGAACCGCTCAGTTCAATTCCGCCGTGACTCAGAAGGGCGGAACCTTTGCATGTGGAGGGGCAACCGTCGATTTCCGCTCGTTCCTCACGGTTTCGGGCGGCGTGTTCGATGGTGAGCAGGCACGCTTGACGGTGGAGAACGACCTCACGGTTTCGGGCGGCGAGTTCCGGGGATCGGCGGATGTTCTCGCTCTCGCAGGGAATGTTCTCTTTGCAGGAGGGACATTCACGCACGGAGACGGTATCTTGCTCCTGAACGGGAGGTCGAAGACCCTCACAGCCGACGGTGTCCTGACTGTGAACGATCTCATCGTTGCGAAGCAGAATACGGAAACCCTGTCTCTCGAAACGGGTACGTCTCTGCGCGTCGAGGGCGTCTTGAAACTGGAAGACGGCTCCGTCATCGGATCCATCGAGGCACGCGGAGACGTATCCGTGAGCGCCGATTACGATAACGGTTCGGGAACACTCCTCTTCGAAGGTTTCCATGATCAGACGCTGACCCTGCAGGAGCCGACTTCGCTCGGAATGGACATTGTTCTCGAGAAAGACGATGGCGCCGTGGTTCTCCAGTCCGATGTCCGGTTCCGGCGGCTTTCCCAGACGGTCACGGTCACCCGCGGCACGCTGGATCTCGCGGGGTTCGTGTGGGATTTTCGTTCCGCGAAATCCGGCTGGTCCGTCCGGAAGGGCGGGATGCTCTTCCTTCAGGGGAATGCCGAGGTCACTCCTCCGACATTGGAAGAGGGATCGACGGTCATCTACCAGACGCTCTCGGAAACGGGCACGCTCATGGACACGGAGTACGCGAATCTTGTCCTCAATGGAAAACCGCAGACGGAGTTCGCGCTTCCGAAGCGGGGAATGCTCTCGGTTCGTGGCGATCTTTCTCTCCTGCAGGGGGCGCTGCTCCTGAAGAAGAATGAAGAGTTGAAGCTCTCCGGGTCGCTCATCGGAGAGAAGGGGGATCTGGAAGCGGGATCCGGATCGATCGTGAGCCT
>JAZDOT010000038.1:0-4298 GCA_043798355.1 Candidatus Peregrinibacteria bacterium
CGATCTATACTGCAGATACGACAAAAGCACGCCTCCGTCTCGGGTTCGCCCCGTCCGTCACTCTCGAGGAGGGGATGCGAAAGTCGGTCGAGTGGTACGGAAAACGAAGTACTTCCGCATGAAGAAGTTCCACAGGAGCACAATCCAGAGCGTCACGAATTTCGCGATCACCGCATGCAGAGCGAAATGATCGATGAACATCCACAGCAAAAGCTCCGTCCAGAGGAGGCCGAAGAGGGCAATGACGAAGGCGAGCAGGAAATCCCTGAGGATCCCGCGCGAGCTCTCGAAAATCCAGAGCAGACAGAAGAATTGATTCCAGAGGAGCCCGGCCATGTACGCGATGACTGCGGCGGAAGCGTAATGCATGTTCATGCGCTGCACGAGGAGCGCGAAGACCGCCAAATCCACGATGGAAGCGGAACCCCCGACGAAGAGATAGCGGAAGAACTGGATGTGCAGCCGGCGCGTGCGACCGAAGAAGTAATGCTTCAAGAATCTGAGGGCAGTGCGCAAAGCCTATACAAGGACCGAAGAAGAAGAAACTGCAAAAAAAGTTTTGTATCTTGTATCTTGTACCTTGTATCTTTTGTCTCCTGTATCTTTCCCTCATGCAGCACACCATCGCAATCATTGGTCTCGGCTACGTCGGCATGCCCCTCGCCCACGCCTTCGCGAAAGCGGGATACCTGGTGATCGGGTTCGATATCAGCTCTGAGCGCATCAAGACGCTGAACGAAGGGCACGACTGGACGAACGAACTCACGGACGAACAGCTCAAAGTAGTGCACATCCGCTACACGGATCGAAGCGAAGATCTCAAAGATGCGGATATCTTCATCGTCGCGCTGCCGACCCCCATCGACGATCAGAACAAGCCCGACATCACGATCCTGAAGGCGGGGACCGAAACCGTGGGAAGAGTCATGAAGAAGGGCGCCATCGTCGTCTATGAATCCACCGTCTACCCCGGAACGACCGAGGAGATCTGCGGGGACATCCTCGAGAAGACCTCGGGCATGACCTGCGGGAAGGATTTTTTCCTCGGCTACTCTCCGGAGCGCATCAACCCGGGAGACAAGGAGCATACGGTCACGAAAATCAAGAAGATCGTCTCCGGTCAGGATGACGCGACGACCGATACGCTCTGCGCCCTCTACGGCTCTGTCATCACGGCGGGGATCCACCGCGCCCCTTCCATCAAGGTCGCCGAGATGGCGAAGGCCATCGAGAATGCACAGCGGGACATCAATATCGCCTTCGTGAACGAGGTGGCTCTCTTCTGCCAAAAACTGGGAATCCAGACCAAGGACGTTCTCACGGCAGCGAAGACGAAGTGGAATTTCCTGCCCTTCTCCCCCGGCCTCGTCGGCGGCCACTGCATCGGCGTGGACCCGTACTACCTCGTAGAGAAGGCGCGGCAGATGGGGATGGAGACGCAGGTCATCGCCGCAGGCCGCGCGATCAACGATGCGATGGCATCGCACGTCACCGATCTCGTCCTCGGGACATTACCAACTCCGAAGAATGCGCGTGTGCTCGTGCTCGGGCTCACGTTCAAAGAGAACGTACCCGACAACAGGAACAGCAAATCCGGAGAAGTGATTGCGGCCCTCATGCGCGCGGGGTGCAGAGTGGAAGTCTGTGATCCGTTCTTTTCGCCCGAACGGATACAGAAGATGGGCTTCACACCGGGTTCGCTCTCGAGCGGGCCCTACGACGCCGTTCTCCTCCTCGTCCCACACCACGAATACCTGAAAGAAGCCGAAGAAAAATTGGTCGCAGCGACGAAGGAGGGCGGCATGATCTTCGATCTGAAGTCGCTCCTCAGCCCGGCAAAATTGCAGGGAAGAAACTACATGGCGCTCTGAGACGACCTCATGAGACCGCAGCCTGGATGGTTCGGCTGCGCTCACCACAAGCGGCTGCTGCTGGTGAACCTTTCTGCCCTTTCTGCCTTCAAGACCTTTCTGCCCTTCCGAATGCTATTCACCACCTCGTGGGATGACGGCTATGCACTGGACATGCGGATCGCGACACTCCTCGACCACTACGCATGCACGGGAACATTCTACGTGTGCCCGGCGGTACAGCATGAACGACGCATGCTCTCTGAGCATGAAATCCGATCTCTCGCACTGAAACATGAAATCGGCGCCCACTCACTCACCCATCCGAAACTGACGCTGATTCCCGAAGAAGACGCACAACGGGAGATCAGCGGAAGTAAGGAATGGGTAGAGCGGATCACAGGCAAACCATGCTCGATGTTCTGTTACCCGAAAGGACGGTGGAATGATTCTGTCCGGCTCCTCGTGAAGGAGGCGGGATTTCGGGGGGCCAGATCGACACAGGCGTGGAAATTCTCCGCCTCCGATCCGTTCACGCTCCCCATGAGTATGCAGGTAATGCCGTTCCCCGTGCGCGGATCGTTCTCGCCGCTCTGGAAATTCATTCTTGATCCCCTCTGCCCGCTGCGCATCCACCGAAGATCGCTCGATGCCATCGGCATCCCGTACTCCGCGCGGACGAGCTGGCTCTCGCTCGCGATCGCCTGCTTCGATCACGCAGAGAAGTCCGGCGCCCCCTTCTTCCATCTCTACGGCCATAGTTTCGAACTGGAACGGTTCGGTCTCTGGGAACCGCTGGAAGCCTTCCTCGCGCATGCGCAAGCCGCCCATGTCCGGTGCGTGACGAACGGGGAATTTGTGGAGGAGCTGCTCATGTGATTTTTCCCTCTTCCCCAACCCTTCCCCCGCCCTTCGGCTCCACTCAGGGTCTACGAGCGGGGGAAGGGAGCTTCAAGACATTCCCCCTCCCCCACCGGCCGTTCGAGGCCCTGACGGGCCCTCAGGCCCGGAACGGGGGGAGGGGGAAGTGGGAGAAGGAAAAACAGAAACACACACAAAAAACGCATACGCCGGGACGGTAGAACCTGCGGATGTCTCACCGGCAGAGCCGGTGGATTACCAATTCTTTTTTTTGCTCAATGCACCGGAAAGCATCTCTAAGCGGATCGGGAGAGGAGGATCAGAGAAATGATTGCGAGAACGATACCCACTATTTCCAGAGTAGTGATCTTTTCTCTGAAATAAAAAACGCTCACCAGGGTCAAGAGAACGACGCAGCTCACTCCGTATAACACTCCGAGCGTGGAGAGCTTGATCCTTCTCATAACAAAGAACCATCCGAATGCTGTCACTCCATAGATGAATGCACCCGCCACGAGCAATTTCCATCCTGAAAACGCATGGTGTGATGACGCGCTTTTGATGAGCGCGTCTGCAAAAACAGTGATGGCGCTCAATCCTATCCCAACAAAAAATACAGTGACAATGGAGGACATAGCACAAGGATCATCGCGCAGCGACCGTTGTGGCACAAGGCGTTCCGCTCATGCAACCACTCATCCAATCCGGCAGAACCTATGACGCCTGCCGCACAGGGAACGTGCGCTCCTGCTGTGCTTCGATCTGCGCACTGACTACCCGCGTCACCGTCGCCTGATGGGGTGAGGCGTAGAACTGTCTGATCTCCTCCTGATGATCCCGAAGCCACGCAACGAGACGGCCGATGCCTTCCTGGACCGGCATTTCCGGCTTCCAATCGAGCGCGCGGCACGCCGCAGAATTATCACTCACGAAGATCGGCTGATCGCCGGGGCGCGTTTCGCCCGGGGAGGTTCGGATCTTGAGACCGTGTGCACTCTCCACGAGAGAGAAGAACTCGATGAGAGAGAGGGTGTTTGCAGCGCCACCGCCGAGATTGAAGACTTTTCCGGAAACGCTGTCCTGCCGATCGATCGCGCGTTCGTAACAGCGGATGAGATCGGAGACGCAGAGGAGATCCCGCACCTGCTTGCCGTTCCCGTAGATCTGCACGGGCCGATGGAAGAGCCCTGCGATGAGGAACCATGCAACCCACCCCTGATCCTCCACACCGAGTTGGTGCGGCCCGTAGATGCACGACTGCCGGAAGACGACGGTCTTGAGACCGTAGATGCGCGCGTAGTCGCGAACGTACTGATCCGCCGCACCCTTCGAGCATCCGTACGGCGAGTGGAAATCCAGCTGCTGCGTCTCGGGAATCCCGGTGATCGTTCCCGCGAACGCGTACCTGCATGCTTCTTCCCGCACAGGCACATCGTCGAGTCCTCCGTAGACCTTGTTCGTGGAGGCGAAGATGAGGAAAGGGCGGCGTTTCGACGTGCGCACGGCCTCGAGAACATTGAATGCACCAAGCGCATTGCACTCAAAATCCGTCCGCGGATCGGCGACGGAGGTTGTCACCGCCACCTG
>JAZDOT010000011.1:0-117954 GCA_043798355.1 Candidatus Peregrinibacteria bacterium
GCGCGTTTCCTCTCCTCAAAATCCTTGTCGGCGGCATCGAACGTTTCCGCCTTGTAGCCGACTAGGGAGACGGTCTGGATGAGCGCTTGAACGGAAACAGCGGAAGGATCGAAGAGGACGCTCGCCTTCTCTGCGGCGAAATTCACCGTGGCGTCCTGGACACCTGGAGTTTTTTTAAGCGCTTGAGTAATGAGCAGCGCGCAGCTGGCACAGTGCATGCCGGTGATGGAGAGGGTGATGCGGGTGGGGGGCATGGAGCGGAAGGGAAAAGAGGGGAAAGAGGGCAAGGAAGACAAAGATGTAGAGACGAACCGATGGTTCGTCTCGTTCTATCCATATTTAAAGTACAGTGAATGCCCCCCGCACCATACCCATCGAACAACTGAACGCGAGTGTTCCCCTGGATGGCGCGGTGAACTCGATCACGTTGTCACCAGCCTGCAGGATCTTCTGGATGCCGAGGGAGGGGATCACGATACCGCGCGTGCAGCCTCCCGCTTTCGTGCCATCCACGTGCCAGCGGACGGGAGCGTCGGCGCGGATCGTGAGCTGATCCGGTTCGTATCCGTATCCATTCACGGTCATGTACACATCCTGCGCCGCAGCGCTCGGGATGCCGAGGGGAGGGGAGGAGGCGAAGGAGGGAACGGAAAATCCCGTGAGCGCGAGACCGCTTCGGAGATTCAGGATGGCGAGAAGGAGCACGAGCGTTCCCGAGAATCTGAGGAAGATCCGGGAGAAGTGTCCGTGCGCCGAAGAGGAGAGAAGACTGATACCGAGGAGGGCGGGCAGCGTTCCGAGCGCGAACGCGAACATGGTGAGAGCGCCGTTTTGGAAGGATCCCGATGCGAGTGCGGCGACCTGCAGCGACTGTGTGAAGCCGCAGGGGAGGAAGAAGGTCATTGCCCCGAGCACGACGGGGGCGAGAGGATGGTTCTTCTCTGAAAGATTGGCGATCCAGTGGGAGAGCGCTTTCGGCGGCCGGATTTGGAAAGATCCGCTTGGGATGATCTTCAGGATACTGAGCGCGAGGGAAAGCATGATGAGGGCAACGATGATCGTGAGAATGCTCGTCATGATGGGCGTGAGCGCGATGGCCTTGCCGAGGAATCCGATCAGACCGCCGAGGATGAAGTAGGAGAAGAGACGGGCGATGTTGAACTGGAGGAGCGGCTGGAATCGCTGCCAGGCCGTCTCGGACTGGTGCGTTTCGTTGTATTTCGTGGCGACGGCGAGGAGTAACCCTCCGCTCACGGCGAGGCAACTGCTGAAACCTGCGATCACCCCGATGAGGATGACGCCGCCAAACGAGAGGATGCCGGTCGTCTTCGGGGCGAGGGAAACGAGATCGAACGCAACGAGGAGCTTCCAGAGCGCAAAAATGATGATGAAGGCACCGCCGATTTCCAGCCATTTTCTGCCCGAAGGTTCCTGCGGGATTGCATGCATGTTCTCCGGGGAGATCGCTTCCGAACCGAACGAGCGAAGGCTGTATCCGGCCTCACGGACAATACGTTCGACATCCTTTCGGAGTTTTTCCGGCGCTTGAATAGTCGAAACGGTGCCTCTGCCTTTCCGATGATTGATGCGGGCATGCGTGATCCCCGGGACGTCTTTGAGGGCGCGTTCAAGGAGGAGTTCGCAGCTGGCACAGTGCATCCCGTCGATGTGGACGGGGATGGTGTGATGATCGGGAGAATCGGGAGTCATGGGAGAGAGGGGAAATGGCGAAAAACGCTGAAAAACATTCACTGATGCTCGTGAGTGTCATGGTCATCCCCGATTCATTCTCTCAGAACGACAAATGCGGAGAGCGGGTCGGAGGGAGGCGGTTGCCCTGCGGAGAGGAGGGGCAGAGCGACACTCTCCGGATTCGTGATGATGAATGCTACGGGGGTGACTGCGCAGGAAGGGGAGACCGAAGTGCTGGTGTGATCACCTTGGTCCGGGAGCCCTACCGTCGGCATCAGGGAGCAGTGATCGCCGCTCGCGGGTAGAGCCGGATGATCGTTCTCCTGCTTGGTAGACTCATGAGCACAATGTCCGGAGGGGGCCACGTCGGAGGCGGACACGACGGAGGCCGGGAAACAGGCGTTGCCGAAGAGGAGGAAGAGGCCGACAGTGAGCGAGAGAAAGAGTCTCATGGAGAAAGCTCATTGTAGGCGAAGGCGCTTTGTATTGCAAGAGAAAGCCGCAAAGGGCAGAAAGGTGGTCATTGCGAGGGCAAAGCCACGTCGGTCACGACCGACGTGGCAAAGAGGAAAAAGAGGGCAAGGAAGGAAAAGAGGTGAAGGTTTACCAGCAGCACCCTTCCAGGGTGCGGTTGCCGGAGAGCCGAACCTTCCAGGGTGCGGTTGTGCGAACCTCCGTTTCGTTATTGAGCGGGCGGCGTCTGCTGTTCCAGCCTGTATGCCCGCATCTTTTTCTGGAATGTATCATTGAGATCCTTCAGGCAGGTGGAACGCTGGCGGCCGGGCGGAGCTTTCATGCAAGCGAGCTGTGCGGAGCGCAGGTCATTCAGGTATGGGATGCGGGAGGTATTGACGTCCTCTGTCGGCGTGAATTCCCCGAGCGTTTTTCTCGTTTTTGCTACCTCGATCTGGTACTTCGTCTTGCGCTCCAGCCGGAGCTTCTCGCGGAGATTGCCCTGTCCGCGATCCATCTTTTTGTCGTAGAGAATGTACGCATCCGTCGGCCTGCTCATCCCGCCCGTGCGCTTCGCCCGCGCCAGTTGCCGCGCCTTGCATCGTTCGATTTTGTCGGGGCCGAGATTCTGACAGATGCGGAAAAGTTGAGTTTTCTGATCTGCGGTGAGTTCGGGAAAGGCGGTTTGTGCCGCGAAGAGAGCGGTTGGGAGGAGAGTGAGGAGCCAGGCGGTGAGAACAATGAAGCGGAGACGCATAAACAAAGAGAGAATGGAGGAATGGTAGCAGAGAGGAATTGATCATGGATAATTGATCATTGAAAATTATTTCAGAGAGAAATGAAAAGGCCCTGTACCACGTAAGGTGCAGGGCCCTTCATACGAAAGCAAAATTCGCGCTTAGGCTGCCTGACGCTGTGCTTTGAAGCACGGCGTGCAGAGCACGGGCTTGCCGCCCTCTTCCGGCGTCTTGGGCGGGAAGGGAACCTGGCAAGCGGCGCCACACTGGGCGCACACGGCGTCGTAAAGCTTCCGGGCTCCGCGGTCCGTTTTGCGGGCGGAGCGGCAAGCCTTGCAGCGCTGGGGAGCGCTCAAGTTCTTGGACGCATAGAACTCTTGTTCACCATCAGTGAAGGTGAACACTGCGCCGCAGTCGCGGCACGTAATCTCCTGATCGGCCATGAGGCAACAGGGGAAGGAAAATAAAATGACAGGTGCCTTCTCCCAGTGTTCTCATGTTTGAGAGTTCTGATACGAAGGTCGCTGCTATTTCTACTGTAGGCGGTGAGGAGGTCGAAGTCAATCGAAGGAAGGGGTTTTTTCGGGGATTCCGTGCGTGATCCTGTAGGGGTAGAGAAAGCTTCTCCGCAACGCATTTTTGGTGTATACTATCAGGAAAAATACCAATTTTCCTCATGGCAATCTTCCGGAGAAAAGACAACCCATCTGCCGAACCTCCTCCCGGTCAGGAACCCACCAAGGGGCCGCCCCCGCGTACATCGGCAGATGTGCCGCGGAGGGTGGAAACAGAACCGGTTACCGGAAAACTCCGCCTGACAGCGGAGGGGAAGTCGGAGAATCCCATCGAGGGCGGCTATGAGGGAATAGAAGATGTTCTGGAGGTGGGGGAGTACACGATCTTGTGCACGACCGGGAAGATCATTGTGCTCGATGGAGCGCTTCGGGAGATCCAGACATTTCCTGGTGGGGGGAAGAAGGAAATGGTGGTGGATTGGCAGACATTGCTCCCGCGTCTGGGACGTCCCAGTTGTTGGAAGTTCACGGAGGGAAAGCCAACTACTGGGTACCTTCCTGTTCGGGAACTCCCGCTCCTCTTTCGCAGGGTGGCTCAAGGGGCTATAGAACGGTTAGGAACGGAGGAAGGAAAGAACCGCACCGTCGACATCGGTGGTGAGGCATGCGCCATGCCCCTGGGCAAAAGTGTGCTCAGCCTCCCTAATGATCGGTACCTCTTCGTCACCGAGGCCGGTTCCGGCACGAATGGTTTCTGTGTGTACGACACCCGTCCGCACAGTGTGCTGGAACATCCGAAAAACTGGGTTCGGCTCTCGATCGGTGCAAGAGAAGATTCTTTTCCGCAGTGGATGAAGGATGCGAGGGGGAGGATGTCCGTCCGGACGAGCCACGAAAGACCGCTCGTGGATCTGCCTTCGGATACTGCGGTGCGCGTGACGGCGGACGGCGTGGAATTTCTTCAGCAGGGATCGTGGGAGAAGGCGCAGGGCGGCAAACTCGATGATCGCACGGTCGCTGTCGGCGACAACATCGCGTTCCACGCTCCGAAGAATCTCCTCGTGTACATGACCGGCGATCATCCTTCGGAGCTGACGGTGTGCCGGACCGAAGGAGACGCGGGCACGTGGAAGGAGAAGAAGGAAATTCGCAAGTTGCCTTCCCGCCGCGGGACTGTTTCGCATCTGAAAATCGATCCCACGGGATCATTCCTGCTCTTCACAGAAGACGGGAAGAACGTCATTCTCGACTTCGCTTCCCTGGAGGAAGTGGACGCTTCGGCACTCGAGGGGCTGAACATCGTTTCGTTCGATCATGGCGGCCGGTTGTGCGCGATCGGGAAGGACGGCCACCTCGGAAAGTACCGGACCAATTTTGTTTCGCTTTCGTCCGAGCTCCAGGTGGCACAGGTCGCCCGCATGGCGGCGAATGTGGATGCAACCAAGTATTTCGGCTCCCCCTCTCAGAAGGGAGTGCGGAGGGAAGGGGCTGCAATCGAACAGAGCACGGCGGCATTCGGCAGTCTTCGGCAAACACTGGAACCGGAATTTTTGCGGCGTATCTCCGTCGCCTCCACTCCTGCAGCGGTGCAGGAAGTGGAGCAGGCTCTCGCTCTGCTCCGGAGTGATCTGAAGACCAGGCAACTGACCGATGAGCAAGTCACCTACGTCACGGCTGGTATCGAGGGAAAGCTCCGTGAACGCCGCACAGTGATCGCGGATACGACGGTGAACGCTGTGATGGCATTTGCCCGGGAACGGCTCCAGAAACCGCTCACGACGTTCGCGCAGGTGCAGGCGCTCCAGGTCCAGATGGAGACGGCGCGCTCCGTCCGGGACGTCATCAGCCCGAACATCGCAAACCCGCTCGACGCCGTCATGGACGAATTCGATGAAAAGCGAAGGACGTTCTACCGCGAGCACAGCGCGGAGCTTTTGCGTGACATCGGCGGGATCCTGGAAGCACAGAAGCAATTGGTGGCCGGGATCACGTCGAAACCGGCCTTCGACCGGTGGATCGATCAGGATTTTCCTCCGGTGAAGACGCGTTTCCTGCGTGCGCAGATGGAGTGTCCGTCCGAGTGTGCAGAGGCAAGGGCCGCCCTTGGAGGGATGGTGCAGGCACTCACGCAGCTGGCCGCCGATGCGGAACGGAAGTTTGAAGAGGAGTACGAAAGCGTCCGCGAGCAGGCGGCGGACGAGATCACCGGTCTCGCAGAGTTCATCACCGGAGAAATCGACCAGATCCTCACGCGCCTCGAGGGCAGGAGATTCCAGACACGCGCGGAGGCGGAGAGTTTCGTCGGTCGTTTCCCCGCATTGGACGAACTGCGTTCCCAGATGGAGATCCTGAGGGCGAAAAGCTCCTCGGATGCCGACAAAGTCCGCGACCATCTGGAGAACCGGATCTCACGGTTCCTGCATCAGATCGAGCGTCAGGAGGGCAGGAAGGTGGACGAAGCCGGGAAGCAGGTGGAGACGTTCGGAGGGACGGACTTTGAAATTTTTGAAGGGAAAGCGAAAGAGGAGAGAGAGGAGAGGAAAAAGAGGAGCGTCGATGTGACGTTCAAAATCGATGAAAAAATCATCGTTCCCGGAGCGGACCCCGACCAGTACCGCGGGGATGTCCTGGTGCAGATCACGACCGCGCGGGGCGTGCAGACGATCCGCCCATGGGAGGGTCAGGCACACGAAGAGGAATATCGCCGCGGGTATAGCGAGAGCCGCGGTGAACGATTCCGCTCCTTCATGACTGCTGCAGAGTTTCGGGAGTTCCGGAAGGAATGGATCCAGTGGAGCAAATCGGGGGGTCCGCTGAAGCGGGAGTACGAGGAGAAGCGTCAGGCGCTGAAGGAGTATTATGCGAAGAGAGCGGATCTTCGTCTTGGAAAAAGAGCGGCAGCAGGGGGGGCAGCGGAAGCAGGGTGGGATCCGGAGCACTACAAACAACTTCTCGCCGACTTCTCAAAATTCTGCGCTGGACATTCCATTGCACTCATTCGCAGGATCGAAGCAATCGCCTCCGCAGAGAATCCGATGCATGCGAACGGCCGCGGAATGGTTCCCGAATGGCAGGATCACTGGGTCTCTGGTCCCGAGGATGAGGAGCGCCTCGGGACGATGGCGAAGTTCTTCAATCAGCAACTGGATCTGCAGTCCGGTTGTCTCAATCTCAAGGGACACGCGGGAACGGGGAAGGATGTCCTCATGCGGATGTTCGCCGCCCGCGCGCGCCGCCCCCTCTTCACGGTGGACTGCACCAAGTGGACGGACGAATACTCGCTGTCCGCCGATCTCATCCTGGAATCGAGCGATGGGGCGACCCAGACCATCGAGCTGCCGTCTGTCGTCTTGGATGCCATTCAAACGCCGGGGGCCATCCTCTACTTCAACGAGATCAACGGCATGACCGACCAGGCGCGCATCTTCCTCCACTCGCTCATGGACGAGAAGCGCGAACTCTCCATCAAAGTGCGTTCGACGGGGCGGACGGTCAAGGTGCACCCGTCGGTCATCATTGCTTCGTCCATGAACCCGGGCTACCCGGGGACATTCGAACCGCAGGCGGCCACGAGGAGCCGGTGGACGGAGATGAACGTCAACTATGCGCCGCTCACGCGCCCGGCGGACAAAAAGGATGCGAATCAGCAGCCTGTCTACACCGTTTCCGACGCGCTCAAGATAGCGCGCAGCACCCAGTCCTTCCGCGAGGCCAGCCGGGAGCAGAGTCTGGAGCGAAACGCCTTCGTCCGGATGTGGGATGCGCATGTGAACCGCCACGGCGTGGCCGAGCTGACACCGCCGCAGAAGTTCGACATGAACGCCATCGTCGCGCTCACGCAGTTCGCCCACGCAATCAACACGCGGTTCATGCTGACGATCGACGATCCGACCAAAGCGATGGAGAACCAGGAAGAGTTCTACAAGTACCCGCTGTCGCTTCGGGAACTGAGGCTTTGCGCCAATGCCCTCGGGCGCATGACGGACGAGGAGAAGGGTCTTTCCGATGCTGTCCAGACGGCACGGGATCTCATCAATCTCTACTACATCGGCCACTACGACAATGTGGCAACTGCCGACAAGATCCGCGCTGCGATGAAGCTCTGGCAGCCCGCTACCCGCCTCGGCCCGTAAGAGCCCGACCCTCAATCATGCCGCACAATCGCCCTCCAGAACAGCTCTTCGAGAGGCAGAACCTTCGGGAGAAGGTGTTCCTCGCTTCCCAAGCCGGTCAGGCGGGGGTCACGATCGTCCCCGGAGCACGCTGGGCACTCCACTATCCGGAGGAGGGGGCTGCCCGTACGCGGGTGCTCCAGGGATTGCTGGACGGGAACGCGACGGTTGCAGAAGCGGCGAATGCTCTGAAACCGGATGCCTTGGTGTATGACGTCAGAGATCTTGAAACGCAGGATTTGCAGACGGTCAGCGGAAGAGTCCGCGATATGACCGGGCAAATCCGTGCGACCGATTACCGGCAGTATGCCGAGTTCGTTGCATCTCTGCGCGGCAAAGATATTCCCCTCGGAGAGATCGATGACCTGTACCGGAGCATCACGCGGGACCGACAACGGCAGAACATGATGCAGGCCATGGTGTCCGAATCCGCCCGGGAGCAGCTCCAGGGAATGCTCGGAGAGGACGCACGCCGCACCCTGGACGGGTTCACCCGGGAGCGCGGCATGCAGCGCATTCTCTCTGCTCTGAAACTGCAGCACCGTTCGAGCCAGCGCATCATCGATCCTGCGGAGTGGGCGGCCGCTCTCAGCGGGATGGATCCTCGGGAGCGAGCGCAGTTCTCCGCTCTTCTTGATCACTATACGCAGTACATCGAGACGGGGAGCGAAGAATCCTATGAAGCCCTTGCGGGGGCAGTACGGGATTCCGTTGGGGCGCTGCAGCAGCATGCCGAGGAGCACTGTGCAGCCGAGGAACGATTCGAAGAGGAGCTGGAACAGGAAGGAGCGTCCATGCCGAAGCCCGGCATGGAGGGAGATCTCAGTATCGATGCCGATGATCAGGACGAGTACGACACGCGTCCGCCGGGTGAGGAGGGGAAAGGGATGGAGCGCGGACTGCCGCGTGTCCTCTACGAAATCACGCCCTCCGGAACCAGCAACTATCCCGTTCGGGGGTATTTCTGTCAGGGCCGGAAGAGTTATTTCAATCCTGAAACGAAGAAATGGAGCAAGCGGAAAAGGCTCACACCGTACAGCGAGTCCGTTTCCGGAACAGAGCGGCAGACCATCACGGGGCTGACGGCGGACGGGCTCAAGGCACTTCCGGTTCATGCAGGCCATGCGGTGGATGCATCCTCGCTGCACAGAGAGGGTGGCGGTCCGCTACCAAAGATCTTTCGCGATCAGAACGGATGTTTCTACCTTTCCGGCAGCGGCGGAGCGATGCGTTTCTCCATTGATTATCTCAAAGAGGAACGACCGTTCATCGGTCCTCCGGTTCCCGAGGATACGCAGCTGCTCACCGACCAGGAACTCTCTTTGAGGACGGAAGCGTTCCTCCGCCAGCTCACGGGATCTCCCGTCGGGAAGGCGGAGCAGATCCAGCGTTTCGTCTTCCGCTCCCACACCTATCCGGCAGGCGGGGACCTGAGAGCTGCCCAGGCGCTCCAGCACAAATTGCGCACGGAATCCTCGCCCGAGACATACCTCCCGAATCTCGACCGTTCCAAGTTCCTGGAATGCTACTCGACACACACGCTCTTCACGCATCTCTGCCGGCGTGCCGGCATCCCCGCGCGGATCGTCTTCGGGCACAAGGTGGACGGTGCACATGACGGCAAGGTGCGGATCACGGAAAATACCGGACATGCGTGGGCGGAGGTGTGGGACTCTGCCTCCTGGCGGCGTATCGATGCCACACCACCTCCCGAACCGGAGAAGAAGAAGCCGGACGAAGAGGAGCAGCGCGGACAGCCGACGCCGTCGGATGAAGCGGATGATGGCGGCCTCCCCCCGCCCGATGCCGACGAGCAACTCACCAAGGACGTGCGGGACCGCACACAGCAGACCGCCGATGCCGTGCAGAGTGCAGAGCAGGCGACGGCAGAGGAAGTAGAGAAGGGGAAGCAGAACAACGCGGAGGCGGAGCGGGAACTGAGCAACATGGAGAAGAAGAAACAGGAACTCTCCGATCGGGTGCAGAAAGCGGAGAAGTTCGAAGATCTCCGGAAGATCGAGCAGGACATTGAACGGGATCATCTCCTGGAGGATATGGAGGAGGAGATACGTGACAAAGCGGAAACCAAGCGCGAGGAGATGAAGGAGAACATGAAGAAGGATCTCTCGGATATGGAGAAAGACGGATTCATGGATGCCGAGAAGAAAGAGGAGCTGAAGCGCGCACTGGAGCGGGAGGATGGCAGGGCGCTCGACGCTCTCCGCGAGCTGGTCGAGCGTGAGGCGAAGAAGTTCCGCGAGTTTCAGACGCTTCGGCGCGAAGTGCTCCCAATGGTGGACCGGTGGTTCCGGTTCTTCGTCGAACATCTCCCGAAGCAGGAGGAAGTGGACAGAGATAGGGATACCGTCGCTCGGCAGGGTCTTTTGGATCAGCGGGCCATGCGCAATCCGCGGAATTGGCTGATGGGCACCGTCAAGAATCCGCGCGTGGTGCGCCCTTCAGTCCAGCCGCGGTTCATCGCGGCGGTCGTTCTCGATATCAGCGGATCCATGAAAGACGGGGGCAAGATGAAGAGTGCCCGCAAATTCATGGTGTTCCTGAGCGAGCTCTTCGATCGTATCGGGAAGGAATTCGGATACATCCGCTCCGCGCTCTCTGTCTTCTCAGACGCCGTGCACGAGGTCAAGACCTACGAGCAGGAGTACGGCTCGCAGCGGCGCTACCCGTATGCCGACGGCAGGGAGTCCACGGTGAAAGTGCGCCTCATGGAGCAGACGGAGCATCCTTCCGGCGGGACGAACATGCTGGAGGCGGTGACGCGGGCGGGAAAGGACATCACGCGGGAGAAGAGCCGGTACCCCGACCACCTCTCGGCGCTGTACTTCGTCGGCGACGGCGGGGACACCTGTAAGAACCAGGACGCCATCCGAAGTTTTTTGGCCTGCAACAAGGACAAGGGCGGACTCGGGCAACACATGAAGCGCGCCGTCATGCTCGGCGACGAAGATCAGCGCCGCATCCTCGCAGATCTCTTCGGCGACGCGAATACGACCGTCGCCGACTCCTTTGAGGGGCTCGTCCAGCGCAGCATGCAGAGCATCGCACATGACATTGAGGCGTACATGAAGCGTTTCGAGGCACCACCTTCATAGGCGTTGCTATCAGAACATTTCTCTTCAGTCGATTTGATTATTGGAATCGTTTGAGGATTTCGCTCACATCCACGATCCCCACTTCTTCCACAGGGGCGGTTCCGACCCCCTCACGCGCTTTCAGGCACTCGAGGAAATTCGGTTGATCTTCATTCTGGTACAGAACACCAGTCGCGATCTTCTCTTCTGTATCGACCGCGATTGTTCTAGCCGCCTCGAAATCGGTGGCATCATATTTGTTCAGATCCTGTACGTCATAACAGCGTTCGAGGAGCCACTCGTGCGTTGCCCAGGAATTGTAGGTGGGGCAGGCCTGCAGGACATCGACGTACGCGAAGCCGCGGTGTGCGAGTGCGGCCTTGAGGATCTCTCTGAGCTGCGGGATATCGCCGGAGAATCCGCGCGCGACGAACGTGGGACGCAGCGCGAAGACGAAATCCATACTGTTCAGTGTTTCTTCGGGGATGCCGTTCGGGGAACTGTTCATTGTGCGGCCTTTCTTCGTGAGCGCGCTCGCCTGTCCCGTTGTGAGGCCGTAGTTGCCGTTATTGTGCATGATGAAGGTCACGGGATAGTTCGAGCGGACGGCGTGCACGAGGTGGCCGACCCCTTCGGAAAACGTGGCCCCGTCTCCGCCGAAGGCGATCACGTGCAGATTCGGATTCGAAATCTTGGCACCGGCGGCCAGAGGGATGACGCGACCGTGCAGGCCGTGGAAGCGGTACCCGCCGATCTTGTCCGCCATGTTGCCGTGGCAGCCGACGTCGAAGCAGAGCAGCGCATCTTTCGGTTGGATCTTGGATTCCACGAGTGCGCGCTTCACGGCCGTCCAGATGCCAAAGTCGCCGCAGCCGTCGCACCAGGTACAGAGATTTTGAGATGCATAGTCTTGCATTGTCGGGCCGGAGACGGAAAGAGGAAGTTCCATCGTTTACTGGTTTACTGGTTTACTGGTTTGGAGGAAAACGGCTATGCGGTCTGCCAATTCATCAGAGAAGAACGGCCTTCCGTCATACTTCAAAATGCTGTGTGTGAAATCCTTTCCGCAGGTTTGTTTAAGTAACTGGCCCAATTGCCCCTGCTGATTCCCTTCAATGAGAATTGTCTGCTTTGCTGCTGCCGCGAGCTCCTCGAACCGAGCGGTTTTCATCGGCCAGAGGTGCGTGTAGTGAAGATAGCCGATGCGGAGCTTTGAGCTTTGAGCTGTGAGCTTTGAGCTCTCCAAAGCATCGAGGACGGCTCCTTTGGTGCTGCCCCATCCCACCAGGAGCACATCGATTTGAAGACAATTATCAATTATCAATTTTCCATTTTCAATTACGTACAGTTCCGGTTCCGGCAGCTCCCTCCGGATTGTCTCCGTTTTTCGCATCCTCTTCTCCATCTGTTCACGCGCGTTGCCAGGGGCTTCCGATGAATTTCCTTCGCTCGTATGTTCGTCCCCCTGCGCGCAGTACGGCGCGGCATCACTCCCCGGGAGCCACCTCTTCGAGACGCCGTCGGGAACGGACGGATCGTAGCGCTCTTCGGCAGTGAGCAGTTGCCATTCCTTCGGGTCCGTCACCAGGTTCCCGCGTTCGAGCTTCGTCGAAGACTGATCGAAATGGGGAACGGTGAAAAGCGCTTCCGCAACGTGTTTGTCGGTCAGCACAATCACGGGCGTCTGGAATTTCTCCGCGAGATTGAATGCACGCGGCATCAGGTGGAATGCATCATGGGCATCACCCGCAGCGAGGACAATGCGGGGGAATTCTCCATGGGAGGAGTGGATGGCGAGGAGCAGATCCCCCTGCGCTGTCCATGTCGGCAGGCCCGTCGCGGGTCCCGGTCTCTGTGCGAGGACGACGACCATGGGCGTTTCGGTCATGCCCGCAAGCGAGACGGTTTCGGTCATGAGGTCGTACCCGCCCCCCGAGGTTGCGGTCATGGCGCGGGTACCCGCGTGCATGGCGCCGACCACCATCTGCGCCGCCGTGATCTCGTCCTCGGCCTGCTTCACGACCATGTGCGTCTCGTTCTGGAGATCGGCGATGAAGGTCAGGAGCGGACTCGCGGGAGTCATGGGATACCCGGCGAAGACGCGGCATCCGGCATGGATGATGCCGAGTCCCATGGCCTGACTGCCGGTGAGAAGGAGCTGCGCCTGCCAGTGTTCCTCCGGCTGCGGCAGCGCGATCGTCAGGTCGCTCGCATGCTCTGCGTGGTACTTCACTCCCTCCCCGATGCAGGCGAAGTTGAGTTCCAGAAGATCCTTCTTATGGCCGAATTGTTCGCGGACCAGCTCTTTGAGTTCTTCTCCGCTCCGTCCCAGAAGCGACCAGACGATGGCGGTGATGAGAACGTTCCCGAGAATGGGTTTTGCGCGGAGCGTCTTCAGGATCTCTTCCGTTGGCAGGTACAGGATCCGGATACGGTTCTGTTCGACGAAGGCGATGTCCTCCGCGCTCTTGAACTTCCACTGCGGGGTTTGATGGATGAGGATGCCGCCCCCCTTGAGGTCGCGGAGATTCCTCACGATGCCGTGATGATCGAACGAAACGACGATATCCTTTTTCGTGTAGGTGCTCTGCACGGACTCATTGCTCATATCCAAGTGGTAGCTCGAGTGCCCTCCTTTGATGAGGGACATATAGGCGCGGTATCCGAACACGCAGTACCCCGCGCGCTTGAGGCCTTTCGCGCACATCTCGCCGACGGAGTTCACTCCCTGACCCTGCGCGCCGACGATCTTGATTGCGATGCGTGACATTTATGATGAGTGAAGCTGCTTGGAAGGTTTTTCGTTAATCGTTTTTCGTTTTTCGTTACCGCATTCTGCCATCATCGACATGGATGAGCGAAGAACAAAAAACCAAAAACCAAAAACCAAAAACTTCATGTTCACTGGGAGAGGAATTGTAAAAGTTTTTCACAAAATACGCGGACTCTGTCTTCCTGTCCGTACGGTTCTCCGATGATGAGGAGAGGAGAAAGCCCGGAGATACCGTTGTGCTTGAGAACGAATTGGGTCAGGTGCTCAGTGGCGCGGGCAGTATAGTAATAGCGGCTGTCTCCCAGCGCGATCAGGGCGCACGGTTTTTTCTTGAGATCGATGTCTTTCGAGCGGTCATTCAAGAGCGTGTGCATGAAGGGGTGGAGTTGCCCTTCGGTTCCGCCCGTGTTCCACGTGCCGCAGGCAAGAAGGAGAACGTCGCTTTTCAGCAGATCTTCCGGCTGCGTCTGTTCCGCCCGTTGAACGGAGATCTTCAGTTTCGGCGCATGCTCCTTCAAAAACGCTTGCAGCGTCTCGATGACGTACTCCGTGTGGCCGCTGCCGGTGGCGTAGATGATGGAGAGGCTGCGCATGGATCGCCGGTATTGTAGCGCAGTTGAATTGTGTTGGCTTAGAAATCCTCAGGAGTTTCGGGTGATTTTTTGTATGTGTTTTGTTTTTCCCTCTCCCCCTTCCCCCTCCCCCGGTGGGGGAGGGGGAATGTCTTGAAGCTCCCTTCCCCCGCTCGTAGACCCTGAGCGGAGCCGAAGGGCGGGGGAAGGGTTGGGGAAGAGGGAAATGCAGAGCGAAAGACCTTGGATGATGGAGAAGATGCGTGTGGATCAATGCAGAGGAGAACTGATTCAGATGCAAGAGTGTGGTCAGCCCACCCCAAGGACTCTCCCCAAGTTGTCGGTTTTTCCAGTAGTTTCCTGACTCAGTGTTTCACAATGTGCTCCGGTATTTCCTTTCGCTTCCATTGTTCAATGGAAAGGAAGGCGTCTTCATACATGTTCTTCATGCTCTCATCCGTGTAGAACGCGATGTGCGGCGTGGTGACGACATTCGGGAACCCTATGAGCTCTTTGTTCTCCGCGAAGTTCTTCTCGTGTTCGAGGACATCGAGGAGCGCGAAAGCGATTTTCCTGCTCTTGAGGGCGGAAACGAGGGCGGGGGAATCGATCAGCGCCCCGCGGGCGGTATTCACGAGGATGACGCCGTTTTTCATTTTGGCGAAGGCCTGCGCATCGAGGATGTGTTCGGTTTCCTTGAGGGCGGGCAGGTGCAGCGTGATGATGTCGCTCTCCGCGAGGAGGTGAGCGAGGGGAACGTACTCGACGCCGAGGAGATCGGTGAGTTCCGGTACGCGAACGTGATCGGTCGCGAGGATCTTCATGGCAAATCCATGGGCGATCTGCGCGACCTTGCGCCCGATCTTTCCTGTTCCGACGATGCCGATGGTCTTGCCACGGAGCGTCATACCCCGAAGTCCCAGATAGTCGAATGTGCCGCCCTCCACGCGCTCGTCGCCTTCGCGCACATGTCTGAGAGCGCTGAGGAGAAGTGCGAAAACGTGTTCGGCGATGACGTGCGATCCGTAGTCGGGGACGTTGCAGACCGTGATGCCGCGCTCTTTGCATGCCGTGAGGTCGATGTGGTCGAAGCCGACCGATCGTGTCGCGATCAGCTTCAACTTCGGTAATTTCGCGATCATCTCTTTTGTGAACTGTGAGTAGATGAAGCAGGAGATGATTTCGGCTGTAGAGCACTGTTCAGTGACCCCTGCGTCCTGCGCGCATCTGGACAGAATGAGGCTGTCCGGATACCGTTCGAGGACCGTTTTTTGATCCTGCGGTTCTACTTCGAGGAAGATCATGTTCGGCATCAGGCCATTATAGCACGTTTGGGCTTCCGTTGCATCGTTTCCCCGTACTCCCCGATGGCGATCAGCGTATTGCACGCGGCGATGTGCGCGTCGAGGAGCGCATCTGCGGAATCGGTCTCCCGGACGGTTCTGCTGACCGTACATCCGTTCGTGAGCGTCGCGGTGATCTCGGCCGGCGCAGCCGATCCGCCGATGGGATTGGTGAGATTGAGTCCCCCTGCCGGCACATCAAGATTGGGGATGACGGTCCTCATACCGCAGACGAAGGCGTCGATCGCACCTTCCTTTTGACCGGATGCAACTCCCCGGATGGTTTTGCCATCCCGTGTCGTGATGACGACGGAGGCAGGTTTTCCTCTTCGGGTTCTCTCTTTCCGTACGGAGACGATGAACGGATTGTTTCCCGTGAGCTCTTCCACCATGGGGAAGTACACCTCTTCCAGCAGCTCTTCGTCGGTGACGTACTTGCCTCGACCATGCTCAATCTTCTCATCCGCAAGCGTCTTGAAGCGTTCGCGCAGCGTAATGCGGTCATCCGCACTGAGTGGCATTCCTCTCTTATATAAGCGGTCTGTGAGAGCTCCGGTGCCTGAGTGTTTTCCCAAGACCAGGTCGCTGCGCTTTCTGCCGACATCCTGCGGACGTATAATCTCGTATGTACTCCGTTCTTTCAGAAAACCATCCTGATGAATTCCTGCTTCGTGCGCGAACGCATTTTTGCCGACGATGGCTTTGTTTCGCTGCTTGGGAATGGTGTGGCGCTCCACCAGATCGCTCACTTCCACGAGACGTTTCGTCCGGATATTGGTCGTCGTCCGGTACACGTCCTGTCGCGTGCGCATGGCCATCACGACTTCCTCCAGTGCACAGTTGCCCGCGCGCTCACCGATGCCGTTGATTGTGCACTCAATCTGCCCCGCTCCCGCTTCGACGGCGGCAAGGCTGTTGGCCGTTGCCAATCCCAGATCGTTGTGGCAGTGGACGCTGATGACGGCTCCCCGGATATTCGGCACTCGTTGCCGCAGGGTATGAATGAGGTTGTGCATCCGGGTGGGAGTCGCGTAGCCGACCGTATCCGGAATGTTCACGGTCGTTGCGCCCGCAGCTATGGCCGCACGAACGACCTTGCAGAGGAAATCGATCTCCGTGCGGACCGCATCTTCGGGGGAAAATTCGATGTCATCACAGTATCCCTTCGCCCGTTCGACGCCCGCCACTGCCCGTCGGATAACTTCCTCTTTCGACATGCCGAGCTTGTTTTCGCGATGGATGGCGCTCGTTGCGAGGAAGACGTGGATGCGCGGATGGCGGGCAGGTTGCACTGCGTCCCATGCCCGGTCGATGTCCTCAGGGCAGCAGCGCGCCAGTCCGCAGATGGTCGCTCTCCGGACTTCCCTTGCGATACTGGCAACTGATTCAAAATCGCCCGGTGATGCGATGGGGAAGCCGGCCTCGATGACATCCACTCCGAGCTTTTGGAGCGCCAATGCGATTTCCATTTTCTGATCGAGCGTCATGGAGCAGCCCGGCGACTGCTCGCCATCACGCAGTGTCGTGTCGAAGATTTTGACTTCTTGGGTGGATCCTCTGTGTGCCATGGATGCAAAGGGGAATGCGGGTATAAAAAAGTGCATGCACGAAAACAGAAGCGCGTTCGTGCTTCAGCGGGGAAGGGGGCCTGCGTTATTTTACGTCATGCACATGGCCCGCCTTCCGCCGTAAGCCCTTCGACTGCGCTCAGGGCAGGGAGGAGGAGAGCAAGGCCGAGGAAAAGATTCCTCTGGTGCATGTGTGGGCTTATCGTAGTGTGAACGGGATTCCTGTCAAGAGGGGAAGACGAGTTTTGAATCATCGAATGCAGCGATACGGATCACCGGTTCTCTGATGATCGTTCCCGCGAGTTTTGCCTCTATGCCCTGCTTCCCGAGGAGTTCCAGAGCTTTTTTCACATGCTGCTCTTCGAGGATGACGAGCATACCGCTGCCCATGTGCCATGTCCGGTATGCCTCTTCGGATGGGACATTCCCGATCCGAATCAGATCCTTCATCGCATCGTGCGGTTGCCAGAGATCAGTGAGATCGGCGCCGGTTCCGGATTTTTTGAGAATGCGCTTGAGCTTACTCGGGATGCCGCCACCGGTGATGTGCGCGAGACCTTTCACGGGGACCTTCACCGGTTCATGATATCTCCCGATGAGATTCAATATCGCAGAGGAGTAGATGATGCTCGGGGTCAGCATCACTTTCCCCCAACTCATTTCATCCTTCCATTCTTTCTTGAACCACTCTTTTCCGAACGCATCCGAGAGAATTTTCCGGATGAGAGAGAAGCCGTTGCTCCGCGCGACACTCTCCCTGAGGGCGATGATCGCATCGCCGGGCTTGATCAAATCTGGCTTCAAGACGCGGTCTTTGTGGACGATGCCGACGACTGTCGCGCTCCAGACGGCATGCGTGACCGCGCCGGGAACTTCCGCGATCTCCCCCGCGGGGACGGCGATCTTCTGACGTGTGCAGGCCTTCGCGAGACCGCCCATGAGAGCATCAATGATCGTTGCATCAATCTTCGGGACGTCGATAGTGTTCGTGATGGCGACGGGTTCCGCTCCCGTGCAGACGGCGTCGTCGGCGACCATGGCGGCGAGGTCGTATCCGAGAGTGTCATATGTGTTGCAGTCGAATGCGAGATCGATCTTCGAACCGGTGGAGTCGTCGCTCACGACGAGGAACGAGTCTCCGAAATCGAGGAATCCGCCGTAGCCGTCCTTCTCCTCGACCGGCTCGCCGATCATGCCTTTGCGCGAGGCGAAGGTCGAAGCGGCATGGGCGTACGCTGCCATGGATGCCCTGTCTCCTTCGCGGATATTCACGCCGGAATCCTGATAGGTCGTCATGGTGCAAGGATAGCAGAATCGCCGTGGGATGCGCAGTGATCCGCAATGCCTAGACCTGTAGAGGCGCACCGGCGGTGCGCCTCGCTAGACGGTTTTTTTGGTGTAGTCAGCTATTAATGGCTGTGATATGCACCTTCCTCCGTTTCACGCCTTCGCCGGAAGACAGCGCTTCCGCACCATGCATCCTTGCTGATTTCTGAAGCATTACCGGAGGAGGCACTGATGACGGAGAAGGGCTGCCGGAGTCGCTCGTGATCGTTCCGTTCGCGAGGTGGATGGCGCGGCACCCGAGGAGAGAGGGGAGGGTAGGATCGCGCGTCGTTACGATGACGGTCGGGCCTTCGAGGTGGATCTCGCGCAGGATCATAGCGATTTCCGCGGCATCGCTGCGATCGAGATCGGAGAGAGGTTCGTCGGCCAGCAGGATCATCGGGGGGAGCGCGATGGCGCGCGCAAGGGCGACCTGCACTTTCTCAAAGATCGTGAGGGAGGCGGGCAGGGAATCTTTCCTGGAGAGGAGATGCAGGCGACGCAGGAGTTCCGGGATCCTGCGCATGATGATCGCGTCGGGAGCCCCCGTCACTTCCAGGGGGAGCGCGACGTTCTCCTGCACGGTGAGGTGTGCGATGAGCTGTCCGCTCTGCGGGACGATACCTACTTTCCGCCGCAGCAACCGAAGCGCCATCGGCGGGATACTCTTAAGTGCGATGCCATCTACTTCGATGCTTCCGCCCGATGGTTGTTGCAAACCGGCGAGGACACTCAGGAGCATGGATTTTCCCGATCTGCTCTTTCCGACGATGCAGACGAGTTCACCCGGATGAATGACGAGGGAAATGTCGTGCAAGGCCGTGTGGTCGTGTGCTTCGGTACTGACGTTCTTCAGAACGAGCATGGCTGTGATCCTACCATGTCATCTCTCTGTCCGCACATCCTCCTCTCGCGTCAGACGCATTCACGGTTTCCTCGCTACTACGTAGATCTCTTTACTTCGGTCGCGGCTGGCTTCCACCTGTTTCGTCTCGACGTCTTTCCAGTCGCGCTTCAGGTGGAAGAGGAACGAATCGAAATCTGCTCCCCGCAGGACCTTCAGGACGACGCGTCCGCCGCTCTTCAGGGATCGATCTGCAATCGCGAGGACGGCTTCACTCAGCTCGACCGATTTCCACTGGTCGACGTCTTTCACGCCGCTCGTCTTCGGGGCGAGATCGGAGAGGATTAGGTCGATTGTTGAGGAAGCCGAGGAAGCCGAAGAGTCCGAAGAAACCGAGGATTTCCTTAAAGTACGCTCTTCGGCATCTTCGGTTTCTTCTGCATCCTCGGCTTCCTTTCCAAGGATTCTCTGCATTGCCTTGAGATCCGTAATATCCGCGACGAACGTCTTGACGCCTCTGATCGGCGCTATGGGTGTGAGGTCGATGCCGATCACTTTCCCCCGTGGACCGACTCTCTCCGCCGTGTACTGCAGCCAGCTGCCCGGCGCGGCGCCGAGGTCGAGGACGGTCATGCCGGGGGAGAGGAGGTGGCAGCGCAGGTCCAGCTCCATTAATTTATAGACCGAGCGTGCGCGGTAGCCCTCTTTGGCGGCGCGCCGGCTCCATTTGTCATTCGGGATGTAGGGTTTGGGCATCTTCTTGAAGGAAAACAAAGAGGACAAAGATTACAAGGAAAACCTTTGAGATGGCATACAGGATACTCCTTGTACTCTTTGTAGTCCTTGTCTTCTTTGTACTCTTCAAATCAATGGGTGCTTCTTCGCCATCCCCACCGCTCTCGGGTACTTCTCCGCCGCTCTGAACGTCTTTTCGAAGACGACGAGCATCCGCTCCCCAAACGGGTCAGGGAGCCGGTAACGGTGCTGCTCTTTCAGGTGGCAGGAGAGCTCCGCGCGGGCGAGGAGAGACTGCTGAAGCTCTTCTTCGATGGCCGTGCTTTTCCAGAGGATCACGCTCCCCCCAACCTTTGCGAACGGGGCGCAGTATTCGAGGAGGACGTTCACGGGTGCGATGGCGCGTGCGAGGACGCAGTCGAACTGTTCGCGAAGATGGGGATCGTGTCCCAGCTCTTCGCTGCGGCCCTCGATCACCGCGCAGTTCTTCAGACCGAGAGCGGCGATGATGCGCTGTACCGCAGCGATTTTCTTGCCGGTCGCATCCATGCCGGTGAAGGAACACGTTGGCAAACAGAGGGCGAGAGGCAGCAGCGGAAAGCCGCCGCCAGTGCCGAGGTCGAGGATCTTGAGAGGGCTAAGGTTAAGGTTAGGATTGCGGGTGGGGAGAAGGTTATGGAGAACATTGGTTTCCATTACTGCCAGTGAATCCAGAATATTCCCTATCCAGCACTGTTCCTCCGTCCGGAAGGCCGAGAGGTTGATCTTCGCATTTTCTCTGAGAAACACGGAAACCAGTTCCTTGAGTTTTGTCTCTGCTGCAGCGGCGGTGATTATCATGATGTCAATTATCAATTATCCATTCAATCGTCCGTCCTCTGTCCTTCGTCCTCTCTCTTCGCTATGCTCCGGCTATGCCCCATAGCCAACGTATCGCAGAGTTACTGCTCAATATCGGAGCAGTGAAGCTCTCCGTGGATCCGCCGTTCACGTGGACGAGCGGGATCCGCTCGCCCATCTACTGCGACAACCGGATGCTCTACTCCCATCCCGATGCGCGGGAGTTCGTCGTGCAGGCGCTGACGAACAGGGTAGGGAACCTGCATATTCCCCCCGACGTGATCGCGGGGACGGCGACGGCGGGCATCGGTTGGGCGGCGCTCGTTGCGGATCGCCTGCACTTGCCGCTCGTCTACATCCGCCACAAATCCAAGGAATACGGTGCAGGCAAGTGCGTCGAAGGCGATCTTCCGCCCGAGAAGCACGTCGCGATCGTGGAGGATCTGCTCTCCACCGGCGGCAGTGCCGTTCGCAGCGTGGAAATCCTCCGCACGGAGGGCAAGGCGTACGTGACGGACGTCGTCGCCATTTTCAGTTACGAACTGCTTTCCTGCGGCGAGAAAGCGCAGGAGGCGAGGGTGAAATTCCACACACTCTCCACCCTCGAAATCCTCCTCGATGTGGCACTCGGGCAGGGGAGGATCACCGAAGAGGAGAGAGATATGGCTTCTGAGTTTGCCAAGGATCCTGAGCACTGGAAGAAGTGAGGGAATGGAAGCCAAAAGAAAGAGCTTGATTATTCTAAAAAGTATTGACTATTAGTATTGTTTCCTGTATAAACTTCCGTGCATTTGAAGGCCGCTTGGAGACAAGCATTTTTTTGAGCGGTGCAGATGCACAGCTCCTTGGAATCAACGGCTTTCAAGCAATTTTTTTGAGCCCATGGGGGCTCGGGAGAGAGGTCATGAAACGGACGACAAAGACAGCGGTGCAGCAGGGTCGGCGGAACAATTTCGTGCGTCGGTTGGGGGTGGGGTTCGAGGTGTTGGAAGACCGGCGGATGCTGGCGGCGGGTTATCCCATCTATGGTCCGCAGGTCGTCGTGACCACGCCCCACGTGTATGACCAGACGGTCAACGCGCGATACGGGGATACGGCGATCGGAGCCGAGGAAATGGTTTGCGCGGTGCAGCCGTGGACGAATTTGAGTGCTGTCGTCTACGGCATCACCGGTGTGTTGGGGGGAGTGGATTTCGGGACACTGAGAGCCGACCTCACTGACCGCGATGGCCGGTTGGGCAATCCGGACGGGTACTACGAAACCATCGTCGCCGTCGACGAGACGGCGGAGGATGGGTCAGTGGCGTTCACCGTGGCCGACTCGTGGGGCATGCAGATCCCTCAGCAGGGTCTGCCGCTCCAAGTGGAACTCACGTTCCACGGAAACGCTGCGGAAGGGCAGTACCGCTTGAATGAGCCCAGCTGGAAGTTGTCGAGTAATGCTGGGTTCGTGCAAGTACGGCAGTTCGGTTACAAGAACCCCGTAATTACCGTTGAGGTCTCGGCTGAGATGAAGCTGAACATCAACAGGCCGGCCAGTACGATCATCTGGCCGAATGACAATGACGTCGTTTTGGCCAACCTGGTGTTCGATGCGACCGAGAAGATCAACGTCTACTCCCTACCGGTGTTGCTGGAAGGCAACGACGGGAACGGTGTGGCCATCGACTTGTCGGGCGTGGTGGAAGATGTCGAGTTGCGGAACGTAGTGTCGGGCGTCACTGTCGATGCGAATGATTCGATGGCGATCGACGGTGTATATCAGCTCGAGAACTTTTTCATTCCGGATGGCCAGAGCACGTGGGAACTGCGGGTCGATCTGGAAGGAGCCGCGAGCGGCACCCGCATCCGCGGGACGGAACTGAACGGTGTGGACATCAACAATCGTTGGTGGAGCGTTCGCTCCGAACAGGCCGACGGTGGTGGTCCCGTTGAGGTGGAACCCGAAGGGAGGATCAGCGGCAACTGGATGGAAGTCCAGGAGTCCCGTTTGAGTGTCTACGAGCAGTCCGGTCCGTCCATGGACACGGCGGTCGAGAACGAACGTAACGTTCTCGGCGGCATTTTCGAGGCTTACGCGGAGTATGGTGATCTGCTGGTCACCGAGGCGGTGTACAACACCCTCTTCGGGGACTGGCGAAACACCCAGAACGGGACGCTCTGGGTGGATACGGATGGCGACATGGTTACCGACACGATCGTCGAGTCGGGTGTCGCCGCGGCCACGGATGGTCGCTACGTGTTCAGCAATTTGGCGGGCGGAGGATACGTCGTGCCGGAAGGCACCGCGGTGCAGTTCGAGTTCCGGTTCGATGTGGCGTCGTTCATTGGTCCCGACCCCACGTTCAGTGCCGGACTCCGGTACCTTCAGGTTGAAAATCTGGAGGACGGTGCACCGGTGGACTGGGAGATCAACCACAATCCCCAGACCCTCTGGACGTTTGTCGAGAACGGCACCTTGGAAGTGTCGCAGGCCCCGCAGTTCCCGGAACGGTACCTGCTGGGAGGAGAGCTCTCAGAACCCCTTGTGGCGGCCCGCGCCGTTGCTGGGGTCGAAGCTGCCGATGTGACCTACGTCGGTATCGACGTTGAGGGCGACTCCGGTTCGATCGACTACTTCGAGCTGAGTGTTCCCGGGGCGACGGCGCCTTTCGCGCTTGCCACGCGCTCGGGAGCCCAGACTGGCGACAATTTCGGTGCCTCCATGGCGTCCCACCAGTTTGTCATTCCAGAAGGGGACGGATGGACGGTTCTCGTCCGGGAGTGGACCAAGAGTGATGTTGTCGGCGGAAAGTCTGGCGACTCGTTCGTGGCGGTGGTCGACAATGTTCAGGCACGCGGCGTGACCTCGTCCAACGACTATTCGACGTTGAACGTCGACATCCGCTCGCCGCAGGAAGTCGTCGTGATGTCTCAGATCACGGCGGTAACGAACGCAGGGCCTGAGACTGCGCTGATGCCGTTAGTGGAGACTGAGATCGAGATTGCCGCGATGCAGGTCACGGCGGCAACGAACGTCAACGCCAAGAACGGCGTGAACGAAGCGGGGCCGGACACGTTGGAGTTCGTGGTCACCACGGATGCCGATGCGAGTGGTTTCGTCTTCTACAACAAAGCGAATCCTACGGTCAGCGTTCCTCCGATGTCTGTCACTCGGGTGGGGAACGTCGTAACCGTCGCGTTTGTTGGCCTCTCGTCTGGGCCGGTCGATACGTTTGTGGAGTCGGGCGGGAGCCAGACGTTGGCGCTTAGCGCCCGCGTCAGCCCCGGGCAGTTCCTCCGAACTCAACTGTTCACGGGGGATGTGGACTGGCGGGACCACGATGCACTCGTGGACACCCTTCTCGAGGGGCTACGCTCCTCCGAGACGGAGATCGACTTCACCGTCTTCGGTGCCATCCCCTAGAATTGAAAAAACCTAGTCCTGCTCTCCGCTTCGGCGGAAAGCAGAACGCTTGAAAGTCGTTTTTGAAGCATTCCAAGGCCGCCGCTTGTCTCCGTACGGAGATGGGCGGCCTTTTTATGTGACCTCATCCCCAGCCCTTCTCCATTGCGATGGAGAAGGGAGATGTTTTGTGGGTTGTATGTTTTCTTCTAGAGAAAAACAAACACATACAGTTCCCCTCTCCACCGCGGTGGAGAGGGGTTGGGGGTGAGGTCGTTGAAGGAGAGGGGTCGGGGGTGAGGTCGATGACAGTGGAGATGGATTATTTGCGATGCTTATCTGTTCCATTGATCAGATGATGAATGCGTTCGAGTACGGCAGGGAGATGGTTACGCACTTCGTCATTGGTGATACGAAGAATGCTATAGCCTTCTTCGCTCAGATATTGGTCCCGTCCTGCATCGTGTTCCCTTTGTTCATGTCGTGTATGGATGGCGCCATCTACTTCCACTATCAATGAATGTTCTTTGCAGAGAAAGTCGACGACATAGGGGCCGATATTCACCTGCCTTCGGAATTTTAAACTTCGAGATCGTCTGTCGCGAAGAACAGACCAAAGGAGACACTCTTCGGGTGTCATCTCGCTTCGCAGGTTCTTGGTGAACTCACACTTGCGTTTTCGGTAGAGCCGCTCTCGTTGTTCGGAACGCATGGAGATACCGTAGGTGGGGGAGGCACAGCACACAAGGAACAGGGAGATTTTTGTCTTCTTTCGACCTCATCCCCAGCCCTTCTCCATTGCGATGGAGAAGGGAGATGTTTTGTGGGTTGTATGTTTTCTTCTAGAGAAAAACAAACAAAACACATACAGTTCCCCTCTCCACCGCGGTGGAGAGGGGTTGGGGGTGAGGTAAGTTCCAGAGAGTGGCTTTGGGGTGAGGCAAAATAGGCACATTGCCCTCATATCCAAATCATGCTATAATATCCTCATGGCTGAAACACAAAAGACATTGTTAACTTTAGAACAGAAGGGTGCTCTGGAGCAGGGGGCCGATCCTCAACAGGAAGTTTCGAAGACGCTCGGGGATGAGACATGGCAGAGCAGACTCGATCTTGGTGAGCTCTTGGGACTCACCGATTCTGCGCCAAGGACCCCCGTGATGCCTTTGCCGGAAGAACCGAAGGCGATTGATGTGCAGGGCGGGAGCGTGGCGGCGTGAATGAGTGATCTCTCTCAAAACTGCCTCAGAAACCTCACGTCCCCCGTAAAGAACGAGCGGAGGTCGGCCCGCCGTCCGTAGCTCCAGAAGTATCAGAACTGCTTCAGAAACCTCACGTCCCCCGTAAAGAACGAGCGGAGGTCGGGGATCTGGTACTTGATCATGATCATCCGTTCGATGCCGAAACCGAAGGCGAAGCCTTGCCATTTTGCGGGATCGACGCCGCCGTTTCGAAGCACGTTCGGATGCACCATGCCGCAGCCGACGATTTCCAGCCACTTCCCCTCGCGGCTCGCGCTCTCTTCGCCCCGCCAGCGCATATCCACCTCCAGGCCGGGTTCCACGAACGGGAAGTACCCCGTGCGGAAGCGGAATTCGGCGTCCGAGCTGATGAGCTCGCGGATGGCGGTGATCATGACGGCCTTCATGTTCGCGAGGGTGATATCGTGGCCAACCATCAGCCCCTCGAATTGGTGGAACATGGGGGAGTGCGTGGCGTCGGCATCCTTGCGGTAGGTCTTCCCCGGTGCGATCACGCGGAAGGGCGGTTTGTGCGACTGCATGAAGCGGATCTGCATGGGGGAGGTCTGCGTGCGGAGCAGCAGCCGTTCTTCGGGATTTTTGGACGTGATCCAGAAGGTATCCTGCGCATCGCGGGCCGAGTGCGTGGCAGGCATGTTCAGGAGATTGAAATTCATCTCTTCGGTTTCGATCTCCGGCCCCGATGCTATTTCGAACCCCATGCGCCCGAAGACTTCCTCGACCTGCCGGATGAATTCCGAAATGAGGTGCAGGTGTCCGCGTTGCCGCTCAGGGAGGGAGAGCGTGACATCGAGGCGGTTGCTTTCCTTCAATGATTCGTCGGAAGGGGTGCCGAGTGCTTTCTTCTTTGCTTCCAGTGCTTCGGTCAACGTGAGTTTCCACGTATTCAGTTCCGTCGCGCGCTCGCGCCGTGCATCCGGCGAGAGTGAGCCGAGTTCTTTCATAGCCAGCGTCATGCCCCCGCTCTTTCGACCGAAGACTCCGTGCTCGAGTTCTGCGAGCTCGGCCGCTGACAGGGTTTCCTGAATGCGCTTCAGGACATCCGCCCACGATGATGGTTCCGGTGTCATTGAGGCCAGTGTAGAGCCATTGGCTTTATTGGACAATTCGAAGATGGGCTCTCTTCGACCTCATCCCCAGCCCTTCTCCATTGTGATGGAGAAGGGAGATGTTTTGTGTGTGTTTCCCTCTCCCCCTGCCCCCTCCCCCGGAGGGGGAGGGGAGGGATGCTCTGCCGACACCCTTCCCCCGCCGGGGGAAGGGTTGGGGAAGAGGGAGAAAAACAAAAACACACACAGTTCCCCTCTCCACGAAAGTGGAGAGGGGTCAGGGGTGAGGTAAGTTCCGGAGAGGGGGTCGGGGGGTGAGGCTAATGCTCTAAGGCAAGTTCGATCAAAACAAACACCGAGATGATGAGCATCGCGATCCACCAGTTAAGCAATTCAAGGAGGAGGAAGACGACCAGAATCGTAACGGCGAGAGCGAGGAAGATACCCTGCCGCAGCGCCGAAGAGAGCATCTTTCCGGTATCCCACGTGTGAATGGGGAGCATCTTCCAGAGGGCGAGGAAGAGGAGTGCGCCCACCGAACTGACGCTCAGGAAGAGACTCACGAAGAAGGCGGGCAGCGCCTGCCACGGGGAGAGGAGGGGACTCACGCGCCAGAGGACGACCAGGAGCGAGGTCGTCGAGAAGAGTGCCGCGAGGGAGAGAGCGAAGAGGAGGGAATTCATCTGAGCTATGAGCTATGCCTGCCCGGCGAAGCCTTGCCTGCCAGCCGTAGCCCAGGTGAAGGCTGGGCGGAGTCGGGAGCTATGAGCTTTGAGTTAGCGAGGAATTGTTGGAGCGCTTTGAAATCCTCGAACAGCGCTTCGCGGAGATTTCCGTTATGGAGCGCGGCGGCAGGATGGTAGATGGGGAAGACGGTCACGTCATCGGAGAGTTTCTGCGGCTTGCCGTGGGCTGTCGTGATGGAGAGCTTCGTGAAGAAGTGGCCGAGCGCATGCCGTCCGAGCGGGACGATCACGTTCGGATGGATGAGGGCGATCTCCATCTTCAGCCACGGCATGCACTGCGCTTTCTCCTCGTCCGTGGGATCGCGGTTCGCGGGCGGACGGTACTTCACGACATTGCTGATGTAGACGTCCTCCCGCTTAAGGCCGATGCTCATGAGGAGTTCGTCGAGGAACTTTCCCGCCGGACCGACGAAGGGGCGGCCCAGTTTGTCTTCCTGCTCTCCCGGCGCCTCGCCGATGAACATGATCTTGGCATGCGGGTTGCCTTCGCCGAGCACGGGATTCGCCGTTTCGTGCAATGGGCATCCTTTCCATTCTTTCAGTTTTTCTTGCAGTGATGTGAGCGTTAGTTCCATTGGGTGGGGTGGGAAAGTTATTACACATCGATCTCCTCAAAAAAATGAAACGTTGTCATAGCGAAGAACCAATAACCAAAAACTAATAACTAATAACTCCGTTTAATTTTTTGAATCCGCGCCTTCACCTTCGCCCTGAGGCCGGCATCCCCCTCAGCCAGGATCCGGATCGCTGCGAGAGCGGCATTTTTCGGGTTCAGCACAGTCATGACCGGAACGTCGGAGGGCATGCGGAGACTCGAATGGAGATCCACTTGATATTCCTCGATGCTCTGCGCGGGCGGGCAGGTGATGACGGGATGTACCGAGCTTCCTGCCGCGACGCCGCCGAGGCCGTTACTCATGCCCACGACCGTGATGATGACCTGCGGCTGCGGATCTTTATTCAGTTTCTCGATGATCTCTACGACCTTTTCGGGCACCTTGTGCGCCGATGCGACGATCGTCTGGGACGGAACGGAGAACTCCTTCAGGACTTCTTCGATTTTCCCTGCGAATTCTCTGTCCGATGCGCTTCCGAGGAGGAGGGTGATGAGCATAGACGAAGTATAGCGAAGAAAGCTAAGAAATCGAAGTAAGTGCGGGATCTCTGCACTGACAAAAAGAATTGTCTCACGGAGCAGCCGATGCTAGGCTCGCTCGGCCTCATGGGAGAGGCGGGAGTTGATCTTTCTTACTATCACCGTGCGCCCGCCTGCGCTCCTCTGGGAGCTTCGGTGGGCAAGTAGTTTCCCTTGCGGTTCTCCTTCTGATCTTTTCCTCATCATCGTGCGCCCGTAGTTCAGCCCGGATAGAACGCCAGGTTGCGGACCTGGAAGTCGTAGGTTCAAATCCTGCCGGGCGCACCATTCGACTCGCTCCTCGTCAATGCTCGGAGCTCGCTCATGGCAAGCCACCTTCGTTCTGCCGGGGCTTGCCCCGTACCGATGCGAGCGCAGCGAGCATCTGGTACGGGGCTGTAGCTCATCTGGTAGAGCGCTTCCATGGCATGGAAGAGGCAAGGGGTTCGAGTCCCCTCAGCTCCACCAACCTCCGCGCAGCGGAGGTTGCCGACCGTAGCCCGTAGGCGGAGGTCGGCTATTCATTCTCTATTGGTCGCTGCGACTACGGTTGGCAAGCCGCTCAATTGGCAGGCCACTTCTAGTACTTCACATCCTCCATCCCCGGTTCCATCCGGAAGACGGCGCTCCCTACCGTTTCGAGAGAGGGGAAGGCAAAGCTCTCCACTTCGCTCTGCGAGACGGTGTAGAGAGAGTCGCCTATCCTGACGATTCGCTCGATGTCCTTGCCTCCGTTGTACCAGTAGTCCCCGGCTTTGAGGAAGGTGTCCGCGGCGTAGTGGGAGAGGGTTCCGAGGAGTTCGAAGCCCTTTTCGAGGGTGAGCCGGTAGACGTAGGCTCCTTGGAAGACGGGACTCCCGTAGGCACTCGCTTCGCCGGAGGCTTTCTGGCTCTCGGGGATCTGGTAGACCGTGACAGGGAAGCTCAAGAGATCACGGTCTTTGTCGAAGAGAAGGGCTTTATGATTCTGCAGGAGCGGGCTTCCCGTGCCGCGGTCGCCGATGACCGTGCGGAAGAGTTCACGTGGATTCGACACATCCGAGACATCGAAGAGGGCGACCTTCATGCCCTGATACCATGCGAATGACCCCTCTTTGGCTTCGACGGCCTCTTTGCCGAATCCGAGAATGTGCGTGGCATCGTAGGGATGCAGGTAATCGCTGAAGCCGGGGATCTTCAGCTTTCCGAGGATTTCAGGATTCGCGGGATCCGAGAGGTCGAGGACGAAGAACGGATCGATTTTCTGGAAGGTGACCATGTAGGCACGCTCAGAGAGGAAACGCACGGAGGTGATCTGTTCGCCCGGCGCGATATCTTCGACGGAGCCGAGGGGCTCCAGGGAGAGGGAGAGGACGAAGAGGTTGTTCATGGAAGGATTCGACTGATCCCAGGAATTTCCCGAGGTGGTGGCGATGCGGAAGGAATCATCATACTCATCCATGGAAAATTGGTTGAGGACATGTCCCTCCACGGATCCCTTCGACTCGAAATCCACGCCGTCATCCGTGAAGGCGAAGCGGAAGATATTCGTGCGTTCGCGGCTTCCCCCCGAGCGCGTCCAGTCGTACAACCACTGTGTCTGCGCGACGTAGAGGTTATCCAGTGACGCGTAGACATTCTCGGCGCTCCCGACGATCACCTCGCGGTGCACGTCTTCGGATGATGCCGTGAGGGGGATGGTGGCGACCGTGATGAACTCGGGGGAGGGGATGTGCGGCAGGATGGTGACGTCCATGCACCGCGCGACGGCGCGATCCGAGGATGCAATCTGTGTGTCCGTATAGCGGGGGAGCACGGTGGAATCCTCGGAACCGGCGAGGGGAATGGGGTCCCGCAGCAGCATGGGGCTCGAGAGCACGAGGTAGAGACGGTTAGAGATTCTCCGCGAGGATGCGAGAGACCCGTCAATGGTTACGCGGCGGGAGAGAGAGGGATGGGCGGGATTGCTGACACTGTAGATGCGGGCTTCCGTGCGTTGCATGGAGGAGGGGTACGGCCAGATCTGGGGCATGATCCTGCGGTCCGTCATGGGGAGGACGGTTGTCTGTTTCGTTCCCAGCACAACGAGCGTTCCATCGGTGATGTATAGATCGGTCGGCGTGAAGGCGTCTGAGGAAGAGAAAATGATCGTTCCGATTTCCCGAAGCTCGTTTGCCGGGACCGCATCCACGATGCGCACGGTATTGCCGGAAATACTGTAGAGGTACGTTCCGTCGGTCTTGACGATATCTCCTTCATCGACGCCTTCAACCTGCACGTTCGTCTGCGAGAAATCGCTGGCATCAGCGCTCTCCCCAGCCGTGGGAGCCATCGCGGGCATGCCGGTGGTTCTCATCATCTCTCTCCCCCCGTCGTAGGTGTTCTGCGTTTCTCCGGCGAGTGCCGTGATGTCCGCACAGGAACGAGCCTGTTGCGGAACGTCCTCTGCGAAGTTCACGGCGATCGAAGGATATTTCACATTGAGGTACCCGATGCTCGGCTGGTCCGTGATGCCTTCCTTCAGGCGCCAGATCATCTCCGCCATCTCGCCGCGTGTGATTGCTCTGTCCAGTCCAGTGATGCTTGGAGGAATGGCTTTCGCGCTCTCGAGGGCACGCAGGTACGGCTCGTACCATACCGAAGAATCTCCCTGAATGTCCTGCTTGAAGGAGAGAGCGATCATCTTCCCCGCCTCAACTGCATTGATGGTTTGCTCCGGTCTGAACAGACCGTCGCTGTATCCGCTGACTATTCCCTCTTCCTGCGCCGTGCAGACGTACGCAGCGAACCATTCATGCTGGACGTCCGGGAAACAGTTGGCTCCCGCGAACGACCCTCCGTCTTCTCGTGCTTCGAGTACGATCTTGAGGAACTCGGCGCGATTGATCGTCGCGGAGGGGCGGAAGGTGCCATCATTGTATCCCCCGATCACGCCGCTCTCCTCGAGTGCAGAGATCGCTTCGCCGTAGGGCGTCGATGCATTGACGTCCGCGAAGGCAAGAGAGCTCAACGGCTCTGCAAACCAAAGGGCTGGAAGCAGAGCGATCGTCAGGAGGCGGGAGAGGACAGTCTTCATAAGAATCAGAAGGGGAAATGCGAGAATTCAGTATACAGAATACCGCAAAAGAGCAGCATTGATCTTCTGTGGAAAATGCTGGGTCAAATAGATTCCCTTTCATGTTTGAAATGGGCATCTGCCCGGATAAATGGACAGATGCCCGATGCAGGTGACCGGTCTGCTCTCCCCACCCGCTTGGCGCAAGAAGGTGCGTCGCCTGTTTTTGTGTTTGTATGAACCCGAGTGCTCGGGTCGGCTCTCCGTTTTTGTACTCCGGAGATGAGAGCGTGTGGGTGTTTGTTCTGCGGTGGTCAGCCGCGTGAGCAGGGAGGTGCGAGAAGTGACTGATCACAGACCCTGTAAAGAATCTGCGCCCGGGGAGAACCCCGGGATATCCCGGACTCGTAAGGGAGAGGAAAGCTGAAAGCCTTCCAGACCGAACGGAGGCGGTGTCACTTCTCACATCTCACTGCTCTTCTGAAAAGGGGTGGGAAAGAACGAATCTTAGTATGATAGCGGAAAACGGGTGTTTTATCAACGGGGATGATTGACAAAAAATAAGATGGTGTATATAATTTGCTTTCTTTTTCCCCCCATTTCCATGTTCCATTTCAATCGTTCTCTCATTGTACTCGGTATTTCTGCGATGCTCGCAAGCTATGTGCCGTCTGGAACATTTGCACAGGTGACGAATACTCAGGGGCCGATCCGCTTCGATTTCGGCATTGCTGGCAGCCCGGTGGAGACCGGATACACAGCGGTTATTCCTCAGGACATTTACACCGCTGCGAGAGGATACGGTTGGATTTCGCGCGTGACGGGTGCGGATCACAATGATCCGAAGATGAGTGCTCTACTCCGGGATCTGGCCTACGCTCGCGACGCGACCTTCAAGGTGAACCTTGATCCCTCGAAAACATACGACATCCGGATCTACCATGCCAACCCCAGGCACAACGGCAGCATCAGTTACGTGGAAGGAATCTACCGCGGCAATCCGTCGTCCTCGAGCAACACCGGGTACTTCGCAGACAATTTCAACGTGTCAGCCGAGGGAACTGTGAGGTACACCGTGTCGATCATCCCGGCCGGTGGAACGATCATCCGGACGATTCCCAACGTGGCCATTTCAAAGGATGGGATTCTGGAACTACGATTCCGGGATCTGGGCGGCAGGGACAACAACTTCGTCGTGTCGGGACTGGAGATTGCCGTCGCTCCTCCGGTCTGCGGCAATGGAAAGGTCGAATCCCCCGAGCAGTGCGACGACGGCAACAAGAGGAACAATGACGGGTGCAGCGCGACGTGCAAGGTGGAAGCAGTCCAGAACGAGCTTACGATTGCCGTGAAGCCACTGGCATTCACGGGCACCGCCGTTGCGAATCAGAAGAACATCAACCTTCTCTGGTTCGAGACGCGCGCCGAAGTGCAAGACGTTCTCTTCACTGGTGCGACATTCGATGCGGCGGAAGGATCGTTGCTGAATGCTTCAAACTACACGCTCTGGGTGGATACGGATGGGAATGGTGTGGTGGATACCATCCTCCAGAGTGGAGCATTTGCGCAGAACGGGAAGGTAAACTTTGGTCTGCTTGCAGGCCGTGGATACGTTATTCCAAAGGAAAGAACAACCGTATTCGAGGTGCATGGAGATGTTGTATCATCACTGCAGCCACAGACAACTATCCAGTTGAAGTTCGCGACGAACCAATCCGATTACGTTCGCGCTAAGGCAGTGAAGAGCGGAGATGATCTCGTCGGAATCAAGACCGACGGCGTCTGTACCGGTACGTGCCAGATCACGGTGACGACGGGAGACAGCACCGTGTGGACGTTCATTCCGGCCGGCAATCTGCATGCGATCGAGAACGCTGTTCCCATCCGCCCGCGGCAACTGCTCGGTGGAGCTCTCGGTGATCCCGTTCTCAGTTTCGATCTCCGTGCGGAATATGAGCCGGTGGATTTCACGCGTCTGACACTTGCTACTGCCCGTGAAGTGGAGAGTATCGATCGCTTTGAATTGTTCAAGCCTGGCAGCAGCGCTCCCTTTGCTCTGGCAACTGCGGCCGCTTGCCCGTTCTCACAGCCTGCGTCGATCAGATACTGTGCAGTGATGATGAGCCAGCAGCTTGTCGTGCCGGAGGGCCAGACGACGTCCATCATTGTGCGTCCGCGCATCAAGGATGATGTGGCCGGTGCACGGTCGGGAGCTGTCTTCTTCGTCTACCTCATCGGAGCAGGGATCGTCGATGGCAATGGCAACGATGTCGGTTCCCAGGCACGTGGCATGGTGTCATCCAATGCCCTCAGATCCGACAATGGCAATGGGAATACGCAGGAAGGAGAGATGCTTTTCGAGGATATTCGTAGTGCCGATGAAACCGTTGTCCTCTCCAAAATTGTCTCCATCACCAACGCAGATCCGAACCCCAACGGTACGGCAATTCCGACGGGCCCCGCTCGTGCCATCGGTCAGTTCAAGTTCGCTGCTGCTGCGAACAACAATGCAAAGAATGGCGTCAACAAGGTTGCCATCGATGGGCTGATTTTCAATGTCAGCGCTCAGAATGTCGCGATCCTCGGTTCCAGTTTCAATCTCTATAACAAGGCCGATCCGACAACAGTGGCTGCGTGCATCTTCAAGGGCGCGTCCGTTCCGACCATGACCGGTTCCGTGACGGGGAACATGTTCGTGGAATGTTCCGATCTTCTCGCTTCCGGAGTGAACACGCTCGTCGATTCCGGTACGGATGAGACGTACGTTTTATCGGCGACTGTCACGAACGCCAACATCAGTTCCGCTTCCACTTCCGCGCTTCAGGTATCGCTCCAGAACTTCGCTGACAGCGGCCTTGCTGATTATGGTGCCGCATCCTTTGCCAGCCATCTCAAGTGGAACGATCAAGATTCTCTGTCTTCTAGCACATTCCTTTGGATCGAGTACCCGGACACGCAGGTGAACGGCACGGCGTACGCCGGATAACTATCGTACTATCGAAGCAAGCGCCTCCCTGATAATAAGGGGGCGTTTTGCGGTTCTATGAAATGGGCACATTGACTCTGTATGATTGTTGTAATACAATTGTCATACACTTCCATATTCTCCCCATGCGTTCCGTCCTCAGCATTTCCATCCCCCCGAAGAAACTGGCCGCTCTGAAGAAGCGGGCGAAACGCCAGGGCATGACGGTCAGCGCCTATTTTCTCCGGTTCGTGGACGAGGAAGAGCGCCTGATCACCGAGGAGGAATTGCTAAGAGATATCCAGCTGAGTGAGAAAGATTTCAAGGCGGGGCGGTACACCGTTATCGGTCCGGATGATCACATCGAAGACTTTCTCCCGTCGAAATGATGCACGTTCGGTATATCTATCTCTCCCCGCATTTTCTGAAGCGGTGGAATGCGTTGTCCGGGGAAATGCAACACAGATCACAGAAAGCCATCGATCTCTTCCGGGGCAATCCTTTCCATCCTTCCCTCCGGCTTCATCGTCTGAAAGGAAAAATGCGGATGTACTGGAGCATTTCCATCGATCGCGGGAACAGGATTGTCTTTCGCCTGGACGGGGACAAGGCATATTTTTCATCTATCGGTTCTCATGCCATCTACGAACAGCCATGAGGACAACGATCGTGCACAATCTCACCATTCCATTTGCGTCCTTTCCCCGCTTTCCCTATATCTTTGCCCTCTTTGCCCTCTTTCCGTAGCATAGTGATTGCCATGTCTACCAAAGCGCGTCCTTCAGGGAAGCTTGTCCTCATCATCGGCCCGAGCGGAGTCGGGAAGAGTGTCATCCTGAAGGAATTGAAACAGCGGCACCCCGAACTGCACTTCCCGCGCTCTGCGACGACCCGCGAGAAGAGGCCGGGGGAAGGGGACGAGCTGTACCGTTTCGTTTCCGACGAGGAGTTTGATCACTTGGTTTCAGAAAACAAGGTGCTTGAGTGGGCGGTCGTGCACGGCGGCGCGCGGTACGGAACGCTCGTTGAAGAGATCATCCCGCCCATCGAAGAGGGGAAGGTCGTTGTCCGTGAGGTAGATGTGCAGGGGTTCGATTCCATCGTGCATCACCGTTTCTTCCGCGGTGAACAGTCCCCGTACCGCCTGGAATCCGTCTTCATTCTCCCCGAGAGCAAAGCGCAGCTTCTTTCCCATATCCAGAAGCGCGCGCCGATGGGGGAGGAGGAGCTCAAGCGCAGGATCGCCAGCATGGAACGGGAGTTCACGTACGCGGACCGCTGCCACCACCGCGTCGTGAATCGCGAAGGGAGACTGGAGGAAACAATTCAGGAGATGGAAAGGATTCTCTTCAGGTAGAAGAGCGGGGAAATCCCGTCTTCTTTGCCCTCCTTACCCTCATTTTCCTCTTTGCCCTTCTGCTCTCCCCGCAGTTCATATTGCGTCCAAGTCGATTTCGGATAACATCTCCACATGGCGCGTTCGAAGATTGCTCTCCTCTACGTCGGAGGATCGATCGGGATGAAGGTCAACCAGAAGACCGGCCGCATCGAGCCCATCGAATCCCTCAACGAGATTCACCGGTTTCTCCCCGAGCTCCAGCGCGAAGTGGCGCTGAAGTTCTTCACGCTCCAAAATCTCGGCTCCTCCGAAGTGACGCCGGAGCACTGGACGGAGATCGCGGAGACGATCCGTTCCCTCTATAGCGAGTTCGACGGATTCGTCGTCGTTCACGGAACGAACACCATGAGCTACACCGCCGCGGCGCTCAGTTTCGCCTTGCAGAACCTGAGCAAGCCTGTGGTGCTCACGGGCGCCATCATGCCGATCAATGACATCGCGGGGGATGGGCGGATGAACCTCATCTACGCCATCCGCGCGGCCCAGCTGGACATCGCGGAGGTGTGCGTCGTCCTCGGGCCGAGAGTGCTGCGCGGCTGTCGGGCGAAGAAGGTGAACCAGTCCCTCGTCAAGACGTTCGATTCGCCCGCGACGACGTACCTTGCCGATTTCAATGTGGAGATGCGCATGTCGCCGCTTCGGGTTGTGCGCCGCAAGCGCGCGCTCGAGTGCCACTCCGCCTTCGACCCGAACGTCGTCATCGTGACGCTCTATCCGGGGATGCCCGAGACGTTCCTCGATGCCGTTCTCGCTTCCAAGCCGCACGGGATCGTTCTTCGGGCCTACGGTCCGGGGATGCTTCCGGAAAACCTGTTCAAGTGGCTGGATCGGGTGACCGGAGAGGGGATTGCGCTCCTGATCACGTCGCAGGCGCTTCGGGGCAAGATCGACCTCAATCGTTATCGAAAGCAGATCACGCTGGAACGTCTCGGCGTCATTTCGGGCAAGGACATGACTTATGAGTGCGCGGTCGTGAAGCTCATGTGGGCGCTCGCGCGCACGAAGAATCCGCATACGTTCCGGGCGCTGATGGAGAGGAGCCTTGTCGGGGAAATGAGTATATAGCTCCCTCATTCCTCTTCTTTATCCGTTTTCTTGTTTTCCTTCTCATCATCCATCAGCGCGTGCCCGATGATGGATCCCACGGCGCCGCCGATGATGAGGCCGACGACGAGGCGCTCCATCGACTGCTTCACTTTGCTCACGGGCTTTTTCCTGCGAAATGGCCACATAGTGAAGCTATTCTAGCACGAAGTTGGGTGTGGGAAGGTGGTAGCACGAAGAAATGGATAATTGATAATTGATAATTCTTCACTTCTCCATAACTATCTCCGGATAGTTGGCTAATTCATCAAGTACAATTTTCTCCACGTCGCGCAACTTCTCCGGGCTCCTCGCTTCGATGCAGACGGAGAGGCAGGGGCTGGTGTTGCTCTGGCGAATGCCCGCCCATGCGCCGTCTCCAAAATCGATCCGTACGCCATCCAACGTATTCACCGGGTAGTGCTTTGCGAAGTGATCGGTGATCAATCCGACGATCCGCGTCTTCTCGCTGTCCGGGCAGTGCGGGCGGCGCTCGGGAGCCAGATAGACTTTCGGAAATGCAGAGAAGAGACCGGAAAAACGGAGATTCTTCTTCGCCGTATGACGCGCTGCGGAGAAAACGGAGAGAACGCCAAGGGTGGCGCGGAGCGCGTCATCGAATCCGAAGTAGTTCTCGAAGCAGAAGAAGTGTCCCGACTGCTCTCCGCCGAGGAGGGAAGAATGGCGGCGCATTTCGTGTTCCACGAACGAGTGCCCGACTCTGCACATCACGGGTGTTCCGTCGAGACGCCGTATTTCCGTTTCGAGGATTCCCGACATGCTGATGGTGTAGATGATGGAAGAGCCCGGATGACGCGAAAGGAGATCTGCGGCGAGGAGGAGGAGGATTTCGTCCGCGGAGCGGATCGCTCCTGTTTCATCTGCGAATCCCACGCGATCGCCGTCTCCGTCGAAGGCGATTCCGAGATCCGCTTTGGATTGTCTCACCCGCTCCTGAAGGAGTGTGAGCGTCGTGTGCTTACTGGGATCCGCGAGGTGATGCGGAAATGTTCCGTCCGGTTCGCTGTACAATTCTTCCAGCGTGCAGCCGACGTTTTTCAGGACGGTGTTGTACACGGGTCCGGTGACGCCGTTGCCGTTATCGACGACGATCTTCAGCCCCTTTCCTGCGGCCGCGAATTTCGTCGAGAGATCGTGAATGTACGGGCCGATCCCATCGATGCATTCGAATGATCCTTTGCCGGTCAGGAAATCTTTCCGTTCGATCATCACTCTCAGTCTCTGGAGGTCCTTACCTGAGAACGCCTCCGCCTCGCGGATCTGCAGCTTGAGGCCGTTATCGTGCGCGGCATTGTGGCTGGCGGTGATCTGGACGCTCCCGTCGAATGCATCGCGGCAGATGGTGAAGTAACTGACGGGGGAGGGGGTCTGGCCGATCGAAGATACCGCGCATCCGGCCGCCATCAGCCCCTCCGCCGCCGCCTTCTCGAATGCCTGCGAATGCGTGCGTGCGTCGCGCCCCGTGACCACGCGGGGACGATCGATGGAGTATTTCCTCCGGAGCTCAGTCCCGAACGCCTGTCCGATGAGCCTGCAGGCAGCTTCGTCGATCTGCTCGAACGCACGGCCGCGGATGTCGTAGGCTCTGAAAATATGTGGATCAATCATGGATGGGAGTATAGGGGTGATAACACTTGCCTTCCATGGTTCCTTGCGATAGGCTCCGTTCCCATGGTTCGCAGGAGCAATGATGACGACGGCGTTATAGATCTGAGCAACAAGCAGCTGCTCAAGGTTCTCCTCGATGAAATCGCGGATGTACGCAGGGAATTGAAAGGGGACATTGCGGATCTTGATCAAAAGCTAACCAAGCGGATCGATGGCGTTGGGCATGGTCTCAGCAAGAATATCGATGCGCTGTCATCCGATTTTCAGGCACTCAGGATCGAAGTACACATGAATCAACTGACATTCATGAAGAATCACGAAGAACTGGAGCAGCGCGTTGTGGTCTTGGAGGCAACGGCCTGATTTGCGTATGCACCTTCCTGCGGATGTCATACCAACTGGCATTTAAAATCGCATGGACCCCGACGCTCTCGGGCACCAGTACAGTTCTTTACTTTTCCGCTATCCTCTCTCACCCCGAAAAGGGGGAGAGGAGGGGTGAGGGGGACAAACGATATGAGGGTCAGGATAGGACATAGATTGATGGCATTGTGCTTCTGTTAGCGAAAAAACGCATATGCTACTAGTTGACAAATAGATAAGAAGTGATAAAATCAAAGAGATGTTCTTTGAGAGCATCGGCCAAGTTTCAGAGATGAGGCAAGCACCGCGGGCATCATTTCAGCCGTGCCCATAGTGCTTGCCTCGGAATGTCCGAAGTAGCCGCCGGAGTCCCCGGTGTTCTGGTTTCTTTTTGGAGGAGGATACGTCGATGGCTAGCCCCATCAGTATCACGTTGGAGCAGATGAAAACGGTGTTGGCGTGGTTGGAGCGGGCGGCAAAGAAGGGATTTGACCCCGCCTCTTTCCAGCAGGGGATCGATAATCCCCAATTGCTCGAGCAGCAGATTGCTCTGCTGCAGGGCGGAGGGCTCATCCCCGTGCGGTTCGAGGAACCCCAGAGCCACCTGCGGGCCCGCGAGATTCTGGGGGAGGGAAACTTCCACGGCATCCTCGCCGCGCAGAAGGGCTTCGGCCCCTATACGGTGGAAGAACTGGCGCGGAGGATGCCGCTGCGCCTCTATGATCAAGAGGGCAATCCGTTCACCAGTTCAGACGAGGAGACGCTTGCGGTGTGCGGGGAGTGCAAGGACACGCACATCCTGGTTGCCACGAGAGCCTTGTCGCTCGTGGGCATCCATGACCGTTGCAAGTCACGGATGGCGAACGACCAAGACGCGCCGTGGTTCATTCAGGAAGACCAGAAGCGTGCGTTCGCGTCGCGAGCGATCGCGGCTCCGTGGCTCCTCGTCCGGAAAACCGTGGTGCCCGATTCATGGGGGAAGTCGCAGCGGGTGCAGGAGCAGCACATCCGGGACACCCTGCCGAAAGAGCGCTTCATTCTCCCCGAAGCGTACGTGTACTCGGCTCTCCTGCACCTGCAGGAGACGGGGGAGAAGCTTTGCCCGGGATACGTGGTGCGCTTCCCGGTGCAGGCGGCTGACGGTCACTGGGTGTGCGCGTGCTGGTATGGCGAGCAGCTGTACGTCCGCAGCTGGAACGGCGAGGCGTACGATGCCATCGCGTCCTGCACCGTTCGGGCTTCCAAATGAACTTGACCATCGGGTGCTTGAATTCTTTGAATTCTTGCACCTGAACTTTGAACGCTCCGCGGCTGACCGCTGCGGGGCGTTTTTTAAAATTTGCATCATGCAAAAGCTTTTACAGGTAGAATCACTTCGCACGGCGCTCATGCAGCGGGGATCACGGTTCACGCTCGCGCAGTGCCTTTCTCTCCCACTCACCGGAATCCGCGAACCTAGCCCCAAGCGGGAACGCGGAGCGCGTGACGGCGAAAAGTTTTGAAGAGAAGGAAGCCCGTGCCTCTTCCTAGAGGAGATGCCGCAAGGCTGCTCCCGAATCAAATGCAGCGGAGAGAATATCGTTCAGTCATCGATCCGCAGTGACCGAAGATGGGAAGGGGTACAGTGCAGACGGCTGACGGTAACTGGGTGAACGCGAACTGGAATGGCGAGCAGCTGAACGTCAACAACTGGAACGACGAGGCGAACGATACCATCGCGTCCTGCACCGTTCGGCGCTTCCTTCTCTCTCCTCTCAAAAATTCCGTTGGGGGGGGGCTTTGTTATTATCGGTGGCGAGCGATTTCAGCCAGCCGCCGAGCATCCGTCCGATCTCATCCACCATGTGTTGGATGCTCACGTATTTCTTCAGATCGATCGTTTTCGTATCCTTCGCGAGCCGCAGAAATACCCTCAGCAGGTTCAGCTCGACGCTGGACTGTTCCAGCGGCTCTCTCTTGCCGCCGTGCCCGCGTTGGCTGGCCAAAAGGATGTGCTCGATCACCGCGAGCGAAGTGTTTTCGATGCGCTGCCAGAGGGCATGGCGGTCTTGCTTCGGCACGGCGTTTCGCAGTTCGTGGAACGTCTTGTAGAGTTCGTATGCCTTCTTGAAAATGGGAATGTCCAGCTCTTCCATTCTGATGAACGTGCGGCAGTCTAGCTTCGGGCGGATCGCCTCGCCAGAGAACTTGTTCGCGGCATGGGAGAAGTTTCGCAAGGGCAAAGGGTCACGTCCGGATGTGCTGCGCTATGAGCGGGATGTGGAAAAGAACATTTTTCAGCTCCAGAGAGAGTTACAAGCAGGAACATATCGGCATGGACCGTATAGCGCTTTCACCATGTGCGATCCCAAGCAGCGGCGCATTCATAAGGCGACCGTCCGCGACCGCATCGTGCATCATGCGGTCTTCGCCGTTCTGAACCCCATATTCGAACCGGCCTTCATCGCGCACTCGTTCTCCTGCCGCGTCGGCAAGGGCACGCACAGAGCGGTCGATGCCTTGGAGCGAATGCTCCGCAGGGTGAGTCGGAACGGCACACGTCCATGTTTTGCACTCAAGTGCGACGTCCGGCAGTTCTTCGCGTCTGTGCGGCACGACACGCTGCTTCACATCCTTGGCAGGAGGATCGCCGACGAGCGCACGCTCCTGCTGCTTGCGGAAATCATCGGCAGCTTTCCTTCTCCGCAGGCGCGAATCGGCATTCCCATCGGCAATCTCACGTCACAGCTGTTTGCCAACGTCTACCTGAATGAGTTGGATTCTTTCGTGAAGCATCGATTGCGCGTGCGGCACTACATTCGCTACACGGATGACTTCGTGATGATTGCAGAAAGCGCGGAATATTTGCAGAGCCTCCTTCACCCTATTGAGGAGTTTCTCCGCAGTGCACTGCAACTCACACTTCATCCACACAAGGTGACCATCCGAAAGTATCGTCAGGGAATCGATTTTCTTGGGTACGTTTCCCTACCCTGCTATCGCGTCCTTCGCACCGTGACGAGGAAGCGCATGTTTCGCAAACTTCAGTCACGCGTGGGGGATTACCGAAACGGGAACATCGGCATCGCATCGGTAGAGCAATCCCTCCAGTCCTATCTCGGCGTGCTCTCTCATGCCGATGCGTTCCATCTCAGCGAGGAACTGCAGAATCAATGTTGGTATTGGCTGGTCGGGTGATCTACCGGAGAAAGCCGGTGTGTGCTATAATTAGAACAAATTACACAAATATGTCACATCCTCTGACTGTCGCCTACTTCACGATGGAGATCGGCCTCGAGAGCCGCATGCCCACGTTCGCCGGAGGGCTCGGGATCCTCGCAGCGGACATCATGCGCTCCTGCGCGGACATTGCCGTGCCTGCAGCGTGCATGACCGTCTGTTGGCAGCACGGGTACCTCCATCAGACCATCCGTCCCGACGGCACTCAGGCCTACGATGATCTGCAGTGGAATCCTCTGGATATTCTGAAGCGATTGCCGGAGAAGATTACGGTCAAGGTTGAGGGAAGGGATGTGGCGGTCGGCGTATGGATCTATGAGATCAAGAACGGATCACACACGGTGCCGGTGTACTTTCTGGATACGAATTTGCCCGAGAATGCGCCAACCGATTGTGATATCACCAATCACCTCTACGGAGGAGACGCAGCGTTGCGCCTGAAGCAGGAAACAGTGCTTGGGATCGGAGGGATCAGGATGCTGCGGGCTCTCGGATATGCGGAAATCGGGACGTATCACATGAATGAAGGACATGCCGCATTCCTCACGCTCGAACTTCTGCGTGAGCGAAATTTCAAGGACGAAAACGTCCGTCCGTCCTGCGCGTTCACGACGCACACCCCCGTGAAGGCCGGTCACGACGTCTTCGACTATGCACTGGCGCATAGGGTTGTCGGCGACATGCTTCCGTGGCACATCAAAAAGATCGCGGGCGAGTCTGCGCTCTCCATGACGGAGCTTGCCCTGAATATGAGCCGCTACACCTGCGGCGTGTCGCGCATTCACTCTGAGGTATCGCGGCGCATGTTCCCCGGATACACCATCGATTTCATTACGAACGGCATCCATCACGATACGTGGATATGCCCGTCCATGCGCGCCGTCTTCGATCGCTATGCGGAGGGATGGCGGAACGATCCCGGCGTCCTCGAACGGGTCTGTCGGGAGTTTCCCGACGATGATCTCTGGGAAGCGCACATGGAAGCGAAGAAAGCACTCATTGATTATGTGAATGCTCGTACGGATCAGGGATTCGATCCACGACTCCTGACCATCGCCAGCGCGCGGCGCGTCGTCCCCTACAAGCGGCCGGAGCTCCTCTATACCAATCTCGAGCGCCTGAAGCAGGTGTGCAGAGGGAAGGTGCAGATCATCCACGCCGGGAACGCCCACCCCTCCGATCCTTTCTCGCAGGGCGTCATCCAGCGCATGGTGGAGAGAGCGAAGGACATGAGGGACTTCGTGAAAATCATCTACCTCGAGAACTACAACCCCGACCTCGCGCGGCTCCTCGTCTCCGGTGCGGATGTGTGGCTGAACACTCCCACGCGCCTCTGCGAAGCGTCGGGGACGTCCGGCATGAAAGCATGCCTCAACGGTGTTTTGAATCTCTCGACATTGGACGGATGGTGGATCGAGGGGTACGAGCGCGACCCAGAGGCGGGGTGGCGCATCGGGCCGCTGGCGTCCGCTCTCCATGACGCGGAAGATGACCGCAAGGTGGACGCGGAGGACTTCTACACGCAGCTGCAGTACGAGGTCATCCCCGAGTACGAGTACGCAGAACGGAGGCGGTGGATCCGGCGCATGAAGCGCGCCATCGGGTTGATTGGATATTTTTCCTCACATAGGGCGGTGCATGAGTATGTCGAGAAAGCTTGGATCGTGCGTTAGTTTTACTTCTGCGGAGAAGCGATCAGACGTCAGCGAACAGCGATCAGCCTTCGTAAAATTGAAGACTGTACGCTGAACGCTGTCCGCTCTTCGCTAAAGGATGAAAATCACCGCTATTGCCCCTGCGGCGAGGATCACGATGAGCCCGATCGCAACGCGGATGATGACGTTCTTCGCCTGGGTCGCCCGGTCGTCCTTGCCGATGTTCACGATCAGGATGATGCCCATGATGATGATGATGGCGACGGCGATGATGGTGACGAGGCCCATGAGCGCGAGGAGGACGGTGACGATCAGATCGATGAAAGGATCGGGCGTTCCACCCAGGATGGCCCCCGAGAGCACGACTTTGGCGACGATGAGGAAGACGCCGAAGAGGACGGCAACGATCGTCCGCTTGATGTGGGCCAGACCGTCCTCGCTCCCGTAACTCGTGACGGCGCGGATGCCGCTGATGACGATCATGAGCACTGCGAGGGCTCCGGCGGGTGCCTCGAGGTAAGAGACGAAATCCGCGAGGGTGGTTCCGATTGCGTTCCCCGCACCCGTTCCGTTCGTTGCGATATCGTAGGTGCCGAGGAACGTGGCGAGCGTCGCATGGAGGATATTGATGATGATGAGGGCGACGAGCGCCCCCCCGATCCCCATTTTCGCCTTGGTTGCCGCCGTATCATCCGCGCCGAGGATGAGCCGGAGTCCCATGAACACGAGGACCGCAATGGCAATGAAGTTGATGATGGGAACGGCGATATCCGTGATATTCATGAGGAGGCCGCAAAGACCACTGTTTCCACATCCCACGTGAGAGGTGCCCAGTGCTGTGGTCACAGGCAAGCTTCCGCCGACGGTGGTGATGGTGGCCTGTGCCTCGTTTTTGGCCCCTGTTGCATATGCGAACGGGATGAGAAGCGTGAGGATATCCTGCATGATCAGGCCGACGGATGGGAGCGACAGGGGCATGGTCAGAAGATGACGAGCTGGATGATGGCGGAAGAGGCGCTCACGACGGCGATGGCGATGAGTCCGCCGATGATGAGCTTTTTCGCTTTGTCTTTCAGGGCGTCGTCGTAGGAAATAATCAGCATGAAGCCCCCGACGACGATGGCCACGACCGCGAGCGCTCCGAAGAGCATGGAGAGGAAGCCGACGATACCAGCGATTTGTGTGACGAGCGTCGAGGAAGCCGAAGCGGCGCTGCCTCCGGTGACGGCGTTCACGAGCGTCTGTGCGAGGATCACGACGGCGGCGCCGATGAGGGCGAGAACGAAACCTTTCTTCGCATTGCCGAGGCCTGCTTCATCCTGCGAAGCGATGAGGCGGATACCCTGAATGGTGAGTGCGATGACGAGCGCGCTGCCGGTGAGGGCAAGAACAAAGTTGACGATGTTCCAGATGATCCCACCGTCCGCAGTGAGCGAGCCGTACTGAATTCCCACAGCCGGATTCGTATTCGCGAATATTGAACCGAGAGTCAGCGAGCCCAAAACAAGGACGGATCCGAAGATCGCGTAACCGAAGGCCGTTTTTGCTTCCGTGTGGGACGTCTCTTCTCCCATGCCGAAGAGGAGTTTTACACCGTAGAACACGATCATGAGGAAGACGAATCCGTAGAAGGCCAGGCGGAGAGCCACGCTGAGCCCACTGATCGTTGCGGGGATGGAATTGCAATCAAGAAAGCCCGAAAAGGGGCACGGGTTCACAGAGATGGCGTGTGCGGCGATTGGTGCCGTCATCAGGGCGAGGCCGGCGGCAATGCGCAGGAGAATGGGCATAAATCCAAGTATTGTAGCATTTTTTAGGGAGATTGGTTAGGGCATTTGAAAGGGGAAAAGATTGCAAAGATTACAAGGAGTACAAAGAGGACAAGGATCCCTCCACAGCCGTCTTCATGCCATCCTTGTACTCTTTGTTTTCTTTGTCTTCTTTTTGCCATCTTCTCGCTATACTGCCGACATGATCAATTCTTCTTCAGTTTCCCCCTCCCGTCCCATCGCGCTTTCGGGTTCAGCCGAAGCGAAAGTCTACGGTCTTCTCGCTCTTGCCATGGCCTTGACAGCTCTTGGCGCTTTCCTTGGCATCTTCTTCGCGCCCCTTCTCCTTTCGACGGGTATCCACATCGTGTTTCTCTTTGTGGAACTCGGCATCATCTTCACTGCAAAGCTCTGGATGGGGAGGAGCCCCCTCAACGTCGTTCTCTTCGCGCTCTTCCCGCTCCTCTCCGGTTTCACCATCACGCCCTATCTCCTGTCCGTTCTCTCAGCGTATGCGAACGGCGGAGCCATTCTGCTCAATGCTGCGCTGGCAACGGCCTGCATGACGGGGGCATCCGCGCTCTTCGCGAAAACATCCGGCGTGGATTTCTCCGTGCTCGGCCGCGTGCTCATGCTCTCGCTCTTCGGCCTCGTTTTCCTCGGGATCTTCCAGATCTTCATTCCATCCCTGCAGGGGACGCGCTTCGAGGTCATGATTTCCGGCGTCGGCATTCTCGTGTTCTCCCTCTTCATCGCCTTCGATGTCCAGCGGACGACTCTCCTCGCGAAGAGCGGCGGCAATCCCTTCCTCCTCGCGCTCAGTCTCTACCTGGATATCTTCAATCTCTTCTTGTACGTCCTCAGGTTCATGGTGGCGATTTCGGGAAATAGGCGGTGAGAGCCTCTTAGGTTGCTCGCCCTGAGCGAAGCCGAAGGGTAGCTGCTTAGCTTCTTAGGGTATGCAGTCTCTTCCGGTGGGTGCTGGGTTGTTCGTTATGTGCGCAAAGCTTCAGTTGAAATGACACACGATTGAAGACAGAGACCTTTCTGTCACATATCCATTCGAATGCGCAGCGAAGCTAAGAAGCTAAAAAGCTACAAGCTACCAGCTAAGAAGCTTTTTCCCCTTTTTTCTTTGCACTCAGCAATCATTTCGCTTAACCTAGCCCTACTATGTCCAAGAGACCTACCCCCAAGAAACGTCGGGAGAAGAGCCGCGGGCGCACGCAGTACGCCATGTATGTTGATCGTGAGGTCAAGAGGCTGACCGATTATCAGGCATCTCCGTACGCTCCTCCGGCGCCGTCGAAGGGGAAAGCCGATAAGGCTCTGAAGGGGATTACACGGATTAAAGCGTGATAGAATTGATAATTGATAATTGATAATGGATAATGAAAGGGAAGATGAATCGTAATTATCAATTATCAATTTTCCATTATTCATTTGGCTAGAAGACGACACCTTTCCCGGATCGCCGTGATGCAGACTCTCTTCGAACTGGAGCGTCACCCTCAGCTGGATACGGAGAAGATGCTTCAGCGCAACATGAAGGAGGCAGGCGGAGCCGATGAGGAATTTGCGATCTCGCTCCTTGCCGGCGTTCTCGCGCATCGCACCAGCATCGAAGAGATGGTTTCCACGCATGCGCCGGGATGGACACTGGGGCGGATGGATCCCATTTCCCGCTGCGCGCTCCTCATCGGGACCGAGGAATTGGCGTTCCGGAAGGAGGCGCCTCCGCCCGTCGTCATGAACGAAGCCATCGATATCGCCAAGGAGTTTGGATCGTCCGAGAGCGGCAAGTTCGTGAACGGCGTTCTCAATGCCATTGCGAAAGAAGCCAAAAGTTCATGAGCATGCCTGCGGAAGACGATGTACAATGATATCGATGCGGTATTTCCAGTGACTATTCCTCCTGTCTCATTTTCAATTATTCATTTTCAATTTTCCATTTCATCGATGTCTCCCCAACATTTCATCCTCCTCGAGAAAGCCATCGGCGTCGTTTTCCGCAAGAAAGAGCTCCTCGTACAGGCCATCACGCACAGGAGCGCCGTCCGCGGCCGGAAGAACGCGCAGCATAACGAACGCTTTGAATTTCTCGGTGATGCCGTCCTCGAGCTCGTTGCCACCGAGTACCTGTTCCAGTTCCAGGAGAAGTCCGAAGGGGAGCTCACCAACTGGCGCGCGGCCCTCGTAAAAGGGGAGCACCTCGCGAGTGTTGCGGAGGAACTGAAATTGGGGGACTACCTCTACCTCAGTAGAGGGGAGGAGGCCAGCGGGGGCCGCACCAAATTGTCCAATACAGCCAATGCCCTCGAGGCTCTCATCGGCGCCATCTATCTCGATCGGGGGTTCGATGCCGCGAAGAAGTTCTGTCAGGAGTTCATCCTCGTCCGCCTGCAGATCCTCCTTGCGGAAGGGAAAGATCGCGACGAGAAGAGCGTCTTCCAGGAGCGTGCCCAAGAGGAGCTCGGCGTCACCCCGCACTATGAGGTTCTCGAGGAGCAGGGACCGGACCATGACAAAATATTCACCAGCGCTGTCTTCATCGGGTCCGAAAGGATCGCAACCGGAAAGGGGAACTCGAAGCAGCGGGCCGAACAGGATGCTGCCAAGAAGGGGCTGCTGGCGAAGAAGTGGAAATAGCCCTCATCCCCCCGACCCCCTTCTCCCCCCTCATTGCACACGTTGTGTGTGGTTTCTCTGTGGATAGATCAATAGTGTTTGGGAGAAGGGGGAGATTCATGTTCATTGCTGAAAAAGTTCCCCCTCTCCCAATATCACGTTGATGCTGAGCATGAGAAAAGCTCACCCTCGGTTGAGAGAGGGGGGAGAGGGGGGAGAGGGGGAGAAAGGGGGTGAGGGAGTAGGAAGCGTCTATCCCATCTTAATCTCGATGTCGACTCCGCTCGGAAGGCTCAGGTTTTGCAAACTTTCGATGGTTTTGAAGGTTGTTTCGGTAAGGTCAATGAGACGCCTATGGGTGCGCATCTCGAACTGGTCGCGGGCGTCCTTGAACTTGAACGTGGCCCGGTTCACGGTGAACTTGCGGATCTGCGTCGGGAGCGGGATGGGACCGTGGACCACGGCGCCGCTGCGCTCCGCGGTCTCGAGGATCTTCTGCGCGGCCTCGTCGAGGACTCTGTGATCGAACGCGCTCAGGCGGATGCGGATCGATGAAACCTTCGCCTCCGCCTTCTTTGGGCCTTGGGTCGCTCTCTGGGGAGACGGGTCATGAATGACGGGAGCTGCAGTCGCCTCTTTTTCCTTCTTGATGAGCTTCGCCACAGGAGGGGCCTTCTTCCCGGCTTTCTGCGGCTTCTTCGCCGTGACGTTCTTCGCGGGAGCGGATTTCTTCTTCGCGGGAGCGGCCTTCTTTGCGGGACTCATACTTTTGGAGAGGAAAAAGAGCGGGAGGACGAGAAAGGGGGCGAAGAACGCCCCCATTCCCTGTTATTTGAGGATCTTCGTCACAACGCCGGCACCCACGGTGCGGCCACCTTCGCGGATGGCGAAGCGCGTACCGCTATCCAGAGCGATCGGTGCACCGAGCGTCACGGTGAATTTCACGTTGTCGCCCGGCATGACCATTTCCACGGCGGCCGGCAATTCAACGGCTCCCGTGACATCGGTCGTGCGGATGTAGAACTGGGGCTTGTAGCCCTTGAAGAACGGCGTGTGACGGCCTCCTTCCTCTTTCGTCAGGACGTACACCTCGGACTCGAATTGCGTGTGCGGAGTGATAGAACCCGGCTTCGCAAGCACCTGTCCGCGTTCCACGTCCTCGCGCTCGATGCCTCTGAGGAGCAGTCCCACATTGTCGCCTGCCAGACCTTCATCGAGGAGCTTGTGGAACATTTCTACGCCTGTCACGACAACCTTGCGGGTCTCCTTGAGACCGATGAGCTCGACTTCTTCGTTGATCTTCACTTTGCCCTGCTCGATGCGTCCCGTCGCGACCGTGCCGCGCCCTTTGATGGAGAAGACGTCCTCCACGGACATGAGGAACGGCTTGTCGATTTCACGCTTGGGATCCGGAATGTAGGTGTCCAGCGTATCGAGAAGTTTCTTCAAATTCTCCAGTTCTTTGGCATCGCCTTCGAGCGCCTTCAGCGCGGAGCCGCGGATAATGGGTGTCTTGTCGCCCGGGAAGTGGTACTTGGTGAGGAGTTCGCGGATCTCGGTCTCGACGAGGTCGATGAGCTCGGGATCGGTCACCATGTCCACCTTGTTCAGGAAGACCACGATAGTCGGGACGTTCACCTGATAGGCAAGAAGGATATGCTCGCGGGTCTGCGGCATGGGGCCGTCGGCGGCGGAGACCACGAGGATGGCAGCGTCCATCTGGGCGGCGCCCGTGATCATGTTCTTCACATAGTCGGCGTGGCCCGGACAGTCCACGTGCGCGTAGTGGCGCTTTTTGGACTCATACTCCACGTGCGCGGTGTTGATGGTGATGCCGCGCTCACGCTCTTCGGGGGCATTGTCGATGTCGGCGTATGCCTTCTTCTCGCCTTCCGGGGAGAAGTTGAGGGAGAGGGCTGCGGTGAGCGTCGTCTTTCCGTGGTCCACGTGTCCGATGGTTCCCACGTTCACGTGGGTCTTAGAGCGATCGAACTTTTTCGCGTCTGCCATACGAGAGGGGAGAAAAAAGTGAGGGGTGCTACAAAGAATGGAGGCAGTAACCTCCTATCGCCGCGAAAGTCTAGGGAGAAGAAGGCCAGGAGTCAACGATTTTAGTGTAGAGCTGGGAGCTGGGAACCGAGGAGAAGCGCCTTGTTTTTCGTTTTTCATGACTCGTTTTTCGTTTTGTGGCTTGCTTTAGCGGAAAACTGATAACCAAAAACGAAAAACCAGAAACCAGAAACCCGTACCCATACACCCATATACCCATACACCCGCATACCCGTTACCATGCGCGCATGCGCCGTTCTGCCCGCATCGCCGCCTTCGTAGAAACCATCTGGGGATGGTACGCAGTTCATAAGCGCTCCCTCCCGTGGCGCGACATGCCGATTGTGGACGCCAATGAACGCGCCTACCGCGTCCTTGTGTCGGAGGTGATGCTCCAGCAGACGCACGTTTCGCGGGTGAAAATCATCTTCCCCGATTTTCTCCGTCGTTTTCCCTCGCTCCTGTCTCTTGCGGAAGCATCCAATCGTGATGTCCTCATCGCGTGGCGCTCTCTGGGGTATAACAATCGGGCATTGAGATTGAGAGACGCCGCCCGACAGATTGTCGGGAAGATACAAGATCCCCTTCGGCTGCGCTCCAGTCTTCGCCCTTCGGGCTTCGCCCGGCAGGCAGGGCAGGCAAGATCCAAGGACGAGGACGAAGGACGGGGAGTGCAACGGTACTTTCTGGATACCATGGAAGAACTCACGGCGATCCCCGGTATCGGCTCCTACACGGCGGCTGCGATCATGAATTTCGCGTTTAATATTCCCACACCCTGTCTCGATACGAATATCCGCCGCATCCTCCATCGGACGTTTTTCGGACCGGAGAATGTGGATGGGACGTTTCGGGTTTCGGATGGGCGATTGCTGGTGATTGCGTCCGAAGTTCTTGCGACTGCGATTCGAGTCTCAAAGTACAAAAATCAAATATCAAGTATTCAACCAAAAACCAACCCTTCGGCTGCGCTCAGGGTAAACGACCGCCGTGGCTTGCCTGCGTCGTTCCCCCCCTCCGTGCAGGCGTGTGAGATGGGACGGAGAGGGGGCAAGGGGGTGAGGCGCGATGCAGCGAACTGGCATGCCGCCCTGATGGATTTCGGCTCCCTGATTCAGACGAAGAAGAACCCGAAGTGGGACGAATGCCCGCTCACAAGGAATGGGATTATGGAGACGACGAGGCGAAGTTTTTGCCGCTCCACGCGTACTCCCCCCTCTCCTGGTGGGCAAGAGGGCGGGGAGGAGAGGGGGGTTGGGGGGGTGAGGAAGGAACCGGGTCGTCTCATTTCCGGACGTTTCGTACCCAATCGGATCATTCGCGGGAGGATCGTCGAACATCTGCGTGATTGTGCGAGTGGACTTTCCATGGGTGAGATCGGGAAGAGGGTGTGCAGCGACTGGTTCGGGAAGAGGCACCGGAAATGGCTCCGAGGAATTGTGGGGAAGCTGATCAAAGACCGATTGCTCGTGCAGAAGGGAAAGTACATTCTCCTTTCGTAGAGGAGCGGCCAGCGCACAGTCGCCGGAGGCGAACCTCGCAAAGAGCGGGCGATCAGCCTTATGTATTGCGAAGTCCTAAGAAGCTACCAGCTGTACCGTGTCCCGCGGATCACCGTGTCCGGGATGTCCAACCAGAGGAATGGTTGCGAGCCTCCCGCACCCCGGTCGAGCCAACGCATATGGCTTCCTGACACAGAGAACGTCGTTTGGGAGGAGGGAAGTTCCGTGATGTGCGAGAGGGAAACCTGAAGGGATGAAGGAGAGGCGCCGGAGGCGGTCGGATTGACAATGAATCCCTGAAGCATCAGGCGCATCGAGTCGGCAGGGGGGACGGAAGTTTCCAGGGAATCTGTGAGATTTGAGCATCGGACGAGGAATGATCCTGCGATGTATTGATCCGTGTACGTGGTTCCGTCCGGATACAGGGAGTCGCATCCGGCGGGATGAGAGGGATTGAGAGCATTGAACAGGACGAAATCCTGCGCGCCCATGACGACGTTTTTGGCCTCAATCTCGAAGAGGAGATCGGAGACGACAGCCTTATGTACATCATTTCGAGTAGTGCCATTGGGGGTTGCAGAGAAGGAGAAGCCGGCGATGTTCGCGGTCCCGGTCATGCCGCTCCCCGTTTCCGTACCCGCATTCGAGACGTTTGAAAATTTCGCCAGCACGGTGCGGTGCGGTTCGCCGATGATTGCTGTGTTCGTGTGCGGAGAGGAAACACCAATGAACACTTCCCCTTCCTTCAAAGCATCTCCGTCATTCGCCGCGAGGAGGGTACTGGACTGATCGCCGATCGCCTCAACAGCGATAGGGTCTGTGGAGAGGAACAGCTGAATGAGTTCATTGGAAACGGCGCCGGACGTATCGTCTTTCAGAACCGGTTGCACGATAAGTGTGACTGTCTCACCACGGGGAACGATGAGTTTCCTCCCGGGAATTTCGGCGCAGAACACTGTGACGGGTTCCCCCAGGGCGATGGAATTGTCAGAGGGGGTGGGAGAAGAACCGCATGCTCCGATTGTCGCGATGGCGAGAGTTTGCTGTTCACCTTCCGGCAAGAGTTGCAGCCGGTCGATGCTGACCGCTCTCCCGCTCGCGGAGAGGAACAGTTTCGTGACAGCGACGTCTTCCCCGTCTGCGAGGAACCTGAGGCGCAGAATACTTTCCACGACGGTTCCTCCAAGGAGCTGGTGGCTGCGGACCGGAACGGGATCTTTCGTGACGAACAGATTGCCGGAGGGGAGGAGCGCGCCGCTCCCGCCGAGGGACGGGATGACGGGAGTGCAGACACTGGGGGAGCCGACGCAGGAAAACCCCGGCTCGTGCTGACAGAGACCTGAACAACCGTCCTCGTCCGCACCATTACCGTCGTCACACGTTTCGCCGGTCTCTCTGATGCCGTTGCCGCAGACAGCTTCTCTTTCACAGAGCGGCGAACATCCGTCCCCTGCCGTACCGTTGCCGTCGTCGCACCCTTCGCCCGGATCGAGGTTTCCGTTGCCGCAGAGAGACTCATAGAAACAGGCATCGGAGCAGCCGTCGCCGTTTGCGGTATTTCCATCATCGCATTCCTCTCCCGGATGGAGGACCCCGTCTCCGCAGAAGGCTGCGCGTTCGAGCCCGGTTCCGCACCGGAACGTGAAGTTGGCGGAGGTCATTATGTAGTACGTGCGTCCGCGGAAGAATTCGGAGATGCTTCCATTGCGGGCGAGCAGATCAACGTACGTTTGCTGCAGGCCCGGATTCGCTGCACTCATCTCGCCCGGAGAAATGAAGAAACGCCCGGTGAGTGGGGGCTCATTTCCCGTATATTCGTAGAACCAGTATCGCGTGACGCTATCCCGTTCGAGTGGTGATCCGGGAACAATGAGAGGAAAGAGTCCTTCTCCGGCGCACGTGAAGAGGTTGTGTTCATCTTTGCGGAGCACGATGCCCTGCTCCGATTTTGCTTTCGAGAAGACGTTCATGCGCGCGCCGACCTGCCCGAGCAGGGATGAGCCCGGGAGACTCGGGAGAGAGAGACCACTACGACAGGAGAAAGACACTGCGATCGCGCTCACGATGAGGACGGCGATGACGCCGTACTTTTTTATCTTGCTCATAGGGAGGGCGGGAGAATGATCACTCCGCACTCTACCAAATCATGCCGTACCTCTACCAGCTCGTCTTTTCTCATGCAGCACCACTCTCATCCCTGTTTCTGTTCATTGGAGGGGGCAGCGGTTGTTGCGGCTGCAGGTGGGGGAGACTGGAGCGACTGGAGTGCTTTTTCCAGTCTCGCCGAGGAATCCTCCGGTGCCTGTTGTACGACAGGAGAAACGGGGGTGTTCTGTCCCGGTTGCACGGCAGGCACAGCGAAGCGTTTCTTGCGTTTCAGGAAGATGAAGGCGACGAAAATGACCAGCGCGCATGCGAAGAGGATGAGTTGCCACAGCGGGAGAAGAGAGAAGAGCGATGGTGATTCTGCAGCCGGTTGCCCGCCTGTATCATCGGGAGGCGTGGTGTCCGTGATCACGGCGCCACTCTCTCCTGCGGGGATCTCTTCCTGTGAGGATGTGCTCTCGGGGCCGGAATCGGACGAGAGGGCACCGCTGCCGCCCTCCTTTTCCTCCCCCGTCTCTGCTCCGGAGAGAGTATCCGCGGAGGCAGCCGGTTTTTCCGTGTCACTTCCGGTGTCTGTCGGAGCTTCGGGGAGTGTAACATCGATGGCTTTCCCATTGCGGTAGAATGTGCGTGGGGTGCTGGCACTCTGCGCGAGGCCGGATCTGGAAGGAGAGGGGAGGACCGTGGCGGTCGGAGCATTCTCGCCGAGGTCAAAGGCTTCGCCGGGCGTGAGGTACGCATGAGCGGACGGCGCAACCGCGAGGAGGGCAATGAGGGAGATCGAACGGAGGGAGTGTTTCAGAATGGGCATGGGTGTGTATGAAAGAATGCGTTTCTATTATACACGTTTGCATGCGAATGGACAATGAGAGCGATTAGCGTGCAGCGGCGATCAGTAGAGGCGCACCGGCGGTGCGCCTCTACTTCGCCGTTTCCTCGATCCTGCGTTCCCGGATGACGTTGACCTTGATGACGCCCGGATATGTGAGCTCCTGTTCGATCTTCTGGGCGATGGCTTTGGCGAGCTCGGCCTGCTGGAGATCGTCCACTTTCTGCGTATCCACGTAGATGCGGATTTCGCGTCCGGCCGAGATGGCGAATGCGCGTTGGACTCCGTCGAAGCCGCGTGCGATGTCCTCGAGGTTCTTGAGGCGCTTCAGGTAGGCCTCGAAGGATTCCCTCCGCGCGCCCGGCCGGGCGCCGGACACGGCGTCCGCCGCAGCGACGATGAAGGCTTCGGGCGAAGCGATGGGCGTATCGCCGTGGTGCGCAGCCACGCAGTGGATCACTTCCGGGCGCACCTTGAAACGCTTGCAGATCTCCACGCCGATCTCCACGTGCGTGCCAGCCACTTCGTGGTCAAGGGCTTTGCCGATGTCGTGGAGGAGGCATCCTTCCGCAACGACGAGCGGATCCGCGCCGATCTCCTCTGCGAGGATGCGTGCGATGTTCGCCATCTCGACGGAGTGTTTGAGGATGTTCTGGCCGTAACTGGTGCGGAACCTGAGGCGTCCGATGATCTTGAGGAGATCCTGCGGGTAGCCCGTGATGCCCAGTTCCTCCGTTGCGCGCTTGCCGAATTCCAGCATCATCTTGCCGACCTGCTCCTTCATCTTCATGACCACTTCTTCGATGCGCGCGGGTTGGATGCGGCCGTCCTTGATGAGCTTCTCCATGGCGAGCTTCGCCACGTAGCGGCGCGCCAGATCGTAGCCGGAAATGATGATGGCGCCCGGCGTGTCGTCGATGATGATGTCCACGCCCGTGGCCTCCTCGAAGGCGATGATGTTGCGTCCCTCCTTGCCGATGATCTTGCCCTTCACGTCATCGGACGGGAGCTGGACGATGGTCGCGGTGGACTCCGTCGCCACCTCCGAGGCGAAGCGCTGCATGGCCTCGGCGAGGAGGTTCTTCGCCTGTTCTTCGATCTCCTCCTCCATGCCTTCCTTCATGAGTTTGATCTGCTCCGCGAAGTGGGTGGAGTACTCCTTTTTGAGTTCATTCCAGAGCTGCTCCTTGGCCTGTGTTTCCGAAAGCTTCGAAACTTTCTCCAGCGCTTCGCGGTGCGTCTGGCTGGCTTTCACGAGCTCGGCTTTCAGATCCTCCACTTCTTTCTGGCGCTGCTGGAGGGCTGTCCGCTGGTGATCGATGTCCTGTGTGCGCTCGGTGAGATTGCGTTCTTTCTCCTCCAGTCTCGCTCCGTCTTTTTCCAGTTTGGACTCCAGTTCGCCTGCCCGGAGTTTCGCTTCACTCAGGATCTCGCGGGCGTTCGCGCGGGCCTCGGCTTCGGCCGCTTTCCCTTTTACTTCCGCTTCAGCGATTTTCGATTCCGTCTTCTTGAGTTGCTGTTCCAGTGCGCTGATTTCGGTCCGCAGGGCAGCGCTGATGCGCTTGCCTTTCGAGAACCAGAACCACCCCGTCAGGAGCCCGAGGAGGAGTCCCGCGAGGAGTGCGAGGAAAATGATGGTGAAGCTCATAGGTGGGGGCAGAAGAAAAGTAAGGACTCTTCTGCCGTTCAGCCGATAGATCCCCCGCTCGCTTCCGCACGCTGGATTTTATGCGATCCGATGCTGTTTGCGAGCGTAGTCATGCGTGCTTTGTGAGCGAGAGGGAGGATCCGTCGAGAGAACGGTGAAAAAGTTCCTCCTTATTGTAGAGGAAAGAATGGGTCGAAAGCGAATGGCAGGGAAGTGGCTTCTTCCAGGGCTCGTAACGATCTTCTGCGCAAAAGAGGAATTGACATTATTTGTTAATAGTGAAGAGATATTCTGATCTGCCTACGTTCCCCCTCAAGAGGGAACAGAAGAAGAGGCTTCATAGAGCCCTCTGGTGGCATGGGCAATCGGCAGGTCACTCGGGCTCCATCCCGTTTTCCTTGGATTCGCCTGACTATGTTCTCGTTTTACGTTTTTTTGATGACAGATCGGGCGTCCCTTCTCTGGCTCATCAGCAAAGTCCTCCTCCTTACCTGCGCACTGATGCTCGGCATCGATCGTGCGGAGGCTTCCGTTGTCATCAATGAAGTGATGTGGGCGGGGTCCGACATGTCGACGAGTGACGAGTGGCTGGAATTGAGAGGGACGGGGACGGGGGAGACGGTGATGAGTGGCTGGACCATCACCTCTCTTTCGGGAAACGGGACGGAGGTGATCATGATGACGTTCCCTCCGTCGACGACGATTGCACCGGATGCATACATGATCGTGAGCCACTTCGCTGCCGCGCTGTCGCGCCTCGGATCCGAACCTGCCTTCCTCACGAGTGCGATGAGCATAGCGAATACGAAATTGCTTTTGCGCTTGAAGGATTCTTCAGGCGCAGTCATCGACGAAGTGGACGACGGAGTCGGCGCGCCTTTTGCAGGAGCCAACCCTTCGGGCGCAGCGAAAGCCAGCATGGAGCGCATCGATCCTCTGCGCCCCGGAAATCTCTCCGACAATTGGTCGACGGCTTCGACGACGCGCGGTTTCGACGAAGGTACAACAATCTTCGGAACACCGGGCTATGCAAACGGATCCTCTGATTCTTCTGCCCCGCAGCCAGGAACGGCTGCTCCTGAAGCTTCATCTTCATCCGAAGCCGCACCCGCGGAGGGGTGCTGCTCCAGTTCGGAAAATTCTTCGGCTTCCTCTTCCCCGCAGCCAGGAACGGCTGCTCCTGAGGATTCATCTTCCTCCGAAGCTGCCTCATTTTCGTCTGTTTCCTCTGTTTCTTTTGCTTCCTCTGCTTCCTCTTCGGGCCAATCACCGCTCATCCTCCTCTCCGAAGTCCTCGCGAACCCCATCGGAACCGATACCGAAGAGTGGATCGAGATTGCAAATTTCGCAGATGCAGCGCTCTCTCCCGGCGGATGGATCCTCTCTGTGGGGAGTGCGAAGTACAACATCTCCTCCGCGCTCACGCTGCAGCCGCACCAGACCGCACTCTTCCGTAAATCGCTGACGAATATTGCGCTGACGAATGCCGGTGGGGTCGTTCTGCTCTCGAGCGGTAGAACGGTGATGGACAGGTTGGACTATCCGGAGACCGAAGAGGAAGTGAGTTTCGGCAGGAACCCTTCTGATCTTCGGATGCTGCAGCCCTTCTGCGTACCCAGTCCCGGGAGGTGGAATGACGATGCAACGATCGAGCCCGCTCTTTCCATTCAATCGGGAGAGACGAGTGACATCGGACATGTTTCCATCAATGTCGAAACGGTGATACCGGAGGGGTCGCTCGCCTCCGTCCGCTGCCGCTTCGAGTTCGGGGACGGGGCCGTGAGTGACAGTTGTAATCCCGCATCGCACATGTATGAGGAAGTCGGAACGTACGAGATGGTCCTCACGGCGGAGTCCCTCTGCGGTCCGGCTCCCATCAGGCGGTTGCAGATCGAAGTGCTGCCGGAGTCCAATTCTTCCAGCGAGGGGCCAGTGGTGAAGTCGTCGTCCAGCTCTCACTCTCCCCGATCCTCGGCATCTTCGGCGTCCTCTGCGTCCTCTGCATCCTCTTCATGTCGCGGCGATCTTTCTACATCTGTCTTTCTCTCCGAGATCTACCCCTCTCCGCGCGAAGGCGAAGAGGAATGGGTGGAGATTGCAAACACGTCCGATACCGCTTCCGATCTCTGCGGCTGGACGCTCGACGACATTCAAGATGGCGGCAGCAAGCCATGGACGATCCCCACAGGATTCACTGTTCCTGCGCAGGGTTTCCTCGTGCTCGGCCACGATGAGACGGGCATCGGGTGGAATAACGGCGGGGACGATGCTCTGCTTACACGGCCGGACGGGACAGTCGCATCTTCCGTGCAGTATCCGAAGATGCGCGAAGGAACGGCGTATGCCTCGGACGGAGAGGCGTTGTGCGTGACGGAAGACCCGACGCCGGGAAAGGAGAACGACTGTCCGACAGCCCCTCCCCCACCGAGGGAGGGTGCCCCGAGTTCTAGCGAGGGGCGGGAGAGGGCATCGGCTGCCAAGGCATCATCCAAGAGTCCTTCTCTGAAGAAGACGAAGCAGGTGAAAGCTGACAGTCGTACTCGCTATGTGAATGTCTCCATTCCCACAGGAACCTCCGCACTCCTGATGTCCATGGAGAGCGAGGCGGCGCTTAGGCTGCAGGGGTATGTATCCGAGTGGCTTCCGGCTGCAGGGTCCAAAGAAGCTGCAGCGGAGCCCGGTATGGGGGTTGTCGAGCTGACGCTCGCCGTTCTCGGGGTGTTGTCTTCGGGAGCGATGTTCGTCGTGAGGAGGATGAAGTGACACATACGCATTGTTTATGAGCCAGCGCCATCCCATCCAAAATGATCGAATGATGTTGGTGACGACCAACACATACAATCGCGAGCCGATTTTCTTTGATCCTTCCTTCGCGCGGGAGGCGGTTGAGCGTCTCTATCGCATCCAGGAATTGCATCCGTTCCTGCTCTTCGGATTTGTCATCATGCCGGACCATTGCCATTTTTTAGTGAAGATCCCGTCTCCGTATACCATTTCAAAATTAATGAATGATTTCAAAACCGGTCTGACGTTCGATCTGGGAATACGGGCATTCTGGCAACGGCGTTTTCATATTCGTCTCCTGTGTGATCCATACCATGCGCTTCGATATATTCATCGCAATCCCGTAAAGGCAGGAATGGTGGAGACCCCGGAAGATTACCCGTGGTCTTCTGCTTCGGGCAGGTGGGATGTTTCGCCGATCGATGCATCATAGGCCGCGCCTTTGTGAACCGCACCATCATCACACTATAACCGCACCGTGGAACCGCACCGTGGAACCGCACCGTGGAACGGTGCTGCTGGGGGAACGGTGAAATGCGGATCGTCATCATCCCGTCCATCCCCAGCAGCGCCCTTCCAGGGCGCGGCGAACAAAAAACACAGGGCGCGGCAAACAAAATTCCCCCTACCCAGCCCCCCTCAAATCTGCTACAATGTCCTGATGGCTAAAAAACAAACAGCCGAGTCGCCAGAGCTTGCTGGGGCCAACAGAGAAGTGGCCGAGGCTGTGGCGCGAACCTTGGCCGAATCGCGCGGGGTATTCCGTAGCAGGATGTATGGGTTACTTGGCACGAATGATCCGAGCGCAGGGGCTCAGGCACGCCTGTCCGAAGCAGTGGGTATTTCTCCGCGCGTGCCGATCCTCACCCCGCGCAGGATACCGCTCATCGGTCGTTTGTTCGGGCGTATGGATCAGGGGGCCAATTTGCGAAAAGAAATCCAGCGACCGGAAGTGCTTGAGGAGGTTGTCCAGCATATGCTCGCAACGAATACGGACATCTTAACGCTCATCTCGACTGCCCGGAACCCCGGAGCCGAGCGGGTGGAAACCAATGCAGGTCGCCGAAGATTCCGTACATTGGTGCGCGATCCGCAGTCCCGCGACGCGCAGCTCCTCCTCTTCCTCCGGCGCTCCTTCGAGCATCCGCAGTTTGAGCATCTCTTCGACCAGCTGACGGATGCGGCGCAGATCAGAAACATGGAGACGCTCCTCAAGATTCGTTCCCTCTACGATGAACTCCGGAGCGATGCGCAGTACCACATGATCGGGGACGTGGCCGGACCGGCGCCGGAAACACAGATTTGGAAAGCCATGCACGGGCAACATCAGAGAGGCACGCAATTCCAGGCGGGTGTCTATGCTGCTGGGGAGCCTTATACGTTAACAGGTGGAGCGGTTGCGGTCACCGATCGTGCGAAGGTGGGTGAGCCGGCAATCAAGACGCTCAACTTACCCGGGATGAGTCAGGACATCATCAAGCTGGGCGATGAGATCGGCAATCTCGAGATGAAGCGCAGCAAATTGCAGGACAAATTGAGGGAGATCTGGAACCTCGCGGGCAGACTGAACCCGCCACCGCTCCTTCCTGCACTCGTCCCATTGGACTGGCAGCAGTTCGAACCCGAACGCGTGATCTTGGACAGGTTCAGACCTGCGGACCTTACGTTCGGCGCTGCGGGGGTGCACTCCATCAGTGAGTGGTTGACTGATGACGACCTGCGCGGGCAACTGAGCCGCTATCAGCGCTACCATGCTGCGACACGGGGAGCGCGTGGTGCGCGCCTGCGGTCGGCAGATGTTCTCGACGAACTCATCCGCACCTACTTCGGTTCCTCCGTTCCCGGGGACCAGCGCGAGACAGTGATCAGCGGCATGAAGCAGAGACTGCGCGCCGGAACAGCTCCCGCGCCGACAAAAAAGGAAGAGTACCAGCGCAAACAGGCTGAGTGGAAGCCGGGAGGCAAGGTCAAGGCATTCGTCAATTTCCTTGGTCTCGGCGATTCCGGCGGCTCTCATCACTGATGGATCATAGAAATCTCCCTTTACCGGTCTTGCATTCCTTCCGTCCCCTCACGGGCGCGGAGCACAGGCTCTGTGCTTTTGGCTGTAAGCCGCATGTCGAGGGGAAGTTTGACAGTGATATCAATCGGCCAATACAGGGTGCTGAACAGGTACTGGAAGCCCGCCAGCCGTTCATGAAATATCCGTTCAGCGTCATGAAAGCCAAGTGGGAGACGACGTTGTGGGATGATGCAAAGCAAGTTCTCAGGCGCATCCCCTATGTCGGAGGCGTTTTCAAAAATGAAAACGATCGGCTCTATGTGCAGGCCTGCCGCCAGCTCAATGACGAGGATGCGTGGGCTCTGCAGATGGAGAACGGCCTCCTCGTTGATGTCATGGCAGCCCCGCCCCGCCGTGTCCAATCCAACATGATCGTGAAAACGGTCTGGGAGGGCATGAACAAGGACGAGCGCGCGGATCTCATCCTTCACTACTTCCAGGAGCGGTTCCCGGATTTCCGTCCTCCCATTGCCGAGCTCATGGAACCACTCAGGAAGCTTAAAGAGCGCGGCGCTGCTGCGCTCAATCCTGCAGCGCAACAGCATGCGGTGGAATCGGCTCAACAGCTGCTCTTCCTGCTTTCTGTGCAAAAGAATGGACCGGAAGGCATGATAGAAACACAGAAAGCCGTTTTTGACGAATTGGAAGCGCACTTAGACGGCCATGAATTTGCCTATGATCTGCTTAAGATCGATCCGGATCCGAGAATCCGCGCTTTGGCTGCATATGAGAGGAAGCTTCCTGAAATGGATCAGGCTGTTCGCAAAAGCTTCGAGAAGCGCTACATCGACCCTGTTGCCGAGCGCCGCCTCACGGTCTCCGCCCAGCGCGACTTCCTCGAGGCGCTCGATGAAGATGCTGCCCGGGCGAGACCGGTTGCCCAAGTCAGGCTGGCAACACTGAAGGACAAGCATCCGCCCGTGTTTTCCGATGACGATGCGAAGGACTTCGCGGAGGCGCTCCCGCCCTCCCTCATTCGCGGCGCCTTCCTCTACGGCATCCTCAAAGGAAAAGATCTTCAGACTCTCGTCGAGTTCTATGATCAGCGTTCAGCGAAGCTGACTGCGGCCAGGCAGCCCATTACGGCTTTCGTATCCCAGGAACTTTTGAATCTACAGAAGGGCATCATTCCTCTCTCCGAGGAAGAGCGCACGAAGATGGCCGAAGCCGAGCGTGCGAAGAATCCGTGGATCATCTCCGACATGCTGAAGGAAGAATTTGGCAAGCTCTCGGCTTCACAGAAGCTGGCGGTTGGGGCCATCGGTGTCGGAGTGTTATATTTCGGCATCACCCGCATGATGCGGAAGTGGAATGAAGGCGGTCTGGTGGGTTTTGGCATTCTCGCGGCCAGTGCCTACGCGCTTGGAGGGGACAAGATGGTGAGGGGAGCCATCGGGCGGTTTTCTGACAAGAAAGACGCACGGGATCTCGCGGAGAAGACTATGCCCGGCGTCGACTCCGAGCAGTTCCAGCGCTACGAGCATCTCATGCAGCACACGCAGCAGTATCTGGTTGAGCACGGGGAGGATGCGGATATCTCCGAGCTCGCGGCCACCTGCGTCATCGCTGACCTCCCGATGAACATGCTTGCCCACCGTTTCAAGCCGACTCCTGACGGCCGCTCCGGCGACCTGAACGTGGAAAATGGAGACCAGGAACTCATCGGCGCCATCGAGAAGAATCTCGGTGGAGCGATGAAGCCGGGGCTGCGCAAGATGATCCAGGGAAATCACTGGGGAAATCCGCTTGCGCACCTCTTCTACCTCTATGCACTCCACGGGGCTCCTGACACTGTCCGAAATAACCTTGAAGAGGACATCTCTATCATGAACCATCTCAATCCTCTGGCATCCCAAAGGCGGTCGTATGCCTCGAAGGGTCCTGTCGGGTACTGCGCTCCTCTCGAGGATGCCGAGAATTTCGACCAGATCACAGACAAAAACGCGCGCGCAGCGTACATGCGTATCCTCATCGCCGGACGAGAAGCGGCGAAAGGAGAAAAACTCACGCTCGGAGATTTCATCATCTCCCTCACGGCGGATGTCCAGTGGATGCCGGCGGGGGTAGCGGGAGATGCGGGGCCGGAGGGGGCGAAGGGGGAAGAGGGGGAAAAGCCGGCAGAGAAGGATGTCCCTGAGCCTCCTCCGGCAGAACCCAAGAAGGATGTTCCTGATCCTGCGAAGGACAAGAAGGATGTTCCTGATCCTCCTATCTTTGGAGCAGTCGATGTCGCGCCCCAGATCTAGCGCGCTTCCTGCCGCCGCTATTCGATTCCAAATACCCGGTCTTGCTTATCTTCGGGGCTTGTTCCTACACGTACGCAGCAACGTAGGCGAGAGGGATCGGCACGTTGGCACTGCTCAGCGAGATCGAATGTGAGCTGACCTGGCGGGACGGGAATCATCGCGCCGCCGCCAACCACGCCGACAAAGATACGTACATTGTTCTCTGGAGTGTACGGCGTTCCTTGGAAGGGCACATGGACGGTGACCGAATTGCCGTTTCGCGTGACCGTACAGCCGCTCAAAATCTCCTTTGCATTGGGATTTCTCTGTGCTTCATTTTTTTTCTGAGAAACTTTTTCTGTTGGTGCTTTCTCTGCCGGAGCGGGCGTTGTAGGTTGAGATACTGTTTCCGGTGTATCTCCAGTCGCAGCTTCTGCAGCCTGGGTAGATGGCCTTTCGCTTGCCGGCTTTGACGGAGATGACTCCTCCACGGATACCACCTGTGCCTGACCCGTTTCGCTGTCCGGCTTGCTTGCTATGTACATATCGACTGCCTGCTTTGTTGCTCCTGTACCGGCCATCCCCAGGACGAAGGCGCGGGCGTACTTGACCCATTTCTGTACTCCCGTCTTCACGGGCCGGGCTGCGGCATCGATGGTTTCTGTCAGGTTGCCGAACTCCCTGCGAAGCGCCCTCTGTTTCTTTGTCGCAGAGGTATCCGCATGGGGCGGCGGGTTCTCCAGGCTCATTCTTGCCATTCCTTTCTGCAGCCATCGGTCGCCAAGTAGCCACGCTGCCTTGTCCCCAATACTTCTCATGAATCGCGTGATGCCCCAGTGGTTCTTTTGCTGTTCGCCTGGCCACGGGTAGCTCATGAGGACGCGCGCGCGATCGGCGACCGAGCGCAGTAATTTTTTGTCGACGGTGCGGATGTCGAACGCGAGTCCGCGGTTTTTTTGGAGGGAGAGCGCGGCGCAGGCTCGCTGCATACTTTCTGCCATGTGTTCGGGGTCTCTCACCGGGGCTCCTTCCTCAAGGAGACGGAGGCACGCAGCGAGATATCGGTCGAAACTCCGCATCCGTTCGGTTGCCGTATCGTCATCAGAGAAATCCGGCTCGGGCCATTCTTCCGACAATTCCGGATGTTCAAAAGTGTCCGGTGGCGGTGCATTGCTTGGTGCAGGTGGCTCTGTCAAATCTGGAGTACCAATTACTGATGCAGTGGTGTCCGTTTTTTTGGGGATCAGTACTCTGTGTATCGGAGTATCGACAGGATTGAGAAGGCAATCCACCAATCGATAGTAAACGAAGTAATCTTCCTGATCTCTGTCCCACGTTTCGGTTGCCTGAGCCACTGTCTCCCAATGGTCGTCAGGTCGCGGAGGATATGTTCCGTTCCGGCTCGTGCTTTGCAGTGCATATGCTGAGGATTTCAGGTGCTCGAACTCTTTATATGTGATGGTTATTTCGGCATGCCGGTCATCAGTCACTTCGAAATCATCCTCGCTGAGGGCGGGGTCTTGTGGCCAGAGATCTGGATCGGAATTCAAGAGGTCCAAGTCACTCCAGTCTTCAGAAGATGCGGTGCCCGGAGGTTCGGTGGTGGTGCTCTGCGGCGCATCCAATTGAAAATCACCATCGCGTACCGGAGCGGCCTGCGAAGGCGTCTCATTTTGCTGAGGTCTGTCTGCTTCTCGCGGAATTTCTATGCGCAGCAGAGGACCGAAGCGCGTGCGGTCGCGATTTGCCGTTCGATAAAAGAGGGGATATGGATGCTCCTCCACATACCAATGCATGCGCGCAGCGGGATTGGTCGTCCATCGTTCTGAGGCATCATTGGGCGGTGAAGCTTCATAATTCTCCATCCGTCTGACTTCGAGGTGAAACCCTGTCGCTTCGAGTGCTGGAACTTTCAGACATTCAACAGTCGCGGTTTCTAATGGGGGATCCGCCCATCCGATTACAAAATCCTCCCTCCTCAGTTCCGGTGGGTCGGGTTCGGTTTCCGGCGCTGTGGTCGCTCCTACGGCGATACCGCCGGCATCGCGTACGTCTGTACCTGTCTGTTGCCTTACCTGTTGCACTGTCGCTTGAGCCGCCTCTTCGTCTTGCTCTGCCCCGGGAGAAGGAACGGTAAATGTGACCTCATTCGTTGTGCCACGCCCAGCTCTGAGCACGCACACCTCGATGCTGTATTCCTGTGTCTTTCGCTGGCACCGGAGCGTGAAATCATCAGGCGGACCTGCCGACCATGCAGAATCCCGCGTATCTTTGTATTGCAATGTACTGCCCTTTGGGTATGTTTTCGTCAGTCGAATAACCAGATCGGTAGGAGTGGTGGTTCTCTCAAAATCGCTCTTGAGTAGGAGCATCTGATCGAGTTCTACGGCTACTGCTTCATTGTCGTTAGTGTGGTCAAATGCATGGTTTGAGGACATAAGAATATTATATACTACTATAAATATAAGTAAATAGTATGATTTTGGCTTATTCAAAAGCAATGTGCAGCGTGCAGTAGATTTTTCTCTCGCATATAAAAGACAGGCTGTCTCTCATGCGCTCCTTTCTGGCGCTTGAGACAGCCCGTCGTGTGGGTCGGTCGTTCATGGGTTTTCCACTTGGAACTCGAGTGCCGGGCTCGGTTGCCCGGTATCGGATACCAAGTACGCTTTGCACTTGACGGAGAATCCTTTCTCCGGAAGGGGGATAGTGAAGGTGTTGCCCTTCACCTCTTCGCCCTTCTTTCCGCCGATTTTGATCGCCCAGTAGGTTCCGGCAGGCGGAGGTTGGAACGTGAACACGTTCCCCTCCACCCGCACATCCGTGTTCTGAGGCTTCGGCGGGGGCCCCTTGGGCGCCTCCTTCGCCGGTGCGGCTTCCGCTCCGGCGACCGGCGTCGTTGCCGGTGCCGCTACGGGATCCGTAGCCTGAGCTTCGGCCGGCTCTGTGGCCGCGACGGCGGGAGCTTTGGTGGGTGGCCACCACGCGTTGTAAAACGCGTGGTAGGAGAAGAGAGCCACCGCCAGGAGTACGCTTCCCAATACCGGTTTCCACTTCCATTTGGACTCAATCCCCCAAATCCATTTCAGGAGGACAATCAACGCCAGTGCCAGCGCTCCGCTCCAGCAGAGGCGCGGCCAGGCGTTCCACCAAGCTACGCATGTGTTCAAAAAAGAATCCATGGTCATCTCCCGGCGCTAAGCGCCAAAAAAGTTGCCTCTGATTCGAACGAACGACGATCGACCCTATGCGGGAATATACCACAAAAGATATTAAAAATCAAATGGAAGAAATGTCAAAATAAAGCTGAAACTTCCATATGTATGAAAATATGCTGTTTGACCCCCTCTCCCCGAACCCTCCCCCGTTGGGGGAGGGGGACGGCTGTCGCCAAAGACTCCCCCTCCCGTCGGGAGGGGATCAAGGGGAGGGGGTCCGTATGCAGGGAAACATCAGAGAAATCTTTCGATTGCAGTGAGAACGGCACTCGTATCCTCGATGGCCAAACTGTTGGAGAACCGCAGCGTTCGAAACCCGCGGGCACGGAAATACGCATCACGCCTGAGGTCTCTCGCTTGTGCGCTCGCCGCATCATGAGTTTCGCCGTCAATTTCAACGATCATCTTCTTCTCCACGCAGAGAAAATCGGCGATGAAAGGCCCGAGGGGAACCTGCCTGCGGAATTTGTACGCATGGAATCTGCGTGCGTGAAGGATGCTCCAGAGGATCCTCTCCCCCTTTGTCTCATCCTTACGCAATCTCCGTGCAAAATGCACCTTCGGTTTCTGTTGTGTATAGAGGGTATTTCGGAGCATGGTGTGTGATCGTAGCACCATACCCCCTCTCCCCAAACCCTCCCCAACCAGCCTTCGCCAAGGCTACGGCTGGCAGGGTGGGGGAGGGGGGAAGGCTGTCGCCAAAGACTCCCCCTCCCGACGGGAGGGGGTAGGGGGAGGGGGTCTGTTCAAAGAATAACAACCAAAAAAACAAATGGAGAAAGCACGTTCGGTCAAGCCCGGGGACGACGATGGTCGTTCCCGGGCTTCATGGTCATTCAGAGGTCGGCAAGCTACGTTGCATTTGGAGTTATCTTTTGTCCCGATTCCAGAAGCAATCCCTGCTCTTCGATCTGGACAAGGCGTCGAGCCAGCCACGGGCTGTTTTCCAGGACATACGTTTTCTGGTTTCGCATATCCTTGATGTACATGGTTCCCGCTCCACAGAGCATGCGCTCGGCGATGTCGGGGAATACTGTTTCAACCGATCGGTTGTCGGCAACGATCACGGTTCTCGTTTCACCGCAGATGTTGACGACGACTTCGCCGCTCGGTTTGAATTCCACATAGTCGAAACTATGTACCCATACATGCGTCATCCCCCAGCACGCCAGGAGGAAGAGGGCATCCAGGAACCCTCCGTGTGCGTCGTACTCCGGCGAGCATCCTTTTAGGAAGCGGAGCGGCGCGCTATAGACATCCATGTCCAATGCGATGAGGAGCGCGAAGATCGCTACCAGTGCGACGAAGACCACGATCAGCACAAGAGAGTGCCGAAACTTGAAGTCGAAGAGCAGCGTCCATAGGATGAACCAGAACATTCCTTTCTGGATCCACCCGAGGACAACTTTGGCATCAGGGCTGATCTTGTTTCCTGCCCCCAGGAAGAGCAAGAAAAGCACGATGCCGACGAGGATCAATGGCCACGTGTAGAGGATCTTGGTAGGGTAGTGGTACACGAACACCGATTTCGGTTGGAGTGGTTTTTCTTTCATCTCCGTTTCCTTTCCGCTGAAAAATGGCCGACCCATCTGAATGACCGCCTCCCCCGATTGCCGCCAGACGATGGCAGCGCGGAAGAGGAAGAGTATGGTCGGCCGGGAGAGGAGGGAAGTCAATTCTTCTTGTCACAAAAATGTCCTGTGTTTCTTCGGGAAACAGCCAGAAGGCAGGTATCGCGAGTGTTCAGAGCGCAGCTTCGATCCTGCTGATCATGCTCCGTAGGTCCGCGCGGCATTGCCGGTAGTCCGTGTCCAGATTCAATCGGTCCTGCTCGGGAGTGGTGGAGTGCGGATGGCTGTAATCCTTGGCTATTCTGTGCTTTCGTGCACCTCGTGCAAGGAAACGGCGGAGGCCGCCTATTTCCCCCGGCCAGCGTACCTTGAGCAGGGCTGTGGCATCTTTGGCAATCTTTCTGAGGAGCTTCTTGTCGGTGACGGTCTTCAGATCGGGAATACCTTGCAGTGCTCTTTGGACATCCATAATCCTGCCGATTACGGAACAAGAGCTGAGCTTGTCTTGGTGTTGAGTAATGGCAGCAATCACCTGTTCGAGTGATGCATTGATCCCCTCGGCCTGGCGATCCGGGGGTTGCGTGGGGTCGTGCACGATCGGTTGCAGGGTGAGGCGCGCGTCCGCAGGCGGCGGTGGAGCGGGTCTCTCCCGATGAGCGTACCGGGCGGGGTCAGAGAGATTCGCAAGAGGCGGTGGTTTGATCGCATCAAAGACATGGGTTTGTGCAGCGCTTGCAGAAGCAAACGATGCTCCGAGCTTCACTTTCTCCCGCTCGGTTTCCTGCTTTTCCTGTTCAATTTTTACCGGCGCTTCAGCCTCGGCGATTTTTATTTTTGTCAATTCCTGAGCCTCGGCAATTCTTGCCTGTGATTCTGCTTGTGCTTGAGCTGTAGTTTCCCGTGCAATGAGAACAGCCGGGTCCTCAGCAGGTGTTTTCGCCATGTTGATATTATACATCATTATAACTTATTACGCAAATTCATTCCTCCAGCTCCCGCGTCCCTTTCTCCGGTTCTTTGTGTATGCTTCCCGCAACCATGACCACTCTCATTCTGTCGGACGGCACCCGTTTCGAAGGGCAATCCTTCGGAGCACAAGTAGATACGGACGGGGAGGTCGTCTTCACTACGGGGATGGTCGGCTACACAGAGAGCCTCACGGATCCCAGCTACCGCGGGCAGATCCTCACCTTCACCTATCCGCTCATCGGCAACTATGGCGTGCCGAGTAGCGAACTGAATGAGTGGGGGTTTTCCAGGAATTACGAGAGCGAAAATATCCACGTCCGAGGCGTCGTCGTCGCGCAGGCGAGCGAAGACTTCAGTCACTTTTCAGCGGTGAGCAGCCTCCATAATTGGCTTTTACATCACAAGATTCCGGGGATTACCGGTGTGGATACGCGCGTGCTCACGCAGAAGCTCCGCGAACACGGAGTCATGCTCGGGCGAATAACACAGCAAGACGAAGCACCCCCCCCTCCCGGGGGGCGTGCGGAGCAGGGTGGGAGAGGGGCAGGGGGTGAGGGAATTCCTGACCCGAACCTCACCAATCTCGTCGCTGAAGTGAGTTGCACGGAAGTGATCCGCTACGAGCCAAAGGAGAAACCGGCTCATCCGATCACGGTGATTGCCTACGACTGCGGCATGAAGAGGAATATTCTCCGGAGTTTCCTGAAGAGGGGGGTGACCGTCGTGCGGGTGCCGTGGGATTTCAATTTGGCCTCTTCCGGTTTTGAATATGACGGAGTCTTCGTCAGTAACGGTCCGGGCGATCCGAAGATGTGCACGGCGACGATCGATCAGGTGCGGTGGGTCGTTGAGAAGAATATTCCATTCTTCGGGGTCTGCCTCGGCAATCAACTCCTCGCACTTGCCATCGGCGGTGACACCTACAAATTGAAGTACGGCCATCGTGGAGTGAATCAACCTTGTCTTGAACTCCCCTCTCCCGGGGGGCATGTGGAGTGGGGTGGGAGAGGGGCCGGGGGTGAGGGGCGCTGCATCATCACGTCCCAGAATCACGGTTTCGCGATCAGCGGGAAGAAGCTCCCGAAAGACTGGCACGTCTGGTTCACAAATGCGAATGACGGATCGGTCGAGGGCATCCGTCATGCTTCGGGAAGATTCTTCTCCGTCCAGTTCCATCCGGAAGCCACACCGGGACCGGAGGATGCGAATTACTTGTTTGATGAGTTTGTTTCGATGCTGCGGTAGCACGTTTTTCGTTGGCTGGTTTTTCGTTTTTCGTTCTACGCTTGAAAAAAGCAGCACTCAGAGCGAAGAATAAAAAACGATAAACCAAAAACCAAAAACTTTAAACGTATCCCTCGGTATGCACCCGCTCCTTCGCGATGCCGTGCGTTTCCAGACAGAGTTTCTTCACCTCACTCACCATGTCGGGATTGCCGCAGATGTACACCTCCCGCTCGCGGAAATCGGGGATCAGTTCGACGATGTTCTGCACCCATCCCCGGTGTCCGTTCCATGCCAGAGACGGCTGGCTGAGGACGGGGTGCAGGGCGAAGTTCGGATGGGCTTTTGCGAGGGGGCCGAAGTGATCCATCCAGAAGAGATCTTCCTCGGTGAATGCCCCGAGGAGCAGGTCCATCCGGCGGCGGTCCTGTCGCTCCAGCAGATGCGTGATCTGGGAGCGGAACGGCGCGGACCCCACGCCAGTCGCGACGAAGAGGATATCCCGGGTGCAGGCAGGATCGATCGTGAACGCGCCGAGCGGTCCCTGGATGCCGATCGACATCCCCTCCGTGAGCACATCGCTGACAAACCTGCTGGCGCGGCCGAGGGGCTTGAGCTTGATTCCGAAGAGCAGGTGCTCCTCTTCGGGCGTGGAAGCGATGGAATAAGCGCGAGGTTGGATGTCCAGAGGATTCTCCGTGAGCGGAACGGAGAAGAGGACGAACTGCCCCGGCTGAAATGTGAAGTCACTCGGCTTGGAAAGGGTCAGCTCGAAGACTTTGCGGGCGATGACGCGCTTCCTGAGGCATGTGACGGTGGAACGGGGGACAGCCATGGTTAGGGTTAAGGCTAAGGTTAAGGCTAAGGCTAAGGGTTAAAATGATCTTCAGGAGCAGCCGTTCCTGGCTGCGGTAAACGGTTAAGTTTAAGATGAGGGGATACGGTTAAGGCAACTTCAGTGTGCCGTCCTCTATCATTTGAAGAACCTTTGGATACCACTCCTTCTCCAGTTCCTGCACACGGGCCTGCAGGGTTTCGGCTGTATCACCTGGCAGGACGGGACAGGTTTTCTGGAGCAGTACGGGTCCGGTATCCACACCTTCGTCGATGATGTGGATAGTCATGCCGGACTCCTTCTCGCGTGCCGCGATCACCTCTTCGTGCGCGTGGGCACCGGGATGGTTGGGTAACAGTGCGGGATGCACGTTCAGAATCCTCCCGTGCCACCGGGCAACGAACCACTCTGAGAGGATGAACATCCAGCCGATGGCGGCGATGACATCTGCTTTCCCTAAAGCATCGATGGCGGCGGAGAGCCGCTGATCGTACGCTTCGCGCGTGTCTTCCTTGCGCCGTTCGACGATGCTCACGGGCAGTCCCGCCTTGAGCGCCTTTTCAACGCACCCGCGGTCCGGGCGATCACTCACGAGCCCGAGACATTTCGCCGTGAGACTCCCGTCCTGCATGCGATCGAGGATTGCCTGGAACGTCGTTCCCCGCGAAGAACTCAGTACGATAAAGTTCATGAGCGCATCATATCATGATTACCGCCCTCTTTTTCCTCCTTGCCCTCCTTGCCCTCCTTGCCCTCTTTTTCTTCTTTCCCTTCTACACCGTCCCCCGAAACAAATCCTCCTCCGGAGAGATCCCTTCGACCCATCCTTCGCTCTCATCCAGAACGAACCCGTGTTCCCGGATCACGGCTGCGGGGATTCCCTGCCCGGCATTGCCCATGATCATATTCGAAGCGGTGGCCAGCTGATCTGCACGGGCTTCGCGGGTCATCGTAAGGGGGTGGCCGAAGAGGTCTCTTATGCCGCGGAGGTCCTCGAACGGAGCGATGCCGCAGGTCGCGAGCGCGAATGCCGTCACCCCGATGCGCCGCGGACGGCAGCAGGAGTCGGTGACGATGACGGCGATCCGCGCGCCGGACTTCGCCTCCAGTTTCGTTCTGAGATCATGAGCCGATCGCACCGGATCGTGCGGCCATCCGATGGCCGTGGATTCCTCCGTATTCGAGAGGTCGAGGCCGGCATTCGCCGTGAGGATGGTTCCGTGCCGAAGGCCGTCCGGTTGAAGCTCCGTGAGCATGGCGAGAGGGCAGTCGCCGGTGATGCGTCCGTGCATGCGCGCCGTTTCATCGAGAATGGCCTGCCGGAATTCCGCCGTCCGCCCGCAGCGTTTCGCCCATATTTTCGCTTCCGCCGTCGGCGTGATTTTTTTGAGATCGATTGCAGCGCCTTCCAGCGTGGCGATCACTTTCGACGAAACGACGACGATGTCGCCTGTTTTGAGGGAGGCATGCTTGAGGATATGATCGGCGAAGTCGGTGCCGAAACGCAGCAGGCCGGTGGTGACAGGCAGAATCTGCATCGTGATTATCGTATTCTTTTTATTTCTTTGTTTCCCCTGTTTTGATGAGTTACTGGTTATTGCCTGTTAAAAGGAGCGGTCAACGACAGACCCCCTCTCCCCGAACCCTCCCCCAATGGGGGGAGGGGGGAGGCTGCCCTGTATTTGAAGTTGTGACGGATAGAAAAAGAGAAACACCCGTATTTCGGCCAAGTCTTCATCTATGCCAAAGACTTCCCCTCCCGACGGGAGGGGATCAAGGGGAGGGGGTACATCAGAGGGGAAGCATCAGAGAAAATTCTCAGCACAGCTGCGCCCTCACGTGAGAGTTGCCGGTTTTTCGTTATATGGTTCTCCACATTCAGTAGGTTCTTCATAGATCGAATAACCAATCAACCAAAAACCTATCAATGCACCGGTAACGAGGAGTGAAATCAATGGCAGTTTTACCAGAGCTTCGCCGGTTCCCCCTGCACGAGGATGACCGAGTGATCGCTCTCTCCCGTGTACATATTCACCTGTGTGAGCGTGATCTGCAGAGGGATCGCTGTGGGGTTGAGGAGGACGAGATGATCCGGCATCACGGGAAGCGCGAACGTGGCTTCGGCTTTCGGTGGGAACGTCCAGCGCGTGAAGGAGAGCGCGCTTGGTTCGGACGTAAAAGAGGAGAGGGGGGCTCCTCGCACTTCGCGCCGGATCCAGACGGTCGGGAGACTGACGGCGATGCTTTCCGTACTTTCATTGGCCATATCCAGCATGCCGACCCCCTTGAGAGAGGTGGAATCGATCCGCAAGGTGGCCGTGGAGCGGTGTTCGACGGCTATTTCCGCCGTTGTTCCCGCATCGCTCAGGAGGGAGGCCTGTTGCCGTGCGCCGCGTGCAGCGAGGATGACGAGAAGAGAGCAGAAGACGACTGCCGGAAGGTGGAGAGAGAGCGCTCTGCCGGGTCCTCGTGACAACATGTGATTATGGTACCGTTTTGCCGGGAGAGGAAGGAGTGTTTTTTGTTGCATAATTGCCACTGTGGTATACTAAATGCGATGGAGATTGACCCGCACACGTTGCAGCAAATCATCCGTCGCATCGAACAGCAGATGCGATGCCCGCAGTGCGGAAACCGCGTTCCCGTGGATTTCTCTTCCGTACGCCTCGTCGCGAACAATGCCCTGATTCTTCAGCTCAAGTGCGAGGGATGCAATGCGTTCATCGTGTTGCACGCATCCATGACGGGTGTATCGGTGGCGGTGGAAGACGGGTCGCAGACGACCAATGTTTCTTCAAATCTCAGCCTCGCAGACAATGAAGTTGCCATGCTCCATTCAGCTCTCGAGGAGTCGGGGGGGTCCTTCGAGCAACTCTTCCGGAAGTACGGAGCCAGCGAGGTGCAGCACCAGAAGCCGTAAGCTCATCCATTTGTTCATGCACACATACGGTCGATCCCGCGGCGGCATCGCATTCCTCTTCGTGCTCATCATGGGGGGCATGCTCTTCGTCGGATGTACGTCTACCGAGGAGCGGCAGAAGGATGCTCTGGAGTCGTTCGGGCAGGTCGAGAATTCTGCGTCGGGAGCATGGCTGTCAATCATGCGGGAAGTGGAAGGCATCGTTTCGTGGGGTCGTTCCCTCATTGCGGATATTCAGGGGGGTATTTCGGAGGCAGAGCAGCGCATCCGCGCCGTTCAGGATGGCGTCGGGAAGATTCAGGAGGGGAAACAGCTCATTGAGGAGGGGGTGAAAGGAAATGAATAATTAAAAATTGATAATTGAAAATTGTCTCCATTTCGCGCTAAGCAAGAAATTAAAATGTGAAATGACAGCGCGTACCATTGGCGTCCCGCCAATGGGCGAAGGGTTTCCGTTGTGATTGCCTCTTCACAATCTGGCTATAATCCCAGCTGACGACTGATGGCGTGTCCACAGTGCAAAAATCGTGCAATCGATGTATACTATCGCCGATCAATTTTCCCCGTTTGCCATGGCACATCATTTCGTTCATGAAAATTTCCAAAATTCTTCAGAGCGTGAAGCGCGCATGATCTTCGGTGATCCGGAGAAGCCGAAGTCATGGTTGGAGAAGGCAAGAGATGCGGCGAAAATTGCAAGGGATGCCGCGGGCGGTGCCGCGGGAAAAGCGAAGGAGGCGTGGAACAGCCCGACGGCGAAGAGGGGGAGGGAAGCGGTGTCCGATGCTGCCAAAACAGTGAAGGACAAAACGGGTGAGGCGTGGAACAGCGATACAGCGAAGGATTGGAGAGCAAAAGCCGTGAGGGTGAAAGATCAGGCTGCCGCGCAAGTTGGCAAACTGAAGGACACGGTTACCGGTGCGGCCCAAAGCGGACTCGATGCCGCGATCAAACGCATCCCCAGTTTGGATGATCTCAAGGATCAGTATGGCCGACTCATTGAAAAGGGGACCGATGCATACAGAGCATTGGAGAAGCGCGCCCAAGGTTTTCTCGAAAGCGTAAAGGATGCCTATGCGGCATTGAGAGGCGATTCTGAGGTTCAGAAGAAATTCGCACAGGAGCTGGAAGACCGCTTGGACCGCGACCCGAAGATGTGCAAGCAGTTCAGGAACGCTCTCGATCTTGCGGGGGAATTCAGTATGGATCTCAAAGAGCAGATCGATCTCGCAACGCTGGTGGAGAAATCCAACAACGGCGACAAGGATGCGCAGAAGAGTCTCGCGGAATATGCGATTCGCAGGAATTTGCTGACGACGGGCGAAGAACGGTGGAAGAAAATTTCCGCATGGGATTTCACTGGAAAGGTGGAACAGGAGATCTTCCGGCGCGTGAAGCAGACTGCGAATGATCAGTATCGTGCAGAATTGGAGAAATTGTCCCGGAAGCACCCCTATCTCACGCCGAAATCGATGCAGTTGATCATCCGGTCGAAGTTGGACTAGATTTCATTTCTTTTCGCTTGCACGTCGTGAGGCGCATACCGTAGTATGTCCGCGAAATCTCCGGAGTTCTTCTGCCAGATTCAGACGATTTGGTGAGAGGGCTGCGGTCTTTCGTATGTGCATTGTTCATTCCCAATCTCCTCGTTTTCCGAAGTCATTATCAATTATCCATTATTCATTTTCCATTCACTCTATGTTGCAACGCCGCCCCGCAGCAGCCACCGATTCGTTCGATGCCGTCGCCCTCTCCGTCGCCAGTCCCGAGGACATCCTCGCCTGGTCGCGTGGGGAAGTGACCAAGCCCGAGACCGTCAATTACCGCACACAGCGCGCGGAGCCCGACGGCCTCTTCTGTGAGCGCATCTTCGGGCCGACGAAGAATTTCCAGTGCTTCTGCGGCAAGTACAAGGGCGTGCGCTACTCGGGCGTCATCTGCGAGAAGTGCGGTGTGGAGGTGACGCGCTCGATCGTCCGCCGCGAGCGCATGGGGCACATCAACCTCGCAGTGCCCGTGACGCACATCTGGTTCTTACGCAGTTCCCCTTCCCGCGTGGGACTGCTCCTCGATCTTCCTATCAAGACGCTCGAGCAGATCGTTTACTTTGCCGCGTACATCGTCATCACCGTCGATGAAGTAACGAAGAAGGAGGCGGAGAAGGAGCTGAATGAGGGCATGGAGACGCGTCGAGTGCAGATGAAGCGCGAGTACGAGGAGGCGGCGAAACAGATGCAGGATGCGAAGGCGACCCGTGCGCAGCTGGATGCCCTCGACAAGGAGTACGCCGACAAGATGGAGAACCTGAAGGGCAATCACCGCGAGGCCATCGATGACCTCAAGCATCTCCATGCCGGGTCGGTCCTGAGTGAGCTCAAGTTCCGTGAGATGAACATGAAATTCGGTCACGTCTTCCGCGCGGGAACGGGGGCGGAGTCCATCCGCGAAATCGTCGCGACGATCGATTTCGATCGCATGCTGGACGAATTGCAGAAGGAGCGCGAGGAATCGAGCGGTCAGAAACTCAAGAAGATCATGAAGCGTATCAAGCTGGTGAGTTCCCTCAAGAAAGCCGGCATCAAACCGGAGTGGATGGTCCTCACCCGCCTGCAGGTGATCCCGCCCGATCTGCGCCCCATGGTGCAGCTGGACGGGGGCCGCTTCGCGGCATCGGATTTGAACGACCTCTACCGCCGCGTCATCAACCGCAACAACCGTTTGAAGAAGCTCATGAGCATCGGCGCGCCGGAGGTCATCTGCCGGAACGAGAAGCGCATGCTGCAGGAGGCCGTGGATACGCTGCTCAATAACTCCGCCCGCGCGGGCAAGACGCTCTTCACCGCGGGCGATCGCAGAAAACTTCGGAGCCTCTCGGACATGCTCAAGGGCAAGCAGGGGCGCTTCCGGCAGAATCTTTTAGGCAAGCGCGTGGACTACTCGGGTCGCAGTGTCATCGTCGTGGGCCCGCACCTGCATCTCACCCAGTGCGGTCTCCCGAAGGAGATGGCCATGAAGCTCTTCAAGCCGTTCGTCATCGGCCATATCATCCGCGATGAACTGGCGCACAACGTGAAGGGGGCGGAGCGCCTCATTCAGGACGGTGGCAAGGAGGTGTGGGATATCCTCGAAGAGGTCATTCAGGACAAGTACGTGCTCCTCAACCGCGCGCCCACGCTGCACCGTCTCGGCATCCAGGCATTCAAGCCGAAGCTGGTGGAAGGTCTCGCCATTCAGATCCACCCGCTCGTCTGTGCCGCATTCAACGCGGACTTCGACGGCGATCAGATGGCTGTTCACGTTCCGCTCTCCGAGAAGGCGCAGAAGGAGGCGAGGGAACTGATGGCGTCCTCGACGAACGTGCTGAAGCCGTCCGCAGGGGAACCGGTCATCAACCCGGCGCAGGACATGGTGCTCGGCTGCTACTTCCTGACGAAGATCCATCCGGGGAAAAAAGGCGAAGGAATGGTGTTCTCCTCGCCGGAGGAGGCCATCATCGCGTACGACCATGATGTCATTCACTTGCAGGCGAGGATCTCCGTGCGCATTCCCGATGCCGACGGCGTCACCGCGATGCACGAAACATCCGTCGGACGGCTCTTCTTCCGCGAGATCGTTCCTCCAGCGCTCGGGTTCTTCAACGTGACGCTCAACAAGAGCATTCTCTCGAAGATGATCCACCGCGCTCTCGATACCGTGGGCGTGGACGAGACCGTTTCGTTCGCCGATCGCATCAAGGACATCGGCTTCGATTTTGCGACGAAGTCCGGGATCTCCATCTCCCACACGGACATGCTCATTCCGGAGGAGCGGGCCGGACTCATCCAGCAGGCCAACGAAAACGTCCGTCAGATCAATAACAATTACTGGAAGGGTCTCATCACCGCGGACGAGCGCTACAGCCATGCCATCCGCATCTGGTCGCAGACGAAGAACGAAGTGTCCAACCGGATGATCGAGGAGTTCATGCGCAACGAGGAGAATCCCATCACCTACGTCATCGACTCGGGAGCCCGCGGAAACTGGGGGCAGGTCACACAGCTCTCCGGGATGAAAGGACTCGTCGCGAACCCGTCCGGACGAACCATCGAGCTTCCCATCCAGTCCAACCTGAAAGACGGCTTCTCCGTTCTCGAGTACTTCATCGCGACGCACGGAGGACGAAAGGGAAAGTCCGACACCGCGCTCAAGACCGCGGAAGCCGGCTACCTCACGCGCCGCCTCGTGGATGCGGTGCAGGACATCCTCATCCGTGAGGACGACTGCGGGAGCAAGGAAATGCACATCGTCTCCCGCAAAGAGTCCGAAGAGATCGGCGAGAAGTTCGAGAGCCGCATCTTCGGCCGCACGCTGGCGCAGGATCTGAAGTTCGAAGGGAAGCTCATTGCGAAGCGCGACGCCGAGATCGACGCCGCATTGCTCGACACGATCCAACAAATGAAGATCCCCGAGATTCCGGTGCGTTCCATCATGACGTGCAAGACCCGCAAGGGCATCTGCGTGAAGTGTTACGGACGCGACCTGGGGGACAATGCGACGGTGCAGATCGGAACGCCCGTCGGCATCATCGCAGCGCAGTCCATCGGGGAGCCGGGCACCCAGCTGACCATGCGCACCTTCCACATGGGAGGCGTGGCCGAAGGGGCGGATATCACGCAGGGTCTCACGCGCGTGGAGGAGCTCTTCGAAGCGCGCTCGCCGCGCACCCCCGCCGTTCTCTCGGACATCGCGGGGAAGGTGAAGGTGACGCACGCGGGAGGCAAGACCACCGTGCATATCGTGGCGACCGAGCGCGGGGAGGATACCTACCGGATTCCGGCGGGGTTCACCGTGCTCGTGAAGAAGGGGCAGGCGGTGAAGGAGCGCGCCGTCGTGGCCAAATCCACCATGGACAAATCGACGCTCAAGGTGCTCGTCGAGGGCAAAGTGAGCGAGGTGGAGCGGGGGATCGTGAAGGTCCGCCATGACTCTCTCCAGGAGCGCTCCTACGAGTTCGGACCGCGCGAATCGCTGGTCATCCGGACGGGAGACACGATCGACGTCGGACAGCCGCTCAATCTGGGGCACTTCAATCTGCAGGAACTCCTCGAGAAGAAAGGCCCCTACTCCGTGCAGCGTTACATCGTGCATGAAGTGCAGCATATCTACGCTTCGCAGGGGCAGACCATCAACGACAAGCATCTCGAGATCATCGTGCGCAAGATGTTTTCCAAGGTCCGCATCCTCGATGCCGGCGACACGTCGTTCCTCGCCGGCGAGATCGCCGATATGGGGGACGTGATCTACGAGAACGATCGCCTCAAGGGCAAGCAGAAGTCCGCAACGTTCGAGCCTCTCTTGCTCGGGATCACGCGCGCAGCGCTGGCGACGGATTCGTGGCTCTCGGGCGCGTCCTTCCAGGAGACCATCCGCGTGCTCGTCGAGGCGGCCACCACCCGCAAAGTGGATACGTTGCAGGGTCTCAAGGAGAACGTCATCATCGGTCGTCTCATCCCCACGGGCGAGGTCTACCGGAATCGCTTCGTGTCAGGTTTGGAAGGGAAGGAGGCGGAAGAGTGATTTTTCGTATTCCCCGGCCATCAGCAGTCTGTTCCCTTCCGACAGACCCCCTCTCCCCAAACCCTCCCCCATTGGGGGAGGGGGACGGCTGTCCTGTGTTCGAAGACATGACAGACAGAAAGAGTGACAGACCCATACGTCGACCCAGTCTCCTCCGCGCCAAAGACTCCCCCTCCCGACGGGAGGGGATCAAGGGGAGGGGGTACGTCCGAGGGGAAAGCATCCGGGAAATTTCTCCAAGTGGGGCAATTGTCCCCACCCTCCCTCTGTGCTATAATACTTTCGAATATCAACATTCTTCTATGCCCTCTTCCCGGAAGCCCTTAACGGTCGAGGAAACGAAAGCCATCCTCTTCGATTTGCTCATGAGCGAGATCGAACCGGAGCTCATGATTGCGCGGAGGAAGGAGACGGCTGCAACGGTTTCGAAACTACCCCCGAAAGAGCAGATGGAGCGCCTGCAGCACTATGAAGAGAGCTTCTGCGAGTTTTTGAGGCGATGGCCGTCATTCGTCGAAGAGCAAACGCGCTCTGTGCAGGGGTTCGTGCGGGCGGGAACGGAGGAGAAGGAGAGAGAAGATGTCGAACAGATCGGTCTGCAGTTCGATGATTCCGCGAAGTGAATATGATGCAAAAGTTCAATCATTTTGACGGCTCGTATGCGGAGAGAGAAAAGAGGGCTATAGCAAACGATACGCGTGCGGAAAAACCGAAGTACGATGCGGGGGCGAAAGAGTTTATTACTGGCGATGTGCGGATGACCCCTGAGGGGGTAAAAAGATTGATTGGTGGCACGGATTACTACACTCCGGAACAGTTTCATGCATTGTGGAAAGGGCAACTGGAGAAGGTATTCGCTGCCCGGAAACAGGATTTTTACCAAGAGATGGGAACGGGAACGGTAGGATTGGATTCTGCGAAAAAACTGGATGAAATGCTGATGGAAGTGACAAAGGAGGTATTTGCCAACCTGCCGGATAGGCAGCCCGCCCGCATCAATGACGCCATCGAGGAGGCGTATGCGCTCTTCGGTGAACGCTTGCAGAGCGTCAGTGCCTTCGAGTATCGCCGACTTCCTCCTCTCATGCAGTCGTTGATTGATGATAAAACAGGTGCGTTGAAGGCGCCGGGCGTATACACGTTTGAAAGAGATCCAAAGACTGGCGAAGAGAGGCGCGTGTACCTCAGGCCAGTGTACTTTCCCCCGAGCAAGCCTCAGTTGACAGAGAGTGCTATTGCGGAGCGCAAAGCGGCCAAGGAAGGCCAAGAAAAAGCCAAGAATGGCGACTGGGCCCGCTACCGCGACGTGTTCGCCACCGGCAGTGCCGATGCCGTGCCGTTACAGTGGGACATCGCGAAGGGGTTGGGTGTGCTCAGGCCTGACGCCGATGGTGATACCCACAAGGAAGACTATGACGATGCTGCAAAGAAGACGATGGAGGATTACGAGTACAAGGTGAGCCCAGGCAATCCCAAGCTGGGTGTCCCGCGGGTGGTGGAGTTTCGCAGTAAAGATCCGTCCGTGAGTCATGCCGGCCTGGTCGTTTGCAGGGAAAAGAACAAGGGCAGAGAGAAACAGGAGGCAGTTGTCTTCAGCGGTGCGGATATCCGGTTGCTCGACCGGGCATGTCAGTTCGATGATGCAAAAAAAGAAGTCCTCTTTCCCGATGAAGGGGAAAGAGATTGCCTTACTGCATGGAAGACCATGTCTTTCTCTATCTCTATGGGGGGGGAGTTGAGAGACCCCGCCAAGAGGGATTTCAATTATATTTCCGATTTTCCCGTGGCGCGCAGTGTGGTTGCGCGGTTGCGCAGGCAGGATGCCGTACAAAAAAAGCTCAAGGATGATTCCTGTGCGTGGAGGAGTCTGGAAATATTGAAACTCATTCTCGATATAAGCACGACAGATGCGGAGTTCCCGGCCAAGAGCAAAGCAATGGCGGATGAAATCGTGCAGTTTATGAAGGAGAAGTGGAGTGGAGAAAGAAAGGAGGAAATGTTCGCGGATTTCTCCCGCGTGACGACGGCGGAATTCGGAGTAAGAGCACTCGCTACTAACCGCCTCAATGTGTTGATTCAGGATGTGAAAGACAAATACGAAGTCTAGCAGTCGGCGCGTGCAGGATGGCATGACAGTACATGCGGGAGTAGTTCCGCAACGTTTCCTGGCGGGGAGAGCGGTCGGGAACGGAAATGAGCTTTTGAATTGTATGGAAGCCAAAAAAAGCGTATAATGATAGGAAAAATACCCACGCTCTTCCATGGACATTTCCGTGTTCCGGCAGCGGCTTCAAACGCTTACTTTTCTGCCGCCGAAGCAGGCCAAGCGCGCTCTTGCAGTTGCAGAGAAGATGCCGGAGAACGACCTGGATGCCTTTCTTGCGGAACTCACGCTGTCCGATCGGGAGATCGCGCAATCATTCGAGGGACTGATGGATCGCATGGAGGTCTTTGCCGCCGAGATGCGAAAGGCCGAACGAACCGCGAATCGCATCATGCAGGAAACCTCGGAGGCACGCGAGCGACGCGGATCTCTGAAGAAAGCCGAAAAACACCTGTCTCATTTCTCCTGACACTCGCATGACTCCGGAAGCGTTGAACGACGGCCAACGGCGGGGAAACGAACGGCCCAAGGCCGTTCCCGTCGAGGGGAAACAGAAGATCACGACGAAAGCGGAATTCTACAATGCCATGACGAGGAAACTGAATGAGCGCTATGCGAAGCTCCAGGATATGTATATGGAAACATTGACGGCCATGGAGAAGAGAGAACGGGTCCTCCGGGAACGTTCCGATACGGAGGCTGCCGATAAAATTTCGGTGATTCGAAAGTGGCTCGAAACGGGTTGGAAAGAGATCAACCAGCAGATCGATGTATCGGAAGCGGCATGGGAGAGTCGAATGAAAGAGGGGAAGGGAGAGCCGACGCTCCTGCAGATCTCGGAGATTCTCTGCAGCAGGAAGCAGGCATTCGATCGTCTCGAGGACATCATAAAAAAGTACACGTTTCAGCTCGTGGATCCGGCTAGGGTGGCGCAGCCAGCGCGGAAGATTCCGACGACTGCATCACAAACGCCCGAGTCCGGCGGTGCCCCCTACTCTTCGGAGATTGATGTCCCATCCGAGCAGGAAAAACAGATGGGGTATCGGCTCTTGAAAAAATGTGACTATGACGTTATTGCTCAGCTGCCAGTCGATTTATTGTCGAATTTCGGCGAAGCTTGGGACATTCCTATTGTTGTTGAAGTAGACTCACAGTGCCAAGGCATGGATGTCGATATTACCGGAATGGCCCGTAATGTAACACGCCTGGAGGCTCTCAGATTCGTGAAGAGGGAGGTGGAGAAGCGGCCTGTTCGTATGCAGTATAAAGTCGATGGCAACAGGATTATTGCCACCGTTGTGCCTGACCGGAAAAAGATGGAACAACTGGACCAGATCGACCGGAAAGTGAGTGCTGCCATTGGCCCGGTCGCTCTCCGGGTCTATCGTGATCAGAAAGACATCGAAGACACGATCAAACAATTGACCGTTCAGCATATCCCCGATTACGAGGGGCTCCTTTCAGATGCGAAAATACGCGAACGTACTGCGGAGAGGGTACTGCGGTACGTGAGGAATTTTTTCGTCGATGCCGAGGGCCATATGTTTCGTCCGTTTTACAGCGTACCAGCACAGGGCCTCTTCGGTGACGTGCGTCTGATCCCGGATACACCCGAAACGAGACGTCAACAGGCCGTGTGGGCTGCAGCGTTATTGGAGCGTGCACTCAAGGGCGCCGATTCTTACGATGAGGTATGTGTGCGTGTGGAGAGGGCAATGCGTTCTTCACCGTTTTTATTGTTGGATATTCCCCAACGGTTCGCGTTTGCAACTAGGGCAATGCAAAAATTTCATGCGGAAAACCCGACCATTTTTCCGGCGGGGCATAAGCCTTGGGTGTGGGTGGGGAAAAGAGGAACCACAGGACATATGTTCTATTCGCAATCAATGTATGGGGCAAAAATGCCGGACTCTTACGAATCAGAGATCGAGCCCGATATGAGTATCTTCGGAGATGCCACGGATGGAGCGGCGTCGCCGGGCCCTGCTGCAACACCTGCTTCTCCCGGGCCTGCACCTGCGGAAAAACCTGCAAAGGTTCCAGCAGAACTCAAAGAAACGAAGAAGGAGGAAATACCGCCTTTCATTCGGGAAATACAGGAGAAGATTCCTCAGCTCACGGTGGCGCATCCTATATCGACCATCAAAAGTTGGAGGGTGAATAGAAAAATGGAAAACCAAAAGCTGGTATGGATTACTCCGAAGGACAACGGGACATTTGAGCTCAAGGAAACAACCGGCGATTCCATCCCTCAGCCAACATCGCAACCGAAGACGTGCGCAGATTTGTCTGCCGTCATTGCGGACATTGGAAAATGGGCGAAAGGGGAGGCGGTCTTTGAGGCACCGGTCCCTGCTCCCGCAGAAGCAGCGGCTGCAAAAGAAGGCAATGTATTTGATACATTTTATAGTACGTTGAAAAGGTCAGAAGAAGCATACAAACAAGGGGACGCAGCTGAAGGGCATAGGTTCCTCACTGTAGCTAGAGCACTTTTAGGAAAACTTCCTCCCAGTGAGAGTTCAGGAGAGCGTTCAATCTCTGTGGCGGATTATTATTTGCGTATCTCAGAGCATGCTGGAACAGAGCGCGCTACGTTGCAGAGAGATGCTCTTCAATTGCTTCAGGAAGCTGCAAATGAGAAGAACGGCTTGGCTGGCATGTCTGCAGCGCGTTACCTTGCAGCGTTGTACGTTCATGCGAAGTATAGGTCATTCCGCGGGATCCCGAGGGATGTTCAGAAATCTCTCGAATGGCAAAAAAAAGCCATCGATATTGTTGAGTCATTGAAGTCTCGTCCAGCAAATAATACACGGACATTCCAAGATTATGCATCGGGATGGATAGATACTTTGCGTAAAGATGTCGCCGATGTGATCGATGTCATTGCGCAGAAAGCCGATGCGCCTTCGACAGAGACCGATGCCGTTGAATTATTGCAGAGAATGGAGTGGCTTCAGGCTCGGGGGTGTAGGCCGAACAATGAATCTCGTCGCTTGTGGGGGGAATTGATCGAAAAACTAGGGAAAACGCCCGGTGGGGAAACCGTGAGGAACATTAGAACCGTCTTCGGGGTCATGAACGGTGAATAACCGGTATGCCTTGCCGTTAGCGATTCCTCCTGATTTCCTTTACTTCCCCCGCTCCTCCTCTTACCATAGTGCCCTCTCCTGCCGTTTTTGGGTAGGAAGATCCTCCTTCGTATGCCCACGATTAACCAATTGATTCATCACCCGCGCCGCCAGCGTGTCCGGAAGTCCAAAGCTCCCGCGCTCCAGTACACGTGGAATGCGCTCAATATGCACGCCGTACCGCTCCCGGCCGGCTCGCCTTTCAAGCGCGGGGTGTGCATCAAGGTCACGACCATGACGCCGAAGAAACCGAACTCCGCTCTCCGGAAGATCGCCCGCGTACGCCTCGTGAACGGTCACGAAGTGAAGGCCTACATCATGGGCGAGGGCCATAACCTGCAGGAGCACTCCGTCGTCCTCGTCCGCGGCGGCCGCGTGAAGGACCTCCCGGGCGTGCGCTACCACATCGTCCGCGGTATCCTGGATACCGAAGGCGTTGCGAACCGCAAGCAGGGCCGCAGCCGTTATGGGGCGAAAAAACCGAAGAAATCATGATTTTCAGATTGTAGAGGCGTACCGCCGGTACGCCTCTACATGATTCATCCATTCACACTGTTCCTATGCCAACGCCTGTGAAAGCCTACATTCCCAAGGATTCCGACCCCCAGATGGAGAAATTCATCTGCTGCCTGATGCAGCGCGGGAAGAAGGCGACTGCCCGCAGGATCTTCGCCGACGCACTCGCCATCATCAAGACGCGCACCAAAGAACCGCCAACGGAGATTTTTTCTAAGGCACTCCTGAATACCACCCCTCTCGTCGAAGTCCGCCCGAAGCGGGTGGGGGGAGCGGTCTACCAGGTTCCGGTGGAGGTCAATCCCCGCCGTCAGCAGGCGCTCTCTGTCCGTTGGATCATCACGGCGGCGCGCGACCGCAAGGGCATCCCCATGGCGCAGCGCCTCGCCCTCGAGCTCCTGGATGCCTCGGCCGATCAGGGCAATGCCGTCAAGAAGAAGCAGGACGTGATCAAGATGGCACAGGCGAATAAGGCCTTTGCACACCTCGCAAAGTAGTTACTCGAATGTCTTCTCTCTGTCATCGACTGCGCCACCGCGGCGGAGTGCAGCGAAGACGGGTGGCTCAGGCCACGTCGTTTGCGAACGACGTGGCAGGCAAACAAAGCGTTTGCACACTTGGCCAAGTAACTTCATGGTTTCGCCATTGTTAAACGATTGTTTGAGCTACCGCGGCGGAGCCGCATCAGGAGCCATCACCGACCAATTGTTGCAAACTTTTTTTATTCGCAGCTCGCAAAGCCGCAGCTTGTGATTCTCTTTCCCTATCACGGCCATTCGCTTTCTCCGCCCACATATCTGCCATATTATTTGTGCTATGCGGAGAAAAAGGACATTCGCCTGATTGTACCTGTACATCATAATAATCATTGTATCCAAAGAGAGAAAACATTTTCTGCGCTTGTTCTGTGAGAATGAACGTGACAGGACACCCCGCCTGATTCTCGCCTGATTCCGGCGTGCCAGCCTTTCTATCGTGTACATGCAAGATCCTGTCGAGGGCTCTCATCACATCATTGATCTCCGATGCGACGGTCGGAAACATGCGAAGGTCAATCACGAGGTTCTGAGGAGATTGCTTTGCTACTTCCGTGATGTCTGCAATTAATCTTCGGACGTCCTGCGGTCCAAATCGTTCTCTCATTTCAGGATTTTTTGCGACGATTACCAAATTTCCGTTCTTACGATCCGTCTCTACCAATTCATCGACTGGGGGGATGACCCCCTGGTTGTCGGTTACCGTGCCCTCTGTTGGTTCCCCTCTGTTCTGCACCTCCCTATCCTTGTACTTTTTTCAATGTAAAGCAAAGTAGAGTATAGAGATCCTCTCTACGAATGATATTTTGCTTTTGGGATGCGCAAAAACCGATGCAGACAATGTTCCGTTACTGATGCGGTAGCCGTCCTTGTGCCTCCGGTGGCGTCTCACAATCAGACCATCTTTTCGTTTGCCCCCTTTTGTCGCATTCCCTATAATTCTTGCGCATTTTTTGGATGCAACCGCATCCGATGAAAGGATGCGTTTTAATAGAAGCTCATAGCTCAAGCTGAAGAAAAGCTAAAAAGCTACAAGCTACAAGCTAAGAAGCTCTTCCCTTCCCTCTCCATGGATCTCAAGAATCTCCGCAATATCGGCATCATTGCGCATATCGACGCGGGAAAGACGACGACCAGCGAGCGCATCCTCTTCTACACGGGCAAGAACTACAAGATCGGCGAAGTGCACGAGGGTGAGGCGACCATGGACTGGATGGAGCAGGAGCGCGAGCGCGGCATCACCATCACGTCCGCGGCCACGCAGTGCATGTGGAAAGCCAAGGATGTCACGGGGCAGGTGATCGATTGTACGATCAATCTCATCGATACGCCGGGGCACGTGGATTTCACGGCCGAGGTGGAGCGCAGTTTGCGCGTGCTTGACGGTGGCGTGGTCGTCTTCGACGGTTCTCAGGGCGTGGAGCCGCAGAGCGAAACGGTGTGGCGGCAAGCGGACAAGTACTCTGTTCCGCGCATCGCTTTCATCAACAAGATGGACAAAACCGGTGGCGATTTCTACATGTCCTTGGGGAGCATCCATGACCGCCTGAGCAAGAATGCCGTTGCCATCCAGCTCCCGATCGGCGCCGAGGCGGACTTCACGGGGGTCGTCGATATCATTGCGAAGAAGGCCTACAAGTTCGAGGGTGAACATGGGGAGAAGATCGTCTCTATCCCCGTTCCCGAAGACATGAACGACGAGATTTCAGAGTACCGCGCCGTGCTCATGGAGAAGGTCGCGGAGGCGGATGAAGAGCTCCTGGATGAATATTTGCAGAACAATGCGCTCACGGATGCCCAGATTGTGAAGGGGCTCCGGGTCGGCACGGTGAAGAACCGCCTGTATCCGGTCGTGTGCGGCTCTTCCTTAAAGAACATGGGCGTACAGCTGCTGCTCGATGCCGTCGTCGCGTACTTGCCCTCGCCGCTGGATATCCCGCCTGCCAAAGGCATCAATCTCGATACGGAGAAAGAGGAGGAGTGCCCGCCCGACAATAACCAGCCGCTCCGGGTACTTGCCTTCAAGATCGCGACCGATCCGTTCGTTGGGAGGCTCACGTTCATCCGCGTGTACTCGGGTATCCTGAAAACGGGGACGTACGTCATCAATACGCACAGCGGAACCAAGGAGCGCATCGGGCGCATCGTCCGCATGCATGCGAACGCACGCAAGGAGATCGACACGGTGGAAGCGGGAGACATCGCCGCAGTCATCGGCCTCAAGGACACGAAGACGGGCGACACCATCTGTGACGAGGGGCATCCCATGCGTCTCGAGTCCATCACCTTCGCCGAGCCGGTCATTTCCATTGCCGTCGAGCCCAAGACCAAGGCCGATCAGGAGAAGATGGGGGTGGCTCTCCAGAAGCTCGCGGAGGAGGATCCGACCTTCCGCACGTACACGGATGACGAGACGAGTCAGGTGATTATTCAGGGAATGGGAGAGTTGCACCTCGATATCATCGTGGATCGCATGCGTCGCGAGTTCAAAGTGGAGACGACCGTGGGCAAGCCGCAGGTGGCCTACCGCGAGACCGTCCAGAAGGAGGTGGATCACGAGGAGAAGTACATCAAGCAGACGGGCGGCCGCGGGCAGTACGGACACGTGGTCTTCACGCTCTCGCCGCAGGAGCCGGGGAAGGGGTACGAATTCATCAATTCCGTCGTCGGGGGGAAGATCCCGAAGGAGTTCATCAGCCCCTGCGACAAGGGGTTCCAGGAGGGAATGAAGCGAGGTGTCCTCGCGGGGTACCCCTTGGTGGATCTGAAAGTGGAGCTCTATGATGGTTCTTCCCACGATGTTGACTCCTCCGAGATCGCCTACAAGATCGCCGCCTCCATCGGTCTCCAGAATGCCGCACGCAAGGCCGATCCTGTTCTTTTGGAGCCGATCATGAAGGCGGAGATCGTGACCCCCGAAGAGTTCTTTGGAGATGTGATGGGAGACCTGAGCGCACGTCGTGGCCTCATCCAGGGCACCGGTGACCGCGGTACGGCCAAGACCATTACCGTGCACGTTCCGCTCGCCGCCATGTTCGGGTACGCCACGGACCTTCGGTCCATGACCCAGGGGCGCGCCAGTTACGCCATGGAACCCTGCCACTACGCCAAGGTGCCGAAGAACGTGGCCGAGGAGGTCATCGCGAAGAGGGCGGGGGTGAAGAATAGATGATAGGGTTAGGATTAGGGTTAGGATTAGGACAGCAGCAGCCGCCTGTGGTGAGCGTAGCCGAACCATTCCAGCTGCGGTTCTCATGAATCGCCTCACCCCCCTGCCCCCACTCCGACCCCTCCCTCTTACCCCCGCGTGCTTGACCTCACCCCCAACCCCTCTCCTTTGCGAAGGAGAGGGGAGTTGTATGTGTTCTTTGCCTTCGCGAAGAAAAAAATCACAACACACAAAACAGCTCCCTTCTCCTCCGCGGAGGAGAAGGGGTGGGGATGAGGTCGGAGAGGGGTCGGGGGTGAGGCAAAAAATCTCCCAATTTTCCTCTTTACAACCCCTGTACCACTGTGCTAAAACATTGGTACAAGCTTTTATTCTGTTCTTGCTCCCTAGCCATGAAGCCTCGATTCACCGAAGACAGTTGGCGTAAAGAACCCCAGTTCCTTGCTCTTGTGAAGGCCCTCACCTCCATCCAGTCTGAGGATGCTATGGCAGCATTTCTTCGTGACATTGCAACCCTGGCGGAGATGCAGGCTTTGAGTGAGAGATTGGAGGTGGCAAAACAGCTCTCAAGGGGCCTCAGTTATCGGCAGGTTGCCAAGAATACGGGGGCCAGCACCACGACCGTCACACGCGTGGCGTCTTTCATTGAAAACGGTGCGGGAGGCTATCGTTCCTACCTGAATACCCATCGGCACCATCGTCTCATTCCCGCGTCCCAGAACGCATCTGCTGTGCATTCTGAGGCCCGTGGGGAACGGACGGCATCGGTGCTGCAGGGCTACCTCCAGAGGACTCAGAAGAAGGAATAAGCCTGCACCCGGGATCGTCCCTTCCCCGCTGGTAGCGGGGGAGGCTCTTTTGTTTGCCGTTCGGCAGGCATTCCGCCTCATGCGGTTCCCAAATCGGGAGGAGCAGCTCGTCCCTTCATATCACCTGAGGTGCGTAATGAGCGGGGAGCCGGATCATTATTGGTACGATCCTTACTAGTTCCAAGGAAAAAGGTGGGCGATATAACCCATTCAATTCGCCGTATCTTGTCGAAATACAAATTCTTTCCGTTTATGCTGTAAAGTTTCCTGACTTCTTCAATGAAGGAGCCAACTCAGACAGCTTGATAGACACATCATTGTTCGCACAAAAGTCGCGAACGGAGCATACCTCCTCGGCTTTTCGCTTTTCATCAAGATAGATCCCGAACGGGATGCCTTTCCGCAAAGCATATTTCGTCTGTTTTTCAATCTTGTGCGCCTCGGGGTACACCTCTGTCTTGATTCCTGCTCTGCGGAGTTCCGCCGCGAGGCGGAAGTAGTCTGCATTCAAAATGGGATCCATCTGGAACACAATGGCCTGCGAGGGGGAAGAAGATGCTGGCTTCACGATTCCTCCTTCGATGAGCGCGAACAACAACCTTGTAAGCCCGATGGAGATGCCGACGCCGGGGAGCTTCCTGTCGATGAAGTGGCTTGCCAAGTCGTCGTACCGTCCTCCGGAGCAAATGCTGCCGATTTCAGGATTCTTGAGAAGCATCGTTTCGTAGACGGTTCCCGTGTAGTAGTCCAACCCACGGGCGATCCCCAGATCGACGATGCACGCTTCCTCCGGGACTCCCAGCGCCCGCACAAATTGCATGACTTCTTGCAGTTCCGCCGCACCTTGTGCAAAGAGAGCGCCATAGTCACGAGAAGTTAGCCAGGACACGAGATGATCCGTATCCCCCTTTTTCGTGAGGACTTCAATGAGAGAATCCGCTTGCAAAGGGGAAATCTTCGCATCCGACATGAGCATGTGCTTCACTTCTGCCATGCCGATCTTGGATGCCCTATCGATGATGTTCAGCGTACTCTGTCCCCGCATCTCTCCCTCGGGGGTATAGGTGAGGGGAATGCGCATGTGCTCGAGAAGACCGGAGAGGATGCGACGATTGTTGATGCGGATTTGGAACGGGCCGATCGCCATCTCCGAGAAGAGCCCGTAGATAACGGCCGGAATTTCTGCGTCGTTCAGGAGTCCGAGTTCCCCATCCCCGATCACATCGATATCCGCTTGGTAGAACTCCCTGAACCTCCCTTTCTGCGCCCGCTCGCCGCGCCAGACTTTTTGGATCTGATAGCGGCGGAATGGGAAAGCGATCTTGCCGTAGTTCTGCGCAACAAACCGTGCTAAAGGCACCGTGACATCAAAGTGCAGTGCCAATCCACCAGTCTCGCCCACGGCCTGATCTGCCCGCTCTAGAAGCTGCAGCCCATAGATCAGCTTTGTATTCTCTCCTGCCTTCGCAAGGAGGGCTTCTTCGCGTTCCACGGCAGCCGTTTCTATGGGAGTGAAACCATAGAGCTCAAAATGCTTCACGATGATTTTCTTCATGCGCTCCAGCACAATCTGCTCCTCGGGGAGGAACTCTTTGAAGCCTGAGATAGGGCGTATTTCCAGCTTTGGCATGCGGAAAGATGTATTATTACGATAAAACATTGACACACTACTACCGGAGGATTACGATGTCAACGTCATGAAGAAAAGCTTCACGGATTCCAACTGGCGCAGAGATCCTTGGTTCATGGCCCTCTGCAAAGCATTCACCTCCTGCAAGACGGAGCGCGAAACCGCAGAACTTCTTCGTGACGTTGGCACACTCTCCGAACTCCTCGAATGGAGCGGACGTCTCGAAATTGCGCGGAGAATCAAGAACAGCGAACCGTATCGAGAAATCACAGAGGCAACGGGTGCGAGTACGACAACCGTGACGCGCGTCGGGTCTTTTCTGAAGGGCAAATATGGCGGATATCGCCGTGCTCTTGAGGTGCTCCATCATCATACTTCGCATCCTCGGATGGTTCGCCATCACGGGGATGCTTCAACCCGTGAGGAGAGGCTGGTGCCGGTGTCTCGATAACTTATGCAATCGACACCAACCCCTCCTCGCGAGAGGGGGTTTTATTTCGTACCACTCGCATCATGCAATCGAACGGCACACTACGAATCGCCATTCAAAAATCCGGACGACTGTCCGAAGGCTCGCTCGCGCTCCTGCGACAAATGGGTTTGGAGTTTGAGACGTACCGTGACCGTCTCTTCGCCCAATGTCGGAACATGTCCATCGATATCCTCTTCCTCCGGGATGACGATATCCCGGAATACGTTCGGGATGGGGTGGCGGATCTGGGCATCGTCGGTACCAATATCTTGGAAGAATCGATGGTGCCAGTCCGTCGACTCCTACCATTGGATTTCGGATTCTGCTCTCTGAGCATCGCCGTCCCAGAACAATCTGCCCTTCGAACATGTGCTGATTTGAAGGGAAAAAGGATCGCCACATCTTACCCTTCCACACTCACGCGCTTCTTGAAGAGTAAGCGCATAAATGCAGAGATGGTGCTTCTCAAGGGGTCCGTGGAGATCGCGCCCGCTCTGCAAGTTGCCGATGCCATCTGCGACCTTGTTTCCACGGGATCGACACTGAGGACAAATCGCCTGACCGTACTCGAGACCGTGTCCCGGTCGCAAGCGATGCTCATCGGGAAGAACAAACCGATTGCAAAGAAACGGAAGCTCATTGAGAAATTGCTGCTACGAGCGAAAGGAGTGCAGGAAGCCCGGAAATACAAATACATTATGTTCAATGCGCCTGTTTCCGCTCTCGAGACAATCAAGAAACTCGTTCCCGGCTGCAAGAGCCCTACGGTCATGCCCCTCGCCGACCCCAACTTCATCGCCGTGCACTCGGTCGTATTGGAGGAAGCGTTTTGGGACGTCGTGGAAAAGATCCGCGCATGCGGTGGCAGCGCCATTCTCGTATCTCCTCTCGAAAAATTCATCCGGTAACCATGCGCATTTTTTCTTCATCATCGGCAAGCAAAGAGGAAATTCTCTCTGCCCTGCGGCGGCCGACGCAGAATTTGTCCCGATACCGCGAGAAAGCGAAGCCGATCATCGATGCAGTGCGGAAAGAAGGCGACAGAGCGATCAGGCGTTTTACGAAACAATTCGACGGCGTCGAATTGTCTTCTATCCGAGTTTCGGCCAACGATCTTCAAGCCGCACTCCAATCCCTGCCGAAAAGTCTCCGGCGAAGCCTCGAGAATGCGCGGGACAATATCACACGCTTCCAACAGGAAGCCGCCGAGTCTCCTGCGCCCATCGAAACGCAGCCTGGCATCTCCTGTTGGCGCGAGACACGAGCTATTGGGAGCGTTGGGCTGTACGTTCCCGGCGGAACAGCGCCACTCGTCTCCACCGTGCTCATGCTCGGAATTCCCGCAAAACTCGCTGGAGTGGAACGCATTGTGCTCTGCACTCCTCCGAGGAAGGATGGAAAGATTGCCACGCCGGTTTTGGCAGCCTGTGCTTTGGTAGGCATTGAGGAGGTTTTCGCCATCGGCGGAGCTCAAGCGGTTGCGGCGATGGCTTACGGCACGGAGAGCGTGCCGAAGGTCGAGAAAATCGCAGGGCCGGGAAATGTGTACGTGAATGCGGCAAAAGCGGAAGTGAGTATCGATCCTGATGGGGCGGCAATCGACATGCTCGCAGGGCCATCAGAGTTGATGGTCATCGCCGATGGTTCGGCGAATCCTGCTTTTGTCGCAGCCGATCTTCTCTCTCAGGCGGAGCACGATCCACTTTCTCAGATTGTCTTCCTCACAACGAGTGCACACCTTCTTTCTGCCGTGGAGAGCGATCTTGCGGATCAGATGTCCGGTTTGCCACGAAGGGAGATAGCAGCAAAGGCGCTTTCCGGAAGCTCTGCCATTCTGGTTTCATCATTGGAGGAAGCCGTCTCTCTCGCAAATCTCTACGCGCCTGAACACCTCAGTATTCAAACGGAACGCACGGAGAATCTTCTCCCGATGATTCGCAATGCGGGTTCCATATTTCTCGGCTCATTCTCCCCGGAAACAGTTGGTGACTTCTGCTCCGGGACGAACCACGTCCTCCCCACATTGGGAACCGCGAGAATCCAAGGAGGAGTCTCCATGCGGACATTCCAGAAAACATTCACTGTTCAGGAACTCTCGAAGGCAGGACTCGCGTCCATCCGGGACACTGCGACATGCCTCGCACGGACAGAGGAACTGGAGGCACACGCCAGAGCCGTTGATATCCGTTTCCCTGCCCTGCCATGAATATTCCTCTTTCATCCAACATTGCTGCGCTGAAGCCGTACACATCGGCACGTTCACTGTGCAAGGGAAATTCCTGGACGTTCATGGATGCGAATGAGTCGCCCGTTCCCGGGATCGAGCTTTCATCTCTCCTGCCTCTGAACCGCTATCCGGACCCTACAGCTGACCGTCTACGAGATGCCATTGCGACTACGTATCGTGTCAGCCGCGAGAATCTCGTTCTCGGCAACGGATCCGATGAACTCATCGACCTCTGCGTGCGAGCCTTCGTGCGGCAAGAAAGAGAAGTCCTGAGCGTGGAGCCGACGTATGGCGTCTATGCGGTTTGCAGCGCCATTCAAGGGGTTTCCTACAGGACTGTCATGCTCACGCAAGATTTCCTCGTGGATGTTCCAGTTCTCCTCAAGAAGAACGCGAAGGCCGACGTTCTCTTTCTGTGCAGCCCCAACAATCCGACGGGACTCTCCATCCCCCGCGCGCATCTCGCAAGAATCGTCCGCGAGTTCAATGGCATTGTCGTCGTGGACGAGGCATACGGCGAATTCGCGGACGACGCAGACATACCGTCCGCCATCGAAATGGTGAGGGAAGGATCAGAGAATCTCGTGGTACTCCGGACGTTCAGCAAAGCCTTCGGGGCAGCGGGAATCCGCCTCGGTTACGCCATGGGACCGCGTCCACTGATCGATATCCTTCTTCGTATCAAACCTCCTTACAATGTGAACGCACTGACGCAAACGGTCGGACTGACTCTCTGGGAGAGGAGAGAGAAAATGCAGGAACGGGTTGCGATGCTCCGGAAGTCGAAGATCCCGATGATGGAGGCATGTAATGACCTCGGCTGCAACGTCACGCCAAGCCTCACAAACTTCTTTCTCATCCAACCGCCAAAGGGGACAAGCGCAGATGATCTTCTCCGACGTCTACGTGACGAATACCGCATCGTGATCCGCCGCATCAAAGATACGCCGATTCTCACCAATGCCCTACGAATCACAGTGGGCACGGAGGAGCAAAACCGCGCACTCGTTTCTGCTCTCTCTTCCCTCCTTTCCTCATGAAAGTCGCCTTCATCGATAGGGACGGCACACTTCTCTGGGAACCGCCGGAGACCAAACAGGTCGATAGCCTGAAGAAACTCCGGATTCTGCCCGGCGTTGTCGAAGGGCTGAAGCAATTGAAGCAACGAGGTTTCATATTCGTCCTCGTAAGTAACCAAGAGGGCGTCGGCACTCCTGCATTTCCGAAACGGAGTTTCGAGATACCACAGAAAGCATTCCTCGAACAACTCGTCTCGCAAGGAATCGCATTCACTGACGTTTTCGTCTGCCCGCACTTGCCGGAAGAGAAATGCACGTGCCGAAAACCGAAGACGGGTCTCGTGAAGGACTTCCTCAGGCGGAACGACATCGATCTTTCCTCTTCCCTCATGATCGGTGACAGGGAGACCGATGAGGAATTTGCGAAGAACCTTGGCATTCGTTTCGTTCGGGTTGAGACCAATGGATCGTTTCCGCGCTTCGCCGCGCTTCAACGCGCAACGAAGGAAACAGATATCTCTGTCTTTCTGAATATCGATGGAAGCGGCAAATCCGAAATCTCGACCGGCATAGGCTTTCTCGACCACATGTTGACACTCCTGGTGAAGCACTCGCTCATCGATCTGACGCTGCAAGCAACAGGAGACCTCGATGTGGACGAGCACCACACGGTGGAAGACACAGCGCTGGCACTCGGTAGTGCACTCTCCGATGCTCTCGGCGACAAACGTGGCATCGAGCGCTATGGGTTCCTTCTCCCGATGGACGAGGCGCTCGTTGAAGTCGCGCTCGATCTCTCCGGCAGGCCGTACTTCGTCTTCGAAGGGGCGTTCAAACGCGAGTACGTCGGGGAACTTCCCACCGAACTCATCGCGCATTTCTTCGAGTCGTTTGCTCAGGCGCTCAAGTGCAATCTACATATGACCATCCGTCGCGGGAGTAACGAGCACCACAAAGTCGAAGCGCTCTTCAAGGCGCTTGGTCGCTGTCTGCGACAGGCATTCCGTCGGTGCCCGTATGAGCGCGGCATTCCTTCCACGAAAGGTTCTCTATGATCGGCATTTTGCGTCCAAACACCGGCAATACCGGAAGCGTCGAACGAGCGCTTCAGAGGCTCGGTATTCCCTCATGTATCGTCCAGACTCCTCAGGAGATCTCCACTACCGATGGACTCATCTTCCCCGGTGCGGGAGCAGCTCTTGCAGCCATGACAGATCTGCGAGAGCGAGGACTTGACGATGTGCTGCGCTTCTATCGCAAACCATTCCTTGGCCTCTGCCTCGGCATGCAACTCCTCTTCGATTCCTCGGAGGAGGGACCGACGGTTTGTCTCGGCGTCATCAAAGGCAATGTCGTGGAGTTACCGGAAACAATTCAGAAACCGCACATGGGTTGGAACAGGCTCTCAAATAGAGAGTATGCCTATTTCGTCCACAGCTTCATCTGTGTTCCGGCTGACCCTTGTGTCATCACGATGACCGTTCAACACGGTATGGAGATCGTAGCCGGTGTCAGAAAAGAGAACTTTTTCGGTCTCCAATGGCACCCGGAGAAATCCGGCGAAACCGGTGATCGATTCCTGCTTTCCTTCGCAGAACTATGCAAGTGATACCCGCCATCGACGTGCTCAACGGGAAAGTCGTGAGACTTACCCAAGGTGACTTTGAGCGCGTAAATCTTTATGGAGATGACCCACTCGGTATCGCGAGAGAATATAAGCGCATGGGAGCATCGAGGGTGCATCTCGTGAATCTCTCCGCTGCGAAGAGCGGCGAGAGAGACGATCGTTTCTTGGCATTGGTTCGTGCGATTTCCGGCGAAATGGAGGTACAGGCAGGAGGAGGCATTCGCACACTTCAAGACATTCAACGCTTCCTCGATGCAGGAGCGAGCGCCGTTGTGATCGGTACGATGCTCTTCAAAGAACCTGACACTGCCCGATCAGCCGTCACACTCTTCGGCATCGAAAGGATCATCGGAGCCCTTGACACCGATGACAATGACGTGAAGATCATGGGGTGGAAAAAGAGAAGTGGCTACGATTTGAGCACGGCTATTCGTTTAGCAGAAGATATCGGAATACGTAGGATTCTCGTAACGGACATTGCATGTGATGGCATGGAAAGCGGCCCCAATGTTCGCCTCTATGCAGATCTGAAGCGTCGTTTCCCATCTGTCAGATTGATAGCAAGCGGAGGAGTGCGAAATGCAGCCGACGTCCGCGCTCTGGAGAAGATAAAGTGCGAGTCCGCTGTTGTTGGGAAGACGCTTCTCCAGAACTCTGTTTCACTCTCTTCATTAATCAGCGCTTGCAGCGAACAGAACTACTCAGCCATCGATTCTCGCCGGGATGAACTCGCAATACGCGTCATACCTTGTCTCGATGTGACTGAAGGACGAGTGGTGAAGGGGACGAGTTTCGGGAATCTCCGAGATGCGGGTGACCCCGTCTCTCTCGCAAAACGGTACTGTGAGGAAGGAGCTGATGAATTGGTATTTCTGGACATCACTGCGACATCTGACGGAAGGGAGACCGTGGTAGAACTCGCTTCCCGCGTCGCGGACGCTGTGAACATCCCCTTCACGATTGGCGGAGGGGTGCGGAGTGTATTCGATGCCCGAAGGCTCCTCGAAGCAGGAGCGGATAAGGTAGCGGTCAATTCTGCCTCTGTCAGGAATCCTTTATTGCTGAACGAAATAGCAGAACAGTTGGGAAGGGCAAACACCGTGTGTGCGATTGATGCACGGAAAAAGGGTGATGGCTGGACGGTGCTCGTGCGCGGCGGAAGGGACGACACGGAGATCGATGCCCTATTGTGGGCAGAAGAAGCTGTGAAGCGAGGAGCAGGAGAACTACTCGTGACATCCTATGACAGAGACGGCACCGGGGAGGGCTTTGATACTACACTTCTCTCTCGGATCAAAGAGAGAGTCTCCGTCCCTGTCATCGCATCCGGAGGTGCTGGATCACTGGATACATTTGTAAGTGCTGTACGTGCAGGAAGAGCGGATGCAGTTCTTGCAGCAAGCGTCTTTCACTTTGGCACTATTACCATTAGAGACGTGAAGACAGCCTTCCAAAATGCTTCTTTCCCCGTCCGCCTATGACCCCAAATCCTCTCAAATTGACTTGGAACAAGAGCCAAGATGGCCTCCTCCCTGCAATCGTACAGGATGTGAATACCGGGCAGGTGCTCATGCTCGGTTACATGAATGTCCAAGCCCTGCAACAGACACAGGAGACAGGCTTCGTGACGTTCTTCAGCCGCTCAAAGAAACGGCTGTGGAAGAAGGGTGAAATCTCGGGGAATACGCTCCGATTCATCTCCGCTTCATGCGACTGTGACAGCGATACAATCCTTATCCGAGCGATTCCCATGGGACCAACGTGCCACACGGGAAAACAATCTTGCTTCAGTTCTCCTGAAAGCGCTCTTGAGACTTTAGGGAATCTGATTGAGACAATTCGGAAAAGGGCAGAAAACGGCTCACGAAAGTCCTATACGAAGCGCCTATTGGGTGGAGGTATCGAAGCCTATGGAGCAAAAGTTCTTGAGGAAGCGGAGGAGGTCGTGCGGGCCGCACGGAATGAGGGCAAGCAACGAACCGTCGAGGAGGCAGCGGATATTCTGTATCACTTGTTTGTGTTAATGCGGGGGCAACGGATTGAAATCGAAGATGTCGCGGCAGAATTGAGGCGAAGAAGACAACCAGTAGAATAGGCGTGTGGATTTATGCATCGTGTGTTCGGTATATAATTCCCCTATGCACGAAGCCTTCATGCACCGCTGCCTCGCCCTCGCGGAACGCGGCAGGGGCAAGGTCGGGACCAACCCCATGGTCGGGGCTTTACTCGTTCGGGAGGGGAAAATCATTGCCGAAGCATGGCACGAGAAATTTGGGGGTGATCATGCTGAGAGAGCCCTTCTGAAAGCCATAAAAACAGAAATTCTCCCGACGGACATTCTTTATGTTAATCTCGAACCGTGCTGTCATACGGGCAAAACGCCGCCCTGTACGGATATCATGATTGAGCGGGGCGTGAAGCGCGTCGTGTACGGTATGGTTGACCCTGATCCTGCCGTCTCCGGGAAGGGGATCTTGGCTTTAGAGCGGGCTGGAGTTGAATTAATGGGTCCGGTGAACCGTGCTCTATGTGAGTGGATGAACAGGGGATTTGTCAGTCTCCGGACGGCGTGTCGTCCTTGGGTGACAATAAAGAGAGCACAGACGCCCTCCGGAGAGATTGCGTCTGCGGATGGGAAGCCAGTGAAGATTACGTCTCGGGAACAAGATGTGTGGTCCCATACATGGCTTCGAGCACGACACGACGCCATTCTCGTCGGTGTCGGGACGATCATTGCGGATAATCCTTTCTTAGATAAGAGATTCGAGCAAGTTCATAAAACTGTACCGCAAAGTTCTGATCCACTCCGCATTATCCTCGACCCGCATCTGCGTATTCCTCTCGATGCCAAGGTTGTGACGGGAAAGAATGCCCCCGGCACGATGGTCATCACTTCGAAAGATGTGGATCCGAAGATTCGTTCTGCTCTTCAGGAGAGGGGTGTTCGCGTTGAAGTTGTTTCTCTGGGGAAGGGGACATTTGATTTTGCTTCCCTCTGGGAAATCCTTACAACCCCAAAAGGCGATTTTCACGGGATCGCAAGTGTCCTCGTTGAAGGGGGAGTGAGAACGTGGAGAGCATTCAAAGATGCGGAGGTTGTAGATGAAGAGGTGACGCTGATCGGCAGATAGCATCACGACAATTTTTTCATGAGTTTTTGCCCTGCCGCATATACCGCCGTCATGCAGCTCTGTTTCATCGGCAGTTTTCCCGTCTCCTTGAAAACCTTCACCATCTCTGCGAACCGGCAGCCCTCGCTCCGCATCTTCGCGAGTGACTCGGGCCGCTTGTCCACGACGAGGCCGAATTGGCCACGCCCGAGCGTACACTTGGGTTCGAAATGCGTTCCTGCGATGGAAGCGCCGAAGTACTTCAGACTCTCGGCAACGAAGCCGGTTGTCTTTTTCTCCAATCCTTGCCATGCAATGAGCGGTGCTCCGCCAGTGAAGATGAGGAACACCGGCTTGCCTCTGAGCATGCCCTGGGAGTGGGTGCCGTCGAGGGCGAAGGATCCCATCCGGTCAATGGCGTTCTTGAGATGAGAGGGAACAGAGAAGTTCCAGATCGGCGATGCGATGACGATGCCGTCGGTGTGCAGCACAGCTTCTCTCAGTTTCACGAAATCCGGTTCGTTCTGATAAGTGGGATCGTAGTGCTGGAGTGTGAAGTGGGCGATCGAGAGATCGCGCAGGCGCAGCACTTCGGTTTCCCCTCCGCTCTCACGGACACCCTGTGCGAAGTGATCAGCGAGAGTTGCGGAATTACTCGGTGCGTTGGTGCCGGCGACGAGGATGAGGGTGCGCACGAGGACAGCGTACAGCGGAGAGCGTACAGCGGACAGCATTTGGAGCAGGGCTCAGATGGTGGGATGGCAAGAAAACCAGCATTCATAGAGCGGAGACATGGAATGAAATGTCCCGCAATCCAAGATCGTTGCCGAGTGAGAGACATCTATATATCGTGCCAGTTTGCTGCCTCATATACAGCATATAGTGTTTTATTTCCGTACCCGCTTTCCATGGAACCGCTTCAAAACGCACAAACCATTCAGGAATCCACACTCTCTTCCGAAGGAACCATCATTCCGCTCGAACGACCCATGGGCAACGGGAAGGGGCTCTCCATTCCCCGCGTCTTCACGACGCCGGGGAGTGATCCTCTGGAAGAGGTGACCTATGAGAAGCGGACCAGTGTGATCCGCAATCCGAACGGCTCCGTTGTCTTCCAGATGGATGATGCGGAGATCCCCGCCGATTGGAGCCAGATGGCGACGGATATCATGGTGAGCAAGTACTTCCGCAAGGCCGGCATTCCGCAAACGGATCGCGAAGGCAATCCTCTATGTACGGAGAACGGGGGGCCGGTGACCGGTCCCGAGAAGAGTGTGAAGCAGGTGGTCAGGAGGTTGGTCGGGTGCTGGCGCAGCTGGGCGGAGCAGGAGGGATACTTCGAGACGACGCACGACGCACAGGCATTCGAGGACGAGCTGGCGTTCATGCTGGTGCACCAGATGGCGGCGCCGAACAGTCCCCAGTGGTTCAACACGGGCCTGAAGTATGCCTATGGCATTACAGGTCCTTCGCAGGGACACTACTACTGCGACCCGAAAACGGGAGAAGTGCGAAAGAGCGAAGACGCCTACACCCACCCGCAGCCGCACGCCTGCTTCATCCAGTCGGTCAAGGACGACATGGTGAACTCCGGCGGCATCATGGACCTCTGGGTCCGCGAGGCGCGGCTCTTCAAGTACGGGTCGGGGACGGGAACGAATTTCTCGTGTCTCCGCGGGGCGGGGGAGCCGCTCTCGGGCGGCGGTATGAGCTCGGGGCTGATGAGCTTCCTCAAGATCGGCGATCGTGCCGCAGGGGCCATCAAATCCGGCGGGACGACGCGCAGAGCCGCGAAGATGGTCTGCCTCGATCTCGATCATCCCGACATCGAAACGTTCGTCGAGTGGAAGGCGAACGAGGAGAAGAAAGTCGCTGCCATGGCGGAGGCCGGATACAAGACGGATTTCAACGGGGAGGCGTATGCAACGGTCTCCGGTCAGAATTCCAATAACTCCGTGCGTGTGCCTCATGCATTTTTCGAGGCGCTCGAGCGCGACAGCGATTGGGATCTGTTCTGGAGGACGGAGCTGAGGAAAGCGAAAGCCGAGGGGAGAACGCCGCAGCCCTGCAAGACCATCCGCGCGCGGGAGCTGTGGGACAAGATCGCCTTCGCCGCGTGGGCGTGCGCCGATCCGGGCGTGCAGTACGACACGGCCATCAACGACTGGCACACCTGCCCTGCCGATGGCCGCATCAATGCATCGAATCCATGCAGTGAATACATGTTCCTCGACGATACCGCTTGCAATCTCGCCTCCCTGAATCTCCTGAAGTTCTACGATGAAGAGCACAAAATATTCGATATCGAGCGGTTCCGCCATGCCGTACGTCTCTGGACGATTGTTTTGGAGATTTCCGTTCTCATGGCGCAGTTCCCCAGTCCCGAGATCGCGCGCTTGAGTTACCTCTTCCGCACACTCGGTCTCGGGTACGCCAATCTGGGCGCCATGCTCATGCGGATGGGTATCCCGTACGATTCCGACTCCGGCCGCTCTATCTGCGCCGCGCTCTCTGCCATCATGACGGGGGAGGCGTATGCGACTTCCGCGGAGATGGCGCGCCACCTGAAGCCATTTGCGGGTTTTATGCGCAATCGTGAGAACATGCTTCGCGTGATCCGAAACCACCGGAGAGCTGCGTACGATGTGCCCGCGGGCGAGTACGAGGATCTGCACGTTCCTCCGGTCGGGATCGATTCCGATGTCTGCCCTCCGGAGTTCCTGAAGGCGGCGAAGGAGTGCTGGGACAGGGCTCTCGCCATGGGGGAGAAGTACGGCTTCAGAAACGCGCAGGTGACCGTCCTGGCGCCAACCGGAACCATCGGTCTCCTCATGGACTGCGATACGACGGGCGTGGAGCCGGACTTCGCTCTCGTGAAGTTCAAGAAGCTCGCCGGCGGCGGATACATGAAGATCGCGAACCAGTCCGTGCGCCCCGCCCTGAAGGCGCTCGGGTACAGCGACAGTGAGATCCAGGACATCATGCGGTCCGTCATGGGGACCATGACTCTGGAAGGTGCGCATGCGGTCAATCGGCAATCCCTCAAGGCGAAAGGATTCACGGACGAGGATATCGCCAATATCGAGAAGCGCTTGCCGGAGGTCTTCGATATCCGGTTCGTCTTCAATCGCTTCGCGCTCTCGGATGCGTTCTATGAGCGGCTGCATCTGGCTCCTGAATTGGAAGGAGAGGAACTTCTGCTCTCGCTTGGATTCACACTCGAGCAGATCGATGCTGCCAACGATGTCATCTGCGGTCGCATGACCGTGGAAGGGGCCCCCCATCTCAGAGATGAGGATTTGGCTGTCTTCGATTGCGCGAGTGCGTGCGGGAAGTTCTCGAAGCGCTCCATCGCGCCCGAGGGGCACATCCGCATGATGGCCTCAGCCCAGCCTTTCATCACAGGGGCCATCTCCAAAACGATCAACCTCCCGGGCAGTGCAACGGTGGAAGATGTGAAGCGCGCGTACCTCATGAGCTGGAAACTGGGACTGAAGGCCAATGCCCTCTACCGCGACGGTTGCAAGTTGAGCCAGCCGCTTTCTGTAAAGCGGGAGGAGACGAAAAAGGCGGCACCGGAAGCTCCCTCCGCTCAGGTGAAGGTTGTGGAGAAGATCGTGTACAGAGAGGCACTGCGCCGTCGCAAGCTCCCCGACGAGCGGATGGCCATCGCGCACAAGTTCTCCGTCGCGGGGCACGAAGGCTATCTGCACGTCGGTCTCTACGAGGACGGGACGCCTGGAGAGCTCTTCATCAAGATGAGCAAGGAGGGGTCCACGCTCTCGGGCGTCATGGACACGCTGGCTCTCTCCATTTCGATGAATCTCCAGTACGGCGTGCCGTTGGAGGTGCTCTGCCGCAAACTGGTCGGCACGCGCTTCGAGCCGATGGGGATGACGCTCAATAAAGAGATCCCCATGGTGAAGAGTCTCATGGATTACCTCGGCCGCTGGCTGGCTCTGAAATTCCTCACAAAGGAAAAGGCCATGCAGTTGCACAACAAAGATCTCGTGGAGAAGGCGTACCGCGAGGGCTCGAAGAGCAAGGATGCGTTCGCCATGCGTTTGCCGATCGTGGACGAAGGAGCGCAAGTGGAGTCCCTCGAGAGCACGACGGAGCCGGTTCCCCTCGGGAAGTTCGACGAATCGCCCTCCGGCGAGAATGGAGACTCCCATAGCGCAGATGATGATGTGAGCGGCGTCTTCACGAAGATCGAGCAGGCGAAGCTGCAGGGCTACACCGGCGCCATTTGCGGGGGGTGCGGGAGCCTCAGGGTGAAGGCCAACGGGTCGTGTGAAGTGTGTCTGGACTGCGGAGCAACCTCGGGGTGTAGTTAGTGCGTAGCAGTTTCTGGTGATGACAAATGTAGAATTGAGAATGTAGAATGAACTGACGGGAAGCGAAGTAATTCTCAATTCTACATTCTATATTCTATATTCTCCATTTGTGCCTCCGCTTGTTCGTAGGTTTCGAGGTCTGCCCGTAAATGAGGCGGCAGGGAAAGGAGAATTCGCATTCTCCCCTCAAATGTTTTCTTTGGATCGGGATCGGGCGTGTCTCTCAGTGCCGGTTGAAGCACAGCATTGATTGCGTGCAATTCCTGAACAGTGGCAGCAACCTGTTCGGGGGACATGCGATTCTCCGGGAATTTTGTGCCGACATCGATCCTCTGTCCCCGCTGATCGTACGAACGGAGGAAGATGTACGGAGAGAGGACGCCATTTTGGCATTGATCGTATTTCAGTACCCATGCGGGCGCCAGTGCCGGATCGATGTTGGGACGGCTGAATGCTTCCTGCAGAGCAGCGGGGTTTCTCAGGGTATCTTGAGACAACTGCGGCATGACCAGTTCAGTGCAGGCTATGAGTGGCTTCTGTTCGGCACGATCGCAAAGGGTACCTCGGTTAATGTATTGTCGAACGAAGGCAGCGTAAGGAGGGCACTTTGCTGCCGCTTCTCGGTCGAAGGTGCAAGAATTCCTCTTCCCCATCTCGATATATTTTCCTTGTGTTGCGATGAGCCGGTCTATCAGAGAGGCTGTTTCCTGAAGGACTTGAGCTACTTCTTGGTCGAATGGAACATCAGCTTGTTCTGGTGCGGATTGGAGATTGATCGATGTAGCTAATGATAAATATGCGGCCATGTGAGAGGTGAGTGAAAGGTGGGAGATAATAAATCTATTTTACATCTATGTCAAGTATTGGTTTTTGTGGAGCTGCTTCCGGGCGTAGCTGATGTGAGGAAATAGAGGAAACAGAAGAGAAAAAGGAAAATTCCTTATCTTCCTCGGAGTCTTCGGTTTCCTCGGTTTCTTCGGTATCCTTTCACTATGTCCGACTCCTACCTCGACCATCTCCCGTCGCATGAGCGCGAGAAGATTCTCCGCAGGCTGCGCAGCCCGGCCGAGTACGAACGGCTGCGTGAGAAGGTGAAGGGTCCTGAGGATCTGGAGAGGGAGATGGTGAAAGCTGATCGGCTGGCAGAAGCATTCATTCGCCTTGAGAGCGATCCCAAATTAAAAGAAACGCTGAGGCAAACAGTTGAAAAAGATATCCTCGAGCAGGGGATGGAAAACGTACTGGAGAAGCCTTTCGTAGGAGGATTCGATGTTGCGATTCAAATGAATCCGAAGACCCACGAGGATCAGGTGGTTGTTATTCCAGAAGGGGTCGTTCAGGAAGCCATTCCCGTAAAAATGACCATGAGCGAGCAGTACGTTTCGCAATTGATTTCTGGTGGAGGGGGTGGTGTTGCGTGAATCTGTGTATGGTATTTCAGCAGCAGTCCTTCGTGGCTGCGGTCTGTGGGAAACAACGCTTAGAAGGTGATGAACAGGACGCCGAAGAGGGCGATCAGGAGGAAAGTGCGCATGGGAGAAGGGAATCGTGGGGTGCGGAGCCTACACTCACTTATGGGTCTCGCAAGAAAGATTAAGAAAGAGCCCTTGATGAAGCGGGTAAAACTGAACAAAATATTACTTCATCCGGCTCTGAGTGGTTCACGTTGTTCATAACGCTTCGCCGTGATTCTCTGAAAAACCAATGATATCATCATCGGGAGCAGCTTTATTGCGGATGATTTTTTTACACTTGGTACACCGGTGAATAATGATCCAGCCCTTGCCTCCGCCCGAATCGATCCCCTTCGGTTCCATGAGGCCTCCGCAAGAGGATTGTCTGTCTCCGGGGCCCAGTTCATCCACGTGCTTGGAGTACAGGCAGCGCGGACAGTGGTTGCGGTAACTGCCGTGCTCTATGGGCTCTACCTGAAATCCGCAGTGGGAGCAGGTGAAGGACTCTTGGCGAGGGATGAAAGAGGAGGACAAAGAAGACAAGGAGTACAAAGAGTACAAGGACTACTACGCGACAGAAGAGCGTAATTTATTGATGAGATAACTCACTCGATGAGTTTCTCATATGGCCTCATGTATCAATCCTATCATTTCTCAACAATCCTTGTCCTCCTTGTTTTCTTTGTACTCCTTGTGCTCCTTTCATTCAAACATTAAACCGAAAATGCATCACATCCCCGTCCTTCACGACGTAGTTCTTCCCTTCCACTTTGAGTTTTCCTGCTTCCTTGGCTTTCTGCTCCCCTCCGAGGGTCACATAGTCCTCGTAAGCGATGGTCTCTGCGGCGATGAATCCGTGTTGGAAGTCGGTATGGATGACGCCTGCGGCCTCGGGAGCGGTTGCGCCCCGCACAGTCGTCCAGGCGCGGACTTCTTCCGGTCCTGCCGTGAAGAAGGTGATGTAGCCGAGAATTCTGTATGCGCTCGCGATGAGGCGGTCCAATCCCGATGAAGTTACGCCCAGTTCCGCGAGGAAGGAGGAAGTTTCCTCAGTGGAGAGATCCTGCAGATCCTCCTCGATCTTCGCCGAAATGGCGACAACCTCACTCCCTTCAGAAAGACCGAGGAGCTTTCGCGTTTCTTCGGAGCGGAAATCCTTCAGTTCCGTTTCGGCCACATTGGACGCATAGAGCATCGGCTTGGAACTGAGGAGATGAAAATCATGCAAGAGAGGCAGATCTTCAGGGGGGACCGCGACAGTGGATGCGAGTTTTCCTCCCTGCAGGGCTTGTTCGATCTTCTGCAGGAGGGCGAGCTCATGCTGGGCATCTTTGTTGCCGCTGCGTGCCGATCCTTCGGTCTTCTCAATCCTGCGGGTGATTGTGCTCAAATCAGAAAGTGCAAGCTCCGTTTCTACGGTCTCACGGTCACGTTTGGGATCGATACTCCCTTCGACGTGGATCACTTCCGAGCCCGGGAAGAAGCGCACGACATGGCAGAGCGCATTCACCTCGCGGATGGCGGCCAGGAATTGATTCCCGAGGCCTTCCCCCTTGCTGGCACCGCGGACGAGACCTGCGATGTCGACGAACTCCACCGTCGCCGGAATGATTTTCTTCGGGTGCACGATGTCCGCGAGTTTCTTCAGCCTGCTGTCCGGCACCTCGACGACGCCGACATTCGGATCGATGGTGCAGAAAGGGTAGTTGGCAGCCTGTGCAGCTCGGGAGTGCGTGAGGGCGTTGAAGAGCGTGGATTTCCCCACGTTCGGCATGCCGATGATTCCGATCCTGAGTGGCATAGAAAACGGGTTTGAGCAGTGAAATGGGCAATCCCGCCCCCCCGACTCGTCCCCCGAAGCCCTCGAGGGCGAAGGGGGAAGCTCCTGATTCCCGTGCATCATACCGTGAATACAGTGCAGAGTCTTAAAAAATCCATCAGGAGCGAAGGGGGGTGATTCCGATTCGAAGTGGCATAGAGACTGTGGATGTGAGTATGCAGGATTTTCTTGAAGGAAAGAAGACAAGGATTACAAAGAGTACAGGGGAGGGTTGATCTTTGAAATCCTTGTACTCTTTGTATTCCTTGTACTCCTCGTATTTCCCCGCTTCAAATGCAGAAAACATGTCTGGTTCAGCCATTGACAAAACAACGAAAAACACTAATATATCCCACTTATGCGGCGTGTTGCTTTTCTCTTGTCTATCGGCGTTTTCCTCTGCGCACAAACTCTGGCGTTCGGTGCGTCATTTCCCGATGTTCAGGGATCATCCTACGAAACCGCCTTTACCTATCTTTCGGGGAAGCATGTTGTTCAGGGGTATAGCGACGGATCCGGTCGGCCGTTCAATTTCTTGAATCGTGCGGAGGCGCTGAAGATTCTCACGAGTCTGAAAGTTCCTGCGAGGGTTACCTTCTTCCAGTCCTCTATGCCCCCTCTTCCGCTCTTCTACGACACCGAGCAGTCGGCATGGTATGCCAAATACATTGAGGCGGCATACGAGGCGAAGATGATTACGGGTTATGCCGACAGGACATTCCGACCGGGGAATATCCTCACGACCGAGGAGGCGGTGACCATGCTTCTCAGGGCGTACGGCGCAGGTGAAAATTCTCAGGCGGCCCGTCTCTCGCCTTACATCCAGAACAGGGACAGTCAGTGGTATACGCCTTTCGTGAACGGCGCGATTGCGAAGAATCTCATCATGCATTCCGTGCGTCTGGAGCTCGGTCGCCCCATATCACGCGGCAACTTCTTCGATCTCGCATACCGTTTGGATTTCATTCAGTCGCAGGGATTAGCCGCCTTCTCCGGTCCTGAGCCTGCAGGTGGCGCTTCCGCCGTTTCCCCGGCTCCGAGAGTCGTGGTGTCCCAGCCGGGTTCCCCCATCATTTCGGCTCCTCAGCCTGCGACCGCCGCGAGCCCGTATGCATCCGAGCGCTACTTCGCCATTACCATGCCGGATCTTGGCATTACGGATCTCACGGTGACGCATCCCTCCGATCCTTTCACAGCGCAGGGGATTCTCCAGCCGCTCCAGTACGGGGTGGGACACCTCTTCAGTTATCCGGGTGCGGGCGGCAAGATCATGATCTACGGGCACTCGAGCGGCTATCCGTGGGACGTTTCGCAGTTCACGAAGATCTTTCGCAAGGTGAACCAGCTGAAGGTGGGTAGCCGTATCTATGTGACGTACAACGGCAAGCTCTTCACGTACGAAGTGACGAGTACCCAGGCCGTTCCCGCCGCCGATACGACGCCGTTTCGGGATAACGGGTCGGGGGAGGAATTGATCCTCTATACGTGCTGGCCGCCGGACAGCATTTCACAACGATATCTGGTGCATGCGTTGCCGGTGGGGACGGTGGCGGTACGGTAGCTCTGATACATAACTTATATCAGGATGCCGAGGACGCCGAAGACTCCGACCCGGCTTCGCCTGACGGCTCCGCCGAGGCGAGGGAAACCGAGGAGAATAAGGAAGCTCCTTTTCCTCTTCGGCATCTTCGGCATCTTCGGCTTCCTCTTTTGCAGAGCTAATCAGCTAAGAAGCTTCGCGAAAAGGAGAGCAGCCAGGCTACCCTCCTCTTCAACACAAGAACCGATATTACCGCGGCATTTCATTCAATTCGTACAAGTCATTGAACCAGCACTTCACCCATCTGCGGCTTCCGAACGAGATACCAGAGCACTCGTCCTTCTGAAGTTCGGCAGGAGCGGCAGCGTGCTCATTCGTGACTTCCGCATTCTCCGCGCGGCGGGGCGGCACCATCGTCGGGTTCTCGACTTCGCGGTTGATATCGCGGAGCACGGGGATCTCGCGCACGAAGCGATCGTTGTGGATCGTGCTCTCCGCGGCGTCATTCGGATCTGCGCCCTTGGAGGCGACCAACTGGGCGTACTGGAGCGTTCCGACACCGATGAGCGTACCGACGAGAACGCCTGCGAGGGCAGCCACGACCTGCGCATTAGGCTTGTTATTGGCCATACTAGAGAGGGGGAAAAGAAATAATATGGGTATGGTTTATTGATATAATAACATAATTATATAAAAAACACAATGGATTGTTTTTCCTCTCCGTATAGAGCCTTCGCAAGGACAATGCCTGTAGAGGCGCACCGCCGGTACGACTCTACTTAACCGATTCTTCGCAATATCTCCCGGTCGACGAAATCCTTTGCCCGCCCATACGTCAAGCGGCTGAGCTGCTTGAAGGCCTCCGCGGCCTGCGCGTCTTTTGCGTAGGTTGCGTCCAGCCACGGGCGGGGAACTTCGATGGAGAACGGTCGTGAGGGCTTGCCGTCGATGCAGAGCCTCATGGATCCCTTGAAGGCATCCATATTCACGAGGTCCTGCTCCGAGAAGACGGGGGCCATCTCCTTCGCGCAGACCTCGGCGTCCTGCGGACCGATCTTGTAGAACATCATCGTGCCCACGTTGCCGAAGACCGCACCCTTCAGACTGATGTTGCCCGAGAGCTTGTCATCTTTCTCCAACTGGTCGATGTACTGGTGCGCGAGAATGAGGCCGAGGCGGTACTTGCGGGCCTCGGAGAGGATGGACTCGATACTCTGGGTCACGAAGTTCTGGAACTCATCCACGTAGAGGAAGAAGTCGCGAGGCTTCACGGCACCCATTTGCTGGCGGCGCATGGCTGCGACCTGGATCTTGTTCACGAAGATCATGCCGAGCAGCGTGGAGTTGATGTCTCCGATGAGACCTTTGCTCAGGTTCACGAGGAGGATCTTTCCGCTGTTCATGACATCTGCGATGTCGAAGGCGCTCTTCGTCTGGCCCACAATGTTGCGGATGAGAGTGTTCGTGTAGAACTGGCCGAACTTCGCGGCGAAGTAGGGGATCATCTCCTGCTTCTCCCGCTGCCCCGTCTGCGCCATCTGTTTCTCCCAGAATGCCCGGACGATCGGGTTTTTTACCTTTGTCAGTTTATACTTCTGCCACTCCTCATCCGTGAAGAGCTTCACGAGGTCCGTAATGGCGCCGCCCTCCTCCTCATCCTCCATGAGCGTGAGGCATCCGTTGCGGAAGTAGTCTTGGATGCGCGGGCCGAACACCTCGTTGCCGAACATCTTCACCATCATGTTCATGGCGTCGAGTGCGATGAGGTCGCGCTCCTCGGGGGTTTTGCCTTCGAGGAGGTTCAAGCCCATCGGCCGCCCGGTGTCTGCTGGGTTGAAGTAGATGACGTCATCTGCGCGCTCTCTGGGGATGTAGGGCAGGAGATTCTCCACCAGCGAGCCGTGCGGGTCGACGACACAGAGACCCCTCTTCTGGTGAAAATCCTGCCGGGCCATGATTTCGATGATGGAGCTCTTGCCCGTACCCGTTTGACCGATGATGTAGAAGTGCCGGAAACGGTCCTCGTTCTTCATGAAGATTTTGCGCTTCTCGCTACGGTAGGTATTGATGCCGAGGAAGAGGCCATCCTCCGGGATATCCTTTGGAGACGGGGCGATTTTGAAGTTCTGCCACTTGATCGTGTCCACCTTGTTGTACTTGATATTCGGAAAGTGGAAGAGGCCGGTCACCTCCGATGTGCCGAGGAGGAGCCGGTGACTGGTGAGTGTGAGGGAGGGGGGATGGCGGGGGGAGCGCCGGATGAACCGCTCAATGGTCTGGCGGCGATGAGTGAAATGGGGTGCGAAGAAACCGTTACCCCGTACGCTGTTGAACTGACCGAACGCGGCGGCGACCGTGGCAAGGAGCGATTCCGCCCGTGGACGATTGTCTGCGGACGCGACGATGCGCATCACGCATCGGTATCCAGGCTCACTCGCTTTCTCATCAACGGATTTACTGTACTCTTCCACCATTTGTGAGACCCGTTCGCCCGTCGCCTGCTCCTCCACTTTAAGCTCCGTCACATCGTCACCGGAGGTGAGCATGCTGAAGGTGGCCGAGAGCCATGTCAGGGGATTGAACATACTGCGCCCTCTCTTCTTGGGATTGATGAGGTGCATGGCCTCGTGTTCCAGTTTCCTCTGCCACCCGGATGGAACAGGTTGCAGGATCAGCTGTACGGCTGCCCCCTCGGTGATTTTCAGCTTGGAGAATGCGTTCGTAATTGTATTGAAGGGATCGCTCTTGAGTTGCTGGTAGGTCCGGAAGACGGAGGTGAAGGGCTTTTTCGGGAGCAGTACCTGGGCTGCAACGACGGACGAATCCGTGAAGATATTGTAGTCCTCCACCTCGTCGATGATGATGTCCGGGTAGAAGGACGTAATTTGCTTTTCCATGAGGGGCATGATCCGCCGCGGACAGACGACGAAGAAGAGAATCTCCCCGGCGAGGGCGGCGTATTCCACCGAGAAAAACGGCTGCCCCAGCCACCACCGGTTCAGGCGTGTCCGGTGCATGCTGTGGAGCGATTCGTAGAGGTGTTCCATCACGCCGAGCACCTCTTTGAAATCCTGACCGGTCGAGAACTTCTCAGATTCGATCTCCTTGTCTTCCTTGCTCTCTTTTTTGGGGACGAGAAACCGCATGAACACCAAGTCGCGTTCGGCGTGATATTCGCAAGCGAGGCGCGAGAACCAGAACAGGAGCGAGCACAGGATGCCCGCAACGACGCCGACAGCGATGAGGGTGAAAAGAGTGCTCATCATTGGTATCCTACCATTGTAGCATGAAATATACTCAATCGGTAGCGGCGGAACGCCAAAAACGGCGTATGATTGATTGGTCATTTTTTGATCGATGCCGGAAGATTTTGCATGTGCGCGGGGTCCGTACGCTGCTGCGGCTTCTCCTTCGCTTTCTCTTCGGGAAACGCGGTTCACGGCGTCTCCGGGGTCTTCGCCTGTGGTTCCGCATGCGCACCGAAGTGATCCTCCATGCCCCTCTCCCGGTTCAGCAGAGGCTTGCACGTCACGTCCGCATACGGATTTGGGTGGATGGAACGGAGGCGTTTCCCCGGATGGTAAAATTGCTCCGGCACGCGCACCACACCGTTCTCGTGCAGATGTTCATCTGGAAGGATGACGATGCCGGGCGACGCATCGCAGCCGCTCTCCTCGAAGCGGCGGATCGCGGGGTGAAAGTGACGGTCATGAAAGATGCCTCCGGCGACGTGTTCGAGTATCACAAGGATTTCCTCACAACGGCACAGAGCTCTGACGGCATCTGGCACCGGTTTTGGCGTCATCGCAATATCTCCGTGGGGTATGGTCTCCACTACGATCATGCCAAGGTCTTCATCATCGATGATCAGACGATGCTGGTCGGAGGGATGAACATCGCAGACGAGACGGCGCAGGAGTGGCACGATTTTCTCATCGAACTCAGGGGGGGGCGTTTCGTACAGCACTACCTCACTGGCCACGATCCGCTGACGTCCGATACGTCTGTTCGGCTTGTGCTCAATACCGAAGAAGCAAAATCAGTGCGCCCCGCTCTCAGGCGACTCCTCCTGGGTGCCAAGCGGGAGATCATTCTCGAGCAGAGTTATCTGGACGATCGGGAGACCATCGATCTCCTCGCAGAGCGCTCACACGAGGGTATCCGGATCACCCTCATCCTTCCTGAAGCGCCGGACGTCTATGCGGATACAAATGCGCGATCAGTTCGTCGGCTCATGGAGCGTTCCGATCTGCGGTACTGTCAGGTGCTCCTGTATCCGGCCATGTCGCACGCGAAACTTATTCTCGTCGATCGTGCGCGCGCACTCGTCGGATCGGCGAACATCATGGCATCCTCCCTCGATCGGATGGGCGAGGTGAATGTCCTCATTGAGGGCCGGTTCTCCAAAGCGATGCGGAAACTCAAGCGCGTGACGCGGAGCGATGTTCTGCAGAGCAGGCCGCTCGTCACCCCGCCGCGTCTCTTTTGGATCACCCGGTTGCTGACGTGGTGGCCGCTATGATCCCCTACGGCATTCCTTCGTAAAAAATCTACTGTAGAGCAGCGCGCACATACTGGAGAACGGTCGCTCCTGCGAGGTGAGCACCGACGGTCTTGCTCGGGTCCTTCACGAACGGTTGGGTCGTGAGAGCGTTCTCCTCGCGGAATTTCCTCTCTTTTCCCATCATGATCTTGTCCCAGATCTGTTCGGGCTTGCCCTCCTTCTTGAGCTGTTCGCGCCAGATTTCCTTCTCGTGCTCGACAGCGGAAGACAGAACTTCCTCGGGAGTCTTGTAGAGCGGATTCATCGCTGCGGCGTGCATGGCGGCATCCTTCGCAAGGTCGGTCGTCCCTCTGTCGAGGCCGATCACGACGCCGATCTTGCGGTTCGTGTGGACGTACGTTCCGAGGACGGGGGCGGAGATTCCATAGACATCGCCAAGGGAAATGTTCTCTCCCAGCTTCTGTACGAGGGATGGGAGGAGAGAGGCGGCGTAACTCTTCAGTTCATCCGCACCCTTCTTGAGTGCCCGGTCCGCGAAGGATTGGCCGAGCGAAACGAATTCCTCATTCCGTGCGACGAAATCGGTTTCGCACTTGAGTATGACGAGGACGGCTTCCTGCCCTTCCTGCGCGAGGAAGACGGCACCTTCGCTCTGGTCGCGCAGAGCTTTTTTCACGGCCTGCGCTTCCCCGCTCTTCTTGAGGATCTCGATGGCTTTCTCTTCATTGCCCTGCGCTTCGTCGAGAGCTTTTTTGCATTGGAGCATGGGGACGCCGGTGCGGGCGCGGAGTTCCGATACTTGGGCGGCGGTGACGGGGGACATGGGGATTGGGGATTGGAATAGTAGAGATGAGGGCTAAGGCTAAGGCTAAGGCTAAGGTTAAGGTTAAGGTTAAGGTGCGGGGACAGGCTCAGCTTTCGTTTTGGACGGGGCGTTCTTCATCTCGGTCAGGATGGTCGTGAGGATGATGTAGAGGGATTTCACGGCGTCGTCGTTGGCAGGGATGAGCGCGGTGAAATCGTCGGGATTGGCAATGGAATCGCAGATGCCGAAGAGCGGAATAGCGAGCTTCTTCGTTTCCAGAACCGCCACACGATCACGGACGGCATCGACGACGAAGACGGCGTCGGGAAGCTGTGACATGGCGGCCACGCCCGAGAAGGCGGCATCCAGCTTGGCCAGCTTCTTGCGCAGATCCAGCTGTTCCTTCTTCGTGTACTTCTCCACTTCGCCGGTCTGGAATGACTGCTGGAGATCGAGATAGTACTTCAGGCGCCGCTTGATGGTGGACCAGTTCGTGAGGAGCCCCGGGATCCACTTCTTCGTGACGATGGGCTGGTGGAGTTCGCGTCCGATCTCTTCGATGAGAGGGATGCTCTGCTGTTTCGTCGAGACGAAGAGAATGGTTTTTCCTTCCGTTTGCAGTTTTCGAAGCTGAGCGCAGACATCCTCAAGGTGCTTCTTCGTTTCCGTGATATCGAAGAGGTGGATGCCTTTCTGAACGCCGTAGAGGTAGGGCTTCATCTTCGGGTTCCATTTCTCTTTACGGTGTCCGATGTGACACGCAGCGGCGACGAGCTCGGTATCGGTGGGGAAAGACATGGGGATTGGGGAGAGGGTTAAGGTTAAGGTTAAGGCTAAGGTTAAGTTTAAGGACTTCGCGAGTTCGAAGGAGTACGCGGTGGAGGGATCCTTGGGGCTTAGTTCCGGCGTCTTTTCACATGGTGCGGAGGATTTCCGGTAGGGTCACCCTTCGACTCCCCCGCATGCGCGGGGTCGCTCAGGGTGGTCCCTTTGGGACCAGGACCGCAGTGATCGGTCGGAGTGCAGGCGGGAGTGTAGGGGAGTGGAGGAAATGGGGCAAATGGAAAAAACGAGAAATTTATCTGAGAATCGTTGCCCCCCCCTCGTTCTTCTGCTTCACTTTCCTCTATGTTGACCATGCCTGCCGCAGTTCATGCCATCGTCATTTTTCATCTCGTAGGGAATGCGATTGCGGTGGGGTATCTCTCGCACCTCATTTCGAGGAAGGTGCTGAAGAGATCATGAATTGCGGATGGTTCGGTTGGGGGGCATTTTGCTGAGTAGGTTGAGCGCAAAGAGAACATCGCGGAGTGTCAGGGATGGTACATCAAGAAGCTGACAAAGATCATGGCGTGTTGTCTCTGTTCTTTTTTTGAGAGGAGCTGATTCTCCTCCAAAGCGGAGACGTGGAATCCTAATATCTGTGCGATGTTCGTGTCGGCAGAATGGGCGGTTTCTCTGGAGCATTTGTTGAATGGGAAAACGATGGTGGCGGATTGTAAGCATGGCTGGAGAATAGTCAATGGAATGGAGCAAATACTCTGAGGAATTTTCAAGGTCTTTCCCGCCCGTTCCACCTGGTCATGGAACCGGAAATGGGGCTCATACAAGCCAAAGAATTATATGCATATCCATTTTCTTTCAGAGGTGGATTTCCCTTTGCGTTTTCCAGTACCATCATGTGCCCATGCCAAACAAGGACGACAATGCGCCGACGACAAAGAGAGATTTAGCTCTTCTCAAAAGAGCTACGAAGAAAGACGTTGTCTTGTTTAGGAGGGAAATCAAACGAGACATGACCTCTTTGCGAGGGGATTTCTCTTCACTCAAGCAGGATTTCTCTTTCCTTAGGAAAGACTTCGGCAATCTCAGGGGAGATATGCAGCGGTGGAAAGATGAAATCAAAGATCACTTCGATCTCGTCGCAGAGAACATCCATCGCGAGGTTGCAGGGGCCAATCGTGATGAGATCGAGGCGATCAAAGATCGTGGCTCCAATCACGAGCAGCGGATCCGCTATCTGGAACAGGTGACGGGGGTCGCCTGTATAAAACGTCGTTACCTCCGGAGTCTTTCTATAATCACTCCAATGTTCACCCGTTCCTGTTTCAGGGAATCGCGGTCGCGTATGGTCACCGTATCCTTCTCTCCCTGTTCTTTATCCTCTCCGATCGTGCCGAAGTCCACGGTGATGCACTGCGGTGTGCCGATCTCGTCCTGTCTCCTGTAGCGCTTGCCGATACTGCCCGTGACATCGAAGTCACAGGTGAGATCGGTCTCATGAACAATTTTCTTGTACAGTTCTTGTGCTTTCGATATGAGATTCTCTTTCTTTGAGAGTGGGAGGATAGCGACGTCGATCGGAGCGAGGCGCGGATCGAACTTCATGACGGTGCGGACATCTCCATTGGGCAGCTCTTCGTCGGTGTATGCTTCGAGGAGCATGACGAGGACAGTGCGGTCGCAGCCGAAGCTGGGTTCGATGACATGCGGAATGAATTTTTTGGTTGCATCATCGGGATCGGTGTACTTCATCTCCTCACCCGAGACCTTCTCGTGCTGCGAGAGATCGTGATCCGTGCGGTTCGCGAGGCCGAAGAGCTCCCCCCATCCCCACGGGAACCGGTATTCAATGTCAATCGTTCTTTTACTATAGAAGCAGAGTTCCTCAGGGTCATGTTCGCGGATGCGCAGGTTCCCTTCCGCGATGCCGATGCCCGTGTACCACTCCCACACGGCGCTTTTCCATTCCTCGAAGGCGTCGGCGGCGCGTGCGGGATCGACGAAGTATTCGATCTCCATCTGTTCGAACTCGCGGGTGCGGAAGGTGAAGTTCCCCGGGGTGATCTCGTTCCGGAAGGCTTTTCCGATCTGTGCGATGCCGAAGGGGAGGCGCGGGCGCATGGTGTTGAGGATATTCTTGAAGTTCACGAAGATGCCTTGCGCGGTCTCGGGGCGCAGGTACACGAGAGCGGCATCCTCCTCGACCACGCCCTGATGCGTCTTGAAGAGCATGTTGAATTTCTTGGCAATCGCCCAGTCCCTCTTGCCGCACATGGGGCATGCAATTTTCTCGGCCACGAGCATCGGCTGTATCTGCTCCATGGTGAGCACGGTCACGGCTTTTATCCCCAATTTCGTTTCCAGCAGATGATCGCCGCGGAAGCGGCCGTGGCAGCTCCGGCACTCGACGAGCGGGTCGGTGAAGTTCTTCACGTGTCCGCTCGCTTCCCACACTTTCGGGTTCATGAGGATGGCGGCGTCCAGACCCAGCATGTCCGGCCTCTTGTGGACGAAGTTCTTCCACCAGAGGCGCTTGATGCGGTTCTTCAGTTCAACGCCGAGCGGTCCGTAGTCCCACGTATTGGCGAGACCACCGTAGATTTCCGATCCGGGGAAGATGAATCCTCGTCGTTTGCAGAGGGAGACTAATTGATCGAGGGAGGAGGCAGGCATGAACGAAATGTATCCTTCGACTGCGCTCAGGACAAGGAATGTAAAATGTAGAATGTAAAATGAGTAGGGGGTAACCGCTCACTACCCCTGACATCGTTCGTGCTCATCTTGCATGAGAAAGCGATTGGATTTGCAATCTGAAGGTGTTTAGGTGTACACAAGAGTTGTACATGAGCAAGCCCCTCTCCAAAGAAGTTATCCGCACTCGCAT
>JAZDOT010000040.1:0-3684 GCA_043798355.1 Candidatus Peregrinibacteria bacterium
TATCGGTGACCATATGGCTCCACCGTACTGCATTGTTGTAGCAGGTTGTGAACCTCAGGCCCTTGAATGCCGGTAGAAATCGTCCTCTTCCCATAGGTCATTGCTGACCCAAGGAGTGCAATATGTATCTGAACCTATGCAGGTATAACCCAGTACGCGGATTTTCCAGTTTGCTTCGAAGAAATGAGTAGCCCAGCCGAAACGCCGTATGACAAGAAGCCGGAGAGCAAGTACCAGGGGCAGGTGCTGCCTGAGGAGAGCCGACTCGACAGCGATCTGGAGTTTGCCGCCGGTATCTGAAGATGGACATAGTTTCCCCCCAGTCCTCTGCATTCGGGACCGGGGGGGGTCGCTCATTTTCTGCGCTAGAAGTACCAGCGTAGGTGGCCGACGAGGCCGATAATCGCTACCACAGCCATGACGGCTGCAATCACCCAAGGGAAGGGGTTCTCCCAGAAGGGGCATTTTGGTTGCCCCTCTTCTTCGGTAGTCATCACATTCCTCCTTGCAAATGAGCGACGACCTGCCGGTCGCCGCGTGGACGAATTAGGACCAACAGATCAATAGTTACAATAACAAAAACAATGTCAAAGTCAATAATCTTGTCTGCGCATGCATTCGGCCTTATTGTGAACATTGCAGGATATAGGGCGGTTAGCTCAGTGGTTAGAGCGTGCGGTTCACATCCGCAAGGTCGTAGGTTCAACTCCTATACCGCCCACCATTCGACTCGCCGCTGTGGCGGCTCGCTCATGGCAAGCCATTGGCAGCCATTTACTCTGAGTTTCTTGACTTCTCTTTTAATTGTCCTACCATTGTGTCCGTGACCCACCAGTCCTCCACCACCGCCGTAACAATGACTTCGATGATGATGCCCCTCCTGCGAGGCGGATGTGAGTCGTAAGAAATTCTTCTCACGCATTCCGAACCTCGCAAGACTGCGAGGTTTTTTTAAAAGATCCTGATCCTTTACATCACAGACTTCACACTGCCACATGGTGTCTGCATGAAGCTCATCCACGGCGTGTGGATGGGCTGCGGATACCAATGGCAGTGTCTATGGAAAGGAGAACGTCATGTCGTATCCACGCGGTCAGGTTCAGGCAGTCTTAGCCATGTTGGCTGCCCGAGGAACGCGGAGAACAGGGATCATTCCACGGGGAACCCCCCTCGCTCTCGAAAACGGGACGCCGCTCTATGTGATCGGTTTCTGTGATCGGAGGCACTTGATCCTTGGAGCCACAGATCTCCAGTGGTCGGGTCCGTACCATCCGGAAGAAGACGCTGTGTGCGCCGTCTTCCTTGCTGAACCGGAAAACGTGACCACGCGATTCACCTTACTCGACGGCGAGTGGGGGCAGCTTCGGAAGACAGGGGTATCTGAGTGTGCGTTCGTGGACTGATGACCAGTCCGTCGCCGACGCATCGGTGTAGCGTACGACAGGGAAGATCGTAGACACTCATGGGCAGGCGGCCAAGCGCCGTCTGCCCTCTTTTTCAATGAAGACTCGCGAAGACTCCTGTGGGAATTTTTCATGAGCAACCCTGTGCACAATCGCTTTTTTGCGCTATACTGAGCTGTCTTTTAATATTTCATGACTATTCGCAATATCGCCACCCCACTTCGCTCCTCGCTCTGCTCGGAGCTTCGCGGGGCAGGTCGCGCACTTCGCCTACTATGACTATTAGGAACATCGCCATCACCCATTCGACTTCGCTCAGGGTGATTGCCCCCTCCACCAATGTCCATTCGTAATATTGCAATCATCGCGCATGTGGACCACGGGAAGACGACCTTGGTCGATGCCCTTCTCAAGCAGGGCGGCGTGTTTGCGGAGCACGAGGAAGTGGGTGAGCTCCTCATGGACAGTAATGCGCAGGAGCGGGAGCGGGGCATCACTATCTATGCGAAGAACACATCCATCCACTACAAGGAGTGCAAGATCAACATCGTGGATACGCCGGGCCATGCCGACTTCGGCAGCGAAGTGGAACGCATTCTGCGCACCGTCGACTGCGTGCTCCTCCTCGTGGATGCGCAGGAGGGCCCCATGCCGCAGACGAAATTCGTCCTCAAGAAATCCCTCGAACTCGGCATGAAGCCGATCGTGATCATCAACAAGATCGACAAACCCGCGGCGAGACCGATGGAAGTGGTGGAGAAGGTGTTCGACCTCTTCATCGCGCTCAAGGCGAATAACGAGCAGCTCGACTTCCCGTATCTCTTCACTGTCGCCCGCGAGGGGATCGCGAAGCGGCATATCGAGGATGATTCCACGGATCTCACGCCGCTCTTCGAACTCATCATTTCGAAGGTTCCTGCGACGGAGCAGAATTTCACCGCCCCGTTTCGCATGCAGCCTTCCAGCCTGGGGTACGACAACTACCTCGGACGCCTCGCCATCGGCCGCGTGTACGAAGGGCGTGCCAAAGTGGGGGATCGTGTGACGGTGAAGACTGTGGCAGGAGAGGAGCGCAGCGGCAAGATTTCGAGTATTGCCGTTTTCGAAGGTCTGAAGAAGCGTCCGGTAACGGAAGCCATTGCCGGAGACATCGTCATGCTCGCGGGTATTCCGGATATCTACGTCGGAGAGACCATCACGACCGATCCGGATGCACCGCTCCTTCCCGCCATCCGTATCGATCCGCCGACCATCTCCATGAATTTTCACGTGAACGATTCGCCGTTCGCCGGCCGCGAAGGCACACTCGTCACGACGCGTCACATCCGTGAACGGCTCCTCAAGGAGAAGGAGACGAACGTCGGTCTCCACATCGAAGAAGTGGGGACCAGCGATACGTACAAGGTCTCCGGTCGCGGCGAGCTCCACCTTGCGGTCCTCATCGAGGATATGCGCAGAGAGGGGTTCGAACTGCAGGTGTCCCGTCCGGAGGTCATCATGCGCGAGGTGAACGGGGTGAAGGAAGAGCCCGTCGAGCAGGTGGTCATCGATGTTCCCGAGGAATTTTCCGGTGTGGTGATCTCGATGCTATCCCAGCGCAAGGGCGAGATGGTCGAGATGCAGATGACGGACAAACATACGCGGATGGAGTTTGCCGTTCCGACGCGGGGGCTCCTCGGGATTCAGGGGGATTTCATCATCGAGACGAAAGGAGAAGGGATCCTTACGCACTCGTTCATGTGCTATGCGCCTTTCAAAGGGGAGATCCCCAACCGCAAGCGCGGCTCCATCATCGCAATGGTCACGGGCGAGACCATGGCCTACTCCCTCTGGAAGCTGCAGGAGCGCGGCCGCCTGTTCGTGATCCCGCAGACGAAAGTCTATGCCGGCATGATCATCGGGGAATCAGCGAAGAACGAGGACATGGAAGTGAATCCCATCAAGAACAAGAAGCTCACGAACGTTCGCGCGTCGGGGACCGACGAAGCGCTCTCGCTCACGCCCGTCCAGCAGATGACGCTCGAGCAGGCGCTGGAGTACATCGCCGACGACGAACTGGTCGAAGTGACGCCGCAGCACATCCGGCTTCGCAAAAAAATTCTCGTCAATCACCTGCGCAAGCGTGCGGAGAAAATCGAGGACTAAAAAACACCCAGTTTTCCCATCTCCCTCCACGAGAGCAGGCTGAGTTGTGGTGATGGTGTGTGTTTGGGAAGTGCGATGGCGGGAATGACGGTGCTGACGAAACTGGTAAACGAGAATCGATTCTCGTAGAGAGAGT
>JAZDOT010000044.1:0-19278 GCA_043798355.1 Candidatus Peregrinibacteria bacterium
GAAAACAGCTAAAAATCCGCCGCGATGGTGTGTCGCCCGTATTTTTGTCAATGGTTTCTCGTCAATTTTGAATTGCCACTTTACTGCTTCATGGAGCGGTATTCTTAGGATTCACCTCTGAAAAAGTGGGTGTTTTTTAGAACCAAACCACATTGACAGTGCTGTATGCAATGAGGGCGGTCAGCAAGAAAAGCAGGTACTTGGTGCGGACAACGGGGAACGTGGGCGGATTGCCACGGACGTTCATCAAGACGAAGTGAACGACCAAAATGAGATAACAGATGGTATAGAGAGATACCCAGAATGGCTTTCCAATGCCAAACCATTGTAACGTCAGCACAGTTACGATGAGAGACGAATGATCAACAACCACATCCAAGTATGCACCCCGTGGTGAAACAGTTCCCCTGTGACGTGCGAGTGACCCGTCCAGTCCATCGAACAGAAGGTGTAGCAAATACGCAACAACACACCACACGGGCGCATGAGTGAAACCAAGAGGCAAAAGCATCATCACAGCTATCCCAAGAACGGACAGGGTATCAGGGCTGACACCAGCTGCATCGAACGCTTTGAGCAATGGTGAAAATGCCCTTTGCCGCCAAGCACCAAAAGCACTCTGGTACGAAGCCTCTCTCGCAGAGAACGTGTTTATTCCTTTCAGGTTACAGTTTTCTTCCATAGCCATAGAATACACGGTTAGCGCCCGAAGTCATTGCATTCGCCTACGCAAGGGGGCTATCATAGATATGTGAACTTGTGGGCGGTAGCCCCCGACCAGCCACTCTGTTGAGCAGGTCGCAAGTTCACAATGCTCACACAGAGAACATCAGTCGCCTTCCAAGTCGCCCGTCGAGAGGTCTGTGAGTTGGATGTCTTTGTAGTACTTGGTCTTCCAAAACGGAATGACCGACCAGAAGTGGATGTTCCCGTTGCCTACCTGCCGCAGGATGATCTTCACGCGGATGCGGTTGTCTATGACCGCCACGAAGCCCCAGTACTTCACGAGCTTGCTCGCGGGAACTTCGTGCTTCTGCTCCTTCACCATGACCGTCTGATACTGTTCCAAGAACTCTTGGTAGAAGCCCATGCCTTCGATGATGCGGCGCGTGTACGTGACGAGGTGGAAACGTTTGAGCTGGTTTTTCCAGTCCCGCTTCTGCTTGTGATGCTTGTCGCCGTAGACGAGGTGCAGGAAGCCATCGGAATTGAGGTGAACCGTCCCGAGGACGGGCGACTGTATCTTCTGGTTCCTTTGGAAGTAGTTGTGAGCCGCTTCCCGTGCCGCGTCGTATTTCTCTTGGTCGAAGCCCGTCATGCGAAGAGCGTAGCATCGGTATGATCATTTCCACCACGGAAAATACAGGGAAGCAGGATGTCCCTGATCTCATCAAGGCTGCTGCCCAGTTCCCTCATTTCCTGCGCCCAATCGGTTCGCATGTGTTCTAGAAGGGGGAGCCATATTCTTGAATTTTCGAAAAACTCAACACCAGCATCAACGATCCCCGAGGCCTCGAGCGTAGCCGAGGAGCCGGGGGGCAGAAAAAAGGTCACTCCCCTGCCTGCAGTTCCTTGAGACGACGATCGACCCTGTCCATCAGTTGCTGTGCGCGTTCGTACCCGCCATTGCCGCCAATCCCCTCCGCAAACGCCGATGCCTGCTCCACCGTCACGCCGTAGCGCGCAAACAGACGATCTCGTCCCCCGCCGAGAGCGCCCCAAACCTCGGGATCGACTCCATTGTGGTATATCTCTTGTGCGGTCAGCTCCACATAGACGTCATCGGTCATCTTTCCGATGTCTTTTCCATTGGTCACAGCCGTACCCCCCGCCCCCGGTGCACTGTTCATTTGGGAAGTGTCCGCGGACCTGGGGGAAGACGGGGAACAGCTCGTGAGGAGCAGCAGCATGCCAGCCAAGAGGAACGTACGAATCGTCAATGTTTTCATGGAATGATGCGGGAAAAGGAATGTTGAAAGAAACAGTACTACGAATGACTCATGCCAAGGCAGTACTCGCTGTTGATATTTATCAGGACCATGCACTGATGGATGATCCGTCCTCGCGCGCCCCTTCGCGGGCGCCTTCGGAATTGACTGAAGCGTTCCATGCGGAGATCCCGATCGAAAAAGGCTCCGCGCGGCGCGGAGCCTTTCATGACAATATTGATCGCCTCAAGCTTATCGATGCGCGAGGTACTGGTAGATGGCGACTGCGACATCTCCGCGACTGAGCGGCAGAGTGGGAGAGAGTCTGGACACACGACCCGGGAAGAGATCGTACTTCTGGGCGATGCCTGCGAAGGGCGCGAACCAGCTGTCTGCGGGCACATCCTTATACCCGTAATCGAGACCTTCCTCCAAGCCGAGAGTCAGCGTCAGCATCTTCAGGAATTCCGCGGTATTCACCTGGTTCGCCGGACGGAAGAGTCCGTCGGGGTAACCCCTGATGACCCCTTCGTTCGCCGCGGCGACGACGTATTTGGTGTACCACTCGCCGTCGCGAACATCGGGGAAGCGGCCGTCATTGCCTGCGTCCTCGACGGTTCCGTCGCGCGTGAGGAGCAGGAACTTCGCCGCCTCCGCGCGGTTCACGGGACGATCGGCCTTGAACTCTCCATCGGGGAATCCGCCGATGACGGCGCGCCGGTAGAGCTCGGCAGCCGCTTTGCCGGTGAGCTCCGCGAGGTCCGTATCCGGGAAGGGATTCCGGTAGGACTCGATGTCGGCAAGGATCTCATCCTCATAACTCGCAGCCGGGAGATCGGAAGCTCCGACGGAATTGGTGATGACTTCATCCTCATATCCCGCTGCGGGTCCCGTTGATGCACCTTCAACCTCCGAATACCCGTCCTCGGTGTTCGTCTCATCGCCATCCGTTCCCTCATCGTACCAATCCTCTTCTTCGGGAAGGGAACACTGGACGAGATCGCAACCCTGGTCGCCGCATCCTTTGGACTTGAGATTTCCGTTCTGATCATAGAGAGCGACATCCATTTCGTAGGAGTTATCAGGGTTCTCGGCACAGTACTTGTCCGCGAGCGCGTCGTAATCATCCTGGGTGCAGGCATCGCGGACCGCGCTGAGAGAGGTCATCGTTCCCTTTCCTCTCTTCACGTAGCCGTCGCCGACGTCCGAAACCGCATAGGCGGAAGGGACTGCCGTGTTGAAATCACGGACCACGCAAGCGCCCTTCGCGGTCTCGGTCGAACGTGAAGAGACAGCGGGAGACGAGGAATGGGAGGGCGCGGATGAGGCCGCTTCCTGGCAGGTGATTTTCTTGCAGCCATCGCTCCAGCAGGCATTCGCAATGTACTGATTGCTCTGCGTGAACTGACCGATGGCTCTCCGGTAAGTGACACCCGGATTCCGGTCGCAGAACGTGCGTCCGAGCGTGTCGAAGTCGGCCTGCGTGCAGGCGGCCCGGAGATCCATCATCGATTGGTAATTTCCCTTGTTCAGCACGACGTAGCCCTGTCCCGAGGCCGGATCCGCGGGCGTGGGGATGTACCCGTTCAAGTCCGAGACGTAGCAGGTGCCCTTCGGGACTGAGGGGGAGGGAGCAGAGGATGAGGCGACCGAGGAGGAAGCTCCTTGGGGAACCTCGGAGCAGTCGTACCAGTTGCAATCGGGCCCGCAGTCCATGGAATAGGGTATGTACTTGTCATCCTGCCCGTACATTGCGATGCTCTTAAAGAAGTGTGCGCCGGGATTGCGCGCGCAGTACAGCGACCGCAAGGCGTTGTAATCATCTGCCGTGCAAGCGGCTTTGAGGGCCGCACCCGTCGTGAAGCCCGTGCCTTTTCGCACCTTGGCGTACCCCTGTCCGACATCGGCTTGCGTGTATGTTTGAGGAACATCCGGCGCTCCACCCGCCCAACAGATTCCTTTCGAGGGTGTCCCCGTCGAAAAGGCAAGGAAGCCGCTGACAGAGGCTCTTGCCTGTTCAGAGATATTGATCACCGCAAAGCACACGGCGGCAAAGACGAAGGCGACGACCAGCAACGGCCGCGCGGTATTCCTCAGTTTTTCCATAGAGGGTGTTGGATAGAGATGTGATCATTATATACTATTTATTGATATTTGAAAATCCCCCTTTGCTTCGTCAGACCGGCTCTATTGAGAACCGGGGCGCTCAGGACAATCCGGACGGTCCTCCGAGCCTCTTCATACTGGTAGTTGGATAGCGGCTCCATGCAACCGAACTGCGTGAACCAAGCCGAGCCATTTTGAACACTCCAATAAAACGACTGTATCATCCAGCCTTCATTTCGGGAAACTTCTTTTTCCGATGCTTTCTGCTCTCCACAACAAATTTTCCGGCATCCACCAACCAGTTCATTCTCTGTTCCGGAGTCGTCCCATACTTGATACGACGCAGCTGTTCGCGATCGATGGATGATGCGTAGTCCTTCATAGACCTTTGTATTCTAGCAAAGTGGCGACGTCCAGGGCATCTTTTTCCCTGTCAGATTGCTTCTTGATACCGATAAGATCATCGATGGATACAACCGGCAATGACAATCCCCAGACATCGACGTGCAGCTGATTTGCCCTGTATCGATCAAATTGCAGCGAAGGACCTACGATGACATCGATACTGTACAAAGGTTCATTCGGATTGAAGAAGGTGTAGGCAAGAAGATTTTTTTCTCTCACCAATGCCAGAGCTTTTTTCTCGTCACCCAGTTCATCCAATGCAAGAGGAACACGCTGCTCGTACCCCAATGTTTCCATGGCTTTCTTCATGGCATGCAGGTTCTCTTCATCGAGCGCCAATAGAATATCAATGTCGTTGGTGAATCTCGGACATCCGAGCAGGTTCATCGCTACCCCTCCGACGATGAGATAGCGTACCTCTGCTTCGTGCAACGCACGGAACACACGCTTGTAGGAATCCATACCGGAAGTATAGAGGGAAAACTCTCCCAAGTTCCATCACGAATGCCTCATGAAGCATCAATGACTGAAACTTTTGACTGGAGAATACGTTCGGATCCCGTCCAGCACGCCGAGCCAAACTTGAGGGAAGCATGCATTGTGTTTTTTGCATCTGTGTTGTATAATAAATACAAAGACACTCCCTTCTCTAACGAATGACCTCAGTGAGATCGAAACGCCGATGGATGGTGCTCGTTGCCGCCAGCTTCTGCATGATCATAGCAGTCCTGCTCGCTGACCAGAACGCAGGAATGCGGGCTTGGCTCATTTCTATGAAGCCGGAGGCAGAGGGGCAAGGGCTCTTTCACGATGCAGTTCCAGATTGGGCATTCGACGCCATCAAGCGCCAGGTGAAGCTCGGCATCATCCAAGGGTACAACGATGGACGGTTCGGTGCAGGCGATCCTGTGACGCGCGGGCAGGTTGTCACGCTCCTGTACCGCATCCTTCGGCACCAAAAACTCCTTACGGTACCGAAGGGATGCTGGCAGTACTTCGACGACGTTGAAAGCACGCACTATGCCTACACCCCGCTCTGCGCCTTCCAGCAGCATCACATGGTCACGGAGACCATGCTCTTCGATCCGGACGTGCCCTCGAGCCGCGGCCAGACGGCGTGGTTCATCCACCGGGCACTCGGCCTCACTCTCCTCAAAGCCATGGGGAAAACCCGTAATGATATCCTCACGAACGGCCGCTCCTTCCCTGATGTCCCACTGGGGAGTTCCTCGTATGAAGCAGTCATGGTCATGGAAGCCGCCGAACTCATGGTCGGCTACCCGAATGGATCCTTCGGCCCGCGGGACCAGCTCAATCGCGCGCAGGCAGCGGTCATCATGTCCCGGCTCCTCGACATGATCGAGGAGAAGGGCATCACAGAAATCGTTGAGACAGAAGATGGGGGGAAAGACGGTGACTCGAGCCACGGGACGGCGAGCTCCTCGATCTCTTCCTCTTCAGCCTCCTCCACCTCCCAAACTTCTTCAACCTCTTCCTCCTCCGCACTTCCTGATCTCATCGTTGAAGGCATCGGCGTGAGCACAAATCCCATCTACCCAGGCTTCGACTACGCCCTCACCTCCTACGTCACTAATACCGGCCACGGACTGGCGGCGGCAAGCCACATCCGTTTCTTCATTGACCGGGACCGCAATGGAACGAACGATTTCGTTATCTCTCGCCCTGTCCCGGCGCTCGATCCCGGTGAGCGAGTGAGTGTCAAGCTCTCCTCGGAGGATCCCGACGCGCACACGTGGACACTCCCCTCTGGGGACTACTCCTTCCGAGTCTGCGCAGATGAAGATGTGGATGCTGATCCCGAAGTCACCGAATCGGATGAGACGAACAACTGCTCCGAGCTGTTTGCCTTTATGGTCTATACGTTCTCCTCGAGTTCCAACGCTGCGTCCTCAGCTTCCTCTGCGGCGAGCTCATCCAGCGTCTCAAGTGCTGCTCCGCTCCCGGATCTCTCTATCAAGATCGTCAATCTCTATGTTTGGTATGGTGACAAGAAAGTGGATGTCAATGTAGAGGTGCATGTCACCGGTGGGACTTCCACGGAATCTTTCGCCCAACCCCAGTATCAGCTTTCTGGTACAACACAGTGGGTGCCGACAGCAGAGTTAAAGTCGGTTCCCCCGCTTGGGGACGGTTGGATGCAAACAAACTACTGGCTCAAAATTGGTCTCGCATCTGGTGGGGGTTTCCCCGCTGGCACGCACAATGTCCGCGTCTGCGTGGATGTTACCTCCGTCATTGCGGAATCCAACGAAGCAAATAATTGCTCGGATCCGTTCATCTTTTCCTTTCCCGATCTCTCCGCGACGACGGTGAACACCACGCCACTGGGTCCTGGGAGGATTCTGGTGGGAGCCTCTGTTCTCGTCGTGGGGAAAACCACCGCCGAGTCATTCATTCGGCTCCAGTACAAGCTCGCAGGCACGAGCTTTTGGACGACAACGGGAACAGATCAGTCCATCCCCCCTTTCGCAGATGGCGGCTCAGCGACCCGGCTCTGGTCTGATGTCGGCCAGGCATCCGGACAGGGCTTCCCCACTGGAGTGCATGCTGTCCGCGTATGTGTGGATGTGCACGCCGTGATCGACGAATGGGACGAGGGTAACAACTGCAGCGGGCCCATCAGCTTCACGATTCAGTGAAGAGGAAAGCACAGGAGGGCATGCTCCACGTTCAAGCACGCGGGGGCAAAGCTCCCGCGCCTGACCCTGAGCCTCCCAACAGGCGAGCCAATTGCTTCCGACACATCCTTCAATCCAACACAAATCCAAAGCTCCCGACAATGTCGTCGAACACATCCACCTGCTCTGTGTAGGAAGGGTCACGGCCGGTGTACTGGAGCATGAACGCTCTGGATTTATCGGAGCTCAAAAACTGTACGCTCCGGAACTTGCCGACTGTGGGGGCAGAGGAACTCTCATACACGTTGAGCACCGCAGACTGGTCAGCGACGGTGAGATCGTCGCGTTGAGGAATTTGACTTTCATAATTTGTATATTAATATGGCATATCAATGCCCACGAAACCGGACATCGCTGTTTCCATTCTCAGTCATGCAGAACAACTTCCGCACATCTTAAACAGCGCAAACTCACTCGTGCTCACAAACGACTATTGCGCTCAGTGCTTCGGACTGCCCGAAGAGAGAACCCGTATTTCCTCTCCGCTGAGAGTGGATGGGGCGGGTGCAAGTCTCCACGAACTCTCCAGCGGAGAAGAGGCGGTCATGCTGGAAGATAACGCGTCATTTTGCACTCTGTGCTGTGCCGTGGATGACGCTGGAGCCGCATCTCTGATCCATGTTCCACTCATCGTCCACGGGAAACATCTTGAACATGCCGCCCACAGTCTTCTCATGCGATACAGGAAAAAAGTGGACGTACTGCTGCGCCCGTCGAGGACACTGATCGTGAGCGGATTGAATTTGGGTCCTGCAAAAATTATCTTCGATACGATCGAGAAAATCTTCCCCGATGCGACAGAGATTCTCGTACAAATGACCCGCAACAAACTGAGAAGAAATATCCTTCCCGTGGTCAAACCGGGCGAGAACTATACGGGAATGCTCTACATCCCGAGGATCCTCGCACGTACGGCGAGAGACACACTGCTCCTTTTGACACATCAGGCTGACCGTAAACATATGGGACGTTTATTGTGACCCTTATCAATCAGCAACTCTACATCACGCCTTCCAGCAGCACGGCTCTTTGCACTTCCCGCAGTATTGATTGCCGTACTCATGGTGCTTCCCAGCCTCACAGAGCGCACTGCAACACAGCGACCGCATGTGTGCCCTCTGATCGGGAGTGATCACCGTGATCTCCTTCAATGCATGACGACGGCAGTGCAATTTGCCGTGCGACGGACTGCGGCATCCTTGCGCCTTGCAGGTGGTATGGAGAGGGACTGGCATAGAGCAAGGGGGGAGAACGCGAAAGAGATTTATTCTCCATCTTTTTGGCGTAATAATCAATAAAAATGCCATCTATTTCCCGTACGCTTTTGTAGCTCATTGCGATGGAAAGGGCTACGATTAATACTCTTTACGCGATTCAATCCAATGCCCGATACTCCTCCGTCTTCCAGTCCGAGTTTCCTCACACTCGGCATCGCCCCGCAAATCCTCCAGATGCTCACGCTGCGCAAATTTGTGACGCCTACCCCCATCCAATTGCAGGCCATTCCGCCGGCACTCGAGGGGAAGGACGTCGTTGGAATCGCGCAGACGGGCACGGGCAAAACCCTCGCTTTCGGCCTCCCCATGCTGCAGCGTCTCGCGCAGAAGCCCGGTCGCGGCCTCGTCGTTGTTCCGACCCGTGAATTGGCATCCCAGGTGGACGAGGCCCTGATGCAGTTTGCGCCGCAGCTCTCTATCCGCACGGCCGTCCTCATCGGCGGGGCATCCATGCACCTGCAGAAGGAGATGATCCGCAGAAATCCCCGCATCGTCGTCGCGACTCCCGGCCGCCTCAACGATCACCTCAAGCAGGGAACGATCACGCTTCGGGAAGTGAATATCCTCGTCCTCGACGAAGCGGACCGCATGCTCGACATGGGCTTCCGCCCGCAGATCGAAACCATCCTCCGTCACGTGCCGCGCCAGCGCCAGACCCTGCTCTTCTCGGCCACCATGCCCGCGGAAATCATGAAGCTCGCGAACGCGCACATGCAGCTTCCCATCCGCATCGAAGTGGCCCCCTCGGGCACGACAGTGCGCGGTGTCCAGCAGGAACTCTTCCTCGTTCAGAAAGCGGAGAAACTTCCGCTCCTCCAGACCCTCCTCTCTGAACACCACGGATCCATCCTCGTGTTCTCACGGACCAAGCACGGCGCCAAGAAGATTACGCACTCCGTGCGTGCCATGGGGCACGCCGCCGCCGAGATCCACGCCAACCGCTCTCTCGCCCAGCGCCGTGAAGCGCTGCAGGGGTTCAAGACGGGCAGGTACCGCATCCTCATCGCCACCGACATCGCTGCGCGCGGCATCGATGTCACGGGGATCGAAGTTGTGATCAATTTTGATCTGCCCGATGACCCGAATGACTACGTGCACCGCATCGGCCGCACCGCGCGCGCCGGCAGGGAAGGCCGCGCCATTTCCTTCGCGACTTTTGATCAGAAGAACTCTGTCCGCGACATCGAGCGGCTCGTCCGCGCGACACTGCAACGCAAGCAAACCCCCGTTCTCCCGAAACCTCCTCCTCTTCCTTCGTATGGAACTGAGCATCCGCAGGGCGCACGGCCTTTCGCACCGGTCGGACCACGCCCGCAGGGAATACAGCCAAGGACTCAGGGCGGGCACAGGCCTCCGCATCGGAATTTCCGATCGTTTCGGAGAAGGAGGTGATCCCCCCCTCTCCCTGCCCCTCTCCCAATGGGAGAGGGAAGTGGCCTCGTTGCTTCTGAAGCTCTATGAACAAGAAAATTGGATCCTCATGTTTCATCGATGTCTCCTTCATGCAAAGGACTCCCCTCCCATTAGGGAGGGGATACAGGGGAGGGGGTCTACCCGAGGTGCAGCCGATATTCTGCTACAGTAGCCGCCAATGATCCGTATGCTCTTCTTCGACTTCGACGGGGTACTCACGACGGACTTCAATGGGACGGGAACGATTTGTGAATATCTCAGCAAGGAAGTGACCGGCTCCTCTGTTGAAGCCGTCACAGCATGTTACGAAAAACATTGTAACCGTCTGCTGCTCGGCGGAAGGTTCACCGATGTTTGGGATGATTTTTGTTCCTGCATGGAACAGAAGATCTCACCCGATGTTCTCCGGCAAGCGCTGCGGACGATTCCCGTAAATGAGGCGATGCTGGAAGTGGTCCAATCCCTCAGCACGATGTACAGGCTTGGCATGATAACCGATAATCCGGAAGAGCGCATGGATCTCCTCAATGAAGATCTGCACCTAACGGATCTCTTCGACCCGATCGTCGTTTCGGCAATGGTTCACGCATTGAAGCATGACGGAACGACTGCCATTTTCGATGCAGCGTTGCGGGCTGCAGACTGTCAACCGCAGGAAGCCGTCTTCATCGACAATCAAGAGAGGAATCTTTCGACCCCGGCAAAGATGGGCATGCATACGTACTGGCACGATGACAAGAAGAACGATATTCCATCTCTGCTCGATGCACTGCAGAAATTGGGCGTGAAAACAGGAAAATAGAGCATCATCATCCGGAGTCTTGCAACCAGAGAACGATGTACGCTACAATGTACATATGCGAAAGAGCATGACCGCAACGGAGGCAAGAAAGAACTTCTTCACTGTCATCGATGCAGCGGAGCACCCCGGTGTTTCCGTTATCATCACACATGCAGGGCTCCCCAAGGTCGTCGTGATGTCCTTCGAGGAATTCGAGGGATGGCAGGAGACCATGGAAATCATGTCTGACCCCGAATTATCCAACGATATCATCAAGAGCCTGAAACGGATAAAGGAAGGGAAAAAATTGGATACCGTGGATTATGATACGTTTAGAAAAAGTCTCAAACTGTGACATACCGCATCGTCATCACGAAGCAGGCAGCGAAAGATATGAAAAAGTTATCAGCGGATATGCGGAAGCGCGTGGATGCTGCCATTGATGTTCTCCGGGAAAATCCGCTTGCGGGGAAGCAGCTCCGGGGAGAACTGGAAGGAATGTGGTCTCTGCGTGTGTGGCCCTACCGGATCATCTATACCATTCATCGGGAAATCGTGACCGTCTCTGTTTTGAGGGTCGGACATAGACAGGGGGTGTATCAGTGAGGTGCGTATCCCTGATGAACGCTGTGCGCTCTTTGTGTAAAAACCGCCCCCCCGGTGTGACACCACCGGGGGGGCGGGGAACGGGTCATTGCGCGGTCTCCAGTTTCCAAGTCACATGGACATCGGCGGTCTGGGACTGCCCGAACATCTGCCGGTTCTGTCCGTGCGCATCGAGGTTGAGCCTCGACTTCATGGCACAGCCGCCATTCATCAGCACAGAAACCAGAACCAAAACCGCACATACAGTCTTCCATGACTGCGACATAGCACTGCCTCCCTGAAAGAACGACCCGAAGTCCCGATCTTCCCGCAACCATTGCAGGGATCGGATAATGAATATCCTACTATAATTTTATTTAAAAGCAAGCAATGATTTTTCCTCTATAGGAAGGGTTTTATTAAAGATACGGATGCCAAAGCCATCATGACCGTAATCATCCACCCAAGAACATTACTGACTCTCCCGTTCACGTTCTTCCCCATCACCGTGGCATTGTTCGCGATCTGTAGAATCACGAAGAGAAGGATGGGGGCAACGATGCCGTTCAGCACCGCAGCGAAGTAGAGCACGCGGAAAGGCGGGAGGCCGGTGAAATTGACGAGGAGCCCGAGGAAGGTCGCGAGGGTCATCACGCCATAGAACCCATGCGCCTGCGAAAACTTGCGATACAACCCCTCCTTCCAGCCGAATGCCTCCGAGAGGGCGTACGACGCCGACCCGGCGAGAACGGGGACGGCGAGGAGCCCCGTCCCGATGATCCCCAGAGCGAAGAGCAGGTACGCGAAATCGCCGGCGAGAGGACGGAGCGCAAGAGCCGCCTGATCCGCCGTCGCGACGACGCGGATGCCGCCCGCCCCCAGCGTGGACGCCGCCGTCGTGATGATGAAGAACGTGATGAGGTTGGAGAAACACATGCCCACCGCGGTGTCGGTACGCATATCGGCCAGGTCGGAGGAGCGGAAATACGGCCTGCCGAAGCCGAATCCTCTGATCCGATGGTGTGCCACTTCTTCCTCCACCTCCTCATCCGCCTGCCAGAAGAAGAGGTAGGGGGAGACGGTGGTGCCGAAGAGCGCCACGATATTCATGAGGGAGCCTTCCGAGAAGGAGAATGCGGGAATCAGCGTAGCCTTCAGGATCGTCCACCACGGTTGCGTGACGGCGAACGCCGCCAGCACGTACGCGAGGAGCGAGAGGGTCAGGTACTTTAAGAATTTCACGTACACGCGGTACGGGATGAAGACTTCGAGGAGGAGCGTCCCCACCGTCATTACGATGAGCCAGACGGCGAACGGAAGTCCGAAGACGAGTTCCGCGGATGCCGCCATGGCCCCGAGATCCGCGCCGATGTTCACGGTATTCGCAACGAGGAGGAGTGAAACGACCGAGAGGAGGAGGGGCTTGCCGTAGTGCGTGCGGATGACCCCCGAGAGTCCTCTGCCCGTCACGAGCCCGATCCGCCCGCACATCTCCTGCACCGCAATCATGAATGGAGTGACGAAGAGCGCGAACCACAGTTGCGTGTAGCCGAACTGCGCCCCCGTCTGCGCATACGTCGCGATCCCCGAAGGATCATCGTCCGCGGACCCCGTGATGAACCCGGGACCGATCGCCTTGAAGAACCGCTTGAATTTCAACATTGGGAATACTGTAGCGATCCTGCTCATGCCTGCAATGGCAGAGCGTGCTGCAGCAAAAACATGCCACCCTACAATCAAACCGGGGCAATTGCACAAAAGGGTGTTTATGCGTACGGTGGAGATACCTTCCTCTCCCCTCCTATGGATTCTTCCGCCACCCCATTCGTCACACACAAAGCGTGGAGCACCCCGAAAGATGTCACCCTACACCTGCTCGCCATCATTACGCTCTATGCTGCAGTGAGTTTCTTCCTCACCCTCGTCTTCCAGTACATCAACTACCTCCTCCCCGACGCGCTGGACTTCCCCGACGCGCTGGACTTCTACTACCAGGGCGTCCTCGATACCATCCGCGTCGCCAATGCCGTTCTCGTCGTCGTCTTCCCCGTCTACCTCCTCACATCATGGCTGCTGCAGAGGGACATCGTTTCGGATCCCGAGAAGGCCGGCTCCCGCATCCGCAAGACCCTCATCTACCTGACCATCTTCCTCGCGTCGCTCGTTATCATCGTGGATCTCATCGTCCTCATCTATAACTTCCTCAGCGGCGAACTGACACTACGCTTCTCCCTCAAGGTGCTCGCGATTCTCGCGGTGACGGGTACCGTCTTCGGCTACTACTTACGGACACTCAGGCACACGGACACCGCGGAAATGAAGGCGTCAAGGATCGTCGCCGTGATCGTCTCGGCCATCGTCCTTACGACCATCACCGCGGGTTTCTTCATCATCGGCAGCCCCGCCACTCAACGAAAAATGAGATTTGATGAACAGCGCATCAGTGATCTGCAAATGATTCAGAACCAGATCGTTTACGCGCACTGGACGCAGACGGGAAAACTTCCGGCGTCTCTGGCGGCCATGCAAGATCCCGTTTCGGGCTTCACCGTTCCCACCGATCCGGAGACGAATGTCGCATACGAATATCGTACGACCGGGGAGAAAGCGTTCGAACTCTGCGCAGCGTTCACGACAGAATCTCTCAAGCCTATCAAGACGGGGGGGAGCGCCCCCATCGTCACCAGTCCATTCAATGAGAACTGGGACCATGCGGCAGGGAGCGTCTGCTTCCGGCGTACCATCGATCCATCCCTCTACCCCGTGAAACCGGTGGGACGGGCCCCCGGAGCGTAAGGATGCGTTGACTTTCGGGGTTTCCTGCGTATTCTGCCGTCTGCAATCCGGAGATTTTCCCCCTATCCGCAGCCTGGCATCCGCAGGAATCCGCAGCCAGGAATGGTTCGACTGCACTCACCACAGGCGGCTGCTGCTGACCTCTTTTCCTTCTTTGCCCTCTTTTTCCTCTTTGCCTTTCTCTTTCCCTAACCCTTTCCCTCCATGTCCTCCTCCCTCTCCCTCGAACTCTTCGCTCCTGTGCTAGCCGTGCTCGGCCTCTTCTACAGCCTCGTTTTCTGGAAGGGCGTCACCGCAGCCGGAGACGGAACACCCGCCATGCAGAAAGTGGCCCATGCCATTTCCGTCGGGTCGAGAGCCTTCGTGCGGCGCCAGTACCGGACCATCGCCATTCTCTCGATCGTGGTCGCCCTCGGAATGCTGCTCGCCTACGGCCTCAGCGGCACGGGAAGCGAAGGATGGGCGAAGGGATGGGAAGTCTCCCTCTCCTTCCTCCTCGGGTGTCTCCTCTCCGCCGTCGCCGGTGTCGTGAGCATGATCGTCGCAACGAAGGCAAACCTGAAAGTCGCCGCTATCGCGAAGAACGGCATGAATAGCGCCCTCACGATGGCGCTTCGCGCCGGAACGGTCTCGGCCCTTGTTATCACCGCGCTCTCCCTCATCGGCATCTCCGCCCTCTACCTCTTCTACCGTATGGTGTTCGGCATGGATGCCGCGGAGATCCCGGCGCTCATCGTCGGCTACGGTTTCGGAGCCAGCTTCGTGGCTCTCTTCGCCCAGCTCGGCGGAGGCATCTATACGAAAGCCGCCGACGTCGGCGCGGACCTCATGGGCAAGATCGAGGCCGGCATCCCGGAGGATGATCCCCGGAACCCCGCCGTCGTGGCCGATCTCGTCGGCGACAACGTGGGCGACTGCGCGGGACGCGGCGCGGACCTGTTCGAAAGTATCTCCGCCGAGAACATCGGCGCCATGGTGCTGGGAGTCGTGCTCTACGCGACGTTCGGTCTCAAGGGCATCCTCTTCCCGTTGATCCTCCGCGCGCTCGGTCTCGTCGCCACGGTCATCGGCGTGTACTCGGTGAAGGCGCACGATGGCGAAGCTCCGATGAAGGCCATGATCCGCGGCTACTGGGTGACCACCGTCCTCACGACGATCGCGCTCTTCGTCTGCAGTGCGATCATGCTCTCCGCAAATGGCTTCGCAACGACGACGGATGCACTCATCGGATTCTTCTCGCTCTCGAACTCCGCCCTCTGGTTCTTCTTCGCGGGCGTCACGGGCGTGCTCACCTCCGTGGCCTTCGTCTACATCACGGACTACTACACCGGAAAGCAACACCGTCCGGTACAGGCCATCGCCAAGGCCTCCACCACGGGACACGCAACCAATATCATCTCGGGCACGGCCATCGGCATGGAATCGACCGGTCTCTCCGTTCTTACCGTCTGTATCGCCCTCTTCCTCTCCTACTGGTGCGGCGTGCAGACCGGCCTCGAGGGCGGCGGCCTCTACGGCACCGCCGTCGCGACCATGGGCATGCTGACGATGGTCGGCTATGTCTTGGCCATGGACATGTTCGGACCCATCACCGATAACGCCGGCGGCATCGTGGAGATGTCGAAAGCCCCCGAGGAAATGCGCACCGTCACCGATGAACTGGATGCGACCGGCAACACGACCAAAGCCCTCACCAAGGGCTACGCCGTGGGCTCCGCCGCGCTCGCCGCCTTCCTGCTCTTCTCCGCCTTCCTCGAGGAAGCCGGCCTCCCGGGCGTGGATCTGTCCAAAGTTCCCGTCTTCGTCGGCGCCTTCGTCGGCGCCATGGTCGTCTTCTTCTTCACCTCTCTCGCCATCCGCGCCGTCGGGCGCGCCGCAGGCGTGATCGTGGAGGAAGTCCGCAAGCAGTTCCGCGAGAAGAAGGGCATCATGGAGGGCACGGTGGAGCCGGACTACGCCGCGGCAGTGGACATCGCGACCAAGGCGGCGCTCAAGGAAATGGTCCTGCCAGGCATCGTGGCCGTGGCCGCGCCGATTCTCGTCGGCGTGATCCTAAGGGCCGAAGCGGTCGCAGGTCTCCTCATGGTGGGCACCATCACGGGCGTGCTCCTCGCCATCTATATGAATAACTCGGGCGGCGCATGGGACAATGCGAAAAAATTTATTGAGTCCGGTGCGTTCGGCGGTAAGAAGAGCCCAGCGCATCAGGCCTCCGTCACGGGCGACACCGTCGGCGATCCGTTCAAGGATACGGCCGGCCCCAGCCTCCACGTGCTCATCAAACTCTTCTCGACGCTGACGCTTGCGCTGGTCGCGCTGTTCATCTGAGCAAAGAGGTATTTACCTCACCCCCCAACCCCCTCTCCCACCCTACCCACTTGCCCGCCGGGAGAGGGGGTGTCGTGCTTCTTTGTAACTTCCTTTATGAGACGAAGCACTGTTTTGATGTCTTTCATGATCTGATCATTCCGAAACCGAAGGACGTGATATCCATGGAGAATCTGGTCTTCGTCCCGTTCGTGATCATAGGTTTGTGTCTGCTGATGAATACCTCCGTCTACTTCGATGATCAAATGTCTTTCTCTGCACAGGAAATCTGCAACGTAAAATCCCATAGGAACCTGTCTGCGAAATTTCAAATTTGAACATCTTCTGCTCCGAAGATTCTCCCAGAGAATCGCTTCGGATGTTGTCATTTTCTTTCGCAGTGTGCGCGCATAGCGAATCTTTCTCCCGAATCGCTGTTGCTTTGATTCCTCCAGTTTCATAGGATCGCGTACGATACCCGTCATCATAGACAGGACAAATTGATGGTCTCCCCTCTCCGTGGGGGCGTTTGGATGGGTCGGAGAGGGGCCGGGGGTGAGGTAAATTCTCTTCTTTCCGCTTCCCTCTGCTCTTTTCGCTGCTACAATGTTGCACTTTATGGCATCTCTGATCGCAGACCTCCTCGGCAAACTCGCAGAGGATGAGCTCCAGTGTTCCGCCCGCATCGCAGAAGCAGAGCGGCAACTCACGACGGCGGAGGACAAGCGCTATCGGAGACAACGGGAGGCCATCATGACCCGGGCGCGCACAAGGATTGCCGAGATCCTCACACAACGAAAAAAGCTGGAGCACATGCTGAGCGGAGAAGATCAGATCGAGCGGTTCGGACGGGAAAAATTTGAAAGGGAATTTTTCCGCCTGTCCGCAGTCGGCGACCGTTGTGCTCAGGCACGAGCCTGGAGATCTGTTCCAGACTGCCTGTGGAAGCGTGTTTTTGAAACGTACTGCCGGGAATTCCTGCTCCCCCGTGACCGTTCCCGCGACCATGACGGCCTCGGCGCTGCATCGTGCCTCCTCTCCCCTGATCTGATGAATGCCGATGTCCTTTCAAAACTCGGCCTTCCCATCGCAACAGAGGGTGAACGCCTCACGGCCTTCGAGCGATTGCGTCGATACCACGCAGCGATTCCCGCATTCAAAGATACTCTCGACACAACGAGGAGGCTGGAGGAAGGAAATAATCGCATGTGGATCGTCGCCTCCGGAGGACGAAAAGGACAGGAGAACGATGAACCGAAGGGTCCGCGGCCAGAAGCGGTCGGAAAGCTCCTCGTGTTCTCACAGAATGTCTCCCATGAAACAGGCTCCCCGGTGCACAGCCAACGGATGCAGGTGTTCGATTCCCTGCTACGGCTACTACCGAAAAACACATCTGGAACGGGAAGCGTACGACCGTGAAATCGCCCTGCTCGCCGATCTCCAGCCGCGGATTGCGGACTCCCACAGAAGACTCGTACTCACCAGAGACATGCCTGCCGAAGAAGCCGAACCGATCAAGGAACAAATTCTGGTGGAGCTCAGCGAATACGCGGAAGCACTCGCACCTTCGATGCATATCCTCAAACGGATCGCCCATGAACAGCTCTCGCGGGACTTCGATCTGTCCGGAGCGATCAAAAAGGGGGTGACGAATCTCTATGCCACGATGACGAGTATGCGGGGGGCCGTGCACATGCTGAAGGAACGTTTTGAAGACTACATCCGGCCAATCGATACCTCCAATGAAGACGACAGGAGCGCTGTACAGGAGAAGCTCCGCGAGGCGGAAACTGCATTCGCTCTCTTCGGCGAAAGAATAGCAAGAAATGCTGTCCCCTGGTTCAAGCGCGCTGAAGCGGCGGTCTTCCGTCATGCCCCGCGGCAAGAGGGACTCTTCCGCAATGACACACAGAGCGGTCTTGCAAAGAGATTCAGGAGCGACATCGATGTCGCAGCATTGAAGCCCTATACATTTTCTCCTTGCGTAACATTCGGAACCAAAATCACCGATGTCTTCGAGCAGGAACTTCTCCCCTCCCTCGAAAGCCGCGATCCGGAGCGGTTCCGGCGCGCCCTCGCCATGATGCACGTGATCGAAAAAATGCAGGAGGTGAACCGCACGCTCGAACAGCTGCAGGTTGACCTCCTCATCCCCGAGCGCCTCACCATCGCGGGTATCCGTGGAAGAATCCAAGTCGCCCGCGCGACCTTCGGAGAATTCCAGGTATTCCCCGACATTGAGGTTGCAGAGCTTGTTCCCGCATTCACGAAGATCGAACGGCTCCTCGCGCACATCGAGGAGCGCCTCCGTGAGATCCCCGCAGAGAAAACGCACTTCAATGACGATCCGGATCTCGTCGAATACGTGCAAAACCTCCTCGATGAGGACATCGAGGGAATCGTGCGGAATATTTCTGTGGGGAACGGGCAAGACCAATGAAACGGGATTGCCTCCAAGAGAGAATCGTGTTGAGCATGAGAGATATCTCAAGCGTTCCGCGGACTGAAAGAACCTGGAAAAGAGCTGGGTGAAGGGCAAAAAAGTGGCCGGAGATTTTCCGCTGTCGAGCGTTCCATTCAGAACGCTTCGCTCTTCCTCTGTAGTGGGGGCACCTATTTCTTTCCCCCTTTTTTCTATGCGTTGCCGATCTCCTTCTTCGCGCTCCCTCTCCTTCGAACCACTCGAAGAGAAGCGCCTCCTTTCCACATTCACACCCGCAGATCCGGATACCCCCGACCTCTCTTCCCCCGCGCTGCTCTCACTGGCAAGCCGTACCCAGCAAACAGTGGAAACTGTGACAGCGCGGTTGGACGGCCTTCTGGGAATAACCCTCTCCGCAGCCATTCAAACCGTCGCAGAAGCGCGATCCCTCTCCTTCGGAGAGGTACGAACTGCTGCGGAATCGTGCATCGAGCGGATCGAGCGCGCTCTCGAACACGACACGGACGAGGAGAGCGCCCTTGCAATTGCCATACCCGCG
>JAZDOT010000045.1:0-26406 GCA_043798355.1 Candidatus Peregrinibacteria bacterium
GAGCTGCAAACGCGCGACTATCGGGAATTCCGCAAGGCGCTCACGTGCCGGCTCCTCGCCGATGTCGCGCACGAGCTCGCATTCCTCGAGGAGAAGATTCTCTCGACCGACTACTCCAACTGGCGGAGTCTCGCGGCGTGGAAGACGCTCACGGGCGAGGATGACCTGCGGTCAGCTGCGCGCGGGTTCTTTGCGTTGCGGGTGCGTGACATGCTCGGTGATTTCCTCCGCCAAGGTGTTCCGCTGACTGAGGCGGGATACACTGCGATGGTTCGTGAACTGCGTGCTCTCATCCATATCAATGTCGATCCGGATTCCGCTGCGCTCAAAGCGGCGGAGAGCAAGGATGTCGTCCGCTCTCTTGCCTGCGGGAAGGATCCTGCGGCGCTCTCTCCCGAGGCCATTTCGCGACGCATGCTCGGCGAACTCGACCATCCGATCGATATGAACAAGGTGTTCGGAATAGAGGAGCCAAAAACGGCACAGGCACCTACGGAAGATCAAACCCCGCCGTCATTCATGAACAATCGTGATCATGAACTGTTCACGCCGCCGCGCCGCTCGCCACGGTCCGATCGGCCGCGTCAGGCGCAATGATGCTCCTATCCTGGCTCTCCATGCTGTCCTTTCCCCCCTTCTTCTCATCGGCTAGCAGCTCTCGAGAACACCGCCTCCTTCGCAAGGTCGGTCTGGGCAGTGCGCCAGATGTCCAGCTGCCGCCGTTTGCCGGAACCCTTGCTCTGAATTTTCTGCGCACTGAGCGCACGAAGGAAGAATTGGATTCGGCGCTCACGATGCTGGACCATCAATTCAAAGATGCACCTGCGGAGCGCAGGAGCGTTCTCATGACTTCGTTGCTGGATCGGATGAATCTTCGCGCCCTGAACGAACGGGAACGCGGAGTGATTTCGCAAAATCTGCAGAAACTTCAGGATCAGGCTCGTGAACGGAGCATCCAGGGATTCGAAACCGTCCTCGCGGGGTTTCGCGCCCGCCTCGGTATCGAAGCACCAGCGACGGGAGAACCGGCCGAAGCACCCGAACAAGCGGCGGCCGATGCTGCGAAGGCTCCTCATGCGGCGGGAAAACCGAAGGAAGCCACATCCTGGATCGGCGCGAAGAAAGACGCAGTGGTGTCCTGGTCCAAAGAGCATCTGGATGTCACACAGTGGACACCCGGTCAGAAGGCGTTTGCAGCAACGGCGACTGTGGGAACCATCGGCCTTCTTGCATTCTGGCTCTGGCGAACACACAAAAAGCAGGGAGAACAGGGAACGCGACCGGCTGCTACTGCGGAGAAGAAGGGGTCGCACTGGTGGGTGTGGGTTCCGGGGATCGGCTTGGTCCTTGTGGGACTGTATATGGGGAACAAGTTCCTCTCAAAGTTCGATGCCTACGCCAAAGGCATGGAGGTTGCGCAGCGGAAGTGGGAGGATGCCAAGGCGTGGGGGCGGGAGCATCATCCATTGAAGAAGAAGGAGAAGTTCGGTCTCGAAACCGAGGCATACAAACTCGCGGAGGCGGAGTATAGAAAGACGCGTGGGGTGGATCTCACAGAGGTGCGCAAGATTTTCGATCTGAAAGACGGAGACGCCAACCCTGACTACGAGGCATTTCTGAAAGAAATGCACGGGAAGTACGACACGAAGCAGGAGAACGGGATTCTCTACGCGCGTGCGGACTCTGCGATGGAGAATTACGAAGACCAGATGAAGGTGGCAATTCGCCAGATCGGCCATTGGGCCGAACAGAACAGTGTCGCATTTTCGGCAGCAGGGCTTGTCCTCTATAAGACACATTTGCTATCGATCGGCAGTATTGCGCGTACGGCTGGTACCACTGCGCACGTTGCGAAAGAGATTGCTGAGCACCTTTTGAAGATGGGCATTCGCCACCCCTTCATCACGCTCCTCTCGGCCGGTGGTGCATTCCTCGCCGGGAGTGCAGCAGTCTCGGCATGCAAGAAGCTCTACCTTTCCGAAAATTTCACGGAGGCGGCCAAGGCATTTGAAGGCGGGAAGGACATCGCTCTCGGGGAGCGCACGCCCGCAGTGAACCGATGCATTCAGAATCTGCAGGACAAAGCTTCTGATCTCAAGGTTATGGTGCAGGACTTCGCCACATGGGTGACGGCATCCATCGGTGAACTGGGTGCGCAGCTCCTCGAGAAAGCACCCGAGGCCTTCGGGAGGAAGAAAGAGGAGAACAACACCGTGCGCAATAAATCCGCACTCGACAACCTCCGGCAGGCGTTGGAGACGCGGGAGTTGAGCACCCGTTTCGATACCGAAGCAGCCAAACGGGAGGATGCAAAGAAGTACGCACATGCGATGAAGATGCTGGATGCGTTCAAGAGCGTGTTCCTCGCAAACCGGTGCGAAAGCATGGTTCCGGGTAGTCATGTGCGGACCGAGTTCGATGCCTTAGTAACGGCACTCGGTGCCGTGGGAATCGCGATCACCATCACGGATGGAATCGTCCGGTGGAAGAAGGAGAACGGGACGGATGTAGATCTCTGTGTTGATCCAGACATCACCGATCCCAAGCGGTTTCATGAACTTTCGGAAAAGATGCGGGAGGGAGAGGAGAGTTCACTCGACTATATCTGGTTCCGGTGGATACAGGATCTGCGAGAACGCGCGCAAAATGGCATGGAGAAGGCAGAGGGGTGGCGCATACCTGGAGGGCACTGCGTTGCGATGGCCGTCGGAAATATGCTGTATTTCGTGGATCCCGAGAATCAACTCGATTACTGGGTTGCACCGATCACGGTGGTGCGCGAACTCTTCAGTGATCATCACTGGGCGGAGAAGGGCGCGGAGATGGGGGTTGCGGCGCTCAATGCGATTTTTGTCGCCGGATCGGTGTCGGTCAACATGGGTGCACTTGCGCGCATCAAGCGGGCTCTGATCGGGGGGAAACCGCTCGCGGTCCGTCTCAGTTGGAAACCGCATCTTGGCGATATCAATCCCTTCACCTGTCCTCTGAAGACACTGAGAGATGTCGCAGGAGGTGTCGTGGACATTACGACGTTCATAGAGGGCGGGCGCGAAGTGAATACCGTCCTCGCACGGTTGCCTCTCGGGACATCGGGGAGAGTCGGTATTCGTCCGCAGTGGATCGGCATCATTGCCAACAGCACCGATGAGCGCGAGCTTCTCTACGTTGCACGACAGATGGGAGAGGTCGGGTTGGAAGGTCAGCCCATTGCGGTGATCAAAACGACGCTCGAAAAGCATATCAAGGAGTATATGGATTTGTACTGGGGACCCAGCTGGCGCGCTGGCGGCGGGAAAGTCCGTCTCAACAATGCAAATAAAATCTGGGATGCCGCCGTGCAGTGGTACCAAACTCAGGGGAAGGTTTCGCGCTTCGCTGCCCGGACAGAGAAGCTCTGTTCACAGATTCTCCATTCGCCCTCAGCAGCGTGGGCAGCAATCGCCAACCGCCTGTTTGCACCGAGAGTGCCGGTTACTCCTGCCACACTGGAAGCGAAGGCATGGACGAAGCTTCTCGCAAAGTTCGGAAAGAAGGTCACTCCCGGGGATGTGCGTGCCCTCCTCGAGCTGGCGCGCGACGAGAAAATCTTCGACATCAATACCAAAACACTCACGCTCATTTCCGAGAGCACCCGTGCGCAGAAGATCATCGCCGGAGCGGTGGATACGGCCGATGCCGCAGAGGTGGTGCGGGCTCTGAAAGCCGCGAAAATCGCAGCGGGATTCCGTATCGCGTGTAACACCGTCGGCGCCGCAGGCGATCTCTTCGGCGTGTACATGGCGTACGCCGACTGGCAGGCGAATGGGGAGCGCATCGAACAGGCGAAGCAGACGAAGAATACGGAGCTGCAGAAGCTCTACGAACATGCCAACCTCGTCTACGCGGCGGAAGGCGGCGGGAGCGCCGTCGGTCTTGTCATCGGCGGAGTGGCGGTGGTCATGGTCGCCAAGAGCGGCGGCGGCGTGCTCGCGGCACTCGGCGCGAGCGGCGGTGTGATCATGCTCCCGGTCGCGGTCGCCACGGTTTCGGGCGGTCTGTACTACCGTGCACTGGAGGATGTCACGGCGACGTGGCTCAAGAACGAAGCGGACTGGGCGCGGGAATCGGAAGCCGATCTCTTCGCGAAGCTGCGGACCATGGCACCGGGGAAGCAGGGGTATACGCAGCGGGCGGCATGGGGCACAAATGCCGAGCTCCTGTGGCGGACGCTCGCCGATACCAAGGCGGAACGTGATGCATGGAAGGAGGAGGGCTTCCAGCGTGTTGAGGATGCCAATACGACCACGCGCAGCAGGATTACCAAGGCGCTCCTCTTGCGGACAACCTCCCTCCCGCGTGGACAGGGGGAATCCGAAGAGGCGTACGCCCGTCGTCTCGATGAGTACGTCGGCCTTGAACATGCGTACGTCTTGCGTGCATCACAGGGTGATTTTGCGGGCAGGGAGAGCCTCTATCAGGGTGCACATGACTTTGCGGCACTGGTGACCCATGCGCGCGCCCTGAAGAAGGCCGGTCGATCGGAATTCCTTGAATGGGAAGAAGGGGGCACAATGTGGCGCTTTAACCTCGCGGAGCTGGAAACGCTGGCGTGGTCCGTTCCTGATGAACACGGGTTCACCGCACAGAAAGTGCTGGCCGCCTATCGTCGCTCTCTTCGTGACCAGAAAATCGCAGGTCTCAACGTGTCGAAGACGATGCAGGCACCTAAGAAGGCACGCAGAGATATTGCGATCACGCTTCTCTCCGATCTGCGCTACGCGCTCATCGCATTCGAGGGAAAGTTGCGCGCTGCGGATCTCCCGGGGTTTGGGTGGACAAGTGGTGAAGAGAAATCGCGTATGCTCATACGTATGGCTGTGAATTGGGAATTGAAAAGGCGTATCTTGGGCGAATCTGCGCGCTTGCTCGCGCTCCCGGAAATTACTTTCGATGAACACGAGCGATCGAGAATCCGTGTCGAGGGTACCTTCGATGAATCTTTCGAGGATTACCTCGAAGCGCAACGCAAGCGTGGGTTCGCGGTCCCCTCCGTTCCTCCTGAACAGCTCACGGGCATTGCCGCCATCTATGAGCAACTGGAGGGGGAACTGAAGAGAGCTGCCTGATTTCACCGTGACGGTGGAGATACAGAGGGTTGGAAATGCTAGGATGTTTTTCGTGTCCCTCTCGTACTCCCAACTTCACCTGTATCGCCGCTGCCCCCGCCCCTTCGGCTCCGCTCAGGGTCTCGGGTACTCTTTAGACGTATGGCTCTGAGTTATTCCCAATTACGGTTATACAGAGTCTGTCCTCGACAGTACGAGTACGCGGTCATCCGCAAGCTGCCGAAAGGCATCAGCGTCGAAGAGAGTTTCGGTTCCAGCGTGCACAATGCGCTGAAGAAGTGGGGTGAGTTGGAGCCTTCAGCCGTTAGCCTTCAGCCGTTAGCCTTCAGCCGTCAGCAAGAGCTTTTCTCAGGGGAACCGGTTGTAAACAGTGTGCCGCTCACGGAGGAGAAGCTCCTCGAGATCTGGCATCAGTCTTTTATATTCAATACGTACCCGACCCGCCTCGAGGCGGATTTCGCGCGTAGGCGCGGCGAGGATCTCATGCGGCATTTCTTCCAATGGTGGTCTTCCGTTCCGAGACGCGTCGTCGCCGTGGAGAAGGCTTTCTCGCTTTCCGTAGACGGGATGACCGTCACCGGGCGCCTCGATCGCGTGGAGGAAGCGGACGACGGCATCCGCATCATCGACTTCAAGACGTCCGCTCCGCGCGAACAGCAGGACGTCGACGCGGATTTGCAGCTTTCACTCTATGCCCTGGCAGCTGCCGAACTCTTCGCCGTGCCCTGTCATTCCCTGTCGCTGCTCTTCCTCAGCGAGGAAGGCGCGGAAGAGCGTGTGACAGCCCGCAATGCCTCGCAGTGCATCGACGCCCGCAAGCACATCCATGCCATCGCGGAGAGGATCACAGCAAAAGACTTCCGTCCCACGCCCTCCCTCACCATTTGCCGCAGGTGTCCGTACAGGGGGGTGTGCGACGTGGCGGCGGCATAGTATACGAGTGTATGGGAGTACGGGTATACGGGTCTTCGAATCATAACGTCATTTCCATACACTCATACACCCATATACCCATATACCCATACACCCTGCTACGATGCTTTCCATGTTTGTCTTGCACAATCTCCTCTCCACGTATCTCTTTCTGATCCCCCTCGTCGTCCTCTTCCTCACGGAGATCGTGAAGTACGTCGTGGAGGAACTGAAATCCGGCGCCGGGCACCGGCACCTCTTCCAGCAGGGGGGGGATGCCGAGTACCCACTCCGCCTTTGTGACCTCCCTCCTCATTGTGGTTGGGCGGAGGGCAGGGGCGGATTCCGTCGCGTTCGCCATTACGACGGTTTTCGCCTGCATTGTCTGGTACGACGCCATCGGCGTGCGTGCGGTTCTCGGGGAACAGGCGCGCGTGCTCAATCTCCTGCAGCACTTCCACCGTCTCCGGGAGACGCTTGGCCATTCTTTTCCTGAAGTATTCGCTGGGATTATCTTTGGGGCGGCGGTGACGGTCTTGGGGATTTGGGTCAGTTAGGGCGAAGGGGAAAGAGGCCTTGCAAACCCGTACGGGAAAGCGTACCATAGAAGCATGACGTCCATTCCAGTCACCACGGCGCGCACCACGCTCTACCGTCTCATCCAGAACTTGCAGTCCGGCGAAGCGCCGGTGCTCATCACCGGGAAGAAGGGCAATGCCGTCCTCGTCTCGGAGCAGGATTGGCGTGCGATCGAGGAGACGCTCTTTCTCGTTTCCATTCCAGGCATGAGCCGATCCATTCAGAAGGGCATGAAAGAACCGGTTTCTCGCTGCGCAAAGACAATCGATCTATGACGTACCGGATCGTGTATACGAAGCAGGCCGTAAAAGATGCAAAGAAGCTGAAGGATTCTTCGCTGGCTCCCAAAGCAAAAAAACTCCTGGGACTTCTCGCGGTTGACCCCTTCGCTTCGCCGCCGTCCTTCGAGCGATTACTCGGGGAACTCTCCGGAGCGTATTCCCGTCGCATCAATCTCCAGCATCGCCTGGTCTATCAGGTTTTGAAGAAGCAACGCATCGTGAAGGTGCTCCGGCTGTGGACACACTACGGGTGAAACGGAAGAGGACAAAGAGTACAAAGATTACAAGGAGGACAAGGATTACGAGGAAGAGCAGATTCTTTGAGGAAAACGTCCAATCCTTGTTTTCTTTGTCTTCCTTGTACTCCTTGTTTTCCTTTTCATGCACCTTCATTGTTCCAATGTCTCTCTTCGGTGATAAGATGACGCTCGCATGTACCTCTCCCGTCTCTTCACCAAAACCTCAAAGGAAGCCGCAGCCGATGCGCAGAGCGTGAACGCGGAGCTCCTCACGCGCGGCGGGTTCATTGCGAAGACCATGGCGGGGGTGTACTCGTTCCTGCCGCTGGGCCTGCGGGTGATTCGCAGGATCGAAACCATTATTCGCGAGGAGATGGACGCGATCGGCGGACAGGAGATACTCATGTCGGCGCTCGCGCCGAAGGAGTACTGGGAGACGACGGGGAGGTGGGACAACACGGTGTTCGAATCCCTCTTCCACGTGCCCGGCGCCGAGGATCATGAGTACGCGCTCAATCCCACGCACGAGGAAATCGTCGTGCCGCTCGCGAAGCAGTTCGTCCATTCCTACCGCGATCTGCCGTTCTCGTGTTACCAGATCCAGACGAAGTTTAGAAACGAACTCCGGGCCAAGTCCGGCATTCTGCGCGGGCGCGAATTCCTCATGAAGGATCTCTACACGTTCCATCGCGATCAGGCCTGTCTCGAGAAGACGTATGCAGTCGTGCAGGGGGCATACGCGCGCATTTTCGAGCGGCTTGGACTCAAGGATCGCACCTACCTCACGTACGCCTCGGGCGGAACGTTCTCGAAGTATTCGCACGAGTACCAGGTGGTGCTCAAGAACGGCGAAGATACGATCTTCGTCAGCGAGAAGGCGGAGGAACAGGGGAGGCGCGTTGCAGTGAACAGGGATATTTATGAGAAGGGGAAGACCGTCTGTCCCGAGACGGGGGGTAAAACTTTCCGCGAGGAGCGGGCATCCGAGGCGGCAAATATCTTCATGCTCGGAACGAAGTTCTCGCAGCCTTTCGGACTGAACTATGCCGATGAAAAAGGGGAGACGCATCCCGTTATCATGGGGTGCTACGGCATCGGTGTTTCGCGCCTCATGGGGATCATTGCGGAAGCGTTCGCCGACACATCCGGTCTCGTCTGGCCCGCATCCGTTGCACCTGCCCTTGCCATCATTGTTCCGCTTGCGAAGGAGAAGGGCGAAGAGTGCTTCCTGCAGGCCGCTTCTCTCTATGATCAGCTGACAAAGGTGGGGGTTCCCTGCCTTTTCGATGATCGTCTCGATGCCTCGGTCGGTTCCCGCTTGGCGGATGCCGATCTCCTCGGGGTGCCCGTTCGTATCGTCTTCTCCTTGAGGAGTCTGAAGTCCGGCGGTGCTGAAGTGAAGAAACGCACAGAAGCCAAAGCTGAGGTGGTGTCCGTGAGTGCGGTTGAAAAAATGCTGTCGTGAGGGCGGAATCTCTTTTGTGCAAGATCCATCGCTCGCATTCCGGGATTCCCGGCAGTACACTCCGTGCATATTTCCCTACTATCGCATGAAAAAACTCTCCCTCCTCCTCGGCGCACTCGGCGGTGCCATGGCCGGCTACCTCTTCAGCAATGAAAAGCTCCGTGCGGAACTCTCCGCGGCGAAAGATGCCGAAACAGCGGCGAAGCTGCTCGGGAAGCATCTGCAACAGGACGGGAAGAAATTAGCGTCGAATGTCCAGTCGTTCGTCGAGAGCGATGAGGTGCAGGCGCACCTGAAAACATGGAAGAATTTCGCCGGAAAGAAGCTCTCCGAAGCGCGCGGGGAGTGGGAACATCTGGTCGGCAAGGGCATGAAGACGGCGCGGCAGGCGACGAAGCGCGCTGTCCGGTCGGTGAAGCGCACGGTGAAAACGAGTGTCCGCAAGCTCGGTTGAGGCGGCATTCTGCGATGCTTATCTACTGGGAAGGATTGATAACGGTTTTATTGCGGTTTGGTATGAGTAAAATGTGTGTTCTTTTTCAAAGGGAGTTTGGTTGCCCTTTCTGTGCCCATTCTCTACCCTGTGCTCTGTTCTTATTCTTTTCCGATTTTTCTATGAAGAAGTTTCTCCTTTCCTCGGTTGCCCTCGGCCTCGCGCTCTCCATGGCGGTTCCGGCATTCGCCCGCATCGCCGATGACAGTACGGTTCGTATCCCGACTCGCCTACTCGGAGAAAAAGCTCCTGGTCAGACGGTCTTCCGCCCGGTCCGCCGCCAACTCGAGAGTTCCGTACGTTCCGCCTTCGCACGGCAGAAAAAGCAGAACGTCTCCTCGACCGAGGTCACTCCTCAAGAGAAGACGTACACTCTTCTCAACAGATCCATCAAGCGCGTGAAGCAGAATGACACGGTGAAGCCGGGCTCCGACCGTTACCGGACCCTCAACCGCCCGAACACGCGGTACCTCAGGAAGTTGGTCGAAGAGGAGAGCATGCTCCCGCCGGTCATCGTGAAGACGGGCGCCGAGCAGGGTGTTCTGCGTCCCGGTCGTCGTTTCCTGCGTTCGATGGTGAATTCCTGGATGGGGGGGCAGTAAGCAGAGTGCCCTATGTCTTTTTACGGCTCCCGATGCGGGGGCCGTTTTTTTTGCCTCACCCCCGGCCCCTCTCCGACCCTGCACCGCTTGCCTGCCCGGAGAGGGGAGCTTCGCTCTGATTATGGTTATTCCTTGCAAACGTTTGTGCACACCATTCTTGTCTGTCCAAAGCGATGTCCTGCCCCTAGAATGCAATCTCAGTCTTCTTTCCTTCTTTGACATGTTCGATGATCTCTTTGGGCGGATATCCTCTCTCCTTCCGGTAGCCAGGAGCTTTTCCCACTCGCTTCTCGCTTTGCTCGGGTGCTCCCTCTGCGCGCTTGTTGCCGCGTTGCTCTTCAGGGCGGTCATCGGGCTGAAGGGGGGCGGGACGCAGCGCATGCAGATGGCGGCAGATATCCTCTGGAGGATGACGGGCGCCTTCACAAGGCGCGTAGCACTGACAGGAATCGGTCTCTCGCTCCTCTGCGCAGCGGTGCTGTACGGTTTCCTTGACGGTGCGTGGTCGGCGCTCGCGGGAGGGGGGGGTGCTCCGCTGCCGCTCTCTTCCGGCAGTTTCCTTCTGGGTGCCATGACGTTCCTCCTCTTTCTCCTCCTCTTCCCGCGTTTGGTCGCTGCTGCCTCCGTCTCCATCGCTCAGGCTGCCCGTACAGGCCTCACCGAGTCCTTCCTCGTCGCTTTTCGCAGTGCAGCAGCTCTCGCGCTCATGAGCATTGGCGTCACTCTTTCCGTGTTCGTAGCGTCACTCTGGGCGCTCATCAGCTTCGGCTCCCTCGGTATTCCGAATACGTTGCCGCTCTCCGCTCTCTTCGTTGCCGGTATCCTCTTCGCGGCTCTGCTCCTCGCGGTGGCCATTCTCGGTGCTGCTTCCGCCGAGGACCCGGTCGGCGATTTGTTTGCGGCTCTTCCCGATGGAGCGCGGATGTGTTCGGGGGTGAAGCATATCTTCGAACATCTTCTGCTCCTGTTCGCTGCATTCACCTGTGTTTCCCTCGTGGGGGTGGATACCGCCCTCCTCGGGAGCGGTTTCACCGGATTCCAGGCAAAGCAGGAGTCGATCCTGCTCCTCATCTTTGCGGTAGCCGGGTGGGGCATGATCGCGGGTATCCTTGGAATGGTGGTCGTACGTGTCCGCACGGGGGAGACTCGCCTCCAGGGGCCGCTCAAGAACGGGTTGTTCCTCTCCGCAACCCTCCTCATCATCGGGATGCTTCTCTTCTCGTACGCCGTCCTCCCCGCCGTGCTGCGTATCCCCGCGTTTCTCTCCCTCCTCTCCGGCGTACTGTTCGCGATGCTCCTGGGGATCGTTGCCGAGCATGCGACGTCTGATTCGTTTGCTTCGCTCCGTCGCCTGGGAGAGCGGTCTTCCGGGGACCCGATCGCGTTCGGTGACGGGTTGGATCATTTGGCTCTGCGCGCCTTCCTCCCGCTTGCCCTCCTCTTCCTCGCGTTCATCGCGTTTCCCATTCAGCTTGCCGGGCCGGGGGGATTCTTCCTTGCGGTGGTCGGAGCAGTATCCCTCCTTCCGAGCGTGCTCCCGGTGGCCTTCTTCGCGCCGCTCACATCCGGAGCATCCGCAATCGTTTCTGTTTCCCTTCTCCCGAAGCAGGTGACGACCCGCAGCGTCGTGCTCTCTCACACGGGGGTGCGATTGCGTGCAGTGACGCACATCATCTTCCTCGGGGTCATGACAGCCGTTTCGGTAATGCTTCTTCTGGAAATGGTGCTCTCCTCAAACCTTTCCGATGCCGTGCTGGGGACGCCCACCCTCGTTCTGTGGTTCCTCCTCGGTTGCACCGTGATGATCCGGATCGCAGGCTGGCTCCAGCCTGCGACTTCCCCCCGTGCTCCGGAAGCAGGGACGATCTCTCCCAAGCAGATTCCTCTCCTCGAAGGCTCACGCGATGTGCTCATCCGTGAGGTGCTCCTGAAGCCCATGAGAACGGCGACGTGGCGCGCACTGCGGCACGGCGTTCTCTTCCTCTTCTGCACGATTGCTCTCCCGCTTCTGATCGGCCTCACGCTCGGATGCAGCGCCCTCATCGCTCTCATGGCGGGAGCCGTTGCCGTGGCATCGGGTACAGCATGCATAGCCGTCATCCGGGCGGGGATCCTCTCCTCCATCGGTACGTTCATCGAGACGGGGAATCTCGGCGGGGAGGGGAGTCAAGCACACCGTGCGTTCGCAGATGTGAGTCGTTCCAAGGGGTCTTTGGCGGCGAGTTCCTCCTTTACTCTGCTGTTCGCTCTCCTGCTTTCTCTCATGACTTCCGTTCTCTTCGCCGGACTCTTCACGCCGACGGGAATGCTCTAAACGGAGGCATGATTGCTGAAACGCCTTGAAGGATGGGGATTGGAGGGGCCGGATTACGTTGGTCGTTTTTTGTTAATCGTTTTTGGTTCTTCGCTTATAGAAGAACAAAAAACGAAAAACCAGTAACGAAGAACATGTCCCTTGCTCTGATGTACTGAGGGAGTAGAATTCTGGGCGGGCTCCTCCCCCGATCACCGGAAGGACTGCCCATTTTTTATATGATCATGAATTGCATTCAATATATGAGGGATTGCAGGTTCCCCTCACCCACCAGCCGTCGCCCTGCGGGCTATGGCCGGCAGGTCCTCTCCCCCTTTTGCGGGGGAGAGGGGCAGCGGAAAGGTATGAGCTTTTTTCATCATAAAACATGTCCTGATTTCTATCCTTTTTATTGTTATTTGTTATGAAGTATCCACCATCCAAGAGCAGAGACGCACAACCTCCCCGCGGAGGGCCGCGCTTCATCGTCGTGTCCGGTGGGGTCTGCAGTTCGCTCGGGAAGGGGATCGCGACGTCTTCGATCGGCGCCATCATGAAGGCGTGCGGGCTCAAGGTGTTCGTGAAGAAGCTGGATCCCTACCTCAATGTGGATCCGGGCACCATGAGTCCGTTCCAGCACGGCGAAGTGTACGTGACCGACGACGGTGCGGAGACCGATCTCGACCTCGGGCACTACGAGCGCTTCATCGACGAACCGATGAGCCGCCTCTCGACGGTCACGACGGGGCAGGTGTATCAGGACGTGCTCATGAAGGAGCGCCGCGGCGACTTCCTCGGCGGGACCATCCAGATCGTTCCGCACATCACGAATGCCATCAAAGAGCGCATCGGAGAAGCGGCCGAGAAGAGCGGGGCGGACATCCTCATGATAGAGATCGGCGGGACGGTCGGAGATATCGAAGGGCAGCCGTATCTGGAGGCTGTCCGGCAACTGAGGTCGGAACTGGGCTCCGATCGGCTCTTCCATGTGCACCTCACGCTTCTGCCGTATCTGAAAGGATCCAAAGAGCTGAAGACGAAGCCAACCCAGCACTCCGTCGGGGAGCTTCGGAAGCACGGATTGCAGCCCGATATGATCCTCGCGCGGGCGGATTACAAGATTGAACCGGAACTCCTCAGGAAGATCAGCCGTTTCTGCGGAGTCGAAGAGCGTGCGGTCATTCCGGCGCTCACCGTGAACTCCATCTATGATGTTCCGCTCAATTATCAGAAGTACGATGTTGCACGCATCATCAGCGAGAAGCTGAACCTCGGGGAATTGAAACCCGATATGCGCGAGTGGGAGGAGGGGCGCCGTCGGCACGAAGAGGCAACAAAAGAAGTTCCTATTGCGCTCGTCGGCAAATACACGAATCTCGAAGATGCGTACTTGAGCGTCATCGAAGCTATTAAATCAGCATCCGTTCACTTCGGGCGCAAAGCCGAGATCCGGTGGGTGGACTCGGAGAAATTGGAGACGAAAGACGAGGAAACATGGAAGCTCCTCAAATCCTGCAAGGGGCTCGTCGTGCCGGGGGGGTTCGGAATCCGCGGTATCGAGGGGAAAATTGCGGCGGCACACTACGCGCGCACGCAGAAAATACCCTATCTCGGTCTCTGCCTCGGCGCGCAGATCCTCACCATCGAGTTCGCGCGGGCGATGCTGAAAGACCCCGACCTCACCAGCGAAGAATTTGATGAAGCAGGGAAGCTCCCGCGCAGCAAGTACGTCGTGCACTTCCTGCCCGGCCAGCACATCGGCCGCGCGAAGGGCGGGACGCTGCGGTTGGGGGCGTACCAGTGTGAGCTCAAAGAGGGGACGAAAGCATTCGAGGCGTATGGTTCGGCTCCGCTCACCACAAGCGGTGAAAAAATCATTTCAGAGCGTCACCGTCACCGCTACGAGTTCAATAACGCTCTCCGAAAGAAACTGGAGGAGAAGGGACTCGTCTTCTCGGGCGAGTGGAAGGAGACGGGGCTCATGGAGATCGTGGAAATCAAAAACCACCCCTTCATGCTGGGGAGCCAGTTCCATCCGGAGTTTAAAAGCAGGCCTCATAGACCTCATCCGCTCTTCAGGGCTTTTATGGAAGCCGTCGTAAACAATTGATAATTGATAATGGATAATTGATAATGTGGAGTAGGCAATCTTCCTGATCATTATCAATTCTCAGTTATTCATTATCCATTTCTTCGCACGATCTTCGTGAAACTTGCACAGACCATCCTCGGCGTCCATTTCCAAAACCCGACTGTCCTCGCCTCCGGCATCTGGGGGATTACCGCTGCGAGCTGGCGGAGAGTGGCTGCCAACGGCGTCGGCGCGGTGACGACGAAATCACTCTGGCTGAAAGAGCACAAGGGTCATCCCAATCCCACCATCATTTCGACGCCCCACTGGACGCTCAATGCCGTGGGCTTGCCGGATGCGGGGATGGAGAAGGCCCGACAGGAAATCGGGGAGTACAACCGTTCGAAGCCGGTACCGCTGATCGCGAGCATCGTGGAGAGTACGGTCGAGAATTTCGCGAAGGATGCTGCGGAAATCGTGAAGTTGAAGCCGGATTTTCTGGAGGTGAACATCAGTTGCCCCAACGTGGAGGATGAGTTCGGACGGCCGTTTGCCTGCAGCAGGGATGCGGCCTTCGCCGTGACGAAAGCGGTCAAAGCGGTGAGCGGGAAGATCCCCGTCTTCATCAAGCTCTCGCCGAACGTGGACTCCATCGGAGCGATCGCGCTCGCCTGCGCCTCCGCCGACGCCGACGGATTCACGGTGATCAATACGGTCGGTCCAGGTATGGCGATCGACCTCAGGAGCCGCATGCCCATTCTCTCGAACAAGGTCGGCGGACTCTCCGGCCCCGCCATCAAGCCGATTGCGGTGAAGTGCATTGCGGATGTGTACAAGGCGACCGAGGGAAAGAAACCGATCATCGGGACCGGCGGCGTTCTCACGGGAGAAGATGCCATTGAATTTTTGCTTGCCGGTGCGAGTCTCATCGGTATCGGATCGGGAATCGCCTACCGCGGTGCGAAGATTTTTGAGCTTGTTTGCAATGAGATGGCAGCGTGGTGCGAAGGGGAGGGGGTGAAAGACATCAGTGAATTGATTGGGGGAATGCACCGGGCAGGAGGACTGAGGACGAAGGACTTAGGACGAAGGACTTAGGACTTGGGTTTATGCAGATACCTCTTCAGAGTCGGCTTCCGAGAACCTTCAGGATTGCTGCGGTGAAGCGCGAGACGGAGGCCGTGACGACATTCACATTCAGGACGACATTCGGGAGCAAACCCGGCCAGTTCGTCATGCTGTGGCTGCCCGGCACCGATGAGATTCCCATGAGTGTTGCCTTCGACGACGGCAAGGGGACGTTTCGCGTCACGTTCTTCGCAGTCGGCGATATGACGAAGAAGCTTGCTTGTTTGAAGAAGGGCGATCTCGTGGGTTTGCGTGGTCCGTTCGGGACGCACTACGAGTGGAAAAAGAAGCAGAGTATCGTGCTCGTTGCCGGCGGGTACGGCGCTGCGCCCATGTACTTTGCCGCGAAGGAATCTTCCATGGATGGTTGCACATTGGATGTGATCGTCGGTGCGCGCAGTAAAGAATATCTCCTCTTTCTCAGGGAATTCAAAGCACTTCCGCGTACTACACTGCATATTGCCACTGATGATGGATCGGAAGGACACAAGGGGTATGTGACGGATGTGCTGAAAGATGTGCTCACCGCTCACCGCTCACCCCTCGATGCCACTCGGGGCAAGCAGCTCACCGCTCTTTTTGCCTGCGGTCCGGAGCGGATGCTGGTTGCAGTCTCGGATCTCTGTTTTCGGGAGAAGATCCCCTGCCAACTCTCCCTCGAACGGTACATGAAGTGTGGCTACGGCCTCTGCGGAAACTGCGTTGTAGATCCGCTGGGGATTCGTCTCTGCTGTGACGGGCCGGTGGTCCGTAATGAAACCTGCCGAAAGATTGCGGAGTTCGGGAAGTACCACAGGGATGCGCTGGGGAGAAGGTGTGAGTTTTGATTGAAGTGCGAGAGGAAAAAGAGGGGAAAGAGGGCAAAGAAGAAAAAGAGAAATTCTCATGAATAAGCCAGAAATCAAGCGAAATTGGCACTCTATGCTTGCAAGTGCCAATTTGCCATGCTATTCTTCTTTTCCTACTTCTTTCCCTATATCCCTATGACGACTTTTGGTGGCGGAGGGTGCAGCGGCGGTTGCTGCTCATAATTACCCCTCCTTCGGTACGGAGAGGACGGCCAGAGGCCGTCTTTTTCGTATCGTTGTTTATAGCATGAGATCGGGATTCTCAGCATGAATTTTATGTTTCATGATCCGGTATCCGATCCAGAGGAGGATCAGGATCACGAGCGCGAACAGTAACTCCTCGAAGCGTTTCGTGCGCTCCCAGAGTGCGATGGCGGCCCCCCCGAGGAAAAATCCGAGGAGAGGATGGAGGATGCCCCACACGATGCCACTCACGATATTCGCCCCGTAGAAAGGGATGCGGCGCATGTGCGCGATGCCGGCGAGGAGAGGGGTGACGCCCCTGAGGGGGCCGATGAATCGTCCGAGTGCGACGGAGTGGACCCCCCATTTTCGGAAGAAGGGTTGTCCCTTCTCGATGTACTTCCAGAGCCGCGGATGGGTCTCGAGGTATTTTTTACCGTGTCTGCCGAATTCATAGCTCAGGGCATCTCCGAGCACAGAACCTGCTATGGCGAAGAAGACGAGATCCCAGAAGTCGTACCACCCCTGAGATGCCGCTATGCCCATGAGCACGACGATGGTCGTTCCCGGGATGAAGCTCCCCACGATGGCCAGCGACTCGAGGCACGCGATGACGAGGGTGAACCAGTAGCCGAGCATCCCGAGGTTCTCGAGGTGCGGGAGGAGGTGCGGAGAGGGAATCATGCGTTTGAGCGGCGTTTGGATGAGTGTAGCGATGTACTCTGAGGGGCGCTATGCCGGTTGTCCGCGCGGGTTTGCCGATTTTCTTCTCTGCATGCAGCAGCGCTGTCTGGTATGGTTTGCGTCATCCATGTCTGCACGCCACCCCGTTCTCACTATTGTTCCGGGCAGCGAGAGCCATCTTCGGAACCACCACCACTCCATCTTTCGCAGTGCGGTCGAGGCGTTTCCCGATGCCGAGGACGGGTCCATCGTGGAGGTGCGGAGCAGCAGCGGGGATTTTCTCTGTTATGCGATGCTCAATCGCAAGGCGTACATCTGCGGACGCGCCATCGCTTTCGAACAGGGCGATCCGCTGAAGATGCTCAAGGGTACGATCGAACGCGCCATCCGTTTCCGGGAAGCGTTCTTCAAACGTGAGGAAACCACGGCGTATCGTCTCGTGAATGCCGAAGGGGACGGGGTGCCGGGACTCATTGTCGATCGTTACGGGGAGACGCTCGTTCTTCAACTCACAACGCTCGGGATGGATCATCTGCGAACATGGGTGGCGGATCTTCTCGTGGAGCTCTGCGCCCCCTCCGGCATCTTCGAGAAATCCAGCGGGCCTGCGCGGCAGAAAGAGGGATTGGAAGGCAGAGAGGGGTGGGTGATCGAAGGCGGGGCGGCGGACATCGAAATCCTCGAGCGTGGATTGAAGTACAGGATATCCCTGATGGGAAGCCAGAAAACGGGGCTCTTCCTCGATCAGCGCGAGATGCGTTCTCTCGTCCGGCAGTCGGCACAAGGCCGGACGGTGCTGGATTGCTGCAGCTATGTCGGAGGGTTCTCCCTGAATGCGCTCGCAGGAGGAGCCGTCTGCAGCGATGCGGTGGATTACGATGCTCTCGCGATCGCCCGGGCGAAAGAAAATATTTCTTTGAATGCCATCGAGCCCGGCCGTTTCGCTGGATATGCCGAGGATGTCTTCAATTTCCTGCGTCGGCAGCCCTATCCTCATGCCTACGATTTCGTCATCCTCGACCCGCCGGCGTTCGCCAAGAGAAGTTCCGATCTGGAACCGGCGAAGAAGGCGTATACGGATCTGAACCGGCTTGCGCTGCAGCTCCTCCCGCCCGGCGGACTGCTCCTCACCTGTTCCTGCTCGTACCAGATCGACGCTGCCCTGTTCCAGACGATCGTCTTCCATGCCGCCCGCCAGGCGAAGCGCTTCGTGCGCATCCTGCAACGCCACCGGCATGCATTCGATCATCCGATTAACCTCAATCATCCGGAGGTGGATTATCTGAAGAGCCTGCTTTTGTGGGTGGAGTGAGTGTAGGAAGGCAAAGAGGGGAAAGAGGGCAATGAAGGCAAGGAGTGTGTTATCATGTCTCCATGAACCTCCCACCTCCCGAGAAACCTGAAACCGGCTGCTGCCCGCGCTTCGATCCCGCTCCCTGGCAGGACAAGGAGATGACATGGTCGAATAAGCGCTTCGTGAAGGAGCATGTCCGCGCGTTCCTCCGGATTCCCATCGGCTTCGGCGCGGTGATGAAGAGGGTCATGGAGAAGATCGGGGCTGTACAGGCGCTCGCGGTCCCGCCACTGTGGCTCTCGGACGAAAAATCCTGGTGGGGGAGCGATCTCTACGTTGCCGTGACGAAGGATGTCCCCGGTGCCGAAATGGCGACGTTCTCGGGGACGATGTATACCCGCGTATTCGAAGGTCCGTACTACAATGCGCCTCTCTGGGCGCGGGAGCTCACCAAGTTCCTCCGCGCGAAGGGCAAGGAACCAAAAAAAATTCTTTACTTCTATACGACGTGCCCCAAGTGCGCGAAGGTCTATGGCAAGAATTACGTTGTAGTCATTGCGCAGACGAATTGAATATTGCGGAGGATAGCCCGTCGCATGGGCTTCCAGCCCATGCATGGGAAACACAGTGTCACTTCCCCCTGCTCCGTGGAAACGCGCGAGCATGGCTCTTTGCTTCACGCCATGCGCGGGACGCGCATGGGACGGGCTGTCTGGCAGGAAGAAAGGCGCTACCTCAGTCAACGAATCTCCATGTGATCCAGGACTGCAGTCGTCGCTTCTACTGCGATGCGGATGCCCTCTGCGTTCCAGTGGGTGTCATCCGGCCAGTACAGGAGATGAGTTTTTTCTCGCAGGAATGGTCTGAGGAGAGAAACAACTTCGATGTTCTCTTTCTGTGTGAGATCGATCATTCGCTGCAGTGGATCCTCTTTCGGAGGCACGATTCCTGCGAACGAGGAATAGATGTGTTCCTTGTCCGGGATGGGCAGGAACATGAGGGTTGTCCCGCGCTTCGCGAGGCACTCCCGCGCGTGAGCGACGGCCTGTACGGTTTGGTCGTATCCCCGCTTGTCCGCGCTTCGCTCAGCCAATTGCGCCCCCTTTCTGAGGAAGAGCATCTGTGCGGGATTTTCATGCAGCCAAACTTCGCTATCGAGCGGGGAACCGGTGATCCGATAGACGAGGAGCTTGATCATTTGGTTCGAGAAACGGTTCACGACGGAGAGGCGCGCGTATTCAACGAAACCGCCGATGCCGCTCTTCACGATTCGTTTGGCTTGTGTCAGAACGGAAGGCGGATCCGAGAAGCACGACGTATCGCTCCAGAGCTTCTGGATTTCCCCATTATCGCCGCTCAGATTCCGTTCCACTCTGCCCCAGATGACGATCTTCGGCGGCGCCTGAAGGAAGCGCTGTTCGGCCAGGAACCGCGACATGTCGAGCGGAACCGCGGCCGTGACGGAGCTCTGGCGTTTCGATTGCAGCTGCGTGACGAAGGCAGTTTCATCGCTGTCCGCGGCATTTGCCATGAAGGAGTCCCCGATGACCACGATGTCCGCGCGATCATGCTGTGTCGCAGTGGTATTGCGGAATCCGTATGCGTCATTGGTCCATACGAAAGGTCGGACGATCCTGTACTTCGGTACTCCCAGCATATTTGCGAGGTCGCCGTAACCGTTCATCACCATGCGTTCATTCTTGCGCGGTTGGTCATAGCGAAAAGCGCCCGTCATGTAGATCCATGGGCGGAAATGATAGGCCTGCGGCGGGAGCACGATCGGCGCGAGACGATCGATGCCGATGAGGAGGGCGAACGCGCAGGCGATCAGTGTGCAGAAGAGCCGCGGTCTGTCATGGAGACAGTACATTCTAAAATTGGAAGTAGATGAAAGGGGAGCTCTCGACGCCGAGCGCGATGAGAAGGCAGAGTGCGGCGAGGGAGCCGAAGACGCATCCCAAGGGGAGGGTGAATTTTTTGGGGATGCGGGGGATGCAGGGTTCAAGGAGAACGAACAGTCCGGCAATCGCGAGGACGAGAATGCTCCAGAGTGCGGGGACAGAGGAGGAAATGCTCGACCATCCGATGAGCGATGCGGCGAATGTTCCTGCATCATGCATCGTCACGGAGCGAAAGAAGATCCATCCGAGGGTGACGAGGAGGAACGTCATGATCCTGCGCGGGAGGAGGGGGAGTCGCTCCAGTCGCTCGAGGCCGATGACGCGCTCAAGCGCGAGGAGGATGCCGTAGTACAGACCCCAGAGCACGAAGCCCCACCGCGCGCCGTGCCAGAGACCGGAGAGCGTGAACGTGATGATGATGTTCAGGACGATGCGCGGGAGCGAGCGGCGGCTCCCGCCGAGGGGGATGTAGACGTAGTCGCGGAACCAGCCGGATAAGGTCATGTGCCATCTCCTCCAGAACTCCGTCGCGCTCGCGGAGAAATACGGGCAATTAAAATTCTCCGGCAGCCGGAAGCCGAAGAGGAGCGCGAGGCCGATGCCCATGTCCGTGTAGGCCGAGAAATCGAGGTAGATCTGAAAGCTGTATGCGAAGAGCCCCATCCACGCCGAGAGCGCGGATTGCGCCGGTGATTTGAAGGATGCATCCGCGATCACCGCGAGGAGGTCGGCGAGAAGGAGTTTCTTGCTGATGCCCAGCGTGAACCGGTAAAGACCTTCCGCCTTCTCACGCCACGGTTCCTCGTGGGGGGCGAACTGCGTGGCGATGGCAGGAAACCGGATGATGGGTCCTGCGATGAGGTGCGGGAAGAACGACACGAACAGGGCGAATTCCTTCCAGTTTCTGCTTGGGCAAGCCCCGCGCCGGATGTCGATGAGATAGCTGATGCCTTCGAAGGTGAAGAAGGAGATGCCGAGCGGCAGAGCGATGGAGAAGGGGGGGAGCATCTGGCTTCCAAAGACGGTTTGGAGCGTCTCAGCGAGAAATCCATAGTACTTGAACGTACCGAGCATGCTGAGATTGATGAGGAGCCCGAGCGTGAGCCATGCATTTTTTCGATGCCTGGAAGTCGCATCTGCCAGCCGCCTTCCCACGGTGAAATTGAGGAAGGTGGAGAAGAGCAGGAGTGGAACGAAGAGGGGGTTCCACCACGCGTAGAAAATGTAACTCGCGCAGAGAAGAAGCCCCGTGCGGAACTTCGGGAGGAGTGCGTAGGCCCCAACGACGATTGGCAAGAACCAGAAGAGGAAAACAGAACTTTGGAAGAGCATAGGGAAAAGTCGGCGTACTGGTCGATTGTCTGCATGGTAAGCGTGTGTCTTCGAAAAGCAAGATGCCGGTGCTCTTCTGGACTTCCGGAGTGCGCCTGATCCGTGTACGCTCCCGTTCGATTCCCATGGATGCGCTCTCCTCCATCGTTGATCTCTTCTTTCATGTGGATGTCCACTTGGGGGCCATTCTGCAGCAGTACGGCACGCTGACGTACCTGCTCCTCTTCTGTGTCATTTTCTGCGAGACTGGGCTCGTCGTGACGCCGTTTCTGCCGGGGGATTCCCTCCTCTTCGCCGTCGGAGCCTTCGCAGGGAAAGGCCTCCTCGATCCTGCGCTCTCCATCGTGCTCCTCTCGGTTGCCGCCATCGTCGGCGATTCGGTGAATTTTGGAATCGGAGCCCGTTTCGGTCACGTGGTCGAGAGGATGAATTCACGTTTCATCAACCGGCATCATCTGCAGAAAACGCAGGAGTTCTATGCGCGGCATGGCGGCAAGACCATCGTCATCGCGCGCTTCATGCCGATCATCCGCACGTTCGCGCCGTTCGTGGCCGGCATCGGGAACATGACGTATGGCTCATTCCTCGCTTACAACGTTCTCGGCGGCATCCTGTGGGTGGCCATCTTCGTCGGCGCCGGATACCTGTTTGGTTCCGTTCCATTCGTGCAGGAGAACTTCTCCCTCGTCATCCTCGCCATCATTGCCGTTTCTCTCCTGCCGGGCGTGATCGGGTGGGTGCGCTCGGTGATGCGATCCCGTTAGTGTTGTGTCTCCAAGATTTCTGGACAGTTCATGGACGTAAGGCAATAGGGCAAGGGCTATTGAGACCACCAGAGAATGTTTGACTATGGCTTCCTCCACGGTGCCTGTGCCGCTCCTGCCGAGAATTCCCGCGCCTGTTCCCGGAGTCGCATGATGCGCTCGTACTTCTCCGCGATTTTCGGGATGAAGTGGATGCGCATGATGGTTTCCTGCGCTTCCAGCTCAAGACTGCCGAACTTGAGGATGTTCTGGATGATCCCGTGTTGCAGTTTATTGATATCCTGCAGTACCCACAGGTCGATGCTCTGGTGATCGTCGACGGCGATGAGAGATTTCTTGATGCGGTGGATCTTGCGGTCGGTGACGACGAAGAACTTCAGGAAGTAGCGGTAGAAGCGCACCAGGAACTCGAAGTGTGCGATCAGGAAGAAGAGCGTCATGAAGATCAGGATGATGCGTCGGGTGTTGATGTCCGCGATGGTCGGCGTCGCGAAGATCAATGCGCCGATGACGAAGATGAGGATATTCCAGACGATGAGCTTCACGAACGGCAAGAGCAGCCGGATCCAGTGCTGATGGAAGTAGAACTGGAAGGTTTCCCCCGGGTCTTTGCCCTGAAAATCCACTTCCGCCGGCGAACAGGAATTTTTCTTCACCATAGGAGCACGTAGAAGACGATGACGATTGCGAGGAGGAGGACGGAGTGGCACACGGCGAAGATGCGTATGCGGATTTTCGTGAAAAACTTCAGGAGCATGGAATCCGTTTCCGCAGGGAAGCGCAATCGACAGGTTTTTATGCAGAAGATCCGAAACATGCTCCATTCGAGAGCGAGGATCAGAAGGGCGAAACTGCCGATGGCGATCCAAAGAGAGTTCATAGGGGGCAATTCCCCATTCTCGCTGAAGGGTGGAGAGAAGTCAAAAGCGCAGATTCATCGTAAGCTCTTCAGCTTCTTTTCCAAAACTGGTCGGATCTCCTCGCCGACTGTTTCGTAGATGTGGATCAGATCTTCGTATGCCCCTCTCCCACCCAGAAAATCCCAGAAACTTTTTCCGATGAGAAAATCTTCGCCTGGATCGAAGAACTTAAGGCATGTCCAGCGTTGGTACTCCTGTGGAGCGTAGGGGTTGTAATACATTCCAAGAAAGGCATGCACATTTTTCTGCTTGGCCGCTCGCATGGCGAGGATCTCCAGTAAATCTCTTTTTGCCGCCCGCATTTCATTCTTATTCGGCTTCGGTCCCTTGATTTCTACGTAGATCTCTTGTCCAGTCTTCGTCACTAAGAACAGATCGACGGTTTGCACACGTTTCACTGTACGACCGATCCTGCCTACTCTCATGATTGTTGCTTTTTCTTTCTCATAGTTCGGTTGATGTGTTGCGCTGTCCAATCCGCTCAAGATTTCGGAAATGGCGCTATCGGCCTTTATCGTGACAACTCCATGGAGCCTCTCTTTTCCTTGCAATTTTTTTGCGATTGAAAAATTCGCTTCCGCGATGATTTTCGCTATATGTTCATGCCAGTTACCGAGAGCAGTTTCGCAGCCGTGAATGAACCCTTTCACCAAGTAACCTTTCTTCGTGAACAGAGCGTACTGGAATGGTTTCGAGGCGTCTTCCTCATCCAGTGAATACGCATCCACTTTGGCCAATATTTTCTTTTTCAAGAAGCGACGGATCGATGCCTGTAAAGATGAGCTGAGTGGCATAGGAACAATCTATCGATATTCTTTCATATGGAAAATAGTTTCCGCATAGGGATTTCTATCGCGTTCTGTTCTATTCAGCACTGGCCTTTTGAATGTGTTGACAATCTTCATACCCGCTTCCTCGGCAATCGTCGGATAGAGATTCCACTTGTCGTTGGCGACGAGGAAGACATCGTAATCCTTGGTAAGGCATCTCTTGCAGTTGTTTAAGACCGCAGCGATCCCTTCGGTGTAAGATGTCCGCGCCTCTTGGGTTTGTCCTTTGCAGAGCGGTCCTATTTCCAGCGCATCCTTGCGCTCAAATCCGAATAAATCGTATGCGTAGGCGTGTTGTTCATGGTAATCGATTTGTCCTACATAGGGAGGCGAAGAGAATATGCCGCGAACCCCTTGCTCTTTGAAGATCGGAGCCAATGACGGGGCATGAGCTTTCACAAGAGTCGCAATGTCCGCGGAGCGGGAATCTCCAGAAATAATACAATGGAGAGAGGGTGTTTTGATGGAGGAGAAGCATCGAATGCGTGTGAGTGTATCAGTGGCATACCATTCCAGCATTTTGCGCAGTGAGAAGAGCGGCTTGCAGATTTTTTTATGCTTGAAGCAATAATAGGTCGTTCGTTGAGGTTCTTTAAGTGTGGCGAGATCACTGTGGGTGGTGGCGCGGCAGGAACGAGCCGTTCGGCTGAGGATGACGGCCAACAGTTCCTTGATGTTGCGATCCGGCTGCTTTTTGACGAAGGCAAACATTGCGTCGATTTCGCGGCGCACACTGTCGAGGTACCAAATGTCTAAAAACGATCCTCTTGTTCTGTGTTGGATCTGAATCTTATATTTCTTCAGGAGTGCCTGATAGACGGGAAGGAACATCCGTTCTTTTGTCTGCGCATAGCTCTCTTCCTCTATTTCTTTGCGATACACTTTGTATTTGAATTGCGGAGAGGGGAAGTGCCGCGCATTGAAAACGGAGAGCTCAGCGAGGAGTTCCTTCTCGAATGCTTGGATGTGTGCGTCGTCTTCGAGATGTGCCACAGTTTTTTTCATTGCTTCAATTGCTTCCTCCAATTTTTCCAAATTATAGGTTTGTACTTTGCAGCCAGCGACGACACAATTGAATCGGGAGACGTCGATGCCGATTCCATGAATTCCCAGCTCGTTTGCTTGAACCAATGTCGTTCCTGAGCCGAGAAAGGGGTCGAGAACAATGTCCCCTTTTTGGAAGAAGACCTGTTTTTTAAAATCATCGGTGTGCGTGTCGAGGAAGTACTCAACGAGCTGAGGAATAAATTTGCCTTTGTATGGGTGTAAACGATGGACGTGCTTGGTTGTGTCTCTCTCGCGGAGGTGATCGAAGGACAGCCCCCAATTGAGATCGTTGCCCAGTATTTTTTTCCAGTCCACTTCACGTTTTCCCCTATAACTCATGTAATATTTTTTGAGATCCTCTAAAGCGATTTTTGTTGTTCCATTGTCTCCGTACTTCTTCACTTTTCCATACTGTACGAGGTAGGAAATATTGGAGGAGGAGATATCTTCCTTCAGAAACGCGGTTGCCCATTTGGTTGCTTCTTGGATCGTCATCAATGTCATGCTGTAACTCTATCAGCCCAATCGTGGCGGGCCAAGTTTTTTCTGATGCGCGATCAGGAAAAATGTTATGGTGTACGTTTGTACACTCTCTCATTCATACCTCAGCGCCTCGATCGGCCGCAATTTCGCCGCTTTCCATGCCGGAAGCACGCCGAAGAAGATCCCGACGAAGATGGAGAAGAAGAAGGCGAGGAATACAGGCGAGAGCGTGATGGATGCATCCAGGCTCGCGTACTTCGAAACGATCCACGAGCCGACGAACGCGAGGAGGATGCCGATGATCCCGCCGAGCAGAGAGAGGACCATGGACTCGACGAGGAACTGCAGGAGGATGTCGCGCTTCTTGGCGCCGATGGCCTTGCGGATGCCGATCTCGCGCGTGCGCTCGGTGACCGATACCAGCATGATGTTCATGATGCCGACGCCGGCCGCCAGCAGGGCGATGAAAGCGATGACGATGGCGCCCAAACGCACGTACTGGGTGATCTGGCCTACCTGGGAGATCAGCGACTCGTTGGAGAAGATGTCGAAGTCGTTCTCCTCGCCCGGCGCCACCTTGCGGATGGTGCGCATGTGGCCGATGGCCGCGTCGATGGTGCGGTTGTAGGTGACGACGCTGTGGGCCATGACGGTGATGTTGATGCTGCGTCTGGTCTTGCCGTATTGGGCCTGGTAGGTGGAGATCGGCGTGGCCACGAAGTTGTCCCGCGACTGCCCGAACAATTCGCCCAGGGGGGTGAAAATGCCGATGACTTCCAGACGCAGGCCGTCGACCTTGATCTCCTGGCCCAGCGGGTCGACGCGCGGGAAGAGCTTCCGCGCCACGTCGGTGCCCAGCACGCAGACGCGCCGGTTGCGGTCCATGTCGTCCTGGTTGATGGAGCGGCCGTCGGCGACCTGCCAGTCGTTGGTCAGCATGGCCTCGGGCGTG
>JAZDOT010000008.1:0-34939 GCA_043798355.1 Candidatus Peregrinibacteria bacterium
TATCGGTGACCATATGGCTCCACCGTACTGCATTGTTGTAGCAGGTTGTGAACCTCAGGCCCTTGAATGCCGGTAGAAATCGTCCTCTTCCCATAGGTCATTGCTGACCCAAGGAGTGCAATATGTATCTGAACCTATGCACTCCATATTGATTTTGCAGGAGGAGAAAACAGAGCATATCATTGGAACAAATCTTCCCCACTCTCCCCATGAAAACTCTCGGCACACTCATGAGCGATGCGTTCGCGATCTCCGGAAAATTCTTCATGCCCATTCTCGTCGGTGCCATTGTTTTCGGCATCCTCTTCGGAGGCGCGCGAATCGCCACACAACAGTGGGTAGGAGCAAAAACACAGGATGTGATGGATCAGATCGGCATCGACCAGAATCGGCTCCAGGCGATCCAGGAACGCGCTCGGAGCGGAGATCCTGAGGCCGCACAAGAACTGGCGGCGGAGATGGCGAACCTGGCAAATCAATTTCAGGGGGGAGAGGCCGTTGCTCTGGCATCGGGCATCCTCGGAACCGGCATGCGCGGGGCAATCGCGGGTGTCTTCCTCGCATGGCTCCTCATGAGCACCGCTCTCGCTTACTTCCTCCTCGTCCCCGGCAAAGGATCCGATGCCGGTGCCCTCTGGCAGGAAACGGGTCGTTCCATCCTCCCCATGCTGGGACTGAACCTCTGGCTCTTCCTGCGGTTATTCCTCTGGATCCCCTTCATCGGATTCATCGTCGCCATTGTCCTCGGACCGCGCTTCGCTCTCGCTCCGGTGATCCTCCTCACCGAGAAGAAGGGAGTATTCGATAGCGCCCGCATGAGTTATCAACGCACCAAAGGCCAGTGGGGGAAGATCTTCGGGAACGGACTGGTCGTCGGCATCGTGTGTGTTGTCCTCGGCATGGTCGTTGCCCTGTTCACGGGACCGCTCGGAGGCATCGTCGGTGGAATCGTGTATTCGATCATCTCCATGATCCTCATGGCCTACTCCTCGATCTTCCTGCACGAACTCTCCGTGACCGTTTCGGGTGCAGCCAAGACTGCCTGAAGGAATGTCGGAATGCCCCGGGAAGAAAAGATGCACAATTGCTCTTTCCTCTCATTTATGAGAGAATAGAGCCACAATGACGCAAACGAACGTCATCGAAAAGGCACACCCTCTCGAGAGCGGCGACAAGAGGAGCGGTCTCGTCGTCGTCCAGCCCAAAGAGCTGGGGGACATCCTCGCAAGTATCAATGCGATGAGTGAAAGTGCGCCGAGCGAACGGATAGTCGAGGATAAATCCGGTGACCTCGGCGGATCCGCTTCCGGCAAAACGGCGCAGACAAAAAAGACAATTTCGCTGCGCGAAGAAGCCATCGCCCGCATCCCGCAGGAGCTTTCTGTCGTGCGCGTGAAGCTCCAGCAGCACATCAAAGAGGAAGTGAAGGAATTGCAGCAGGAGATCCGTAAGGCCGCGCGCCGGATCACGAAACCCGGCATGGCCTATCGCATCAACGAGCTCTACGCCCGCATCCGGCGCCTGAATGCGCTGCTCACGCAGCTCTTCGAAGCGTCGTACGATATTTTGAAACGTTTCTTCATCCGGGTCTTCATCGATCGGCAGCCAATCATATAATGAGGGGGTCTTATCTGATTTGTGCCTTCTCGATCCACACAGCCACTTCTGTGAGGAAATCTCCTATGATCGGAACCCAGTCCACCGAGCGCAGCAGCGAAACGGCCAGCGGAACGGCGAGGGCGAGGGCGATCAGGAAACCCATGCCGTAGAAAATGCCTTTGAGGAAGTTGACCCAGAGCATCCGCGTCAAATAATTCGTCTCACAGAGTGTTGTATTCAGCGCATCGACACTCCGCACGAGACGCTCTTCAGCCGATGAATCGACGGGCTTTGCCATGGGAAATCATTTGAGAACTTCGCTCCCGCCATGCTTCTTCTTCTCCTTCTTGTTCTTGCGATCAGAGTCGATACGCTCGATGATCCACTGGAGAATGAGGTCAGCCATGTTGAGCGGCTTCATGATGACATCTTCCACGTGCCCCGTGATGTCTTCGATCCTCCGCATAATCTTGCGAAGATCCACGACAATGAAGAGTGCGTGATAGAGAAGCACGATCAGCATGACCGCTACGGCAATTTCGAGGCCGAAGAGAATCTGATCCATCGTCACCATAAGAGAAGAGGAGAAGTGTAGAGTGAAGCGTACCGCCGAAGTTTCCCATGCGCAAATTTGCCTCTCCCCTCTGGCGCTTTACCCTGAGCTCAGTCGAAGGGCTCCCCCGCTCTCTTGCCATCCGAGCCATCGGTGTCTATCAGGCAACACTCTCCCCTGATCATGGCCCCCTGAAGCATCTCTACCCACTGGGCTATTGCCCTCACGAACCGACATGCTCGGATTACGGAAGGCAAGTGATCAGCGAACGAGGATTGATCAGAGGAGGCATCCTCCTCATGAAGCGTCTCCTCTCGTGTCATCCATGGACGAAGCCGCACCCAGAGCGCATCCGGAAAGCCATTCTCAAAGCTTCACAAGGAACACAGGAATGATTAAGCTAGCCGCGATCCTTGTCATCTTTGTACTCTTTGTCTTCTTTGTAATCTCCGGCTGCATGCGGGTATAGCACCAACCTTCGTCCCGCACATGCGGGACTACGGCCAGCAAGCAATGGTAGTGACCCCCATTCATTCAAGCGGGTATAGCACAATGGTAGTGCATCAGCCTTCCAAGCTGAGGACACGGGTTCGATCCCCGTTACCCGCTCCAACCTGCGCAGCAGGTTGCCGACCGAAGCTCACCGCAGGTGAGCGCAGGCTGGCCTTTTCGCTGTATCCCTGCTGCTTCGGTTGGCAGGCCGGTCTGATTCACATACAATCCACCACTTATGTGGCACTACGTGTACATCCTAAGAAATACATCGGGAAAACAATATATCGGTCATACGGCTGACGTAAGGTCGCGCCTGAACGAACATAATGAGGGTTCGGTATCAGCCACAAAGAATTTATGTCCTTGGCATGTTGAATGGTTTTGTGGTTTTAAAGATGAGAAACGGGCAATCGCGTTCGAAAGGTATTTGAAATCAGGTTCAGGCACTTCGATTCGATTCCGGCACATTGCACCAAAGTGACCCTAACCGGTAATACATCTGATACAATTCAATCGTGCCGAAAGTACTCCTCATCACAGGTCCAGGCGGAGCCGGAAAATCCACTATTGCCAAAATGATCGCGCGAGACCGTAACTTTGTATGTGTGGATGGCGATAGGGAAGATACGGAATTTTTCCCAGACGGAGATCAGTGGCTTCCAGAAAATAAGGAGATGCTCAAGAAAGCACATAGAAAAATTCTTCAAAAAGCCAAAGAGCTAATCAATACAGGGAAAAGTGTAATTGTGGACTATATCATTTTTGGAGAATACGAAAATTTTGCCGAGATGTTCAAGAAAGAATTCGGAGATAGCTTTGCAATGATGGTGCTCTTTCCATCTCAAGCAGAGCTCATCAAAAGAGACAGGGATAGGGAATGTTGGACAACGGGTCCCGACCGTATCGCGGCTGTATACAAGGAATTTGAGAGCGCGAAGAAGTCTATTGGTGCAGAAAATTATCTGGATACCAGCGCCCAGACCCCCGAAGAAACAGTTGAAGATATTTTCTCTCTCATGGACACGAACTCCTAGCCAGACCCATCCCAGTTGTCATAGTTTCCAGGAACCCGTTGGCGACTCGCCTGCGGGCGGCCCGCTCCTGTGAATTTTGCCTTGAGCGAATCCGAGCAGTGCGAGGATAAGCCGAAGAAATCCGCTTCATAACCTTTGACATAATGTACATTTTTGTTATATTACATTCGTGTCGAAAGAGAAATTTGATCTGCCAACAGGCTTTTTACCTCCAAAAGGATACGTCATTCAGCGGACATCCGATAACCGGGAATGGGTGTTTACGGAAACGGGACAAGAACTTGGTGCTGCAAAAGTCCACACGCTTATCGCATGGCAACGAAGAAGGGGAAAACGCCTCCTCAAAGGAAATACCCACCCACACACGGAAACCGGATCGGGTACTCCACACCAGGAATTAGAAGCAGCGGACATCGAGAGCTTACGAGAGACGATGTCAATGACCGAAGAAGCGCTCAGAGCATCTCTTTCAGAGAACGACACCGCGTTTCCTGCGGCATTGGACAGCGTCCTCCCTCGCGAAGATGCTACGACACAAGAGAATTCCTACAATCCGAATTTATACTCCAAAATGACTGCATTTCTACGGAGTGTACGAATGCCATTCATGCATTTCATCGAACACTGTCTTCAGGAACTTCTGCGAGACGTTGATACGATCGGGGAACACGTGGAGACTATACGGCAAGCAGTGCAGCTTCAGGAGTTATCCGCGGCACTGCAGGAGTGCAATGACTGTCTGCACAGTATCACTCTCTGCCGCAACGAACTGGTAGCGTTCGTGAACAAGAACAATTTTACACTTGATATGCCGCAGACCCGGCAATGGGCGCGCACCGAGCTGCAGCAACTCATGAGCCACATACGTCAACTACAAGCAGAAACAAGGGGACTCCGTACACGCCTGCAACCGCAAGGGAACGGCGATCCGGTGCCGGCAAACACCACGCTCCTCACCCTCATGAAAACGGAGGCGGAACACAATTTACGCCTGATGCACACAGCTGCAGAAACAGACCAAGGCAATAAACGCGTGCAAGCCATTGTCAGGGGGGCGATGAAATTCGCTACTCCCAGACACGAACGCGTGAATGCCATTGGAGAAGTGCTCCATGAAATACTCGAGCGCATTGCAGTCGACTTCTCGACATCGTCTGATACGTTCGATGTTGAGGAAGACATTTCGCCGGATGCGGCAATCGATGGAACGTCGTCTGCAGTGGAGGATGCCCGGAGCGATTTCGAGCAAATGGATGCGGAAATTCATCAGTTTCTCGTGGATCACCTCGAGGAAATCCGTGACCTCTTGCCAAGAGAGCCGACGCAATCTGCAAGGAAGGATAAGAGAGAGCGCGAAAGGCAGGAACGTTCCCTGAAGAAACGGGTACTGAGGGGGATGGAATTGCTCGTCATGGCATTCGTCGCCTTCCAAGAGAGAAAGGCACCTGCGGATCCAGAAAGGTTCTTTTACGGCCTACAAGAACTGAGAGATGCCATCCAGCAAATAGGGGGACTCTATTCCAAAGAATTTGAGACACACATTGTGATCCCGAGCGAGAGGGATGGAAGAGAGGTACCCCAAGAAATACCCCAAGAAGATGTGACCCATTGATAGATCATCACATAAAAAATACCTTTCGCAGACACAGACTCCTAGCAGGAAACATCACCCGACTTCGCCCCTCGACTTCGCTCGGGGCTACGCCGGGCAAGCGGTTGTAATGATTTCCAGTAACCCGCTCCAAATTCGCTCTGCAATTCTGGAGCGAGGTTTCATATTCCTCAAGGCGATCACTGGAGGATAATGAACACATGGACGACCTCGACATCCCCATCCTCCGCATGGCCTACGAACTCTACAAGACCTTTCACGGTCTTCGCAGCATCGTGTCGAAAGCGGATCGCTACACCCTCTGGCAGCGGGCGGAGAACCTGATCCTCGACAGTATCGAAGGCATCTTCTTCGCCAGCCAGCTCTCCAAAGCCGAGAAGCTCCCGCACCTTGAGCGGGTGAGTGCGAAGCTCAACATGCTGCGAATCTTCCTCCGACTCACGAAAGACACGAAGCTGCTTGATCTGAAAAAGTGTTTGCTCTTGCAGGAGATCGTCGATGAGATCGGAAGGATGCTCGGCGGATGGATGAAGTCGGTGAAAGAACAAAAAACTCTCCCTCCGTCTGACTCATCAGGAGAGAGTAGTTCGAGCCGGTAAGAAGGAAGTTCCGAGCAGCCCCGAAGAAGACGTTGTCGTTACGGTTGCCATTCCAGTTGTTGACGTTCACGCGGCCATCGTTGACGTTGAGTTCGGCGCGGTTACCGTTCGGGAGCGCTGTTTTGCTCATTCCCATCTGGGAGCACCAGAGGTCGAAGTTTACTGCCTTGCGGCCTATGTCCTCTTCCTCCTGTATTTCATTCGGGAGCAACCCCGCATCTGATGCGGAGTACCTCCGCTGAGAATGAGCAAGAAGTTCCTTCATCTGAGCCCACTCGCTACCGTGCTCCGTAGAGACGCGATACTCCGGTGAGTTTCCACCGAGGCTCTAGCTTCGGTGGTTGCAGAGACGAGATGCGTCGCGAGACGGAACCATGATCCCGACTACAAGAGCGAGGCACGGATGCAGTGTATCAAAAATGAACCCCCGCGAAAAAATCGTCGCGGAGGTTCAAGGTATCAAGAAGGCACAAGCCCTCAAGATGCCAAAGTTCAGGACTGCCGAGCAGCCCCGAAGAAGACGCTGTCGTCACGGCGGCCATCCCAGTAGTTGACGCTCACGCGGCCATCGTAGACGAGGAGTACGGCGCGGTAACCGAGCGGGAGCGCCTCCGCGCAAGCGCAGAAGTCGCCACGCAACAGGTCCTGCCCTGTGACGCCGAGATGCACGGCCAGCGCGACCGCGCCGACCGGCGTCGGGAGCTCTTTGAGCGCAGCGTATTGCTGCGCCAAGAGCTCGACGTGCTCGTCGGGCGTCATACGGTTGCTCTCCGGGACGGGGATGCGCGTGAGGTAGTAGCCAGCGGGCGCCTTCCAAGCTCCCTGCTCGCTGGAAAGGTAATTGACGACCTTCCCGGTCGTCACCAACTCATTCAGCGTCCAGCCGCCGTACCACACGACGACCTCGCCGTCGGCAGCCTTGGGCGCCTCCTTCTCCTTGCAGGTGTTGGGGAATCCCAGAGTGTCGCAGACGGTCTTTGCGTCGTGGATGCAGGGCGGGGCGAGTGGTGGGGGCATCCCCGCCACCCAGTAGGTGACGAGCAGTTTGCGCTTCTGCGGAGCATCGATGGGGAGCTGCCATGCGTCGTAGGGCAACCCATCTTCCTCCAGCAGTCGCAGCAGCGTGGCAGCGCGGCCAAGGACTTGACTTGGACTCAGTTGGTTCGCAATGGTCTTTGCCATCGCACACCTCCTTTACAAAAGGCTTTACCGCTTTGTAAGCGGGCTCGCTCGGAAATGAGACAAGCAGCCTATGCCCCCAAGGGGACGCAGGATGCTTGTCTCATCCAAAACTTTGACGATGCTCTGAAAGAACACCAAGATATAATGTATAACCTAATATACGGTCTGTCAATCCCGTCGAAACCAGCAACGGCAAGCGTCTACAATGCCGCAATGCGGATTCACCGTAGCCTCTTCGCACGGATCATCTCCACGGAAAACCTCTTCACGGCGTGGGAGGAGTTTTGTAAGGGTAAGCAGGGGCGAAAGGATGTACAGGATTTCGAGCGGAAGCTGGAACAGAACCTCTTTCGATTGCACCGGGAGCTTCTCGCAGGAACCTATCGGCATCAGCCCTATAGCGCCTTCACCATCTGCGATCCCAAGCAGCGCCGAATCCACAAAGCGAGTGTCCGTGACCGCATCCTGCACCATGCCGTCTTCTCCGTGCTCAACCCTATCTTCGAGCCCACGTTCATCGCGCATTCCTTCTCCTGCCGGAAGGGCAAAGGGACCCATCGGGCGGTGGATGCGCTAGATCGGATGCTCAGGAGCGTCAGCCGCAATGCCACCCGTCACTGCTTCGTGCTCAAGTGCGACATTCATCAGTTCTTCGCCTCCGTCGATCACTCTGTCCTCCTCGGGATTCTCGGCAAGCGCGTGAAGGATGAGAAGACACTGGAGCTCCTCCGTGAAATCATCGAGAGCTTCACGGCGGACCCAACGATCTGCCAACGAAAGGGCATCCCCAGCGGCAATCTCACTTCGCAGCTCTTCGCGAACATTTACTTGAACGAGTTCGATCAGTTCATCAAACACACGCTTCACATCAAACATTTCGTCCGATACACGGACGATTTCGTGGTTGTCGCTGCCACACAAGAGAAGCTGCGGACAGTCCTCTCATCCATTGGCTCTTTTCTCAAGGAACGGCTCCATCTTGATCTTCACCCGCACAAGGTGACGATCCGAAAATACCGCCAAGGCATCGACTTCCTCGGCTATGTGCTCCTGCCGCACCATCGCGTTCTCCGCACGAAAACGAAGCGGCGGATGATGCGCAAACTGATGGAGCGTATCGAGAACTGCAAAGCGGGACGGCTTCCGCCGGAAAGTGTCGAACAGTCGCTCCAGTCCTATCTCGGTGTCCTCTCCCACGTGGACTGCCACCGATTGAGCCAGGACATTCAGAATCAGTGCTGGTTTCTGCTCCAGGAGTAGCTCTTGTATCGAAGATCGTGTCTTTATCGCGATAGTTCAGGAAGCCAGTACCGCGCATGACGTCGCTGCCCGGTCATGCGGAGAATCCCAAGACCCACCAATTTCTGCAGGTCTCGTGTAGCAGTTGCGCGTGGAGCCTTGGTCATGCTGATGTAGTTCCCGGCGCTGAGCCCGCCGACAAAGCCCTCCGGCTCTGCTTCGAAAAGCCGATCGATCACCTTCTTCTGGCGTTCATTCAGTCCCGAAACACACCGGCTATAGATCGAAACCTTCTGCAGCACACGCTCAACGGAACCGAGCACATATTGCTTGGCTGCGATGAGAATTCTGCCAAACGTGAGGAGCCAGTCGGTGATCTCCAAATCCTGATTGTTTCGCTCAAGCGCATCGTAGTACAGCGATTTCTTCACAGCAATGTGCCGTGAGACTCCGCTGAGCGCCGGCGCTCCAATGGATTGCGAGAGCGCTTTCTCAACCAAAGCTCTCGCCATGCGTCCATTACCATCTTCATAGGGGTGAACAGAGACAGAATACAAGTGTGCGATCCCCGCTCGAGTGAGCGGAGGCACTGTCTTGAGAGAATCATTGAACCAGCGGATGAAGGATGTCATGTGCCGCGCTACATCTTTCGATGGCGGCGCCTCAAAGTGCACTGTTTCATTGCCAATGCCGCCGGACACGATCTGCATTGGCTCCTCATGCGTGCGGTACGAGCCGATGCGCCCCAAGTCGATCCTCCCCTGCATCAGTGCGGCGTTCCAACGATCGAGCTCGCGTTTCGTCAGCGGAGAAACATATTCCCTGTACACAGCCACCATCATGCCTGCCATGCCGGCCTCTGCGGGCTGCACGTTCCGTTGAACCGTCGAGAGTCCGAGTTTCCGCCGTATGGATGATTGCACGCTGTCCCGATCAAGAAACTCTCCTTCGATCTCCGCGGTTTTCACCCCTTCCGTACTGAGGAGCTGCACGACGATCTGGTCTTTCTCTGAATCTTTCAGATGCTTCATCGCGCCTGTCACCGTCCCGAGCAGCCGGGCATACTCTCGTTCCAAAGACTCCAGTTGCCCTGCATCATAGGTGAAGTTCGGCCAATCTTTTTTTTGCCAGTTCCAGGACATTGTGAGTTATAGGGAAATATTCTATAACTCATAATATCACTCATTGTGAGCTAATGAAAGGTTTGATTAAGCCAAATGTTTGGCATTGAAATATAATGTAAACTTTGCTATACTGTCTGTGTCATCGTCGAATACGGCGCAAGCCGCACCAGGTGATGACCAAAACAAACACCGTCACTCCTCTTCACCAGGTCTGGCGGTTTTGTTTATGCAGCGAGTGCAGACGGATGGCACATGATGCGATGGAATAGCACAACTTGGGGGGCACCTACCGCCAATTTCAAACCCCAAAAATAAGTCGGACACAATCAGTCCTGCACGTTGCCGGATCTTGTTTTATACTGTCCCCATGGACTTCAACCACTTTACGACGAAGGCCGCCGAGGCCGTGCAGGGAATGATGCAGATCGCGGGAAAGCTCCATCATCAGGCGCTCTCCCCGCTCCACTTGCTCCTGGTCCTCCTCGAACAGGAAGGGGGCCTGGTCCCGACCATCCTCGAGAAGCGGGAAATCGACCCTTCAGGCATCGCAGCCAAAGTGGAAGAAGCTCTCCTGAAGCTCCCGACTGTCTCAGGGGGAGCACAACCGTACCTCACACCGGAACTCCGGAAGGTGCTGGATCAGGCGGAGAGCGAGGCAGGCAAGATGCATGACGAGTACGTGTCCACCGAGCACCTGTTCCTCGCGCTCCTGGACGAGAGCGACGTCAAAAAAATCCTGAAGATCGACCGCGCGGACATCCTGAAAGAACTGCAGAGCATCCGCGGACACCAGCGGGTGACCGATGCTGACCCGGAAGGAAAGTATCAATCCCTCCAAAAGTACACGCAGGACTTCACGCGCCTCGCACACGACGGGAAGATCGACCCCGTCATCGGCAGGAATGATGAAATCCGCAGGATCATGCAGATCCTCTCGAGAAGATCGAAGAACAATCCCGTGCTCGTGGGGGAGCCCGGCACGGGGAAGACGGCCATCGTGGAGGGGCTCGCGAAGAAGATCATCGACGGCGACGTCCCCGACCCCCTCAAGGGAAAGAAGATCCTCGCACTCGACCTCGGCGCCATGATCGCGGGAACGAAGTACCGCGGGGAATTCGAAGACCGTCTGAAGGCGGTCATCAAGGAGATCGAGGCTTCCGAAGGCAACATCATCCTCTTCATCGATGAACTCCACACCATCGTCGGTGCGGGTGCCGCCGAAGGGGCGATGGACGCGGGCAACATCCTCAAGCCCGCCCTCGCGCGCGGAGCGCTCCACACCATCGGCGCGACGACGCTGAAGGAGTACCGCAAGTACATGGAGAAGGATGCGGCGCTCGAACGCCGATTCCAGCCGGTCATGGTCGAACCGCCCTCGGTCAAGGATGCCATTTCGATCCTGCGAGGCATCAAGGAGAAGTACGAGGTGCACCACGGGGTGCGCATCCAGGATAACGCCGTTGTGGCCGCAGTGACGCTCTCGGACCGCTACATCGTAGACCGCTTCCTGCCGGACAAAGCCATCGATTTACTCGATGAGGCGGCGGCGGCCCTGCGCATCGCCGTCAACAGCAAACCAGCCCAGCTCGATGCTATCGATCGCTCGATCCTGCAACTGGAAGTGGAACGACAGGCCTTGAAGAAAGAGAAGGATGACCTCTCGAAGAAACGACTGAAGGACGTCGAGAAAGAACTCTCCGGATTGAAGGAAGAACAGAAAACGCTGGAGGGACGATGGCAGAACGAGAAGAAGTACATCGACCAGATCAAGGAGAGCAGCTCGAAGCGAGACAGCCTCCGCGAGGAAGCGAAACGCGCCGAACGCGCTGGCGATCTCCAGAAGGTTGCGGAGATCACGTACGGTCTCATCCCGGATCTGGAGAAGAAGATCAAAGAGGGATCGGCGTCGCTCGCGAAGGTGCAGAAGGATAGAGCGCTCCTGAAAGAGGAAGTGACCGAAGAGGACATCGCGATGATCGTCGCGCGCTGGACGGGGATCCCCGTCACGAAGATGCTCGGTGAAGAAACGGCGAAACTCGCACACATGGAGGAAGAACTCGCAAAGCGCGTTGTCGGCCAGAGCGCGGCCATCAAAGCCGTTTCGAACGCCATCCGCCGCAGCCGCGCGGGCATCCAGGAGGAGAACCGCCCCGTCGGATCCTTCATCTTCCTCGGTCCCACAGGAGTCGGCAAAACGGAACTCGCAAAAGCGCTCGCAGCCTTCCTCTTCAACTCGGAGAAGATGCTCACGCGCATCGACATGTCGGAGTACGCGGAGAAGCACAGTGTCGCCCGTCTCATCGGCTCCCCTCCCGGCTACGTGGGCTACGAAGAGGGTGGCCAGCTCACGGAAGCCGTCCGCAGGCATCCCTACACCGTGATCCTCCTCGATGAGATCGAGAAAGCCCATCCGGAGGTCTTCAATGTCCTCCTGCAGGTCCTCGACGACGGACGGCTGACGGACGGCAAGGGACGCACCGTGGACTTCAAGAACGCCATCCTCATCATGACTTCCAATTTGGGAAGTGACCTCATCCGGCAGAGAGCGGAAGAGAGGAAGGGGAAGAAGAACGGGAAGATTCTCTCCGCTGTCTTCTCAGAGGACGAAGAACTCAATCAGATTCTCCGTGCAGCATTCCGACCGGAATTCCTGAATCGCATCGATGACATCATCATCTTCGAAAGTCTGGATGAGGAGATGATCAAAAAAATAGTCGCCCTCCAACTTGCGCTGGTCTCGGAGAGACTGGAACACAAGGGCATCACGATCGCAGTCGACAAAGACGCGAGGACGTTCCTCGCGGAGAAAGGCTACGATCCGGTCTTCGGCGCCCGGCCGCTCAAGCGCCTCATTCAGACGGAAATCCTCGACGAACTCTCCATGCTCATCATTGAGGGAAAGATCAAGGAAGGAGACACCGCCGTTGTAGAGCGGAGGGGAGAGGGATTGCGAATCAGGAAAAAATGACCGAATCTATCAGAGAGACACCAACGGTTCGTCTCTACCTCTTTTCCCTCTTTGCCCTCTTTCCCTTCTTTGCCCTCCCGCTATGCGTCACGTCATTCTCTGCGACCAAAACGGCAATTCAACCAGCCAGTCTGATCTTCACACGGCGCACGCGGGCGAAGGGAAACTGCACAGAGCATTCTCAGTTTTCGTCTTCCGAAATTCCCAGAGAGAACTTCTGATGCAGCGCCGCAGCCTCGACAAACCGCTCTTCTGCGGTCTCTGGGCCAATACCTGCTGCTCACATCCACAGGAGGGGGAGGATGACCGGGAAGCTGCGGAGAAACGCCTGCGAGAGGAATGTGGATTCTCCTGTCCCCTCTCCGCCATCGCTTCATTCGTCTACCGCGCTCCCGACCCTTCCGAAAACGGCACCGAGTACGAGTACGACACGATCTTCGTTGGAGACCTGACGAAGCCCGTCACCCTCAATGCTGATCCGAAGGAAGTCATGGAGCTGAAGTGGCAATCCCTCGAAAACATCATCCGCGACATGACGCATCACGCAAAGCTCTATGCTCCGTGGTTCCCGCTCGCGCTGCATGCGATTTTTTCCAAGACATCCTGATGCCTTCCGGGCGCCTCCACATAGCGATCATTCCCGACGGCAATCGACGGTGGGCGAAAGCGCACGCCCTGCATCCGTGGGAAGGGCACCGAAAAGCGACGAAGAACCTTCAGGAAATTCTCGAGTACTGCCGGACGGACCCCGCGATCGGCGTCCTGACCGTCTGGGGGTTCTCGACCGAGAACTGGAAGAGGGACCCCGAAACGGTCAAGCGTCTCATGGAGATGCTCGAGGAATACCTGCGCGATCAACGCGCTTACCTGCACAAGGAGCATATCCGCCTCTTCCACTCCGGCCGAAGAGATCACTTCTCCCCGACACTCCGCTCCCTCATGGAAGAACTTTTGGAGGAGACAAAAACGTATAGTGATTTCAGTCTGCACCTCGCCGTAGATTACGGAGGAAAAGATGAAATTATTCGTGCATGGGAAAAAGCTCAAAGCTCAAAGCTCAAAGCTCAAAGCCCGCAATCTTCTGATCCCATCCGCCCTCTCCTCGACAATCCCGACCTCCCGGACATCGATTGCATCATCCGCACGGCGGGCGAAATGCGCACGAGTAACTTCTTCCTGTGGCAGAGCACGTATGCGGAGTGGATATTCGTAAAGAAATACTTTCCGGACTTCACCGTTTCAGATTTCAAGGAAGCGCTCAAAGAATTCCGTGAGCGCACACGCCGCTTCGGAAAGTGATCAGTGCGTGCGCTGAACAAGCTGCTGCGCAAGGTCGATGAGCACCTGCGCTTTCGCGCCGAGGGGAAGAAGGTTTCTGATTGCTTCATCTGTTAATGTCCGAGCCTGAAGTTTCATTGCTTCGACCTCACCTCCCTCCCCATCGAGAGCATCATCGATCAGCTGGAATGCCATCCCTACTCTCTGTCCGAATTCCCGGAGCGCGGAAATCTGCACGGGAGTCGCCTGCGCCGTGAGCGCTCCAAGATGGAGAGCCGCCTCCATGAGCGCGCCCGTCTTGCGCTTCGCAACGGAGGAGCGTTCCGGATGCTGACGCAGATCATCCCACTGCCCACCCTGCATGCCACACGCGCCGACGGAACGCGCGAGGGCTGAAGCACAGTGCACGGCGACCTCCGGCGGCCGCACATCCTCAGCAATAATCTGGAATGCCAGCGTGAGCAGCGCATCACCCGCAAGAATCGCCTCCCCTTCCCCGAACACCTTGTGACTGGACGGCTTCCCCCGGCGCATATCATCATCGTCCATCGCGGGGAGATCGTCATGGATCAGAGAGAAGACATGGATCATCTCCACCGCACACGCCGCAGGGAGCGCACGTTCCGGGTCGCCCCCGCACGCATCCGCAGCCATCAGCGTCAGAAGCGGACGGATGCGCTTCCCGGGACTCCGCAAACTGTAACGCATGGCCTCTTGGATTCCCGGCGTACACCCTTCGATCGTCTGAAGGGAATATCGATCGAGGGCGGACTCGATGACAGGACGCATGCGCAGAGCGAAAGCCGCAAAAGAGGATGAATCGGGCACGGGGAGAGATTACAGCAGCCCACCGGAAGAGGTAAGCTGCTTCAGATGAAATTCACCGCCATCGCCCCCGGCAAGATCATCCTCTCCGGCGAATACGCTGTTGTTTTCGGCTACCCCGGCATCGCCCTCCCGGCCCCCCTCACTCTCCAAGCTACCTTTGACAAAAGCTCAAAGCTCAAAGCTCAAAGCTCACGTTAAAATGGCATGGCATCACCGGCGGCACACTCTGGGAGAAGTACGCCCGCACCATCATCGGTCTCTTGGAGCAGGTGCATGGACCCTTCCATGGAACCCTCACGATCAAGAACCACATCCCTCTCAAGAAAGGCATGGGTTCCTCGACCGCCCTCGTGGTCGCCATCACGCGTTGCCTCCTCGGTCAGGGCAAACGTGCTGAGGCGCTGGCAATCGAAAATCAAGTGAACCCCGGCGGGAGCGGCATTGATTTCGAAGTGATCTGGACAGAGAAACCGATCCTCTTTCGCAAAGATACAGAACCGAAACCCATAGCGCTTCCCGCCGATCTCCTGAAAAACGCACTTCTCATCGACACCGGTGAGCCGAATGAAACAACTCCCGAGCTCGTCGCATGGGTGAAAGGGCGCGCAGAAGATCCGCGCGTCAAGCAGGCATTGATGATGATCGGGAAATGCGCGGAGAGATTGCAGAAAGGCGAAGACATCCGCACGGTCCTGCGCGATCACCACCGCGCTCAAATCGCTCTCGGAGTGGTCCCCAAACCCGTCCAGATGCTCATCAAAGAAATCGAACGCCTCGGCGGAGCGGCTAAGGTACTTGGAGCAGGAGGAAAATCTGGAGGTGGAGGCATTATTTGGGCCATACATAAGAATCCCATTCTCATCCTTCCGTTCATCCGGAAACACGCCCAAAGTGTCCTTCCCTTCAATGCTCTCCCCTAGTCCTCAGTCCTTCGTCCTCAGTCCTCTGTCCTTCGCCCCAATACTCCAATCCCCAATCCCCATGTCCACCGCCCGCTCCGCCCCGAACATCGCCCTCATCAAATACTGGGGAAACCGCAATGATGAACTCCGTCTCCCCATGGCTGACTCGCTGTCCATGACCCTCAACAGCCCGACAGTCGAGATTGCGATCGAAGAGAACGATTGCTTCGTGCTCCAAGCGTTCGAAGCTGATGGCACCGGGAAGATGCTCACGGAGAAAAACCTGAACCGATGGAAGGAAACACTGCGCCTCATGCGCCGTGCGCTCTCTTTGATGGGCGCAGAACATGTGCTTCCGGAAACCCTTGCGCTGACCATCCGCTCCCACATCCCGCCCGCCGTGGGATTGGCCTCTTCCGCAGCGGTCTTCAGCTGTCTCGCGAAGGCGGTCGCCGGGCTTATCGCTGCCGACATCCCCCTCTCTGATAAACAAATCAGCATCCTCGCGCGCTTGGGATCGGGCTCCGCAGCCAGAAGCATCTTCGGCGGTTTCTCCGCTCTCCTCGCGAAGAACAAAAAACTGGAATCTGGGACGGATGACGACATCCTCTCCTCATACGCTCTCTCCATTGCTCCAACAGACCACTGGCTGCTCCATGACATCGTTGTCATCCCTTCGGCGGAAGAGAAAAAGGTCGGCTCAACGGAAGGTCACGCTCTCGCGCATACGAGCCCGTTCTATGCAGAAAGAGTCGAATCCATTCGCACACGGCGCCAACCGGAATGTATCGATGCCATCCTCAAGCGGGACTTCGAGAAGTTGCAGCGCGTCTCCGAGGAAGACGCCCTCGATATGCATCACGTGATGGAGACGAGTACGCCCCCTCTTCACTACCTATCCCAAGAGACATACCGAATCATCCACGAGATCAAAGAATTGCGAAAGAAAGAGCATATTCCCGTCCTCTTCACGATGGATGCGGGACCAACAGTCCACCTCCTCTGTCCAGAAGAGGCCAGATCGGCGGTTCTCGCATACGCACATGCACAGAAAAGCTGCACCGTCTTCGAGACGAAGATCGGGCCCGGTGCTACTCTCCTTCAGCCCTAACCCTAACCCTAACACTATCGTGGATCTCCGGAACTTCCCCAAAGGCATGAGTGCTCATGAGCGATGCAATGAGCGCAGAACAATCATCGAACACGAACTCCATACCGATCTCTCCGCCCTCTCGATCGATCCTACAAAACTCGGAAACGCCGAGGAGAAGAACTGCGAGCAAATGTTCGGTCATCTCCCTCTCCCTGTCGGCCTCGCCGGACCGCTTCCGGTGACACTCGATACCGGCGAAAAAACGGTCGTCCACCTCCCCCTGGCAACAACAGAAGGAGCACTCGTCGCGAGCGTGAACAGGGGGTGCAAAGCGCTCTCGCTCTCAGGGGGTGTACGGACGTCATCGAAGCAAATTGGTGTGACTCGCTCTATTGCATTCCGCAGCTCAAAGCTCAAAGCTCAAAGCTCAAAGCTCCATGCTTGGATTGCACAATCTTCTGCCAAGTGGTGCTCCATTGGAGAAACCACCAGCAAACACCTGAAAATCCTCTCTTATGAGATTGATATTCAAAAGCCTTACCTCTTCCTAACAATTGCATGTGATACGTCCGAAGCTATGGGAATGAACATGGTGACGATTGCAGCGCAGGCCATCGGCGAGTGGATCGCGGAGAAATTCAATCTGGAGCTCGTTACCGTCGCAGGGAACGTGGACAGCGATAAGAAGCCGAGTCAACGCACACACGACCGCGGACGGGGGTTCCTCGTCACGGCGGAAGCGGATGTCCCCTCTTCTGTCATTGCATCGGTCTTCAGAACGACGCCGGAAAAACTCCTGGGGGTGGCCGATGCAAAATTGAAGGTTGGCTCAAAACTTGCCGGAGCAATCGGCAGCAATCTCCACGCCGCGAATATCATCGCCGCCCTCTACCTCGCGACCGGCCAGGACCCCGCACATGTCGTGGAAGGATCGTTGGCAGATACAACACTATCTTCTGTGATCCTGGAGAGAACGAAGAACCAAAAACTAACAACGAATAACCAACAACTTCGCATCTCCGTCCGCCTCCCCGCCCTCCTCGTCGGAATCCGCGGCGGCGGAACAGAACTTCCCGCCCAATCCCAGTGCTTGAACCTCTTGATCGGAAACGAAAAACGATCAACTCAACGACTCGCACAAATTATCTCTGCTGCCGTCCTCGCAGGAGAACTCTCTCTGCTTGCGGCACAGGCTACGCAAACGCTGGTATCTTCCCACAGGAAATTGGCACGCTAGACATTCTACATTTTACATTTCAAATTCTACATTTTCCCCTCGCTCTCGAACAAAGAAGGGTATACTTCCCCGGATTTTGGCCATCTCCCATTCCGCCATCGTCGGCTTTGGCATGGAGCTGCCTGTGAAGCGCATCCTTACCTCCGAAATCGCGCGGCACTGGAAGCAGGACGGAGAACAGATCCGGCAGGGATTGGGAGTGACGGAGAAGACGGTCCCCTCTGAGGGGGAAGACACGTTCACCATGGCCTTCGAGGCGGGCAAACAGGCAATCGAAATTTCGGGGCTGAAGCCGTGCCAGATCTCGGCCATGTTCGTCGGCTCCGAGAGTCACCCCTACGCCGTGAAGCCGACGAGCGCGATGGTCGCCGCCGCTCTCGGCATCGACCCTTTCTCACACGCAGCGGATCTGGAGTTCGCCTGCAAGGCGGGGACGGCCGGAGTGCAGATCGTCGACGCCTTCGTGCGAAGCGGCCAGATCGAGTACGGAATGGCGATCGGGTCGGATACGGCACAGGGAGCGCCCGGAGATGCTCTGGAATATACCGCAGCGGCAGGTGCGGCCGCCGTCATCCTCGGGCCGCCTACATCCAAGAACGCATTCTGCCGGATAGACCGGACACTCTCCTTCACCACCGATACGCCGGACTTCTGGCGCGCGGAAGGCGAGAAGTACCCCGAACACGCGGGGCGCTTCACCGGAGAGCCCGGTTACTTCCGCCATGTACGCGAGGCGCTCGCGGGCATCCTGAAGATTGCGAAAGTGAAGATTGCGGAGATCGACCATGTCATCCTGCACATGCCCAATGCGAAGTTCCCGATGAAAATCGCGAAAGAGTTCGGCATCACGAAAGAACAGCTGCGGCACGGATTCATCGTCCCCTCCATCGGCAATACCTACAGCGCCTGCTCGCTCCTCGGGCTCGTTCATACCCTGCAACATGCGAAGAAAGACGAGCGAATCCTCCTCGTCTCATACGGGTCCGGAGCAGGATCGGATGCGTTCCTCATGACCATGCTGCGGGATGGCATCCCCCTCCCGACGGATGAACGGAAAAAGGAGTATGTTTCCTACAGCGAGTACCGTGATGCGGCAACGCTACGATCGTGATTTTTCATGCGTGAGCAGATTTCCATCATCGGCATGGGACAGACCCGCTTCGGTGAATGGTGGGGGAAAAGCCTGAAAGATCTCATCGAAGAATCCGTCACGCAGGCCATCCGCTCTTCTCCCGCAACCTCGCTGGATATCGACTTTGTCATCGTCGCGAACATGCTAGGGGAAGCCGTGAACGGACAGGCGCACTTGGGAGCACTCACCGCTTCCCTCCTCCCCCACCAGCCGCCGGCCATCCGGGTGGAAGCCGCTTGCGCCTCGGGATCCGTCGCCATCCATACGGCCATCAGCCTTCTGGAGAGCAATCGCGCCGGAACGGTCCTCGTCGTCGGCGCGGAGAAGATGACCGATGCGCCCGTGTCCCAGATCGCTTCCGCCCTCATGGGCGCGGCAGAGAACGAAACGGATGCCGCGTGCGGCCTCACGTTCCCCGGCCTCTTCGGTCTCATCGCACGACGCTACATGCACGAATTCGGTCTCACGCGCGATCTCCTCAGCCTCGTGAGTGCGCGCCACCACGCGAACGCTGTGCACAATCCCTTCGCGCAGTTCCGATCGATCGTCGCTCCTGAGGCGGTATCGGAAAGCCCGGTCGTCGCAGATCCGCTGCGCCTGCTCGACTGCTCGCCAGTCAGTGACGGCGCAGCTGCCGTTCTCCTCTCGACCAAACACACCAGTCCGCTTCGCATCGCGGCTTCGCAGATGAGCACCGATGCCGTCAGCATCACCGCACGCCCGCATATCACGTCGTTTCCCGCAACGAAAGATGCCGCCGAGCACGCGTATCAGGAAGCAGGCATCCGTCTCACGGAGATCTCCCACCTCGAGCACCACGACTGCTTCTCCATCGCGGCCCTCATCAACATGGAGGATCTCGGCTTTGCCGAAAACGGCCGCGGGATCCGCTTCTATCAGGAGGAGAACCTCCCCTTCACGGTCAACGCGAGCGGAGGCCTGAAAGGCTGCGGCCATCCGGTCGCCGCCACCGGCATCAAGCAGATCATCGATGTCGGAAAACAGCTGGCCGCCTCGAAGAAACGCTGGGGTATGACGCACAACTTCGGCGGCATCGGTGCCACATGCGCCGTCCACATCCTCGAGCGGATGTCGTAAATCCTTCTTCCCCACATGACGTTCACCCCCCCCACCATCGCGCGTGCACAAACCTCCTGGCCGGAACAGCTGGAAGAAGGCACCGTCCTGTCCTTCACCACAGTCGCCCACCCGCCCGCCGCCTTCGGGTCGCGCCCACGCACCATCGGTCTGATCGCACTCAAGAACGGCAAACACGTTCTCGCTTCCATTCTCACGGATCATCCCGACACACTCTCCATCGGCATGACGGTCCGCCCCCGCATGCGTTTCAGCCACGCAACGACCCAGAAATTGCGCGTGTATCAGGTCGCGTATGAACCCTGTGCAATGAAACCGGCTTCCGTCCCCGTCTTCCCCGGCTACATTCTGGCCCTCACCGGCCCCTCCGGCGTAGGGAAGACGACCGTAAGTGCACTCCTCTCCACCCGACTCGGTTCCTATGCCTCCCGTGTCCCCATCACGACGACGCGGGAATCGCGGGAGGGAGACGATGCCTCGGAGTACCGTCATACAACGACGCGGGAATTCCTCGCATCCCTGAAAAAAGGGGAAATCGTCGCCGCAACGAGGATCCCTTCGCTCACGGAAGAACGCTGGTACGGATACCGGTCTCTGGACATCCAAGCCATCTGGAAAACAGGAAAAGTTCCGGTCGTCGTGACTGAACGCAAGCTTCTGCAAGGTCTCGCCCGTCACTTCGGCCGCCGGTCCATCCTCTCGCTCGGATTGCTCCCTCCCGGCCACAGTAAGCGCACGATGCTCAGTCACCTCCTGCATCGCCTCCGGCAGCGCGGCAGGGACAGCGAAGAGAGCATCGCAGAACGCATGCGAAACGCGGAACACGACCTCCGGTTCTTCGAGGAACAGACTGACCTCTTCGATCACCTCCTCGTGAATGAGGATCTCGATACGGTCCTCGCGAGCATCACGCAGCATGTGATGAAGCTGTCTGAAGGCTAAGGCTAAGGCTAAGGCTAAGGTTAGGGTTAGGGATGAGAGTACGGAAAGAATGTTGGAGGATGAATATGGCAAAAGTCCTTTATCCGAAGCCGTTTTTCTGCTATAATCTTGAGATTGCCCCGCTTAAAAGGCAAACACACAAACAGATGTCCATCCGTACCCTCATGTTCGGCTGGGAATACCCCCCGCTCCACCTCGGAGGATTGGGCGTTGCCTGCCAGGGATTGGTCCGGGGGCTCCTCGGCAACGGGGTTGTGGTGACGCTCGTGCTCCCGAAGAAGAGCAGGGATCAGGAGGAGAACGTTCACACGATCGCCCCGACAGAAAAAATCATGAAGAGCGTCCGCATCGAGAGCATGCTCTCACCCTACGAGAGCGCGGAGAATTTCGCCCTCCGCTGCCTCACGCTGCCCCGCGAGATGCAGCAGATCTACGGATCGAACCTTCCTGAGGCTGTTTCACACTTCGCCTCAATGAGTGTAGAAATGACCAGGGACGAACCTACAGACATCGTGCACTGCCATGACTGGATGACGTACGAGGCAGGCATCGCTGCATCCCGCTACCACGAAAAACCTCTCGTGGCTCACATCCATGCGACGGAGTTGGACCGGACGCACTTCCATCCGAATGAGTGGATCTTTGCACAGGAACTGCGCGGATTTTCCGAAGCCGACCGGATCATCGCCGTCAGCAATTACACGAAAAATATCCTCGTGGATCACTACGGCATCCGTCCAGACAAGATCGTCGTGGTACATAACGGACTGGCCGCACCAACGGAACCTCCTGTGAAGAAGCATCTCCTCCAGAGTACGTCCAAGCCAAAGCGACACCCAATCGTCCTCTTTCTCGGACGCATGACGCTCCAGAAGGGGCCGGAGCAATTCCTCATGATGGCGGCCGCAATCCACAAACTTCGTCCGGACGTTCAATTTGTCATGGCCGGCGACGGGGGAATGCTCGGCGAGATCATGCAACGCGCATGCGTCCTCGGCCTGCAGGATTGTATCCTGTTCTCGGGCAAAGTCACCAATGACGAAGCCACGCGCCTCTACGAGCGGGCGTCGTGCTTCGTCATGCCATCGCTCTCGGAACCGTTCGGACTGGTCGCATTGGAGGCGATCGCGCACGGAACCCCCGTCATCCTCTCGAAACAGTCCGGCGCCGCCGAAGTGGTCGGTCACGCGTTCAAAGTGGACTTCTGGGACACGGACAAGATGGCCGATTGCGTCCTCACGGTTCTGCGGGATCAACCGCTTGCGGAACAACTCATTTCCGAAGCGCCGCGCGTGCTTCAGCGTCTGACGTGGAAGCACCAAGCCGAACAGGTCAAAGCGATCTATACCCAACTACTCCATCGATCCCCCCATCCTGAACTTTAACCTTAGCCTTAACCCTAACCCTAACCCTAATTCTAACACTAATCCTCCTATGACTCAGAAACCAAATTCCCCGGCAGTGTGCCTCTACTTCCAGGTCCATCAGCCCTACCGTCTGAAGGATCTTCGCATCGCCACGATCGGAACCGGCGCGCCGGATTACTTCGATCACGAGAAGAACAGAGCAATCTTCCGGAAGGTTGCCGAAAAGTGCTACCTACCGACGAATGCGCTCATGTTGGAACTTTTGAAGAACTATCCGCATTTCTCCGTCGCCTTTTCTCTCTCAGGCGTCTTCCTCGACCAGTGCAGAGAGTACGGACCCGATGTCCTCCGATCATTCCAAGCGATCGCAGAAACCAGAAAAGTGGAGTTTCTCGCAGAGACCTACTACCACTCATTGAGTTCGCTCAAATCTCTCGAGGAATACTGCACGCAGGTGACTCTCCACACGGAAGCGATCGAAACGCTCTTCGGCCAGACCCCGAAGATCATCCGCAATACGGAACTCATCTACAGCAATGAACTGGCGCAGATCAGCCGGCTCCTGGGCTTTTCGGGAATCCTCGCAGAGGGTGCGGACCATATCCTGAGCGGTCGATCTCCCAATGAACCTTTCGTTCCTCCCGACTTCCGTCTGCCTGAGAAGGTGCAGAGAATCATCCGGAAATATCGCCGACACGAGCACGCGGCGAAACAGATTCATGTGCTCCTCAAAAACTACCGTCTCTCGGACGACGTCGCTTTCCGATTCTCAGACCGGACATGGATCGGGTTCCCCTTGAAGAGTGAAACATTCACAGACTGGCTGGTGGCGGGGGGCGGGCACTCGGTCAATCTCTTCATGGACTACGAAACATTCGGCGAACATCAGTGGGAAGACACCGGTATTTTTGCATTCCTGAAGGCTCTCCCCGCACTCTGGCAAGAGAGGAACATCCATGCAGTGACGCCCTCCACCGTCATCGAAACATGGGGAAAAAGAACATCGCCGGTCTTCGATGCGCACAAGCACATTTCCTGGGCGGATACCGAACGCGATCTCTCCGCTTGGCAGGCGAACCTCATCCAGCGCTCCGCGCTCGAGAGCCTTTTCGCACTCGAGGGCGCCGTGAAGCAGAGAAACGATCCCGCCCTAACGACACTCTGGCGCAACCTCCAGACCTCGGACCACTTCTACTACATGTCGACCAAGTACTGGAACGACGGGGACGTGCACAAGTACTTCAGTCCCTACGACTCCCCGTACGAGGCATACCGCCGTTTTAGCCACGCTCTCTGTGATCTCAAAGAACGACTCGCACAGCCGGGACAGCGGTCAGCGAAAAGCGGTCAGCGGTCAGCCTCCCGCACTGCGAAGTCCTAAGAAGCTACCCTTCGGCTCCGCTCAGGGCGAGCAACCTAAGAAGCTCATTCCTAACCCTAACCCTAATCCTAATCCTAACCCTAACCCTAAAAAATGCCCCGTCCCCTCGTCCTCGGCAACGGCCAGATCCTCGCGATGTTCGACAAGAATCTCGAGATGCGCGACTTTACATATCCCTTCGTCGGCATGGAGGATCACACGCGCTATGGAGACAGGCATCGCGTCGGCGTGTGGGTCGAAGAAAAGGGGCTGAAGTGGTTCGATGATCCGAGCTGGACGATCTCTGTCCGATACAAGCCGGACACCCTTGTGGGCGAATCCCTGCTCCGGAATGATGCACTCGGCATCGAGATGCTCGCGGAAGATCAGGTGCATCCCGTCCATAACATCCTCCTCAGGAGATTCTACCTGAAGAGCACGGATGGAACGGAAAAGCGCGTCCGCATGTTCTTCCACCACGACCTCTCGATCTACGGAGACAAACAGAAAGACACTGCATTCTACGAACCGTACTCCAATACCGTCATCCACTACCGCCAGACGCGCTACTTCCTGATCGGGGGGATCTCCACCCGCCCGACGGAATCCATCACGGGGACGAAGGGTGGCCGCTACGCATCTGTCCTCCATACCATGGAAAACCTCAGGACGTGCGGCCTCGCCTCCTTCGCCGTGGGGAAGAGTAATTACCAGGGGTTTGAAGGAACATGGCGCGACGCCGAAGACGGCGTTTTAGGTCAGCACGCCATCGAACAGGGATCAGTGGATTCCACCGTGGCCGTCCATGCCTCCGTTCCGGCGGGGGAACAGACGGAAATTTCCGTGTGGCTCTGCGCGGGCCGGACACTGGAAGAAGTCCTGAAACTCCATGACACGGTCATGATGGAAACACCTGAACGCATCCACCGGAACTGTGCGAACTACTGGAAGAGCTGGGCGCACAAAACTCCCATCGATTTCGGCTCACTCGACCGTTCCATCGAAGATCTGTACGTGCGCAGCCTCCTCACCATCCGCACCCATGCCGACCAGCGCGGCGGAATCGTCGCCGCAGCGGACAGCGATATCATGGCCTTCAACCGCGATACCTACACCTACGTCTGGCCGCGGGACGGCGCCTTCGTCACGCTCGCCCTCGACCAGGCGGGCTACAGTGAAGTCACACGGAGGTTTTTCGAGTTCTGCGCCGCGGTCCAGACACCGGACGGCTACCTGCTCCACAAGTACAACCCGGATCTCTCCCTCGGATCGTCCTGGCATCCGTGGTACCGCGACGGCCGTCCGCAGCTGCCCATCCAGGAAGACGAAACGGCACTCGTGATCTACGCGCTCTGGAAGCACTTCGAGCGGGGGCAGGATTTCGAGTTTCTGCAGATCATGTTCGAGCGCTTCGTCCGGAAGGCCGCGCAGTTCCTCTGCGATTTCCGCGAGGAGGCGACGGGACTGCCCATGGCGAGTTACGACCCGTGGGAGGAACATCGCGGCATCTTCACCTACACGACCGCGTGCGTCATTGCCGGCCTGACGGGAGCGGCCCACATCGCGCACACCCTCGGCCACCACACGCACTCCGAGCGGTTCCAGACCGTCGCAGACAGCATGAAACAGGCGATGCTCTTCCACCTCTACGATGAAACGTCACTCCGATTCCTCAAGAAGATCAAACGCCGCGACGGCAAAACGGTGGAACGCGACCCCACCCCCGACATGAGCATCGCGGCCATCTGGAAATTAGGGGTGCTCGCGCCCTTCGATCCGCGCGTCGTCTCCACCATGCGGCAACTGCGGTCCGCACTCACCGTCCATACTCCCATCGGAGGCATCGCGCGCTACCCGCACGACGTCTACCATGCCCAGCGCGAACCGACGAGCGATGTCCCGGGGAACCCCTGGATCATCACGACCCTCTGGAATGCGCAGTGGGGCATCGCACTGGCAAAGACTCCTGCCGAGCTGGAGCTGGCGCGCTCTGCGCTGGCATGGACACAGCGGTATGCCTCGAGCACGGGAATCCTCGCGGAACAGCTGGACCCCTACACCGGCTCCCCTCTCTCCGTCGCCCCGCTCACGTGGAGTCATGCGGTCTTCGTCGAAACGGTTCTGATGTTCATTGCAAAAGAAAAAGAGATTCAGGAGAAGAAATAAACTAAAACTCACACTCTGTTACAATCCCTCCACAATGCGCCGTCCGGTCATCCTCTCACTCACCGCCATCGCGCTCTCCTCCGCATTCCTCACCGTCATCCAGGTATCGCAGGGAGCCGGTGATCCGGCGACTCCCCTTCCGGAATCCGGCAGCGGAGCACTGCAAACCGGAAGCGGCACAGGAGCGGAGGAGCAGCGACAGGAAGCATTAGCCAATGAGCGTACCGAACGGGCGAAGAAGTTCATCATCGAACGATCGAAGACAAAAAATGAGCGGGATGCTCTGGAGAATGCCCGTGCACTGCAATGGAACAAGCGCGTTGCCCTCAATGAGGAATGCCGCACGGCCATCCGCAAAGCCAACAAAGACTCCCTGGCTGCCACGATCCGTCGCTGTTTTCGATCGGACATCACGCTCCGGATGAATATCTGGAAGAAGGACATGCTTCGGCTCGAAAAAATGCCGGGTGTTGCCCCGGAGATCAGACAGAGCGCCCTCGAGAAGACCGATGCCCTGATCCAGGCGGGGCAGGCCATCCTCGATGGTATCGATACCGGCGTGTTCGCGGGCAGCGCAGAGATGGAGGAGGCGATGCAGAACCTCCGGAAACTTTTCCTTGAGCCGAAACGCCTGGCGGATGCGCGCACAGAAACCGAGTTCCTCCGATCGTGGATCGCCCACCTCGTCACGAGAGCTTCATCGCTCGAAACGGAAACGGGCGCGCTGGCAGGCGCCCGGCAGGAAGCCGCTCTCTGCCTCGCGGCTGCCGATGAAACGCTGGCCTTTTCGTCTTCGCTGACCGATCTCTCCTCCCTCCTCTCGTCCCTGCGTCTCGTCCGAAGAGCGCTCCTCGGCTGCACCGGGAACTTCCTTCTGGAAGCAAACCCGCCGGAGGAAGTAGAGGATGCAGAGTACACCGAAGGAGCGGCCGTTCCTGGCCGCGGGGAACCGGAGAACCTCAATCCCCTCCTGCTCCCGCGGCGAATCTTACGAAGAATCGGCACTCCGCGCTCATGATGCTGCCATCGTTCTCTTCTCGAACGGTTTCATCGGATGACCATTCCGTTGTCATCCAAATCGAACGGACACGGAACCGGCATTCGCGGGCGACACTGCGCGATGACACGATTGTCGTGCGCCTCGGAAAGAATCTCTCGCGTAAGAAAGAACAGGACCATATCAGAAGTCTCGTTGAACGCATGACGAAACGCGTCCTCAAAGAGCGCACGAAACCCCTCATCGATCCGTTCCGCCCTCTCCTCAATGGTGCATCGACGGCAGTGATCCGTCTGGCATCGCAAAAGGAAATCACGATCACGATCGCCCACTCACCTGGACGGTCCCGGATCCTTCGGCAGCGAAGCGGATGGATTATTCGTATTTCTCCGGCAGTTCAGAAGTCCGCACTGCACCGCATGCTCTGGAACATCCTCGCAAAACAGGAAGAGGATGCGGTTCACTCAATCGTCGGGAAAATCAATCGCGACTCCATAAACGCCCCTCTCCGTTCCCTGCGCCTGCGCTATCTCTCCTCGCGCTGGGGAAGCTGTTCACGAAGCGGCTCCGTGACCCTCAATGCGGCACTGCTCTTCGTACCGGAACATCTCTTCACCTACGTCGTCGTGCATGAACTCGCCCATCGCATTCATCCGAATCACTCCGCATCATTCTGGAAGTGCGTTTCAAAAGCATATCCGGCGTATCGCGAAGCACGGCGGATGCTCGCGCAATTTCGATTGCTGCAGAAGTTGTGATGGAGAACTATTGATCCGTCTCCTCCGCAAACGACCTCACCCCTTGCCCCTCTCCACTCTCGTGGAGAGGGGAACTGTATGTGTTCTTGTTTGTTTTCTTCGGTACATAACACACAACATACAAAACAGCTCCCTTCTCCTGCGCCCAGGAGAAGGGCTGGGGATGAGGTCAACGAGAGAAGCGCGGCGCTTCCAGTCCCATGTACTCTTCCATAAATGTTCGATGAATGGAATTGTCCCAATTTAAAAGTGCAGTGATTTCCTGTCGTTCGGCTGCAGCGGCTGCTTGGAGGATTGTTCGAAGATCAAGGAAATCGAAAATGTCCTGAGGAATAACTTCGAAATTGACGATGTAATACCGCACGAGAATTTTCAGATTGAATTTGCATTTTTCCTGTGCGAGATTCCGTATCCGCTCAGAGAGGATTCCACGGGCAAGGAGCTTCTGAAATGTGCCGACATCTTGAGGACGGGGCGGAGCAATCAAGCCACTCGCTGTCGCATTGCACAATGCATAATACTTTGACACTCCTGTCTTACCCTGAGGGTCCGACCCCTTCCATGCACCACACACATCCGGTTTGTGTGAAGCCCCATGAAAATAACATTGCAAGCAGCCACCACGATCAACGAGTTGAGGACAAGGTTCAAAAGGCTGCTTCATATTGCATGATGCAGGATCAGGATTCCCTCTGGTCATGGGAGCACTCGAAATCAAAGTAACAATACAGCAAAGGCCACACTGGCAGCATATACCCTGCTCACAAGCATCCAATTCAGCTTCGGTAAAACAATGAGGCTCAGGTGGATCAACGCTGGGATCGCGCATTTCCATGTACTCTTCCATGAACGTGCGATGCAGGGGATCCGCCCAGGAAAGTCCGAGAAATTCTGTCAGTCCCCTATCTGGTATTTCGAACGGTGCCCGCCCCCTGCCAAACATCCCGAAACGGAAGAGGAGGGTACGGAGGTCGAAGAATTCGAATAGATCACGAGGAAGGACGCGGTGATCTACGATGTAATAACGTATGACCCACGAAAGGTAATCGAGACAAACCCGTTGCGCTGCCACACGCATTTCCGATGTGAACGATCCTGCGGCGAGAAGTTGCTGCATCTGAGCAATATCCTCAGCACTCTGAGGATGAGTAAGCCAGTATGCCACTTTCTCACACAATGCATGGTACTCGGGAGACTTCTTGTCCCAAGAACGACAGGAGGGTTCATTGCTCGCTGTTGCCAAAAAACAGCCGTAACTTGCCTCTCTTGTATCAGTGGCAAGACCGTGACATATCTCCACGAAAGGTCTTTTGTGCGAAACAGCAGGGCAATGAGGTTCCCCAGACACTTGCTTGTCGCAATCGCATTGGTCGTTGCCCGTGAGAACATGAAGTCCCGCCCTCATTGTATGTGTAATACAACACTATTTTTACATATATGTCAACATTTAGCCCCCCCCGGAAACCTCTCCAAACCGGCATCCATTGGCATGACGACAAAGAACCATTCCGGTATGCTTCACCACGCGTTTCCTCCACTCTTTCTATGCACATCCGGAATCTCTTCGGCGGCGATGACGACAAGAACCCGAATGGAAATGACGATCAGCAAACCGGCGAAACAGGCGCCTTCAATGCCGGCGACGACATCGGGGAGATGGTCGGCGAAGGGCACGATCCTATCGAAGACAAACAGTGATCACTCAATGGGAAACCCCGCCTCCCGGAGCAGCGTCCCGAGCAGAAACACCGGCAGACCCACCACCCCCGTCCAGTCCCCCTCGATGCGCTCGATCATGAGCTGACCTAATCCATCGATCTGGAATGCCCCGGACCTCCCCTGCCACAGGGCGGTTCCTACCCACCATGCGATGTCCTCTTTGGAAAGAGAACGGAATGTCACCGAGGAAGTCGAGACGGCGCTCCGCTTTGTCCCGTCAGGCCTGAAGAGGCAGATACCGGAATGCACGAGAGATGTTTTTCCGCTCTGTAGAGCGATCATCTCGTGCGCTTCGAGCGCGTTCTGCGGCTTCTCAAGCAGTGTCCCGTTGGCAGCAACGACGAGGGTGTCGCACCCCAGCACCCACGCATCCGGATGGATCGCCGCAACGTTTCCGGCTTTCATTTCGGCGAGCACCCGCGCACGCAGACCTGGATCCCGTTCGACACAATCCTGTTCTTCCACATCAGAAGGAATGACCTCGAAAGGGATCTTCAGCCCCTCAAGCAACGTACGACGCTGGGGGCTTTCCGATGCAAGGATAAAACGGGACATACGCACATCTTATGCCTAACCCTAGCCCTAATCCTAATCCTAACCTTCTATTCTTCGTTCACATACGGCGTCGGCCGGTTCGGCACTTTGAGATCGGTTCGGCGGTTCGTGGAATCGTAGGCTTCCTGAAGCATCTCGAGACGGAATTTCAAGGACGTCGGCTTAATGGTGCGCTGCTGCCTGACCCACTGCAGATCGCTCGTGAGACCAACGCGCGTCTCCTTGGCCGCATCCTTCGTCACGGAGAGGCAGAGTTCGTAGAAACCGGGGACGTAATTCTTCAGCGATTCCGGACAGGTTCCCGCCTTGGAGTAATTGCGCAGGAGGTGCCGCTGGGTTTCGTCGAGGTCCTCCGATCGCATCATCACCGCTGAAGAGGAAGAAGACCCCACTTCGCGCTCCGCGCTCCGCGGGGCAGAGGAAACAGAAGAGGCGCTGGAGACAGCCGCGGCGGCATGATCGGTGTCGAGGAGGTACTTCATGATGGAATCGTAATCGTCGACCGTGGGGGGAACGAGCCCCTTCACGCCGTCACGCATCTGATTGCGGTAGACATCGATCGCCTGCCAGTACTGACGTTGCTGACGGCGCAGCATGGCCCGGTCCGTGGCGGCCTGATCGCGGACGGTGAGGACGCTCCCGCCCAGATCCGCAGATTGGTGCCACTGGAACAGATTCCCTCCCGCAAGCGGAATGGAGAGGAGGGCAAGCAGGGCGGCGATGACGAAACGAGTACGCGGGCGGTGCATGGTATGTGTTTGGAAGTGTTCCCTTCATTCTACCAAAAAACCCCTCTCAGCGCAATCCGACGGCCTTGCGTACGCGCTCCATCGTCTTCGCGGCAATACGCCGTGCGCGCCGTGCACCTGCCTCTGCGATTTCGGCAACAAGAGTCGGCTTCTTCGTCAGGTCCGCACGCTTTTTGCGCATGAATGAGAAGTGATCCATGTATGCCGCAAAGAACATCTTTTTGGCATCGCCATAGCCCAAACCACCGGATCGATACTGTTCCGCCAACGTTTGGATCTCGGATGGAGAGAGGAAGAGCTTGTGTAACTGGAACACCGTGCAGGTGTCCGGATCTTTCGGGGCGGAGACCTCCTTGGAATCCGTCACGATCCCCATGATCGCTTTCTCGATGGCTTTTTCTTCGCCGAAAATCGGGATCGTATTGCCGTAACTCTTGCTCATCTTCTGACCGTCCGTTCCGGGGACCACGGCAACATCCTCCCGGATAAGGGGCTCGGGAAGAGTGAATGTCTCCCCATACGCGGCATTGAATTTCATCGCGATGTCCCGGGCGATTTCCACATGCTGCTTCTGATCTTTTCCAACAGTGACCAATGTCGCGCCGTAGAGGAGGATGTCCGCCGCCATGAGCACCGGATAGGTGAAGAGGCCAGCTGAGGCCGCAATTCCCTTCTCCACTTTGTCTTTGTAACTGACAGCTCGTTCCAAGAGACCCATCGGCGTGACCGTGGACAGAATCCAGGAAAGCTCGGTATGAGCAGAAATATCCGACTGGTAAAAAAGCGTTCCGCGATCAGGATCGAAACCGCATGCAAGAAGATCCAGAGCGACATCGCGTCGGCACGCCGAGAGCATCGCCGGATCGCGAACCGTCGTGAGCGCGTGCAAATCAGCGACCATCAGCATGATCTCCCCCCGACCCAGCAACTCTACATTCGGCCGAACATACCCGAAGTAGTTTCCGAGGTGGGCAATGCCGGATGGCTGAATGCCGGAGAGGACGCGAAGCCTCTCTGGAGCCGGAGGCGAAGACGGGCGCATAGCGAATGGATAATGGATAATTAAAAATGGACAATGTTCCTTGAAGGAATTATCAATTATTCATTATCAATTATCAATTCAATCTTAAGCGCTTCAAAACCTCCTCGAATACCTCCGGCAGCGGTGCCGTAATCGTGATGATTTGTTGAGTGACCGGATGCGGGAGCGTGAGCGAGAACGCATGAAGGAAAAATCTCCTGAAATGCAGCTCATGCGAAAAAAGCCTGTTGTATTTCTTATTGCCGTAGAGTTCGTCCAGAATGAGCGGATTCCCGATCGCGGCGAAATGACGCCGAACCTGATGGTGTCGCCCCGTTTCGATAGTCGCCTCTGCAGAGGCCGCGGCATCGAACTGCTGCAGCACGCGGAAATGCGTCACCGCCCGCACTTCGCCCTGCCCGCGTGATGGGAGCGGGAGATCGATCGTCCCCTTGAGACGTTTCATGTGCCCCATGACGATCGTACGATAGACTTTGATCCACCCGGCGAATTTCGACTTCAGAATGGCAGCATGGACGGCACGGCTCCGCGCGAAGAGGACCACCCCCGACGTCTCGAAATCGAGGCGGTGCAGGACCCGCAACCCCGGATGATCCTTCCGGAGAAAATCGTAGAGGGGAAGTTTCCCGACCTCACCCTCGCCGCGCACCGTGAGTTCGCCGCTCAGCTTATCGACCGCGAGCAGGTGTTCGTCTACGAAAAGAATCCGGTGCGGGGAGATGGCCATGGAATCATCCTACAGGATAAGCGTGCAGTAACGAAAGGACGGGGGAGAAGAAACCGAGGATGCCGAGGAAACCGAAGAGTACAGAATACTTTCTGTATTCCGAGTGACAAACATCATCAGGTGATCACCGAATGCACCGCACAGGAATAGCGACATTCTGCATCGTCCGGAAAACCAGATCGTATGCATTGGATGCATTCCAGACCATGAACCCGCAGGCTCCGGCATCGTATACCGCATCGATCTCGTCGCGGATGTTCTTCGCTGTGATGCCATATCCCTGGATCCACGGACGCAACTTCACGGCCTGCTCCGGCCCGAGGAGATCCGCGTACCCCTGGAGCGTCCGATAGACGAGCGCGTACATGCGGCTTCGCGGATCGACGCCCGGCCTGTAGTAATACCCGGCAGCGAAGGTTGCCGGATAGGCCATGGGGGAAATGACATCGACCAGAGGGGCGAACCGGACAACGTCCTGCCCAAGAGGCTCTTTGTTCACGGGAAAATTCCACCCGAGGATGGCATAGGTAGAGATGCCGAGCTTCGTCTGCGCATGCAAACGACGAATGACATTCCCGGTCATAAGGAGGAACGTCTCGATGTGATCGGCTTTCCCGTCCCCCGTGAGTCCGATACTCGCCTCTGCATACTCGGTCGGATAGCGGATGTAGTCGAGATTGATCTCGTCGACGCCGGACCGGACGACCTCTTCGAGGACTTCCTTGTTATACGTCAAAACATCTTCCTGCGACAGATCGACCCACCCCGGACCGATGGCATTTTTCGTCTCCGGATGATGGATCTGGGTTTCCGGAAGCCTCTGCGAGAGGAGCGGATCTTTCGCTGCAATGAACCGCGCGATCGTATAGATGCCACGTGTTTTCGCCCGTTGAACGATCTTCGTGAGATCATACGCTGGGCGGATGAGGTCGAGCTTCTCCGCCAGGGGAGACGCGGCGGCGAAGTGGACGACCCCGCCCTTGACGTCGAAAACGAGCGCTGCACCGGTGGAGGCGGCCAATCGGTCGAGCGTGTCATTCAGCAATCGCTCGTTTGCGATGCTCCCCTCCGTCAGGTACACCCCCCACCGGGAGAGTCCGGAAATACCCTCTGGAGCGGCAGCATGAATGGTTTCGTTGCGCGCCCCGATGCCGCCGTGTTCAAAACTCATGAGATCGGAGACATGAATCGCACGTGAGGACGCACTGATGGAAGGAACGGCCGATGACGCACTCTGATCGTTCTCCCGCACGACCGCGCGCGCAGCAGATGCCGACATCGAAGAGGAGGAAGCAAAGGAAGGAGAAGAAACAGAGGAAACAGAGGAAGCAAAGGAAGGAGAAGAAACAGAAGAAAGGGGTTGGGAAGAAAGAACCGGATTTTGGGCAACGATCAAAGGTATCTCCGCCGGAGGAAGGGAGAAGGTCTGCGTGCGCCTGAGCGTAGAGCCGAGGCTGAATGTGAGAGTCGTTACGAAGAAAAACAGAATGAGGAAATAATCGGTACGTGAACGCCTTCGCGACAACCCGGCAACGGCAGGAGAGCACACGGAATACACAGCTCTGCGCGTATCGTTTTCAAGGTTGTGAAGCCGAAAACTTGAGATCGGATCCTGTTCCAATGTGAGGAATGGGTGTTATAGATATTATACAATAAAAGAAAATTTATATCAATCACACTCTGCCCCCCAAAACCCACGACAAGTCCTTCAAACTTCACCCATCGGCGGGACGCCAATGGTACGCGCTATCACTGATGGATTGCATGAGTCCTTCATCACCTCATCCCCCATCTCTACCTCCTTTCCTTCTTTGCCTTCTTTCACCTCTTTGCCCTTTCGCATCACCCCCCCGTCGTATTCTTGATGACCTGATTCGCAGCGAACGTCATCGAGAGGTACGGCTTCGCGTCCTCCGTATACTGGGCATGCGCATGTTGATTCTGCTTCTGCCAGAGACGCGTCACCTCGGAGCAGTCCATCGCCCCGTCGTAGCCGTTCGTCTTATTCTGCACCGCGGTGCCTTGCATGATCTTGAAGGTCCAGTGCAGGTGCGCAGCCGTCGCGTTGCCCGTCTTGCCGCTGAGCGCAACGGGATCCCCCTGCGAAACGTTCTGCCCGTTCGAAACGAGGATCTGAGAGCAATGCGCAAGCAGACTCCTGCGGGTCGGTGAATCGATGACGACGTACTTGCCGTAGTTCACCGCTCCGTCATCTTTCGCGGTCGCTTTGCCATCGTGCGGGGCATAGATCTTCGTGCCTTCCGGCACACCGAAGTCGAAGCCGTTGTGACCGAGGTACCCGTACTGCTGGTAGATCTCCGGATGCTGACCGAATCCCTGCGTGATGAGAGGAGTGCCGGGAAGAGGAGAGAAGATCATGGGGGACAGAGAGAAAGCACAGTCAGTCTCCCGTCGACACCCCTGTCCTGTCAATCTTCCTCGATCTAAAAAACACCCACTTTTTCAGAGGTGAATCCTAAGAATACCGCTCCATGAAGCAGTAAAGTGGCAATTCAAAATTGACGAGAAACCATTGACAAAAATACGGGCGACACACCATCGCGGCGGATTTTTAGCTGTTTTC
>JAZDOT010000016.1:0-34950 GCA_043798355.1 Candidatus Peregrinibacteria bacterium
ACTCTCTCTACGAGAATCGATTCTCGTTTACCAGTTTCGTCAGCACCGTCATTCCCGCCATCGCACTTCCCAAACACACACCATCACCACAACTCAGCCTGCTCTCGTGGAGGGAGATGGGAAAACTGGGTGTTTTTTAGGCTCGTATATTGACTGGTATTAAATATTAATCTATTATATACTATTAATCATGGAAACCGATAGCAGCTCAACTGCAGCCGTTTTGCAGGGAATAAGGAGCGAAGCAGCCACTGAGAACCCGCAATATACTGCGGAAATCTTGAGTTTTACTGGCATCGAGAAAACTGATCATGCGAATGCGGAAACCGCAGCGCGCATGCAAATGACGATCTTGCAGGAATTGGAGGATAAATACAGCAGAGATACCCGGGAACCAGACAGCTCCCGTACAGCAGCCGACGCTGCCCCATTGGCTGAAGAGGAACTAGCAGAAGTGACTGCCGAAATCGCAGAAGATATCGCTGCAGGAACGGTCGACTATATTCTTCTCAGAGATCAAAAGGGGCAGGTCGTCGGCTACGCGAACACGGAGGTGATGCCCCTCTCAACCGAAGAAGCCGATCGTGCAGAAAAACAAAAGGCTACCCTCTACATCTGGCTGATTGGCGTGCGGAAAGACTTGCGTGGCAGTGAAGCAGTGAAGGTTCTGAACGAAAAGATCCTGGAGGCGGCAGCCGAACAGGCAGAGAAGCGGAACATCACCATTGTGAGTGTGTTTATGGAAGGGAACCGCGACATGGAAAAGAAATTCCGCAAGCACTGGGGCACGCACGGTGTCTACATGGAACATCCGGAAAGCCAATCCCTTGTCGAGGCACCCTACATCCCGCCACCCGCGGCATCGACCGGCGGGATCATCGGTGACGAGTTTGAAGATCCACACTACAAATGGCTCATTGGCATGCTCGATGAGAGTAAGACGGTATCACTGGATCAATTTTTGACCCACGCCGATCTCGTGTTCACAGGATATAATGAAGGGCAGGAGGAGGCGTATCAAGCCGTCGTCGAAGACATACGACATTTCGTCCATGATGCCATGGCAGAGATCCTTCAGGGAAAACCACTACGATTCATGGATCATCAGGACCGTGCCCGTATGCGTGAAGAGGCAAACGCACAACAGATCATCGATGCACAGGGGTTCGGCGCATGGCTCGCTCAACACTTCCCGGCTCTCCATCGGAAATTCCAAGCTCTCATCGAAAATTTGAGGAGTTTTGATCAGGAATAAGAATTGTACAAAGTTGTATCAGAGACGCCGGACGCATCGTCCCACCATTCACGCCTGCGCCTCCCCCTGTGGTCCCGCGGAAGTGCTCTTACGATGCATGAGGAGTGTGAGACCGAGCGTATCGAGATCTGCAATGGCACGCGGATAGCGTTCGGCTGCTTTGGATGTGCTGCAAAAATCATCCTTGGGACAGAGTACGTAGAGCTGTTTCTCCGGATGGACACGGGATGCCCCCGATTGATCGACCTCCCACGTTTCCCGGAGATGTTTCAGCGCACTGCGAAGCATTTTCAGCCGTGACTTCGTGCAGGTAAACCAGATCTTGGGAAGTTCATTGCCATGGCCCTCACAGCTCTCCTCCGTCTCCAGTCCGCATGCGGTCATTGCGGCACAGAGACGCCGGACAAGAGCATCCGAAATTTCCGCATTGAGAGGCTGCTGATTATACTGATGCACAAGGATGTCGAACGTGCGACGTGGGATCTGCCCGGAATGCGACGCCATCTGCACCCTCTCGAAGTGATCATCACCGTTCACAGGGGGGGTCTCCTCACCTGTTTGAAACAACCGCATGAGTCGAAACCTTGTCTTGAGACTGTTGGATATTCTCGTTGGTATCAGAGGACAGTCCATTAAAACGGTTCCCTCCGCGTATTTCCTTTTCTCCTGATCCTCCACGAATTGTGTCGCCCCCCCACCTACCTTCACGCGCCCCGTCCTTCGACGTAGATTTTGTAAAACTTTCTTCTGAAACCCATGAGGAGTACGTGCCAGCTCAATGTGCACTTCTGCCTGATTCTCAGTTTGCCCGATTCCCTGCATTGCATCATGCACCTTTGCGATCAGCAGTTCCGGTGTCTCGGCTTCCACGGTCATTGTTTTTTCTCCTACGGAAATCTTGCCGACGTACGTCGGCTCACTCTGCGGAAGATTCAAAGTGCCACTCTCCGCCGACAATGAGTCGTTTCTTGTCATAGAATTCGCATTACGCCTGCACTTCCCCCTGCGGTTCCGTCGGAGCATCAGCCGATCCTTCCGCCGGAGCCTCCCCCCGCGTGATGCCGATGCGGTCCTCGATCTCCTGATCCACGAAGATTTTCTTCCGGCCGTACTTCATGCGGCTGTACTCCTTGATGAGCGCGGAGAGCTTCTCGTTTCTGTCCGATTCGTCGTAGATGGTCGCCAGATTGAACGGGCGCGTAGGGACGTTGTTGATGTTCAGTTTGCAGTAGCAGTTGAAGTTCGGAATGCCGATGACGTCCTGCTCGGAGAGCACCGGCGCGTATTCCTTGGCCATGTACTCCGCGTCCTCCGCGCCGATCTTGAAGCTCATGATGGTGCCCACGTTGCCGAAGACCGCGTCGCGCATCTGAGTGTTGGATTCGCCGTAGGATTCCGTCTTCCCCACCAGCTGCCCGATGTACTGGTGCGCCATGATGAGGGCGAGCTCGTACTTGCGAGCCTCGGAGAGGATGGTCACGAAGGCATCCGTGATGAAGTTCTGGAACTCATCGACGTAGAGGTAGAAGCGGCGGCGCTGGTCTTGCGGGACATCCGCGCGGGAGAGAGCGGCCATGTTCACCTTGTTCACGAAGATGAGGCCGAGGAGCTGCGCGTTGATGTCGCCGATCTTTCCCTTACTCAGGTTCACGAGGAGCACTTTTCCCGCATCCATGATCTCGCGGATATTGAAGGCGCTCTTCGGCTGCCCGATGATGTTGCGCATGGTCGTATTCGTGATGAACGGACCGAACTTCGCCGAGAAGTACGGGATCATCTCCTCTTTCTCGCGCGCGCCGGTCTTCGCGATCTCGTGCTCCCAGAAGGACCGGACCACGGGATTCCTGCACTTCGCGACCTTGTAGTGCTGGAATTCGTCGTCCACGAACATCCGCGGCACGTCGATGAGCGTCGCTCCTTCCTCCTCGTCATCCATGAGCGTGAGACAGCCATTGCGGAAGTAGTGCTGAATGCGCGGTCCGAAGATCTCGTTGCCGAAGAGCTTGATGAAAATCGCCATCGCATCCAGCGCGGCGCGGTCTTTTTCCTGATCCGTCTTCGCCTCGAGCAGGTTCAGCCCCATCGGCCGCTCGATGTCCGCGGGATCGAAGAGGACGATGTCCTTCGCGCGCTGCTTCGGCGTGTGAGCCAGCGCATCCTCGATGAGGTCGCCGTGCGGATCCACGATGCAGACGCCGTCGCCGTTCGCGATGTCCTGACGGCTCATCCACGACAGGAGGGCGGATTTTCCCGAGCCGGATTTTCCGATGATGTACTGGTGACGCGTGCGATCCTTCGGGAGGAAACGGATTTCCGTCTTCGCGCCGCGGAAGACATTATTCCCCAGGAGAACCCCCTCCGTCGGCGCATTATCCGGCGGCGGAAGCGACTTGAAGGTCGCCCAGTGGATGTTCGGCATGTGGTTGTAGCGACTGTCCGGGAAGTGGTAGAGACCGGCGAGCTCCTTCTCCACGAGGAGACATTCCTTGTGAAAATACCCGTTCAACCGGTGTCTCCAGAGGAAGTGGATGATCGGCGCATTCCATGCGAGCGGATAGAAATCGAAGAACATGCGCTTGTTCGAGAATGAGTTCCCGTAGAGGTCTTTGAATGCGTTGAAAGCCACCTGGATATTGTCCGTGATCTCCATGGACCGGGCATACGATTTGCTGGAGGCGAGAATGCGCACGGACGCGTGGTAGAAGCTCATGCCAGCCTTCTCCCCCATGCGCTTGTAGAGCTCCTCCTCCGGCTGGATCATGCGCACGTAGGAGTCGCCGCTGGATGCCCCCGGAGCCAGCGTCTTTCCGGCCACTGCAGCGAAGGAGAAGAGCCTGCCAAAGAGAGGAATGGCGCTGAGCCACGATTCCTTCTTCCCCTTGAACTTGTTGGTGGCAAACCGGTTCGCCTTCTTTCCCCACTTCCCCGAGAAGGACGGCGTGATGACCAGCTGAATAGCAGCAGTTTCGTCCTGTCCCATTTTGCTGAGCACGTTCGCAATGCCGTTCAGGGGATCGTCCTGCATCTGCTCGTAGAAGCGGATGGGATACATATACTTCTTCTGGAACACCATGTTGTAGCCGACGAGCTTCGTTCCCTTCGGCCAGATGTCCGGCGTCGCGGCGGGACCGACCTCCGCATCCGGGTAGAACGCCGTGATCTGCTTCTCGAAGATGGAAGCGAGCTTCGGCTGTGTGAAGACGTAGAACGTCATCTGTCCCCCCTCCACGAATACTTCGAAACTTAAAATAATGTGTCGGAAGATCCAGAAGTGGACCATCTGCCAGAAGTTCAGGCTCTTGACCTCCCAGAGCGCGCGATAGAGCTGCTCCATGACAGCCACTTTCTCTTTGAAATCTTTCTCCGTCCGTTTCTCCTGATCGATCTTGCTCTCATTTCTCGGGAGCACGATCTTCATCGAGATCAGAGAACGCGAGGCGGAGTACGCGTAGAAGAACCGCCCCCAGTACTTGAAGAGCTGCCAGCAGAAGTAAAGGGTTACGAGGAAGATCGTCCGTTCGAGCGGAGAGGCGATGAACCACGTCCAGAGCTCCCCCCACACATCGGATTTCACAATCGTCGTGAGGACGACGATGCACACCCACAGGATCGGCCAGAAGAAGAATCGGAGGAACGAAACCACGGTTTTTTGTTGAGAGAATCCTCTTATTGTAGCAGAAAAGAGGGGCTTAGGGTAGCCCTATTTTGCCTCACCCCCGACCCCTCTCCGTCCCAGCCCGCTCGCCCGCTCGGAGAGGGGAGCTTCGCTTGGATAATCATATCTCGAAAGACGTCCCCCCTCTCCCGGAGGGCAGGCGGCGCGAGGAGGGAGAGGGGGTCAGGAAGTGGGGCTGTCCGCGCAATCCACTACCTCCATCTCAAAACTCCTGATCCGCCCCTCCGTCGTCCCAATGTCGAATGTGTACATGCCAGCCATCGAAGGAGTGAAGGAGAAGTTTTCCGCAGGGGCAACCCAATCCTGAACACGTCGCGCAGTACCGTCGGGATACTGAACGCTGCGCACGACGAAATATTTGTTGGCTCCGAGCGTGAGTGTCCCCCCGAGCGAGAGGGTGGAAGGAACACCGCGATGAAAACGAACGTTTTTCGTAATGCGACGCCGATACACGAGCGGACGACCGGTGCAGGTGTTCACGAGAGTGGCATCCCCCAACCGTTCGAATGTGGCCTCGATGACGCCCTTCCCCCTGTCCGCGATACGCGTGAATGCGGCCAGACTCAGGTCCATATCCCGTCCTTCGACATACGGTCCGCGATCGTTGATGCGCACGGTCACCGACTGCCCGTTCTCAATGTTGGTCACTTTCACCAGCGTATTCGGCGGAAAAGTGCGATGTGCGGCTGTCAGGGCGTTCATGTCGAACGTCTCCCCGAAGGCGGTCCCCTGCCCGTGAAAATCTTCGCCGTAAAGACTGACCTCATGCACTTCGGTCGCGAGGATCGTATCGAGAGTGACCATGGTGGAAATAAGGGCATCTGCAGATTCGACGGTTTCTCCGATACGCTCTACCGGAAAAACGGGGTAGTGCTGCAGGAGAGTGGGAAGATGTTTCTCCTGCATCTGATCGAGATCCGAAACATTGCGCGTGCGAAAAAGCCAGAGGAGAGCATCCTTCCAGAGCAACAGATCATCAGGGCGGAAGCGCCCGTCCTCCTCGTCCAGAATACCGCGGTCTTTCGCGAAGTCGATCTCTTCATACCCCTCGTCCCCATCGCGGACGTCGTCAAAAGAATAGTCATGGGAGCGTTCGACCGCACGGTGGATACTCCCCCACAGGAGAAGGAATCCCTCGCGTCGGGTTAATCCATCGCGCGATGCTTCGCGCAAGCCCTGCGTAGCAAACACCTGCGTCGGCATGAGAAAGACGATGCAGGCAGCTGCGAGGATGCGTCTCATGGGAGGCATGATACACGAAACCGCATCGGATGGCGTTGTGTTTGGTTAGAACCGATACACCTCCCTCCGGTGCCCGATCCGTATGATGGTGATGATGTGAATAGCGTCCGAAACCTGATACACAACGCGGTACTGCCCTACGCGGATGCGGTAGCAATCGTCGTATCCCTGGATTTTTTCCACGCCTGCAGGGAAGGGATTCTCTGCAAGTGCTGCGATGTGCGATCGAATCCGCTCGAGCATGATCACAGGAATCCTGCGGATCTCCTTGAGCACAGACTGCTTCAGCACAATGCCAAAGGCCCCCGTTCTCATGGCCGCTTCCCGGGAAATGCCTTCTCAAACCTCACTGTTTTTTCGCTGCGTCTTGCCTCGATCGCCTGGATATCCTCCAGCTCCTCCATCGCCGCAATGAGCATCTCATACTCCTCGGGAGGAAGGAGAACCGCCTTTGGCTTCGAATTCACAATGAGATACACCGCCTGTCCTTCCGGAATGGCCTTGGAACCGCGGGACTTGAGGTTCTGGAGCGTAATGGTGCGCATAGGGATAGAATGAGTACTGAATTTAGTACCTTTATTATACCTCCTCCACCATCTTCACGCAAGAGAACGGCGTAGTTCATTTTCCTCTCCCTTTAGCCCCCTCCCCGCCCAACCCACTCCCCTCCCCGGGGAGGGGGCACGTTTCCAGGATTGCGCTGATGATTTCGACTGAAGCATGGCGTACCCCTGGCTTCAACAGAGTTTCCCTCGAACATTCTCCCCCTCTCCGTGTAGGCATGCGGGATGGGCGGAGGGGGGGAGAGGATAAATTTTCTGCGCTATACTTCCTCCCATGCAACGTACCAGCCTTCGCCAAGGCTACGGTCGGCAGGCCTGTGCCAACAGCTGGTGCGGCCAATCCTTCGAGATCACTCAGAATGACCTCGATTTCTATGAAAAAATTTCTCCGCTCTTCCCCTCGACTTCGCTCGGAGCAGACAACGGGAAGAAGGAGCTGATACCGCCACCTCTGCACTGTCCGGGGTGTCGACAGCAAAGGAGGCTCGTCTGGAGAAATGAACGTACGCTCTATCGCCGCGCATCCGACCTGACCAACACGCCGATCGTCGCTTCCTATCCTCCCAATACTCCTTTTCCGGTGTACGAGACGGACGAATGGTGGAGCGACGCTTTCGACGCATCGGCATTCGGAATCGCGTACGATTCTTCGTCTCCTTTTCTGTCCCAATTTCAAGGCCTTCTCCTCCGGGTGCCGCGCATCAGTCTTTCGAACAGCCACAACGAGAATTGTGACTACGTCACGTATACGAATTATTCGAGAGATTGCTATCTCATCTACGGCGTCCATAGTTCCGAGAAGTGCTGCTACTGTTGGCGCGTCCATGACTGTCTTTCCTGCTTTGATTGCGCGCAGCTCTACCGCTGCCAATTCTGCTTCGATTGCACCGATTGTGATGATTGTTACCAGATCTTTTCCTGTCTCGACTGCCAGAATTGCAATACATCGTCCTCCCTCCGCCACTGCCGTTCCTGCAGGAACTGTATGTACTGCACCAATGTTGCAAACAAAGAACACTGCATCTTCAATGAACAGTATTCCCCTGCGCAGTACGAGCAGCAGACACGCTACTGGTACAGTCATCCCAAAGAAGCTCTCGATCGTTTCGCGCAGCTCCTGATCTCCACGCCGCAAAAGTCCTCGCACAATATCCAGTGCGAAGATTGCACGGGAGACTACCTCATCCGATGCAAGGACTGCCATGACACGTATTCGGCAAAAGAATGCCGCGATTGCACGCGCCTCTATCTGGGCGAACACACAACCGATTGCCATGACTGCGATATCACCGGTTGGCCGGCAGAGATGTGCTATGAGGGAACCAGCACGTGTGTCGATGCCCACCAGAATATTTTCTCCAGTCTCTGCTGGAGTTGCAGCGATATCGCGTACTGTGACTCCTGCTTCCACTCGCGCAATCTCTTCGGCTGCGTAGGCTTCAAGAAAAACGAATACTGCATCCTCAACAGGCAGTACACGAAAGAAGAGTACGAGCAGCTCGTGCCGCAGATCATTGCAAAGATGCGCACAGACGGGGAATGGGGGGAATTTTTCCCGGTGACACTGAGTCCCTTCGCCTATAACGAAACCGTTGCTCACGAGAATTTTCCGCTGACCAAGGAAGAAGTGCTGAGGAGAGGTTGGCAATGGCGGGATCAGAAAGACGAAATGCCGAAGGTTGACCGCATCATGCCCGCCGTAAAACTCCCCGATTCCATCGACGAAATACCCGACGCTGTCCTCAACTGGGCCATCGAATGTGAAACAACGAAGCGGCCGTTCAAGATCATCAAACAGGAATTGGAGTTTTACCGGCAGATGCACCTGCCCGTTCCCCACTTCCATCCGGACGAGAGGCACAGGAGGCGAATGGCACTCAGGAATCCCCGCAAGCTCTGGAACCGGGAGTGTGCCAAATGCCACAAGCCAATAGCTACGAGCTACGCTCCCGACAGGCCGGAGATCGTGTACTGCGAATCGTGTTACCTTCAAGAAGTGTATTGAACGCTTGTTCAATTCTCTAACAACCAACACAACACGATTCGCCCTGAGCGATCCCGAGCGAGCGCAACGAGTCGAGGGAGAGTCGAATGGGTGAGGAGTGCTACCTCAAGTAGGTGTACTGAGGAATTTTTTCCTCTCCCTTTAGCCCCCTCCCCGCCCAACCCACCCCCCTCCCCGGGGAGGGGGGCACGTTTCTAGGATTGCGCTGATAATCTCAGATAAAGCATGGCGTACCACTTGCTTCAACAAAGTTTCTCTCGAGCAGTCTCCCCCTCTCCGTGTAGGCATGCGGGATGGGCGGAGAGGGGGCGCAGAGGGGGGAGAGGATAAAAAAAATCCATTGCTACAATGGAGTCCTGCCTTCCCGCCCTTGGGTTCTGTTAATTCAGCGGCCAGTATTGCGCCGCAAATTGCAGCGAGCGAAGCAATGGGTAATCCTCAGGGATTGCCGCCGAACCCACTTTGCGCGTTCGAATACTATTTAGAATCTCCTGCATAAAGTCTTTGATGAACATGACTCGTCCCCCAGCCAGTGTCGTTCTCTTCCCGCCACCGTAGACAAACAGAGCAATCTGCTCGAACTCCGTCGGCAGGTTGAATCCGGCGAAGAGGCTTGGAATATGTCGCCTTCCCGCGTCGAACTTCTTGCGGTATCGCTCTTCCCGTCTCTGCCACGTATCGCAGTCCAGTGACGGCTCAACATGGACAAGATGCTTGAGAACTGGGTGGAACGCTACAACATCCAGTTCACATTCATAACCGCCCTGTGGTCTCTTGCCTACCTGCACGTTCCGACGGACAAAGAAACCTTGCAGTTGATACCATTCGGCAACCAATTGTTCGAGGTGGTTTGCTGGCACAGGCTCAGATTATGCTGCATGAAGCCGTTCGGCAAACACTGGCTATGAGTGGATAGTCACCAAATTCAATTTGAAATTTGTCGTTTGAAATTTGTTTGATCCTTGATGATTGATCCTTGAAACTTACGCAGGTCATACCACATACGAAATCGCGCCCGAACTTTCACAGCACTCTCCACCCCCCCTCCCTCACGCGTCCAAAGGCATTCTGGACCTGTTCAGAGCGCATGACCTGCAGCGTCGCAGGACCCGCACGCCCCGCGCCGTCACCGGATGCGGAGTCGATGATTCCCGCACTCAGTTGATACGCTGTGAGCGCGTCCCGCGTGACCGGACCGAATGTGCCCGAGATACGCTCGACGGGGAAATATCCCCGATCGGCGAGAAACTTCTGGAGGAGTTCCACATGGTCACCGGTTTCCCCTTCTTCAAGGAAACGATCGAGGAGTTCTCCACGCTGGGTCAGGAGCGTATCCACTCTGAAGCGATCGAGGAGTTTCTCCGCTCTCCGGGAAACGAGCGCGCGGTTCCATGCATCTTTGATAGCGCGCGCAGTGATGGGTCCGATCCGACCGGCACCGGGAGCAGCCGCATCACCAGCGAGAGCGTAGTGCTGCTGAAATTTCAGAATGGAGGAGAAGAGATCCAGCGAATACATCCCGTCAGTTTTTCCACGATAGTACCCGAGGAAGCGCAGTGTCCGCTGCGCTTCAACGATGTTCCTGCGATCGCCCTCTCTGGACACCGCTCCACGCACAGGATCAGGAGCATGCATCCGCACGCTCGCCGCAAGGATGGTCGCCGCTGTGCGCTGCGTGAGAGCATCGGAAGGCTCATTGAGCGTGTAATCTCTGAGGAATGTCCGCAGGGCATCTTGGGTCTTCTCTTCAAATACCCCCGTCACGGCAGAGGAGAAATACCCGAGCGTTTTTAATTTTTCCTGCAGGAGAGAGACGGACGGCCCGCGATTCCCCAGACGGGGGCGTAGTGCGAGGAAGCGGTTCATATCGACGGCGTACGAATCGAGCCGTGAGAAGAGCGGCGGAATCGCATCGAAAGAAAATTGGACATCTGGTTGTCGTGAGCCTCTGGGATAGACCGTGCCCCTGATCCTCTTCACACCGAACGTGAGTGCTCTGGCCAGTCCCTCCTCCCCTTCCCCGACCCAGATGTCGAGACGGTGGGCACCTTCTGAAAGCTCCTGAATAGCCCCTCCGCGGTCGTTCACCTCGAATGTGCCGTATCCGGGGAGAGCGATGCGCGTCCCGAATGCGTAACTCGAAGGTGCCGCGATCATGCCAGGATAGACTGCTGTTCCGTCGGCAGCCCTCTCTCCTTCGCCATTGAGGATCTTGTCCGCTTCGAGCCCTCCCTTCACATAGCAACACTGTCCGGACCGCGGGGAGTAGTAGGCGGTAATAATGAATTCCTGTTCGTAGGGTGACGCCGGATCTCCCCCAAGAGCAAAGAGGGGCGAGACGATGGCAATCGAGAGGAGAATGATGCGGATGTGCAACGGCACACGCTTCACCAAGCTCCTTCGCCGATAGAGGGGAGTGTGTTTGATGTGCATGAAATCTGATTATTCTAGCACATAGAAGAAGTCCTGTCGGCTTCTCAAATTATCATGACGTGGAGAAATGATAGTTTGGTAATTATTACATACATTGTGATTTTCTCAGTATTTCTCGCCCTGACCCCCTCTCCTGTATCCCCTCCCACCGGGAGGGGAAGTCATTCATGCGAAGGAAGAATAGACAGATACTGATGATCAAGATCACTCCGTTGATCAACTTCAAAATGTCGCGGCCTCTCCCCTCTCCCATTGGGAGAGGGGCAGGGAGAGGGGGTCCTTCACTCCGTAATAATCACCTCCTGCTCGAGTCGAATTCCGAATTTTCCGGGCAAGTACACTCCGGGTTCCACAGTGACGATTTCATGCGGAAGCAACGCCTGGAGCGGTGCCTTGGAACTCAGGGAAATCCCCTCGTGAATATCCAGCCCCACCCCGTGTCCGATGGCATGTGGAAGGAAATCCGCGAACCCGTGCTTCTTAAGAACGCTCCGGCACGCGGCGTCGATGTCATGATTCGTCGTTCCCGGCTTCATCATAGGAATGACCGCATCGCGGGCTTCCGTTACCGCTGTCAGGACTCTCTGCTGCAGATCCGTCGGGCGTGCGGTGAAAAACGTCATCGTCTGATCAGCACAGTAACCATGATACCGCACACCCGTATCAACGAGGACGACATGCCCTTTCTTCAGTGTCCGCGCGGTCGGACGATGGTGCGGCTCCGCGGATGCGGAACCGAACGAAACGATGGGGTCGAAAGAGAGATCGTCGGCTCCCAGTTCGTGCGCCCAGACCCGAAGCAACCATGCCAGTTCTCTCTCGGATTTTCCGCTCCGCAGGTGCGCGGGGATACGGGAGAGGAGTTCGCGCGTCATGCGCTGCGCGCGCCGGAAGAGCGCGATTTCCTCCTCATCTTTCGTCCTGCGGAATTCCGCGATGACCCCTATAGTCTGTACAAATTTCGTGTTCGGATTTTTCTTCTTCCACCACTTCCACTGTGAAAGATTCATCGTCTCCGCTTCGACTCCCGCAATCTCGATCTTTGCGAGAGCGCGTTCGAGCAGTGACCACGCATGCACGTGCACGGAGGACGGAGCCTGCCTCATGGCCTCTTCCGTGTAACGCCCATCCACGAAGAAGTGATACGCTCTCGGCAGGACAAGAACGACACCGGAACTCATGTCCAACCCGGTCAGGTACCGGATAGTGGTCCGATGAGTGACGAGGAGGGCGGGGATATCTGCCAGACGGAGGATGTCCGACGGGGAGTGTGGTCGCATGTCGCAAAGGGTAGCGTGAAACCTTCAAGTGTGCTATGCTGGTAAGAAACCTGTTCCATCCCTGTGTCCATATGTCCCCTTCGCTCGCTCGCCTCTACCGTGCCACTCGAGTCCCCGCAGTAATCGCGCTCATAACGAAACCTGTCCGTGCGCTCGCCGGACCTTCATCCATTGCGAACGGATTCAGCGGTGGCGGGATCCGCAACGGTGTCAACGCAGCCGCAAATGCGCTCGGCGTGAGCGGCGGAGGCAACGACCTCAAGACCGTCATCGGGACGATCGTGAATACGATCTTAAGCTACGTCACCCTCCTCGCCGTCACCGTGATCATCATCGCCGGTCTCTACCTCATCGTCGGATTCGGAAGCGATGCCTCAAAAGACACGGCGAAGAAAGTGGTTCTCTACACAACCATCGGCATCATTATCATTCTGCTCTCGAAAGCATTCGTCGAACTGATCAAGACTCTCATCTAGCCACCATGCACACTCTCTCCACACTCAATGCGCTTCGCTCGTCTGGAACAATGCGTCTCCAGCGCTTCTCCGGATGGCTCAGCCTCCTCTGCGCCTCTCTTCTCCTCGCCATACCCGACCATGCTTGCTGCGCCGACCTCGGGAATGCCAATACCATCCTGCTCCCCGGCCACACCAATATCCGCGGAACGGTCGAGAACATGCTCCTCACCATCCTCTCCTACGTCGCGCTCGCTGCAGTCGTCGTCATCGTCATCGCCGGCATCATGCTGGTCGTCGGATTGGGATCGGATGAATCCAAGGATAAAGCGAAGAAGATCATCCTGTATGCCATCGTCGGGATGATCCTCATCCTCCTCGCAACAGCCATCGTCGAACTCGTCATTTCGCTGTAAACGGCATCGCCCGTCGTCATCAACATCCATTCCATGTCTCCCCTCTCCCACCGCACACTCCGGCTCGGTCTCCCCCTGCAGCTCTTCGCCATTCTCGCGCTCGTGCCGTCGTTCGCATGGGCACAGACATTCGTCCCCGCACCGCAGACGAGTCTCACCGTCGCCGCGGGATCCGTCTTCGAGATTATCGCGGTGAGCGATCTCCCCTCTCCGTCCGTCAGCTGGATCCTTACGAAAGATTCAAATTTCCTCGGAGCGGATCGCGCTCCCCTCTTCCGCACACGCCTCATCGACCCGGGAATATACACGCTCAATGCGGAAGTCACCGGAGGGGCGGACAGCGCTGCTCCCGTACGTGAGTGGCAGACCATCGAAATTGTCGTCACGGAGAATGCACCGACTCCGGTCACACCGGACTCCGCCACATTCATCGCAAGCACTCCTTCCATGGACGCCCAGAACCGCATCCTCCTCCCTGCTGGCCAGACGATCCTCTTCTTCTTTCCGAAAACCGGTATCGGCCAAACGCTCTCCGCCGATCTAGATCCGCTGCGGGACACGAACAACGACGGCATTCCCGACAATGACAACGATCTTGCGGAGAGCCGCTTCGCGTCGGGCGAAAACCCCCTCTTCGTCTGGCTCTCCTCGCCGGTGCAGCGTGAACGCAGTTTCTCCTTCTCGGAATCGGACGGGAGCAGTCTGCTCCTCCGCATCGTGGATGCTGTGATTGCAGCCGCAGAACCGGTGGTCCTGGTACAGCGCATCGCCATCGAACAGAAGGCTCTCCCGGAGAGCGCCGTTGCGTTCGATGTTTCGTATCTCCTCGGAAAACCCGCAAGCCCCCTCCTGCTCACATGGAAATTCGGAGACGGGACCCAGAGCCTCCTCGATACCCCCGTCCATACCTACACCGCCAACGGAACATACACGGTGAATGTACAGATCCGCGATCTCTCGACGGGAACAGTCATCGAGAGCGGTTCCACGGTACTGACCGTCAGCTCCTCTACCAATACAACCGAGACAGGTGCCATCATCGAACCGGTTGCACCGTCAAACAATTCGTTTGCATTCACCATCACAACCATTGTGAAAATCTTGCTGGGCGGCATCGTCGTTGCCGCCATCGTCATGGGGCTTCTCTTCCTCGTGAAAAAACTCATGGGCATGGGATCGCTGCAGGAGAAATTGGAACGCACTGAAGAAAAACTCATTGGAAAATCCCCAAGCGATCTCTCTGCGACCCCCGTACCCTTCTCCGTCGTCGAAACGGCGGGGAAGAGAGAGCCGATCGAAGCGAAGAAAACCGATGCAGAGGAAACTCCCCCCAAGAGGGAGCAGGCAAAAGAATCCGCGAAGGCGGCAGTGACCCCTCCGCCACTCACAGAAGAACAGATCCCGGATTGGCTAAAACCACCGTCAGGAAAAGGATCTGGCCAGAAAGAGACCCCCCCGACACCACCCGAACAGTCAAAGCCGACTCCACTCCGCGCTCCGCGCTCCGCAGAGCAGGAGAAACCGAAGACTCCCCCACCCGCAACCGCAACGCCTCCATGGCTCCAGACCGAAACCGGCAAACCGCCCGTTCCACCGTCCCCTCCGTCTGAACAACCGAAACCTGCAGCTCCTCCTGCCGCCGTCACTCCTCCACCCCCTTCTCTGCCCACTCCTGCTGTGAAGGCTGCCCCCCTCCCTCCAGCTCCCCCCGCTCCATCCGAAAAAAAGGAGATGAACCCTCCTCTCGCAAAGGAGAAACCGGCCGGACCCGTCCCTCCATGGCTGGCACAGACTCCTTCAACGCCCAAACCTGAGGAGCCCCGTCCGGCCACTGCACCTGCTCCGGCTCAAAAGACGGCTCCTGCAAAACAGACGGCGCCGTCCCCAAGCAAGGAAACGCCCGCTCAGGAGAAAATAGCGACTCCGAAGTCACTGCAGAACACGAATGGTCTGCCAGGAAAGGAAACGAAGATCCCCGCTCTAAAAAAAGATTCATTTGCACCACAGAGTGCAGCGAAAAAGGAGCCCGCACCAGAGCCACAGAAAAACGGAGGGAACGGGCAGAAGGAGCAAACGCAGAACGGAGTGCAGAAGCAGAGCATAGAGACGCAGAAACCCGTGGAGGAGAACCCGGCTCCTGTCGCAGAGAAGAAACCGGATACATCCGGCGGACAGAAGGATCATACGCAGAACGGCGCGCAGAAGAAGAGCGTTGAGGTGCAGAAACCCGTGGAGAAGAAACCCGTAGCGGCAGCGGAGAAAAAAATAGATGTGCCATCCGAGAAGAAGACCGATCAAAAGAAGAATGAGCTGAAACCCGCTCCGCAGATTCCGGAAGCACCCAGGCCCCCGGAGAAAGTAAAAGAGGTTGATACGGAGAAGAACGAGAAGAAGACGATGGAGGAGGATGATCCTTTCCTCAATGAACCGGTCGCCTTCATCCGGGCGGACAGCATCAGCACACCGCCACCTCAGGGGGACAACATGAAGAAGGCAGCATGATCAGGATAACTGGAGAGCGAACGCCACATCCGGCTCCGATGTATTTTCGGCTTACTGTAAAAGAGAATTATTATATTTGACACAATAAACTATTTAACTTAAGGTAAACTTACCTATGGTTGAAGCATGCCCTGAATCTTCGAGCCCCGTGCCGTCGTCCATTGAACAACTACGACAGGAAATTGCTGCGCTCCAACAGAAGCAAGCGGCATTGGGGGCAGCAATTGGAAGTACAGGGTCCCCTGCTAGAGCAGGTCATTCGAGGTTTGTCAGAACTCATGTTTGCGATGCACCTCCATCTCAATCAAATTTCAGAAGGTGTCACTACCTCAATTCGTTACCATGCAGAGCAATACAACCAAGCTGGACATGGAAAGATACAACAGAAAGACCCCGAGACTTTCCTGCCGGATGAACTTCTGGCCATACGAGACAAAAGGCATCTAACACAAGAAGAAGCAACGAAAATTCTTGGTCTTCCTCCCGATGAATGGAGAAAATGGGAGTTAGGTCAGGGCAAACCTTTGGCTTTTCAGGTACACCTTATTCGTCTGCTTGAAGAAGGATCACTGACTCTAGAACGTCCGTATCGAGAATAGGACGATGCTGCGGTTTCGGGGGAACAACCAATGGAAAGCTATATCAGTGTGCTGATGATTCTTTCGCCCAGAGGATATACCCCATGCCCATCGGCATCTTTTCATGGACATCTTGGGGAATCCAAAATCCATGTTTGTCTTGAAGGTCTTCATAACCTGTCAGCCTTGATGTCCAAGCAGCTCCAACCATGAGTAGGTCTCCTGTACCTGTTACTCTGGCAATTTCTTGCCATAGCTTCCTACAATATTCATCAGCCAGTGCGCGATGATCATCTTGCTGAATACCTGAGAGAAGAACCACATTGTTCTCTTGCTGTTGCATTCGAGTCAGAAATTCCAGCATGTCACCATGGAAGAAGAGACATGGCAGCGTTTCATCGTGATATCCCCAAACCTGATCAGGAATAATTGATTCAGTTTTTATTTCTCTCTCTTCGAAGAAATAGCGAGTGCGCCATTTCATTTGTCGATCAACTCCGAGGTACCGAGCCAACCCATAATGCTTGCAGAACGCTCTGGCATAGTCTGTATGGCCGCAGCCTAAATCGATGAATGTCTTCCCTTGCACATGCGGTCGCAAACGCGCTTCCAGCTCCAGATCGTATTTCTTCTCCTTTGGATCATAGAAATATTTGAGATCGTCGGCATAGGGCGTTCGACTCATCACAAACACAGATTGTTGATCGATCAAAGGGCGATACTCATCGGGAAGCAGGCGGCTGAATTCCGCCTGAACCTCTGCTGCAGTCGGGAGAGGTTTTCTTTGTAGGGTATCGGCAACGAGCTGGCGAATTGGTAGCTCGATGGCATTGGGTTGTCCTGCTGCATCCATAACTTTCAGCTGCTCGTACGGTGCTGGCTTAACTGGCATAAGAGTTATATATTAAATACATTCTAGAAAAAGTCAATACTTACTCGAACACCCCCCACTCCCTCATCATTGGATAGATCGCCCTCTTGTAGTCCTACACCTTGAATTCAAGAATGTTCTTTTACAGTAATCCCTTCACGAGTTTCTCCTTCTTCTCTTTCGTCCAGCCTTTCACTTGAGCCTCTCTTCTGCGTGCTTTGGTGAGTGTAGTGAATTGCTCAGTGTAGATGATCTTCACAGGACGTTTAGCACGCGTGTACTTCGCTCCATCACCTCTGTTGTGAGCGGCTTCTCTTTTCTTGGTATCAATGCATGAGCCTGCATACAGCGATCCATCGTTGCATCGCGCAAAGTAGAAATAGAATGGCATCGGAAAGAACAGTATAGCCCTTCGGCTCGTTCGTTTCACTCACTCGCTCTCTTCGACAGGCTCAGAGCCTGCGGCAGGGCATTCGACTCGCTTGATCAAAGAATGGTCGGAGTCCTGAGCGAAGCGAAGGACGGAGACCATGAGCGAGCCCCGCGGATGCGGGGCGAGTCGAATGGGGCGAGAACTCGGCAAGGTTACTATTTGTTTGGGGTGGGGATGAGGGTGGGGTTTCTGGGCAATAACCAATACAAAATGAAATTAACGTTGAGGACTCTTTCCGACCAATTCAATTTGGGCAGTACATTAGTTTACAATTATAAAATCATTGTTTACAATTCTATTTACAAATAATATTTCAGGGTTTACAATTCTGGCATGGATATTAAAGGGCAGGTTCTCTCTTTGGCATTGAAAGATGGCCAGATCAGTTCTGGGCAGGTTGCACATGCCATGAAGATCAGCAGGCAGTATGCCCAGAGAATATTGCGAATCTTGGTACGTGAAGGATTTCTCATCAAATTAGGCTCTACGAAGGCGGCATCCTACGTCTTGCCAAAACATGCCGGTAAAGTGCAGTGGAGGTTTAGCAAGAGATTTAAGAGGCAGAACTTAGTCGAGCACGAAGTGATGGAAGACGTTGAGGGGAGAGCACAGTTTCGCGAGTCCCTACCAGAAAATATTCGCAGTATCTTTGAATATGGGTTTTCCGAGATGCTCAACAATGCTATCGAGCACTCCCAATCGGAAAACGTTCATGTGGAAACGGAAAAGAAAGAGCATTGTCTTACATTCTGTGTGAATGATTTTGGCATCGGCGTCTTCCGCAATGTGATGAAGAAACGAGGGCTGAAATCTGAATTAGAGGCGGTACAAGATTTGCTCAAGGGCAAAACAACGACGCAGCCAAAAGCACATTCGGGTGAAGGGATCTTCTTTACTTCAAAGGTCGCGGATGTTTTCAGTCTCGAAAGCTTTGGCTTCAAGCTTACCTTTGACAACACCATTCATGATATTTTCTTCGAGGAGGTCAAACCTGCGAAAAGAGGAACAAAAGTATTTCTTCAGATCGCGGACAACGCGGAGAGGCATCTCAATGATGTTTTCAAAGAGTATCAGAGTGATCCGGAGGAATACGCGTTTGACAAAACAGAGGTACAAATTCGTCTCTACACGATGGGCACTATCCATATATCGCGTTCTCAGGCCCGGCGAGTTCTGGCAGGTCTGGAAAAATTCAAATCAATTGTGTTGGATTTTGACAGGGTTCCGAATGTGGGGCAGGCATTTGCCGATGAAATATTCAGAGTCTTTCAGAACAAATACCCCAATATTCGAATTATTCCCATCAACATGAACGAGGCTGTACGGTTCATGGTGGAGAGGGTGGGAAAGTAATTGTTAACCTTAGGGACAAAATGGGGCGAGCTTTGGTATGACGCGCGAACGGAGATCACCGAGACGTTCAGACAGTTGCAGGGGGCGTTTGCCCTGCTCCGGGCGGCTGCCTGAGCGGTTTGAGTGAACCGGGTCCGGTCTTGATGGCTCCAACGGAGTCATGGTGCGCTTATGGGTCCATGCCATCGTTAGAGAGTGGACTTGGGCTGGCCGCCGACGCATCGGCGGCCCACGCTGAGACGCCGAAGGGCGGCGAAGCGTGCGGTTCTGCCGTTGCCTAGAACGCCGAAAATGGTTTAGGTGAGAGAGAAAGAAGCATATGGCGCATTGAAATACCCAAGAACACTCTGGACAGAAGAGCGAAAATCGCGAAGATAGACCCCTTCGGCCCTGTCGCGCGACAGGAACATCCGAAGGATGGGTTCCTCCGTTGCTCATGAAAGGAGACTGTATGAGCAAGAAGAGTCACCCCGGTGATGGTCAGTACGGGAAGGGCGTGAAGGGTGAGAAGAGACCGTTCGACGAGGTCTTCGCACCCGACGCCGCCAAGGCGAAGCAGAAGCCGGATCAAGAGGCCGATGCTCCCGCCGACGCAGGCCACAAGTAGCACCTGCCCCTTCTGACGTCACCCGCCCCCTCGCAACCGTTTACGGACGCGAGGGGGCAACTTTTGTTACAATGGGACTATGAAGACTATCTCCATCATCTGCGTGAATGAGAATGCGGCTCTCGAAACAGTTGCCCTGCGGGGGGTCCTCGAATACATCGGCTACGTTCCGTCGATTCACTGGGTGGGGAGTGTTCACCAGTTCAAGACTCTTCTCAATGACAATAGGAAGCACTTTGCTGAATGGATCGTGCTTTCCGCGCATGGTTGCAAGGAGGGTTTCTACGGAACCGGCAATGAGGTGGTCCCATTGAAAGAGCTCGCGATCAAACTTCCGCAGGCGCATGTCCTGTCTCTCGGTTGCATGACAGGCGCCGAAGCGTTTGCGCAGGCTTTCCTGAATGGCGGTGCCGATTACTACATCGCACCGCCTTCATCCCCCGAAGGGAATAGCGCGCTCATGTTCGCGTTGCTCCTGCTGTGGCAGATTCATGAAGGAAAAGACACCCTAGCCGCTTGGAAACAGGCATCTTCGATGCTCGCGAACAAGGATGACCGTTTCCGCTTGTTCAGGAAGGCGAAGAATGGAATGTCGGTAGACGGCAAGCAGGGGACTCCTCAGTAGTGGCACGCAGCCACTGCTCGGTGACGAGGATGCTGTCGAGCCATGGGACCAGAGGATGCGCGTCATTGTCTGCATCCGAGAGGAAGGATGCCACGGCATTGGCGAACTTGGTCCGTTCGAGCACGCCGATGTCACACAGAATCATCGGGTGCGTGAGCAGTTCAGGGAGTTCCCGGCTCAGTCGTCGGTTCACCGGCGATCCGTATGTTTCCTTCTGCTGCGAGCGGATTACCTCGGGCGGAACGAGGTGCCCGAATGCCTCACGCTGGAGGTATTTGCGGCAGCCGTAGTGCGAGGTGTTGCTTTCGTGGATGTGGAATTTGTATTCCGGGGGAACCGTGAGTCCGAATTCCACCACGCGACGGTCCAGATAGGGCAGCCGCATCTCCACGCCGACGGGGACCCCCTGCCAGACGTGGTTGGGGGGAAACAGCAGCTCATGCTCCAACGTCTGCGACCAGCATGAGAGATTCTTCCGGCGCGCCAGTTGTTCCCGCTGGTCGCGCAGCATGTCCATGAGCTGCGCATAGAATGCATCCGTGAACAGATCCGGTATGACGTCGTTGACGGTGGACTCGTAGTGGGCACGGAGATAAGCGTCCCTCCCCATGCGACCGGGAAGCAACATCGGTCCTGTGCTCTGTAGGATGTATCGGAGTGCTTTTCGGAATCCGCTGCGTTGACGCAGGACGGCAAACACCCTCATACACTCACGGGCATTGCCTCTCTTGATTAGAGAGTCCCAGATCATATCCGTGCCTTCCAAGAACCAATCCGCGCCTTCACCGCTCAGCAGTAGTCGCGCCCCGTCTTGTTCCGCTCGTTGCGCAAGCTCCACGAACGTCTCGGGTAGATTCTGGCGCGAAGGATGTGCCGTGGTCCGGTACTCATGGAATGGACCGTGTTCGAGTAGGCCAACGCGCTCGTCGCATTGAACAACATGCCCGGAAACATTCGGATAGCGATGGAGAATGGACTGTACCCGTTCCCGCTCCGAGGAGCTCTGCGTTTCGAAGACGGCCGTGTAGGCACGAATGGGCTTTCCCTGCTTCGCCAGCAAATGTCCTGCGATGCTCACGTTGCAGCCCGAATCGATGCCGCCCGACAGCTCTGCCGCAATACCGTATGGCGTATCAAGGTGTTCCGTGATGACTTGGGTGTACAAAGCCCGGAACTGCTCCGCACATTCCTCCGGCGATTGCCAGCCGTGCCCGAGTCGTTCTGGTGGATCCCAGTATCGGGAGGTACGGGGAACACCCTCTGCTCCCATCTCCAAGCGTGACCCGTACGGTACGGAGCGGATACCTGTGAACATCGTAGAGTCCGGGTCCGACCATCCCTCATCGATCAGATACATGGGCGAGAATACCTCAAGGAGTTTCCGTTCTGAGATGACAGGCGGCGTCCTATCGGCACGCAGAAGTTGTCTGACATCGGAGCCGAAGAGGATACGACGGCCCTGTATGGTGTAGTAGAGCGGCCGCAGTGCGAGGGGGTCGCGGAAGAGTTGTACTGTTCTGGAGCGTGTCGAGAGCACAGCCGCCGTAAAGGGTCCGCTGATTTCCCTGCAGAAATCGGCGCCCCGCGCATCGAGGCCCTGCCGGAGGAGAGAGGCGTATCCAGACTGTCCGTCGCTGCGCAATGATGCGATGAGGTCATGTCGGTTATCCATCCTTCCTTCAATGGCAATCACGCCCGTGTCATCGTGCTCCACGCAAACTCCTTCATGGCCGGTCGTATTGTAGCCGTGCTGAGCGATGGCATACGAAGGGCCGAGCGCTTCCTCACGCTCTCCGTGCCCCGACAAGGCGCCTTTCATACGAGCAAAGTCTTCTCGATCGATTTCTCCGCCATCCAGACGGACGATGCCACAGATACCGGGGGAGAGAGGCATGGTTGCATATCCTATGAATATGTTTCTTTACAGTCAATTCGTTGGATCCAGTTCGATAACCCATTACGGTGCTATCAATATTCCTGAGAGAAATGTCTATTAAGCAGTGGGGCGAGCGATGGGGGTCGAACCCACGACCTGCTGGGCCACAGCCAGCCGCTCTAACCAACTGAGCTACGCCCGCCACGTAGACGGCATGGTAATGAGACACATCGCAAAATACCAGTGAAAAAGGCTGGCAGCCGCTCCCTGCCCTGTTTACCCCAAGCGAAGTCGAGGGAAGCAAGTGGATCACGCCGACCTCACGCAAGAACTTCAATTGCATTCTGTATATACAAAGTGCTACAATGTATACATGACTTCCATCATCAACATCCGCGTGCCTGCCGCCCTCAAGAAAGCCGCCCAAAAGGTTGCAGAGGCCAACGGTCTCGATCTCTCATCGTGCATCCGTATGTTTCTCACGCATATGCAAATCCGCGGCACCATTCCCATGCCCCATCTCACCGTCAATGGATTTACGGAAGAGGAGGAGGAGGAATTGCTCCAAAGAATGAAGGGGCCGTTTGTTGAAGTGAAAAATGCGAAGGAATATCTCGATCGTATCAAACGGTAACGCATGTTTGCGCTCCGCTTCACAAAGGCATTCGAGAGAGACGTGAAACGCTACGAACGCAAGGGCGGCGACCGCACGCACTTGCAGTACACTATCGATCTCCTGCAAGCCGGAGATCCCCTGCCTCCGGCACTCAACGATCATCAGCTTCATGGAACCCTCCGTGACTGCAGAGAATTGCACGTGGAGCATGACTGGCTGCTCGTCTACAAAAAAGACGGACAGGCACTTGTGATCACATGCCTTTGGCTTGTCAGCCACAAGAGGCTTAAGGAACGCGAACAGAGCCGGTAGAGAAGACTGACCCTTGGTTTCGAGCACGGGAAACGCTACACTTTCCCTTCGCAACCTCATCCTATGTCGCAACCCCTCTACAGAACCCCGAAAGGCACGCACGACGTCCTCCCCGAGGATCACCAGTACATGACCTACATCAAGAAGGCCGTCCGTCACCGCGCCCGGCAAGCCGGTTTCCGCCGCATCGATCCTCCCATGTTCGAGAACCGCGCCGTCTTCGAGCGCGGCATCGGCGAGCACACGGACATCGTCGAGAAGGAGCTCTTCACCGTTTCCTCCACACATGAGACGGAGAGCGAGCCGGAGTTTGCGCTCCGGCCGGAATTCACGGCGGGTATCTGCAGGGCGTACATCGAGAACGGCATGCAGCAGCTGCCTCAGCCCGTTGAGCTCTTCGCCATCGGTCAGTGCTTCCGGCACGACCGCCCGCAGAAGGGGCGCTATCGCCAGTTCCACCAGTTCGACCTCGAGGTCATCGGCCTGAAAGATCCCAGTATCGACGCGCAGCTCATCCACGTTCTGACGAAGATCTTCAAGGATCTGAAATTTCTGGACCGGCTCGAATTGCACATCAATAACATCGGAACAGCGGAGAACCGCAAGGCCTACACAGATGCTCTTCGCGATTACTTCATCGGAAAAGAGCGCAACCTCCCTCCACTGGATCAGGAACGCCTGCAGACCAATCCTCTGCGCCTCCTCGACTCCAAGGAGGAAGACACGCGGATCCTCCTCAAGAGCGCACCTCTGCTGGATCAGTTCCTCAGTGAAGAGAGCAAGGAGTATCACGCCCTCGTCCTCGATTACCTCTCCGTCCTCTCCGTCCCTTTCAAAGAGAATATCAACCTCGTGCGGGGACTGGATTACTACACGCAAACCGTCTTCGAGTTCTGGGACAAGGAGACGGGCGCGCAGAATGCCATCGGCGGGGGGGGACGCTACGACGGCCTCATTGAGCTCCTCGGAGGAAAACCAACGCCGGGCATCGGGTTCGCGGGAGGTATGGAGCGCATGATCTGGCAGATGAAGCAGGCTGGCATCACCGTCCCTCACAAGGATCAGGTGGACGTCTTCGTGGCACAGCTGGGTCCGGAGGCGAAGAAGCAGTGCCTCCGTTTGATCTCGGATCTGCGCGAGAAGGGCGTCCATACCTTGGGCGCTCTCGGCGAAGCCAGTCTCAAGAGCCAGATGCGCCTCGCGGACAAGTTCGAAGCACGTTTCACGCTGCTCCTCGGCAAAATGGAGGTGAAGAATGGAACGATCATTCTGCGCGATATGAAGGCCGGAAAGCAGAAGGAGATCCCCTTCGACAAGGCCATCCCCTCCATTCTTCAGCTCCTCGGGGAAACAGAGCTCGATACGTACACGATGAAAGACCAGATCGTTGGGGATGAGTGACAATAATCAAATATCCAGATTCTTCACCATCTTCGCATGCGTCTGGATGAATTTCCTGCGCGGAGCCACCTCGGAACCCATGAGGGTCGAGAAGGTCGCATCGGCGCGCTCGGCATCATCCATGGTGACGCGGAGCATGATGCGTGACTCGGGATTCATCGTCGTGTCCGCCAGCTGATCCGCATTCATTTCGCCAAGACCTTTGTAGCGCTGGATGCTCACGCGCTGCACCTTCTTCACCTCTTTGCCCTCTTTCCCTTTTTTTTCTTCTTTGCCCTTCCCCTTCGTCAACTCCTCGAATCCTTCGCCCTCCGGTGTCGCCTCCTCCCCTTCCTCGGGAGTCAATTCAATCTGCCGGGCATCGACCCCCCACTCCTTCAAAACAGCTTCCTTCTCCGCATCGTTGAAGGCGTAGCGGAATTCCTTCCCGCGGGTGACCTTGAAAAGCGGCGGCTGCGCGATGTAAATGTGCCCGCCCTCGACGAGTTCGGGGAAGTAGCGGAAGAAGAGCGTCAGGAGAAGGGTCCGGATGTGCGCCCCGTCGACGTCGGCATCGGTCATGATCACGACGCGATCGTAGCGGAGCTTCGTCATATCCTTGGCTTCCCCGATTCCCACACCGATCGCGATGATGAGGGACTTGATTTCGTTGTTCGCAAGCATCTTGTCGAGACGGGCCTGCTCGACATTCAGGATCTTTCCCCTGAGTGGCAAGATGGCCTGGAACTCGCGGTTGCGGCCCTGCTTCGCAGAGCCTCCGGCTGAGTCCCCCTCGACGATGAAGAGTTCGCACTCGGCGGGATCCTTGCTTGAGCAGTCCGCCAGTTTCCCGGGAAGCGTCATACCTTCCAGAGCGCCTTTACGGATCACACTGTCGCGGGCGGCACGCGCGGCGAGGCGGGCACGCGCGGCGAGCAGGCACTTCCCGACGATATCGCGCGCCTCGGACGGGTGTTCCTCGAAGTACTGGCTGAGTTTCTCGTTCACGACGGTCTCTACAGCCGTCTTCATCTCCGCGTTGCCCAGTTTCGACTTGGTCTGCCCCTCGAACTGAGGCTCCCTGAGCCGAACGGAGACGACTGCCGTCAATCCTTCGCGCACATCATCCGCCGAGAGGTTTTCGTCTTTCTCCTTCAGGAAAGACTGCGTGCGTGCATAGGCATTGATGGTGCGCGTGAGCGCGGCCTTGAAGCCCGTCAGGTGGTGTCCCCCCTCGGTCGTGTGGATGTTGTTCGCGAAACTCACCACGTTCTCCGCGAAGGACTGCGTGTACTGGATGGCGATTTCCACCATGCCGTCATCCGTATTCTTTTCGAACCAGATGGGGCTCCCGATACGCTCCTTGGACTCATTTAAATGCATAACGTACGCGGAGATCCCGCCCTCGAAATGGAAACGGTACAGGCGGGGATGCTTGAGATCCTCCTCCGGACGCTTCTCGCGCTCGTCCATGACGGCAATGGTGACCCCGCGCGTCAGGTACGCCTGCTGGCGGAGCCGCGTCATGATGGTCGTCAGCGAGAAGTCGACCGAGTCGAAGATCTCCGGATCCGGCTTGAAGATGATCTTCGTCCCCGTCTTCTCGGTCTTGCCTTCTGTGCGCATATCCCCCTTGATTTTCCCGCGTGAATACTCCTGCACGTAGACCTTCCCGTCGCGATAGACCTCCGCACGCATGAAGATGCTGAGCGCGTTCACCACGGAAGAACCCACACCGTGGAGTCCGCCGGAAACTTTGTAGCCACTGTCCTCTCCGCCGAACTTTCCTCCCGAGTGGAGCGTTGTGAGCACGATCTCGAGCGCGGGACGCTTGAGTTTGGGATGCATATCCACGGGAATGCCGCGTCCGTTGTCCTCCACGCTCACCGTCCCGTCGTCGTGAATCATCACAATGATCAGATTGCAGTACCCCCCCATCGCTTCATCGATGGCATTGTCGACGATCTCGTACACACAGTGATGAAGTCCGAGCGTATCGGTGGACCCGATGTACATGCCCGGACGCTTGCGGACGGGCTCAAGACCTTCGAGAACCTGAATATGTTCGGCTGTGTACTGTTGCTTGGGAGGATTCATACAAAAGAAAACAAAAAGGATCTATTAAAACTGAGAAGTTCCCTGTCTCCAAAAAAGCCATTCCGCTGCTCTTCTCCACCTCAGAAGGGGGAGAAGATGGATGAGGGGGGCAAAAGGATAGGGCAACATAGAGTGCAGTCGGAGGAACATCGGAGAGATTCTACTGATGTGAATGCGCGTAGGCAATGGTTCTGGATGATGATCCGTTAGCCTTTAGCCATCAGCCGTCAGTCTTCGGATTACGCTCTCACCGCCACTCAAGGCTAATAGCTAATGGCTAACGGCTGACTTTCCCCTTGCGTCAGCTCCCATCCTCCCCTACCCTTCGGCAGCCATGGCTATCTACGCAATCAAACGACCGGAAGAATCCAATGATGCCGTTCAGCAGCGCTTCAAGAAGCAGGTGCAGAAAACGGGGATCCTCAAGCTGCTGCGCGAGCGCGGAACCCACAAGCGCCCCCTGAGCCGCCGCCTCATGCGCATCCGCGCCCTCAAGCGCGAGGGGTTCCGCTCGGCGAACAGGAAAAAACAATTCTATTCAAATATGTGAAGCTCTATCAAGATCTTTTGACTTCTCAAGCTCTTCTCTTTGAAAATACAACATATCCCAACACAGCGATCACGATGGCTTCGGTCAGACAGAGAATTTGGTAAACCGAAACGGAAGTTACAACCGACACCGGGGAGTGTGCTCCTGTGAGTTCTGGGAGTGCAGATCCGGAGTCTGCTGGCCGGGAGGTATCCAGCGATATGTCGGGGTTGCCAGCACCGTCAGTCGTTTCCTCAATGGGATTGAGCCCCACCGCCAGATTGGAATTCTCTCCGAGGAGCTTCGGGATTCCCTGCAGAGCGACATCTGCGATGGCGACATTGGGATACTTCTCTCCGGGGTAGCTCTCGATGACCTTGATATCCATCTTCGCACCCTCAGTTTCGCTATAGGCGATCCACCGACCGAATTCCAGGAGTGATCCCTGTGGATTGTCCGGAACATCCATGACGAGGGAAACCGCCGGTTCTTGCGCTTTCGGAGAGAAAAAACTCACTTTGATTTTCTTCGGTCTGCTGTAGTCTCTATAGGATGATGGAGACAAATCCTTTCGGAATCCTGTGAGGATATTGAGAGCATTGAATGCCCTGTTTGCAGGAATGCTCTTGAGCGAAAGAACGGGGTTCCCTGCCTGTTGCCCGCTGATCCATGCGGATCTCGAATCGCCGTCGAATGCTTCGCAGGGGAAGTATCCCATATCCCGTTGTTCGGGTTCCATTGCAGTATTCGTCGGATCGTTGGGGTCGTCCGGCTGAAAAGAGAATTGACGATCAATCTCTTTATAACTTGTCGCAACCGCATCATCGGGGTTGTTCTCCTCATCGACGCTGTTCACTTTCCAGAAACACCCCGGAGTGCTGCTATTCACGCGACTATCGAAGGATATGCGGATATTGTCCGCAGTGATCGGCTTGATATTCAAGAGTGTGAGGCTCAGTTTCTTCCAGTCGTCGGAAACCTGCCACCGATTGGAGGAGAGCGGGGAAATCGGGGAGAGCGTGGAGACGTCGAAAAGGGAATCGTCCGTGAGATTGATCTCAACTTCCACGCTGTCGATCGTCCCTTTCCATGTCGCTCCCGTGTCCAAGATGTACTCGAAGGTCGCACGGTACCCTATGGATCCCTCTCCGCCCCACGGGTCCTGCTCGTACGTATTCTCAACCTGGACTTCCTCGTGTGGCGCGAAGTTCATGGCGTAGGTGTACCACCCGTCCTGCATCGACGGCTCATCCGGTCGGTCGGTGTATGTATCATCTTTCTTATACGCGACAACGACATTCTTCCCTCTTACTGATGCCTGAAAGTTTTTGAGTTTCCCATCGCCGTCGGAGCGCTCCGGGAATCCTGTGAGCATGGTAACAGACGTATCGGAGGTGTTTCGGAACACGTAATCGACCGTTACCGCTCCATGCTGGTAGTGATCGTTGTCCCGTGAAATGGTCATCGTGACTTTTTCCGATTGGAGCTGAATCTGCTGATCCATGTAGGGGTGCGCCGTACCTCCGTAGGCTCCGAAGAGTGCGGCGGAGTCGGCGGAGGCCGTCATCGGAATGATGACAGCGAGGAGTCCGACGGAGAGTGTACAACAGGATAGTTTCATAAGATAAGAATCGATGGGATGGAGCAGAGGAGCCTGTTCTCAGTTCTGAAAGGAATAACGATTGACTTCGGCTTGAAACACTTCTTCAGGAGTACGGTAATGGAGGGATCGACGGGGTCGATTGTTGATGAGTTCGACGACGAGAGCAAGGTCATTTTCGGTGATGGTTCTGAAGCCCGTTCCCTTCGGAAAAAACTGTCGCAGGAGTCCGTTGGTATTTTCGTTAAGTCCACGTTCCCATGAATGGTACGGATTTGCGCAGAACACATCGATGTGGAGTTCGCTCGTGATGATCGCGTGTTCGGAAATTTCTCGGCCGTTGTCGTACGTCAACGTGTGACGGAGTTGCAACGGAACTTCCGAGAAAACAACGCGAGCTGCCCGTGTCATTTCCGGCGCTGTTCTGTCTTGGAGCAGAACGGCGCGAAACAACTTCGAGAGACATTCGACGAAGGTGGCGACGGCGGATTCCCCGACGACCAGATCGCTCTCCCAATCACCGAATCTTTTTTTGCGATCGACTTCCTTCGGACGCTCTTCGATGCCGCGCCTGTTCGGGATGGTGCCTCGTTTCTCCTCTGCGCCATGCCACTTTCTCTTCCTTCCCTGATGACGAAGATACCGGTGAAGACAACCTCCTCCTTCCCGAACTTTCTGGATGTAATCGTAGATCGCCTCATGACTCACGACATGCGCACGATGCCAAGGCGACTCACGTTTCATGCGCCCGTTGATCTGCTCCGGACTCCAACACAGTTGCAACTTTTCAACCACATATCGAAGCACCTTTGGATCGTCATGCCATCGGAAGCATTTGTCCTTCGCAGTCTGCCTTCGCTGCTTAGCGCACATCTGCGCTTTCTCTCCGTCGTACCAGAAACGAGGATGATGAGAATTGTTCCGCCGGAGTTCCTTGCTCACGGTTGATTGTGCGCAGTGGATGAACAAGGCGATTTCTGTCTGCGTCTTTCCGAGTCGGTGCAATGTTGAAAGTTGCTCCCGATGGGAGCGGGTAAGATGAGCCATGCGGTATGGGAGAAGAAAGTAGAACGTCTTTCTTCCATACCGTACTTCATCGAGATGTTCCTCCCCTGAGGCTGCGAGCGTAGCGAGCAGCCTCAGGGGTTATTCCTTTCAGATCTGAATTTGTCGAGTTATCCCCGCAGAAGGAATCGGGAAATGAGAGTAAAACACCGAAACAATAAACTTACCGGAGGATATCCAATGCCTTGAGGAGCTGATCATCCCGCCCGCTCCCGCCCTCCACGACGACATCCGGCTGGATTCCCACACCGTCGATCTTGCGATCGAGCGGCGTGCGCCACTCGGCAACGGTCAGTTTCAATCCGGACTGGTCATTGAACCGCAGCACCTCCTGCACCGTCCCCTTCCCGAAGGTCTTCTTCCCGACGACCGTAGCGCGACCGGCATCCTGCAGGGCTCCGGCAACGATCTCGGATGCGCTTGCAGATCCCTCATTCACGAGAACGACCAACGGAACCGTCGGACGAACGGTTTGCTCCTCTTCGGTGGACTCGATCCGCGTCCCCGACCGCGCGATGATATGGGCAACGGGCGTCCCTGCTGGGACGAAATTACTCACCACGATATCCGCCGCATGGAGGAGACCGCCGGGGTTGTTCCGTAGATCCAGAATGATCCCGGAGGGGTTCTGCTTCCCTATCTCCACCATCTTGTCCCGCAGCTGCTCCTCCGTCACCTTCCCGAACTGCACCAGCTTGATGATGGCAACATTCCCCTGCTGGCTCACGACGACCTCGGGCACGACGACGTTGTCACGGATGACGGAAATATCGAACTCCGAACCCGCACGCCGGATGTGGAGCTTCACGCTCGTTCCTTTGGGTCCGCGCACTTTATCCACCGCCTCCAGAAAATCCAAACCGGAAATGTCGAGACCATCCACTTTCAGGATTTCATCGTTCGGCAGGAGGCCGGCACGTTCCGAAGGAGAACCGGGCAGCGGCGTCACGATGGTGAGCACGCCAGATCTCTGCTCCACCTGCGCACCGATCCCGGACACCTGACCGGAGAGCTGCGTCTCGAGATTGCTGGCATTCGACGGCCGCATGAAGCTACTGTACGGATCCTTGAGCGAATTGATCAGCCCCTCGGCCGCTTTGTACGCGGCTTCATCGGGATTGATTGTTTCCTCCCGCAGGTACTCGTCATTCACGATTTTCCAGATGGCCTCGAGCAGTTCGGCCTTCGGGAGCGTTCCCGTAGCCGCGCTGCCGAGACGCACTGTGAGCGTCTGCGACGCGGAACTGCTCTTCTGCTTCTGCAATTTTGAGGGAATTGTTTTCGTGCTGACCTCCCCCGTGACACGCCGCAGGAGCAGCTCCGCCTCCGCGCCTTTCAGGATGCGGCGCACTCCGAAGAAGTCCGCCCGGAGCGGCAAAATCCACCCCTGTTCGATGGCCAGCGAAACGGCCTCCGCCTCAGAGGAACCGCTCTTCACATCCTTGTACCCCCGCGAAAGATTCTCCGTAGGATCCATGGCCTTGAGATTCCTGAGGATGGAGAGTGCCTGTCCGACGGTCACGGGGCTATTCAGAGGAGACAGCCCAACGACATCTTTCAAAATGCCCCGCCGATCCGCATAGCGCACGTACGGCTCAAACTCTTTCGAGACGGTGACGCCCTTTGGAAGAGCGCCGGTCATGTATCCTTCCAGAGAAACACCGATCGCATACACAGCCCCTCGGATGAATCCGATGCGGGTGACGGGCTTCTCGGGAGTGAACGACGCCACTGCAGCCGACGCCACAAGCGGCAAGACGATACTGGCAACCGCGCACGCGATACTGACAAAGACGATACCGGTCGATCCGGAGAAAGCAGAGCGAAGAACGCGCATGGAAAAGGTGGGAACATCCGATCGGGCTTCAGCCATCATCCGATCGCGTGCGCCTATCCTAGGGAAGAGCGCTGCCCGTGACAAACGCATCGGTGGTGACAAGCCGACCGCGTTCCGTTCTGTTCTCCTTGCGATAGAAGAGGATAGAGAAAAGCCAGAACCCCCCGACAACGTAGAGGAGCGACGGCAGCATGAGGAGCGAAATATCCTTCAACCCCCAGACATCCAGACCGAGGAGATTGCCGATCGTCTTTGGATGTCCAGGGAGAATGTCCGGGAGTGTCACCATGAAGTTGAACAGTCCGTGCAGGAGTGTCGGGAAGAGAATACCGAGGGTAATCGTCTGAACCGCATAGACCGTCTTCTCCGGGACCCGCAGCAACCAGTGCAGGGAATCCGCCACGAGATGCACTTCGCCCAGCGCATGCTCCTCCTCAAGACATGGCCGCGCAAAGATGGCGAGACCGAGGAAGTACCCGCCGACGCCGGAGGAAACAATGTGCACCATGGCCGTCAGAATGGAACGGCCGGTGATGTTCGCGAGGAAGATGCCCCACTGGGGGGTCGCGGGATCCACGAGGAACTCCTTCACGAATCCGGTGAAGTAGGTGGGGTTCAAGATATTTTCCGCAAATGCAAAACCGATCGCCACGATGATCGCGAGCTGGATCACGTCATCGACGCTCTGGAAGAAGCGCCTTCCGCTCTGCTTCAAGACCCAGAACTTGCTCGTTTCCTCGATGAGCCCGACGAGGAGGAAGGAGATGAGGGTCGAGAGAAGCGTCGTATGCGCGGGAATGAGTGCCTGCCCAATCCCCGTGACGAATGAGTCCGTAATCGCATTGAAATTCTGGGGCACAACCTTGAAGAGGAAGAACTGGAACTCGATGCCGCGCCGGACGAGGAGGTCGTAGAAGAGGATGGGTGCCGTCGAGAGCATGCCTGCGCAGAACATGAGGAAGACCAGACTCAAACGCTGGCGGTGGTATTCCAGAAAGAGCCAGCACCAGAGGACGGCAGGCACGAGCGCAATGATCGCTGCCATCAAGTGTGTGAGGCGCGCCTGCGACCCTTCGAGCGAGAGGATGTGAAGCGCGATCCAGAGGAGGAACGTCGAGAGCACCGTCGCCTTGATACGGGGAGACCAAGGACCGAAGAGAAAGCGCCAGAGCACGACGGCACATACCATGGCGAGAGCCATGAGAAACGGATTGGCACCGATGCCGCTGCTCCCGCGAACCAGATCATTGAATGCGAGAAGAATGAAGGATACGGCTGTTCCGATCACCACGGCGAAGACTTCGTCGCGCATCCAGAGCCACTTGAGCTCGAGCAGGCTCGCGATCAGAGCGAAGGCGACGAACGCCCAGAAGAGCATCGGAGTCGGCAGAGCATCGAACGGAGCCACCCCCTTGAGCACCTTGAAGGAGAGCGCATAGAGAAGCGCAGTCCCGGAAACCGTCGCGATGACCGTCTTCGTCCGCGGAAGGTACGGTTTCCCGCTCTCGGAGGAGAGGGTGGCATGGTGAAGGAGCGCATGGTTCAGGATCCCCACCCAGACAACCGCAAGGATGGCACCCGCCGCGAGGAGGAGGGCTAAGAGGAGGAAAAAGTCCCACGTGCCGGATTCGAAGGCGATCTGAAATGCGCGCTCGGGCCCCGCGACCTGCGCGAGGACGAACGCGGGAACCATCGTAGCCGGGATGAGAGCAGCGAGGATGCGTTTCATAGAGAGAAATTATTTGGATGTTCTAAGTGAAATTATAACATATTTTTGCTTACAATGGAATACCCCTACTGTAACCGCTCACTACCCCTGCAAGGGCATCAGTCGCCGTAGCTCCCCGAAGTAGTCCTTGGGCTTGCTCCACCAGAGCGTCAGGAGGACGGAGAGGAGCGTCTCCATGATCTGTGCCCCCTTCTGCGTCCTGCTCCCGAAGGAGAGGAGCCTCTTGATGACGAGTTGCCGAATCCTCCTCTCCGCCTGGTTGTTCGTCATGGGCACTCGCGGATCGATTACGCAGAGGAGGTACTTGTCCGTGTTCTCCCGGAAGGTTTCCTTGAGCGTATTGAGCTTGGGAGGATCGGACACGCTGGGCGTCATGAGATCCTCGATGCGGGAGGTGAAGCGCATCTTCGCTTCCCTGCGTTCGTCTCCGGTGAGCGGAGCTTCTCGGGCGATCGCAACGTCATGCTCCAGCGTGGAGAAGGAATCGAAGAACGTCTGGCAGACGACCTTCTGTTCCATGGGCAGAACGTCTGACCGCGCGAGGTCACGGAACTTCCGGATGGGATGCGCCCAGCAGAGCCCCTGACGATGGAACAGGTTGTCGTACGCTCCGTAGTCGTCCGTGACACTCGCCTGATTCGACGGAGGACCGCGGATCTCCTCGGCATTGCCTTTGCCCCTCGTCCGTCCAAGGAGGAAGAGCGTCTCCGGTCCGGTGGAGGAAGTCTTGATCCATGCGTAGTTGCCCTGCTCCCCGTGCTGCACCGGGTAGGAGGTTTCGTCGTAGTGGGCTGCGGGAGCTTCCCGGATCTTCGCAGCGATGTCGTTCCTGGCAGGGAGGAGGTTGCGGTGGCCTTCATCGAGGATCCCCGCGATCTCGCCGTCCGAGATCGCGAGGTCGTGGACATCCTGGAGATGCGCTCTCACCTTCCCGAAGGTCTGCCCGAGGACGGTCACGGCGTAGAGGATGTAGAGGCGGACGTTCGGGCCGAGTGCGCTCAGCTGCGGCGAGAGCGGGATGGCGGCGTGCGTTTTCCTGCAGCGTGGGCAAAAGCCGCGTTCGATACTCTGTTCCTTCACAGTCTTCTTCGGGAGAGGAATGTCCTCGATGAAACGCGTGACCCTCTCCTTCTTCCGGAGCTGCCACCCGCAGTCCGGGCATTGATCGATCGGATGAACCGTGCGCTCTGTCACTTCTGCCGGAGAGGGAACAGGACGGCGGAACGAGGAGCGGGGGCGCGGCTGCCTCTCCGAAGGAGGCGCCGCGCCCCCTTCATCGTCATCATGGTGATCCTGTTGTTCACGCTTCCTCCCGAAGACCATCGTCTCCAATTGCTCTATGCGCAGGAGGAGCTTCTGCACAGTTGCTCTGAGTTCGGCATTTTCTTGCTCCAGCTGCCCACAGCGGGCTTCGAGGATTGCCACCCTCTCCCTGCGCTGCGCCTCGAGGCGACGGTCATTCCTCCACTGCACCATGCGAGTGCGGATAACTTCTTTGGAGAGGGGCTTGCTCATGTACAACTCTTGTGTACACCTAAACACCTTCAGATTGCAAATCCAATCGCTTTCTCATGCAAGATGAGCACGAACGATGTCAGGGGTAGTGAGCGGTTAC
>JAZDOT010000048.1:0-40963 GCA_043798355.1 Candidatus Peregrinibacteria bacterium
CCCGAGCTTCGATTCCGAGAAGACGGGACGAAGGCGAATGACAATGGGGCCTACGTTCTCTGTTCCGAAAAAGATGATAAGCGCGTGCTTATCTGTATCTCCCAAGTCACCGATAACCCCGAACTTGCCGAGCAGATCTTCGAGACCTTCTGGTGGATGGAGTGAAGTGAATATGACTGATGTACTCACGAAGTTCGGCATCCGTGTCCCGTCTCTGGATACTTTCCTCAATGAAGGGCGGAGACGGGAATAGAGAGGTTCGCTCACGCATCATCTCCACTTATGCCACGGCATCTACAGATTGCCGGGCGGGATGTTGTCCAGTGAAACCGGAGTTGTGCTCTGCTTGCCCGGAACGACACTGTTCACAGAAGATGAAACATGTCTCCTGAACAGGAACATGGTCATGAGGAACGCCGCCAGGAGCTGCAGGAGGATGAGCATCGTCTGTCGCATGGAAGAAGGCGTGATGAACGTGCATCCCGGACTGCACAAATCGGAGGTGTTGTCGCACTCCTCCCCTTCTTCGCGGATGCCGTTCCCGCACACCGCTTCTCTACGGCAAATGGCGGAACATCCATCCCCGCTCACCCGATTCCCGTCATCACACTCCTCACGGCCTTCACGCACGCCGTTCCCGCAGGCCGGAAGCCGACAGGTTGAAGGGCATTCGTCCCGATCGACCGTATTCCCGTCATCACACCGCTCGCGGCCTTCCCGTACGCCGTCCCCGCACACGGCGGACAGGCAATCATTCGGACAATCGTCGAAATTGTTCTCATTCCCGTCATCACACTCTTCTGTACTCTGTACGACCCCGTCACCGCACCTCTCACGCTGACAGGAAAGGGAACACCCGTCGTTCGAAAATGCATTCCCATCATCACAGGCTTCACCCGCCTGCACAATGAAATCACCGCACCGCGGCCGCCTGCATGCGTTCGTACAGGCATCATCCGGAATCGCATTCCCGTCATCGCACTCCTCCCCATTCTGCACCGATCCATCGCCGCACCGTTCACGCAAGCAGGATGACGCACATCCGTCACCGGACAGGAGGTTCCCATCGTCACACTCCTCGCGCCCTTCGCGGACAGCGTCCCCGCACACACTCCCCGCAACAGACGATTCAGCACTCTGTGATGCGGCGGCATGCAGGAATACTTCGGGTGAGGAAGAGGATGAAGAGGATGAAAAGGATGAAGAGGATGAAGAAGAAGAAGAAGAAGAAGAAGAAGACGAGGAGGAAGAGGATGACGAGGAGGACACCGAGGCGGAGAGGAATGTCGGCACCGGCACTTTTGCAGATGATACGGAGGAAGATCGCACGGATGCGAACGAGGAGGATGTCCGCACAGAGGACGCTCCCCATTGCGAAAGAGGAGACAGGGACGATGCCACGCTCTCCGCGCACGGATCGAGGAATGCGAGGGTGCATCCTCCGCTGCACACGCCCGCTTCGTCGCACGCCGGAACGCTGCACACCGTTCCGCACGTGAGTTCGACGTAGCGCACCTCCGTCGTGAGCGTCCCGGTTGCCTGGTTGATCATGTAGTACTCCTGCGTCTGCGGTTCACACTCCTCTCCGATGACCGCGGAAACGACGCCGTCTCCGCAGAAGAGGAGCGTGCAGTCTTTCGCGCAATTGCTCAGTCCGTTGAACCGTCCGAGGTCGCACTCTTCCCCAGCATTCAGAAATCCGTCGCCGCACGTTGCCTGAGGCGGGGTCTGATTCCTGTCCGGCTGATAGAGTTCGCGTTTCGCGGGACAGCCCGGAGTTCCGTACGGCTTCCCGATGCACGTGAGCTGGCCTTGAAGATGCATACTGTCCTGCATCGGTATGGACACAGCCCACCCCAGAACGAGCAGAGCGAGCACGATCGTCAATTTTGGTATGTCTTTCATAGAATCATGGTATTTTACCATATTTTCGTTTTTTGAGGATCCTGAACCTCTTGCGTGATCTTTTATTCATTTTGCAGTACATCGTTTACCGACTCTGACCGGCCGGAACGGCTGCCACGGTCGAATCCAGCTGCATGTACGAAGGATTCTTCAGTGTGAGCATCGTCTGAATCTTTGGATCGCTCTCGAGGCGTCCGAGCGCCTGGGCATCCGCAACCTGCATCTTGAGGACTTCCTCCTCGAGGAGCAGCTCGGAGCGCTCACGCTCCAGCGTACGCAGCATGTAGCCCTTGGTGGCATTCGCATTCTGGTGGAAGAGAATGAGGAGCGCGAGAATGAGGATGATCGATCCGATGGATACCATGAGCAAAACGGTGCTCTCGGAGACAAGGCGGCCGAGGGTTGGGCGATCGGGACGGGCCGGTGCTGCAAAGGTGGTCAGCACGGAAGTTCATGAAGCATAGCAAGTTTTCGTTCTCTCAAACAGGTCTCTTCAGAATCGCACGGAGGTGCGCGCTGCGGGAACGTGGATTACCAGAAACTTCCGCCTCGGAGGGGCGGATGGGTTTGCGCGTGAGCAGCGTAAACGGAGCCATGCCGATCGAGGCACCCGTCCGATCATCCTTCGCCTCCTCTGTGAGAGCGCGGAAGGTGTTCTTCGTCATCCGGTCCTCCAGCGAATGGTAACTGATGACCGCCAACCGTCCGCCGGGAGCGAGTAGAGCGGGTGCTGCGGAGAGGAAATCCCGGAGTGAGCCCATCTCGTCATTCACCTGCATGCGCAGAGCCTGAAACACCCGTGGGAGGAGTGTGGGGGCACGGTAGCCGAACACGCGCCGCACGCACTCCGCGAGCGCCGTCGTCGTCAGAGGCCGATCCGTCTTCACGGCGTGCGCGAGACGCAGCGCCCCCGGGAGCTCGCCAAACGATGAGAATGTCCGGGCGAGAACGGCCTCGGGCAGAGCGGCAATCACCTCGGAAGCCTTCTCTCCCTGCGAGCGGTCGAAGCGCAGATCGAGCTCCGCCTCCGTCCGGAATGTGAATCCTCTCGAGGGATCGTCGATGTGCGGAGAGCTGAGACCCAAATCGGCGAAGATGGCATCGAGCGTAGGAAGGCCGAGCTCTGCGATCGAGCGGAAGTTCGCATGCCGGAAATCGCACTGCAGAGCAGAGGATCTCAGCCGCTCGCGTGCGAGCGCAAGATTCTCCCCGTCGCAATCCAGGCCGATGAGTCTCCCCTCCTGTCCGATCATCGTGAGGAAAACCTGGCTATGTCCGCCGAGGCCGAGCGTTGCGTCGAGTACCGTTTCGCCCTCTTTGGGACAGAGAAGATCGCACACTTCCCTCTCGAGAACCGGGATGTGTTCTGCGGCCGACGGCACTGCAACGCTCCGGCTCATGACCGGATTCTATTTCGCAGTGCCTCTCCCGCAAGGAACACCGCTTGCAGGGGAGGGGTCGAAGTATTCTTGTATACAATATTTGAACAAAGTATTTCTTGATCTGAAGCGGTTTCCCATTTATTGACATAAATATTTTATCTGATAGAATACTCTACTTTGCCCATTCTCATTTCCCTGATCATCGGCTTGCTTCCCTGTGTCACTGCGCTCTCCGGGAGCCCTCTCGTCACGGAGATCCCTCCCGATCAGTGGCAGCCGCATCCGGGCGATCGCATGATCGTCGATACGCGGGACAATGAAGGATTTCTCATCCGCCAAAACGGAGAGTACCTCCGCTTCCCCGTCGTCACCGGAAGACGTTCCTCCGTCACCTACATCGGCCGGCGCTACAACGCGACGACGCCGGTCAGGGAGTGGGAGGTTGCATCCAAAGAAATCAAAGGAGACCACATCACCTTCGGCCCGACAGGACGGTTCTTCAGACTCTCTACGGACAATAGCGACGAACGCACCGCCTACGGCATCCATGAGTACGGCTACGAAGAGAAAATGTTCGCTGAATCCGTCCGCTACCTCAGCATGGGGTGCATCATCGTCCGCTCGAAAATTCTGGATATCATCGAGAGGACATACGATATCAACGAAGGGCATCTGGCCGTCTCCACGCAGTACGGCCTCGATCCCGATTTGTTCGTGCTACGGTGAAGCGCAAGAGCTAAATATTTTGGCCTTTTCAACGAGGTCCCGTATACTAGAGCCCGGCATGGAGAGGTGGCTGAGTGGTCGAAAGCGCCACACTGCTAATGTGGTATACGGTTTTAAACCCGTATCGAGGGTTCAAATCCCTCCCTCTCCGCCACAGGTGAATTCGAGCTGAGCGCAAGCCCGCAGGGCGCTGCGCGAAGCCGAAGATCCTGTGTCCCCCGAAGCTCCGAAGGAGCGAAGGGGGACGACATCGGAAGCCCCCTCACTCCGCCTGACACGCTCTGAGCGCGCTTTTCGCGTCCTTCAAGCTCTTCTTCGCTTCCGTATACGCATTCCTCGCGCTCACGTAGGCATCCTTCGCTTCCGCGTACGCCGCCTTGGCTTCGTCCCTGCTTTCGATCGCAGCGTCACGATCACTCAGCGCTTCCTCGACGCTACTCTGGGCACTCTCGACTTCCCCTGCTTCCTCTGCACAAGGGACATCCGCCTGCTCATCATCCGGAAGATCCCCTCCTCCGTCATCGCCATTCCCGTTCCCCCCATCTCCCCCTCCACCTGTTTCATCTCCGATTCCCGTACCTCCTCCTGCATCGCTCCAGTCGCAGAAACCGCCGACACACTTGTTGAGCGACATCCCCGTGAGCCTGCCGTAATTCACACACGCCTGATCGGCCGAGCACATGAAGCGGCATTCGTTGCGTCGGCACACCTGCCCACCGAACGCGCACTCGCTGTTCGTCGTACACCCGAGGCACCGACCTTTGGAGCACAAGGAACGCGGACAGGCAGCCGTGGTTCCGCAGCGCACCGTGTCACGGGGAATCTGCGCCACGAGAGCGCCCGTCAGCGCGGAAACACCCGCAACGGTGACGAGGGAGAGACAGACAAGGAGCGTCGCGACGAGGAGGGGATGGTGGATGTTCTTCATGGCTCCATGGGATACCACGATACGACCCCATTGTGAAGTCCTTTTGATCCCAAACCCCCTCTGCAGCTACAGTGGACGCATGCCCTCCCTCCTCGGGATCGATCTCGGCGGGACGAAGATCGCCATCGCACGCTACGATGCGGAAACGTTCGAACGACAGGACTTCGTCCGCGAGGACACGCGCGCGCACGAACGAGGCGATGCCGTATTCGCACGCATGCTGGAATTGGCTGTGAACATGCGCGCCGCAGACACGACGGCCGTCGGCATCGGCGTGCCCGGATTTGTGCAGAGACCGGAAGGAATCATCCGCACCCTGCCGAATATCCCCGGCGCGGAGGGGAAGCCTCTCAAAGAAATAGCCGGAAAAGCCCTCTCTCTCCCCGTTACCGTGGATAATGACGCGAGCTGCTTCACGCTCGCGGAAGCGCTCTGTGGTACTGGCAAGGGACACGCGATCGTCGTCGGCATCACCATGGGCACGGGCGTGGGCGGCGGCATCGTGATGGACGGGCGCCTCTTCCACGGCGCACACGGATTCGCCGCGGAGATCGGGCACATGCTCCTCCAGCCCGGCCACCCGCCGTACCCGACCGAAGACCAAAGAGGAGACGTGGAGCAGTTCATCTCGGGAACGGCCATGGGCAGACGCTGCAGTGCTGCGAAGCGGCCGGAGGACTACCTCGTCGGAGACGTATGTGCGTTCCTGCAGCCCGAGGTCGTCCGCGAAGTTGCCGAGCTCTGCGCAAGTATCACGCACCTGCTCGATCCGTCCGTCATCGTCTTCGGCGGCAGCGCGGGCCGGGCGCTGAAACCTCACCTCAAAGAAATCGAACAGGAACTTTCACAGTGGGTCTACAAGGGAACACCGCTGCCCGCTCTCGCGATCGGAAGCGTCAGTGATGCGGGAACGGTGGGAGCGGCGCTGCTGACGCAGGAGAGCGAACAGCGATCAGCGATGAGCGATCAGCCTTCGCACTGCAGAGGCCTGTAGAGTCGCACCGCCGGTGCGACTCTGCGGCACATCAATGCCAATCTTCATGAAAGATGCCAGGCCGGTCCATCCTCTCAAACCCGTGTGCTCCGAAAACATCCCGCATCCCCGCAATGAGATTCTGCGGGAGATGAGCGCTGCGCACGGTATCGTAGTACGCAATGGAAGAAGAGAATGCCGCAGCGGGAACGCCGCGGGCGACGGCTGTCATCGCAACATTCCTCCACGCGCGCTGCCGCTCCCCTGACCACCGCCGCAGAACTGCGAGTTTCGCCCTCTTGATCTGTGCTTCCTTCCCCCGAAACGCCGACTGGAAAAGAGCGAGGAGAGGCGAGCGGATGATGCATCCCCCTTTCCAGATGCGGGCAATCTCATGGAGAGGAAGATCCCACCCTTCGGCGCTGCTCGCTTTCGCCAAGAGATCGAAACCCTCGGCATAGGTGAGGACGGTTGCCGCCTCCAACGCTGCCCGGAGAGGCTTCAGGAATTTTTTCTTTTCCGTCTTGAGGGGGACAAGAGCTTCCGGGAATGACCTGGAATTCCTCTCGCGCATCTCCCCGTCCGCCGAAAGAAACCGCGCATCGACCGCAGCGGCGATCACAGGCACGGCAACGCCGTACTCCGCGGCGGCCTGCACCGTCCACTTGCCGGTCCCCTTCTGCCGGGCGCAGTCTTTGATGTGCTCGAGGAGAAAGTCCCCCTTGGGCGACTCCTTCTTCGCGACAATCGTAGAAGCCACTTCCATCAGATAGGATTTCAGATCTCCGGTTGTCCAGGAATGGATGATCCTTGCAACTTCCGCATCCGACCACCGATCCGCTTTCAGCAGTGCATACGCCTCCGCAATCAACTGCATCACGCCGTACTCGATGCCGTTATGCACCATCTTCACGAAGTGTCCTGCGCCCCCTTCGCCCATGAAGGAAACGCACGCCCCCCCTTCCCCGTCGCGCGCGGCGATCTTCCGGAGGAGCGGTTCCACTTCCCGATACGCAGTCGCATCGCCCCCGGGCATCAAACTGGGCCCCCGGAGTGCCCCCTCGGCTCCGCCGCTGATCCCCATGCCGATGAAGAAAACCCCCTTCTCGTTGAGAGCAATCCACCTCCGCTCCGTATCGCGATAGTGACTGTTGCCGCCATCGATGACGATGTCCCCTTTCGAGAGGAGCGGCGTGATTTCCCTGAGCACTTCCTGCGCAGCATCACCGGCATTCACCATGAGAAGAATGACTCTGGGTTGAGGTAAAGACTGTATAAATTTTTTATACTCAGAAAATCCTTTGATCGTACCTTCAGGGGAATAGTGTTTCAGGAATACAGACAGTTTTTCCTCTGTCCGGTTAAACACGGATACGCGTATGCCATTCCGAGCACAATTGCGTGCGATGGCGGCTCCCATTGTGCCCAAACCGATAATTCCGATGTGCATAGAACGAAGGAAGCTAAAAGCTAAAAGCTGTGCGCTAAGAAGCTTTCTTCACCTTCTCCCAATCCGCAAGAAATCTCTTCAGACCTCTGTCGGTCAGCGGATGCATCGGGAGCTTCATGAAGACTTCAAAGGGAACAGTGCAGATGTGCGCTCCCAATCGCGCCGCATCGGCGATGTGCCGCGGGTGGCGGGTGGAGGCGACCAGGACCTCGGTTGCGAAGTCGTAGTTGTCCCACACCTGCATGATTTCCCCGATGAGCCGAATACCATCCTCGCCCGCATCATCCAACCTGCCGATGAACGGACTGATGATGGACGCACCCGCTTTGGCCGCGAGAAGCGCCTGATTCACGGAGAAGACGAGCGTAACATTCGTCCGGATCCCCTTCTCTCTGCAGAAGCAAACGGTCTTCAGTCCTTCAATCGTCATCGGCACCTTCACCACAACGTGCTTGTGCCACCCCGCGTACTCGAGCGCCTGCTTCTTCATGCCGGCAAAATCTTCTGCGGTCACCTGCGCGCTCACACAGGGGACCAGTCCGCACATTTGAAGCACTGTTTTTTTGAAAGCTTGTGGTGAGCTTGGCGAACCATCTTTCCCCTCTTTCGCGACGAGGGTGGGATTGGTCGTGACACCGTCGAGGATGCCCCACTCGGCTACCGAAGAAACCTGCTCGACGTTCGCTGTATCCAAAAATAATTTCATGGGAGAGAGTCGGGGAGAACACCTCCAGTATGCACCTTTGCCGATCGCTGGGATAGGGTACATACTTTCGCCATGACCGAACCGAACACCAATCCCCCCTCCCCCAAACGCACCGTCTGGCTCTTCGGCTGGGCATCCTTCCTCCATGACGCGGGCGCGGACATGATCTTCTCGATCTGGCCGATGTTCCTCACGGATGTTCTCGGCGCCAACAAAGCAGTCGTCGGACTCATCGACGGCGCGGGAGACGCGATCGTCAGTATCGCGCAGGCGGTCTCCGGCTACCTCTCCGACAAGTACCGCAAGCGCAAAGTATTCGTGTGGATGGGCTACTTCTTCGGCGGCATCGCGAAGATCGGCTACTCCTTCGCGCCGACGTGGCACTGGGTGCTGCCGTTCCGGCTCCTCGATCGCTCCGGGAAACTGCGGGGCGCTCCGCGCGACGCCATCGTCTCCGACCTCTCCACCATCGAGAACCGCGGCCGCCACTTCGGGATCCTGCGCATGATGGACAACGGCGGCGCGGTCGTCGGCATCATCGCATCCATTCTCCTCGTCACCGTCCTGTCCTTTCCTCTGCGCACCGTCATCCTCATCGCATCCATCCCTTCCTTCCTCGCCGTTCTCCTCGTGCTCACGGCATACCGCGAGCGCTCTCCGGGAAGAGCAATCGCCTTCAAGGGTCTGCAGCTGAAGAACCTCACGCCGAATTTCCGGCTCTACCTCGTCCTCAGCGCATTCTTCACCCTCGGCGCCTTCAGTTACTCCTTCCTCCTGCTCACCGCCAGACAACTCGGCTTCGCGACCGCCGCGATGCCGCTCTTCTACCTCCTCTACTCCGCGGTGGCCGCCGCACTCTCCATTCCCTTCGGACGGCTCGCGGACCGGCTCGGGAGGAAGAACATCCTCCTCTTCTCTTTCTGCTGCTGGATCGTCGTCGCGGCGCTCTTCCTCTCGATCCCCCACCCTGCCACCGTCATCGTTGCGTTCGTGATCTACGGCGTGCACATCGCCTCCCTCGAACCGGTGCAGAAAGCGCTCGCTGCGGAACTTTCGCCGAAAGACCTGGTGGCGAGTTCGCTCGGCGGCTTCCAGATGGTCATCGGACTCTGCAGCCTGCCGGCTTCAATCGTCGCGGGAATGCTCTGGGACCACTACGGGCTTTCTGCCCCCTACGCACTCTCGCTGATCCTGACGATCGTTGCAGCGGGATTACTGCTGTTCCTGAAGAATGGTAGCACGCGGCGGCAAGCCCCCACGCTTCAGCCGAATGGTGAGTGATTCAGCAGTCTCTGACTTCACCGGAATTTCTGCGCCTCCCAGTACCCCCAAAATTTCCCCTTCCGGTCGAGGAGCGATGGGAGCGCCCCCTGTTCCACGATCACGCCGTTCTCGAGCACCACGATCGTGTCCGCGTGGACGATGGTCGAGAGCCGGTGCGCCACGACGATCGCGGTATGATTGCAGAGCGTCTCGGACAACGCCTCCTGAATGAGACGCTCCGTCTTCGTATCGAGGGAACTGGTCGCCTCGTCGAGCAGGACGATCTCCGCATCCTTGAGGAGTGCCCGGGCGATGGAAATGCGCTGCCGCTCGCCCCCCGAGATCTTCATCCCCCGGTCCCCGACGATCGTCTCCAACCCCTCCGGCAGACCCGCGATCCACTCGCGGATTTTCGCCCGTTCGATGCAGAGCATGAGGAACTCCTCCGTCACCGTCCGGTCAACGCCGTACAGGATGTTGTTGCGGATGGTGTCATTCAGAAGCGGCGCATCCTGACTGACGAACGCGATGGCGCGCAGGAGCGACGGGATGGAAAATTCCCGTATGTCGATTCCATCGATCCAAATGGTTCCGGAGGGACAATCGTACAGCCTGAGGAGAAGATGAATGATGGTCGTCTTCCCCGCACCGGTCGGACCGACGATGGCCGTCGTTTTCCCCCGCTCGAACGAGAGGGTCACCCCCTTGAGCACGGGCGCGTTCCCGCGGTAGGCAAAACGGAGGTTCGCCATCTCAATGGACCGCTTCAGCCCCGTGAACTTCCGCTCCCCAGACACAATGAACGGTTTCCCTTCGTCCTCGAGGACATCCCAGACCACCGAGAGCGCGGCGTGCGCCTTCGCGAGCTGGATACGATAGGCCATCGCCGCATTGAACGACCCGATGGAGAGCCGGACGACGTAGAGGAAGACGAAGACGTTCGCAACGTGGATGGAGGGATCGTGATCGAGGAGCACACTCACGGCGACGGCGACGAGAAGGAGCGCCGTGATCACGGACATATCTTCGATCGGAGCGCTGAGCTGCACGCGCTTCGCAACGGAGAATCCCCGCCGCACCTCTTCATCGCTGAGCGAGGCGAACCGCTCGCTCTCCTTCTGCTCCCACGCGGAAGTTTTGACGAGAGCAATGCAGGAGAACACGTTCAGGACGCCGTGCGCGACGGATGTCTGCGCCGCCATGAGCGCCGCCGCCGTGCGCCGGACGTACTGGATGGTTCCGCGCGAGAGCCACTGGATGACAGGCAGTACCAGAGCGACGGTGAGGGTGAGCTTCCACGAAATCCTCAGCATCACGAATGCATAGAGAAGGAGGAGAAACACCTGGCTGAGCGCCGCCTGCAGGGCAACCACCTGACCCGCCACTTCGCCGGTGCACTGGACGAGCACGTAATTGAGCTGCCCCATGCTCGTATGGTCGAAATAGGATTTCCCGAATGACAGGAAGCGATCGAATACCAGTGTCCGGATCCGGCTCGACGCGATAACGGCGAGACGCTGGACGGAGAGCGCAGAGTAATAGGAAAGGACATTCTTCAGGACGGCACTGATGTAGGTTACAGCGAGGAGAAGGAAGAAGAGCGACCCGGTCGTGCGAAAGACGCCCGGGAGTGCGGCAGACACCCACCCGAGAACGGGCATCGTTCGAACGAATGCGAAATCGTGCTGGATGAGCCCGCTCGTGAGAGGGCTCAGGAGATCCAGTACGCGAAGATTGAAGTAGATGGAGGCGACCGAGAGGAGAATGGACAACATGAACAGCCGCCCGTTCACGGAAATCCTGCGGAAGAACCGTCGCAGGAACAGCGCATTGGAAACGATCTCCAGGTTATGGGCATTGGTTTTCCGAACCACAGAAGAGAGAAGCTTCAGGAGACGCACGCGTGCCATGGTAGCATTTCTCCTTGCGGAGAAGGTTTTTGGTTTTTTCGTTTTTTGTTGCTCGTTCTTCGTACTATGACCGCCTTCGCATCATGAAGAACGAAAAAACCAAAAACGAGAAACGAAAAACCCTTTTACCGCACCGCGAGCATCACAATGCTCAGGAGGATAATTGCGGAAATGTTCAGAGAGATGAGCGGGAACGGTACTTTTCGCGGGGAAGGTCGGAACATTCGAAGTGACCTCATAGGTGTACAAGGGGGAAGTTCGAACGATGAATCCGGTGTAGGCTACTCACGGCATAGCGAAGCTGTCAATGACTCCGACTTGCGAAGATCGGTCCCCGCCAGGAAGGACGGTCAACCTTTACGTCCGCGAAGCGAAATCTTACACTTGGCTCACCTTCCTCCACCCTGCACCAATGCCAAGCCAAAGACCGGACATCGGATCCCTCCGTGGAAAAAAACCGGAAACCGTTCCTTTTTCCTGTCAACGCATCCTCTCTGAAGCGGCGAAGAAGGGAGAACGGATCTGGATCGGACCCAACGATGCAAAGAAACTCCCCGCCGCAGAGGAACATGCGTACTCCCTTGCCAAGTCCATCCTCTGCCACCTCGCAGTCGAGGCCCCGCTGAAACATAAATCGGGACATCCGGGCGGGCCGCTCTCCGCCTTCGAAATTGGCTACTGCATCACGAAGCACCGCAACCCGTCCGTCGATCAGCCGCTGCGCATGAGCCCCGGCCACCTCTCGCTCCTCGCCTACGGTCTTGCATGGCTGTTCGGACGTGACCGAGGAGACCCCCGCCTTGCGTCCCCCCAGGCGATTATCGATACGTTCCGCACTCCGAGCGGCCTGCCGGGGCACATCGAAGCCGGCATCGGGGACATCCCTTTCGGCACAGGACCGCTCGGCAAGGGCGTGAGCAATGCATTGGGAGTCGCTTTCGGACTCCAATACCTCCGCAAACATTCCCCTAACCCTAACCCTAACCCTAACCCTATCGTGGACGTCCTCCTCGCCGACGGGGACGCAGAGGAGGGGCAAGTCATGGAAGCGTTCCGCCTGGCCTCGCACCTGAAAATGGACAACCTCGTCGTCCATGGAGATTTCAATGACATACAACTGAGTACGATGCCTTCGAAAATCTTCGCATCCGATTTCGCCTCCATCGCATCCGCCGCCGGCTGGCACGTCATCGAAGTGCAGAATGGCAATGATCCGGCCCAGGTCACTGCCGCTCTCGGGTATGCAGATACGCTCCTCGGCAAGGGGCGCCCCATCTTCCTCTGCTACTACACGACGATGGGCAGCGGTATTCCCCTCATGGAAGAAGGATCGAATACGGGCGCGAAGAATTTTCACGGTTCCCCTCTCTCCGAAGAGGAAGCTGCGCAGGCTCTCGCGCTCCTGCCCGATCTCGAAAAGATCGCTCGGGAGTATGAACCGTATCGTCTGAAAGAAAAAACGCGTTTCACGCGAAGCGCGCCTGTGATCACGGATCTTCCGCTCTCCTTCGAGGAGGAGGCACTGAAGAAGAAGGGATATTCCCGTACGGTGACGACCGAGAAGGGCACAGCGCGGCAGGATTTCGGCGCGGTCCACCTGAAGAATCTCATGAAGGCGGATCCGCGCATCGTCGTCCTCCATGCGGATCTGGCCGGATCGGGCGGTTTCGATAAAGTGCAGGCGGCATTCCCCGACCGGGTCATCAACGTGGGGGTGGCCGAAGCGAACATGGTCATGATGGCCGCGGGCATGCGGCAGGCGGGACTCCTGCCGGTGACGTACACGTTCGCCGCATTCTCTGTGAACGAAGCGAGAGCGAACGTGCGCCTCATCGACATCAACTGCGGGCACACCCGCTGCGCCGTCCTCTCTGACTGCACGCACGCGGGACTCTCCGTCGGCGAGGACGGGGAAACTCACCAGGAACAGAATTACTTCACTCTCCCCTTCCGAAACACCCAAGTCTGGATGCCTGCGGATTCCAATCAGGCGGGAGCCATGGCCGAGAGAGCTCTGGAACTGGTAGCCGAAGGCCACACGAGCGTCTTCGTCTTCTCTCCGCGCACAGGTCACGAGCAGATAAAAACTGCCGACGGGAAACCGTTCTTTTCCGCAGACTACCGATTCGACGGAAGAATGGACATCCTGCACGGGGCAGACGATCTCACCGATCAGATCACCATCCTCGCAACGGGTATCTCCGTCCACAATGCGCTGCTGGCAGCCGCCGCTCTCGCAACAGTACCGACCCCCATCCGCGTCCGCGTGCTCAATGTCGGGTGCATCCGCCCGATCGACGCTTCAGCAGTCCTCAAGGCAGCTCTCGAAACGCGCCACCTCCTCTGCGTCGAAGATCACAATACGGAGGGCGGCCTCGCGTCACAGGTCGCCGATGTCATCGCGGATTTCGCTCTGCCCTGCACGCTGCGGCGTCTCGGGCTCAACCACTACTTCCCGTCGGCGACCGCGAAGAATCTGGAACTCATGGCGGGGATCGATCCCGAGAGCATTCAGAACGCCGTACAGGACGAAATCATAAGCGAGGTCCGCGGCGGCGAAGATGCCCTTGTCAGTGCCGTCTATGAATTGGCTCACCATGCAGAGGAAAGCCGCTTCCGCGATTCCATCCGCCCATATATGGATCTCCTTGCGCAGGAAACCTCCCTCAAGAAATTGCGCGATCATTGGAAGAAGACGGCTGCGCAGGAGAAGGCGCTTCCGAAGAATGAAGTCCTGCTGGAACGGATGCGGGAGTGGAGCGGGCGGAGGACGGAGGACGGAGGACTTAGGACGAAGGATTGAGATTTGGCTTGTTTGTGCACTAAAAATGCAATTGCCTCTTGCTGCCGAACCTGTGCTATGCTCCCCTCCCCATGGCAAAAGACTCTTCTTCCCCGGCGACCAAGAAGGATAGTGCGATGCTCATGGAGAGCATCGGTAAACTCTACGATGACATCCATGAGTTTAAGGACGATGTAAGCGGGAAGATCACGGATTTGAAAGGAGAAATTGAAGAAAAAATCGCCGCCTCAGAGGATCGAGTGAAACGCCATTTCGATGTCGTTGCGGAAGATCTGCGCCATGATGTCTTGGGAGCCAACCGAGATGAAATCGAGAGCATCAAAGACCGCGTGATCCGTATCGAGCGGCATGTGGGATTGCGGGCGGCATGAGAGGGTCGAAGCTCCGAAGGAGCCGAGACCACGAGCGACCCCGAGCGCAGCCGAGGGGGAGTCGGATGGCGGAAGCGGGAGGATTCGAACCTCCGAGACCCTTGCGGGTCTACCTGTTTTCAAGACAGGCCCGATAGACCACTCCGGCACGCTTCCAAGGACAGTGTAGCCGAAGCCTCTCTTGTCTTCTATGCCGCCGGATCCGCCGGACCTTCTTTTCTGAAGAGTTCTGCGCGGACTCGTTCAGCTTCTTCCTGATCCGGCCTTGCTTGAAACTGCTGTTCAACGTACTCATTGAGCCTCCTCTCCGTTGTGTCCACCACTCCCCTCTCGTCCGTGAGCGTCGCCTCGACAATGCCTTTTGCATGAGCGGCATCGGCGCCATCCAAGTGAAGAAGTTGTTCATGGAGTGTCTCCAATCGGGCCGTATGCTCTTGTCCTGCCTCCGTCAGCGCCTGTGCATCTTCAACGAAAGAGGCTGCTTCCGCTTCCAGAAGATCGCCGATCTGGTGTGCCAATTCTTCGGAAATGCGATCTTCCTCCTGAATTTGAGCGAAGATCTTCTGCTTTTCCGCATCAGGAATCGTTTTTGCCTTCAGAACCGCATCGATGACCTGCGATGCCGTGATGTCCTCCGATGGTGCTGTAGGTGTCGTCATGTGGAGAGATGGAAGGAATCTTCTGTGAGAGGAACATCCTGAACCGTCCCGTCCGCACGCTTGCGGCACACCACCTTCTGATCCGTATCGAGGATCAGATACTTCCCGCTTGCAGTGTTCTTGATAACGACCACGTTACGATCCTTATCCTGATTCACGATGCGCGTCGAAACAGGTGTGATCCCGTCCAGCGTGACCAGGAGCTCCTTCCCCACCATGTTGCGGGTACCCTGGAGAGCAGCAAGACGCTCCTCCAGCGTTCCGACATTGACATCCGGCTGGGTGAGATGGAGGGACTTGTACCATGTTCTGTGCCCGCGCAGGCGTCGGAACTTCTTCAGTGAGTTGAGTAAAACCTTCTGCAGCGCCGGCTCGCCCACAAGGGTCATCGCCGTCTTCACCCGCTTCTCCAGCGGCGTATCTATGAAATACGAAACAGGTCGAGAAACGGAAGGCGCACAGTGATCCTCAAACATCTGCTCGACGAGTTCGGCCGGGACGACATCATGCATGACCAGCTGGCTCTTGAGCGCATCTTCACTCTCCTGCATCTCCACCCATTCCTGCGGGATCCCTGCATTCTCCTCTCCGCGAGCCCCGATCCGCTCGTCATACTTTCCACTCACCATGGCAATCGCCTTGAGGAGTTTCTCGCGATCGCGGTCGGCCTGCAGGAGAATGGGTCCCTTCCGGAGCTTCAGTCTCTTCGCCAGGTTTGCGGTTTCGGCATTCCTCTCCAGACTCTTCTGATGCTCAACCTGCAAGTAGCGCTGCATGTCGGCGGCGATCTGCTTCACCATGATCCGCTCCACCGAAACCTCGAGGTGACGCTTCCCTCTGCGAAATATCTTTCCGAGCTTCGAGGTCGCGAGATCGGTTTCTGTGCGGATTTGGTGACGTGCCTCCTCCAGCAATACATTTTCAAGCTTCGCAGCCATGGCACTCTCCTTGGAGCCAAAATGATTGATACGTTCCCAGAGCGTCGCCTTCATGGTTGCAACCCTCTCCACCAAAACTTTTGTATCGCTCTCGAGACCGGCAAGGGGGTCCATCGTTGTTTTTCCTCCAGTCGCCTCCACGGTTTCCAGAACCTCCTCCTGACCGGGCCTATCCAGGAAAACCCTCCTCGATTCAGAGAGAGAGCTCCATGGGCTGCACCAATATTTTTGTGTGTGTATTTTCATGAAAGTACAGTGGTATTATAGCATTACAAGGCTATTTATTCAATACTGGCTAAATGATTTTTTTAATGTTATAATATCCTCATGGGCACAATGGAAACGGCCGGCAGGGGGATGAATGAGATCGTGAAAACCTCCGAAAGTTTTCTCGAGCGCGCACTCTTCCTCGATATCCTCAAAACTGGATTCGATATCCGGCAACGCGTCTTCGATGTTCTCATCGGCAAACCTGCGGAAATGGCGGGGAGAGTCCTCAAGTACGGTGCGCTCACCGCAGCCGTCGCCGCACGCAATGCCGCCATCAAGGGAGCGAAAGGAGCAGTCACCGCCGTGCATGTGCCGATCGGTATATGAGTGATGGGAATATGGGTGTATGGGTCTTCGAGTGAACGTGACCGTCCTCAGGAAAACAGGCTTCTCTAAGCCCTCCTTTTCCGCTATAATAGTGGGATTTTTTCCTGGAACGTTCCAGAGGAAAAACCCATATGCACAAAACAGTTTCTCACTCCGGCAAGCTGCCCACCCTGCTCGGGCACACCCTCCTTCTCCTCCTCATCCTGCTCCCGGGGACAGCCGGAGCGAGTTCGTGGAATCCAACGCTGCTCGTGAGCACGGAGGCATTCCAGACGATCGACGATTCCGATACCGCAGCGAACGTCGTCCTGAAGTTCGGCGATACACTGAAAGAGAGCCTGACGTACAACCGTTCCTCCGGCCGCTTCGAGTTCAGCCGCCCGATTTTCGTGGGAGGCGGCATCACGGCGACAGGCTCCCTCTCCGTCAAACAGGGAATGTCCGGTTCCGCACTGCGCGTGGATCGTAACGCGGACGTCTGGGGCAACCTCTCGGTCTCGGGCGCGACGGTCATCGACGGATCGCTCTCGGCTTCGGGCACGTTGTCTACGGAAGGAACCGTCCGCTTCCAGAACGCCACCGACTCTATGACCGCCTTCCAGGTTCTCGACCAGGACGGCGGGAATCCTGTCCTCAATATCGATACCGACAATGAGTATGTGGGGATCGGGACGGTGGGTCCGGGAGCGCCGCTGGATGTCGAGAGAGCTTATGCAGGCCCAACCAATATCGCAAAATTTATGAATTCCTCGGCAAATCAGGGCACCTTCAATTATATCGGTCAGTCGTTGGATACGGGCAGATCATTGGGGTACGGATTCCAGGATAATTCCGACGGAAGCAGCGGCTATGGATGGCTCTCCGTGTATGGCGATGATCCCGCACAAGGAACAGGCTTAATCGTCAAGAAGGGCGGCAACGTCGGCATCGGGACCGCCGCGCCCGATACGAAGCTGGAAGTGGAGGGAACCATGTCCGGTCACAGCCTCAAGTTCTCGAATAGTTTGAGTGGTTCCGGCTCCGTGCGTATCCGCACGAACACCAACTCCACGACCGCCTTCCAGGTTCTGGGAAGTGCCGAAGAGAACCCCATCTTCAACATCGATACGAAGAACGGGGCCGTGGGAATCGGGACGGCGAGCCCGAGTGCAAACCTCCATATTCATGGCGACACTACTGCTGATCTTATTTTAGATAAATCGTCCGGTAATACATTCGCAGTGAGACAAGATAGCAATGCGGATTTCGTCCTGAAGGACGATACAAACGCCGTCAACATGATGTATTACCGTCCTGCTGGCAACGAGCCAAGTTCCAGGCTGTCTATATACGATGATAAATTGGTCATTAAATCATCTGGCAACGTCGGCATCGGCACCACTGCGCCGGAGACGAAGCTGGAAGTGGCGGGGACGATGAGCGGCCGTTCGCTGCAGGTGACGGGAACGGGGGCGGCTCCGCTCATTTACACCAATACGACGACAGGAAACGTCGGTATCGGGACAACGAGTCCAAATGTAAAACTCGTCACTACAGGAACCTCAACTGTCGCAAATGGAGTTCCTATTACTCGTATTACCACTGGAACAGGAGCGTCAACGGATGAAAGTCTGGAAATAGGTGTTTATGACGGGAGTTATTCTTGGCTCCAAGCGATAAAACAAGGAACAGGTGTAAGACCATTATTATTGAATCCTGGTGGTGGCAATGTCGGCATCGGGACAACTGCACCTGCAACTTTACTTGACATTTTTGACAATAATCGAGTAGTAAATGGTGCATTATTAAAACTTCATCAGGGAACAGGTGGGTCGCAGGGTGGAGTAGATTTTTATTCAGATATCAATACCGCTGACAATAGAAACTGGGCTTTAATCCCTAATCACATTGCTTACGGAGATTTTGATATAGCAACAAGTCAGGCACTATTTGGAGACCCACACGTAACTTACAATTCAAGATTATACATAGACAAAGCTGGCAACGTCGGAATTGGCACGACTAATCCATTAGGAAAATTACATGTTACTGGAGGAAAGTTATATTTAGATACAGATGCTACAAGCAGCACCTATGTAGATTCTATAATAATTCGGGGTGCTTCAGATACAAACCAACAAATGGCGTTAGGATATGATACTACTAACAACCGTGGAACAATCCAAGTCATTAAACAAGGAGATGATGTAAAACCATTGCTGCTTCAACCATATGGCGGCAATATTGGCATAGGGACGACAGGGCCTGATAGGAAATTAGATATTTTAGACGGTTCAGGAAACCCCCAAGCGCGTCTTACCTACACTGATGGAACTGTTTATACGGATTTAGAAACAGATGTGAACGGAACATTCTGGATGAAGCCTGTTGGCTCAAGTATTGGTCTTGCTGGAAACATTATAAACTGGACTTGGGATGTCCCTGGTGCCGCTACGACAAGCCAGACGGCTTCTATGAACTTTGACCCCATTTATTCAGACCCCACTGGAAGAACTGTTACCGCAAAAATTGATTTCAATCGTCCATCCACAACAAATGGCGAGTATCCAGGATTGATTAGTTTTTGGACAAGAACCCACGGGGCGGCTCTTGCAGAGAGGATGAGAATAGACAATTTAGGCAACGTCGGCATCGGGACGACAGCGCCGGGAGCTTATAAACTCAATGTTGCTGGTGATATGATAATATCCGCTGATGGATTTTTGAACTCGTATGTTGTGCAAGGCAGACCAGCAGATGGCATCCTTCACGTTAGGGCACAATCAACTGCTACGCTTTATTTGAACTATGGGGCTGGTGCTGATATGCAGTATTTCGGTGGTGGGACGAGTGCATTGATGACATGGAAAGCCGGCGGCAACGTCGGCGTCGGGACGACGGCACCGGAGACGAAGCTGGAGGTTTCCGGCACCGCATCCGGCGACGTCCTCCACGCGCAGAAATCGCTCACATCCTCGGGAACATTCAAAGTCACCCAGAGCGCCGCCGCCGGTTCCGGTGCCGTCGCCGTCTATCAGCGTGCCAATGCCACCGGCGCCATCATCGGCTCCCTCGCGACCACCCAGCCGCTGCTCGCGCTCGACAGTTCCCTGGGCAATTCGGCAGCCGCGCCGCACATCCTGTTCGGCTACAAAGGAACGTTCGATACCAAACTCTACCGATCGGCAGCCAACACGCTCCAGACCAGCGGGGCACTGCGTGCAGGCGGGTTGATCGCCGTGACCAACCCCCAGGGAACGACCAGTGCGCCGACCAGGAGCAACGAAGGTGAGTTCGCCTTCGCGTACGTGGCCGGTACCAACAGGCTCTACGCGCGCGTCAACGGGACAAACGTGTACTGGAATGCAGATGGAACAGGCGACTTCTCCGAGTTCTTCCTGAAGAGTTCCAAAGCAGAGAACCTGTCACCCGGTACTGTCGTCCAGTACATGCCCGATGCCCTGCTGCCGGGCGTCAGTCTCTCCGGCGGAGATGTGGAGGAGAATGTCATCGGCGTCGTCTCCGCCGGAGGAACACGGAACAATGACGATGAGAGCGGAAGCCGCGGTGACGATCCCGACTACGTCAATGTCGGTCTCCTCGGGCACCTGCCGGTCAAGGTATCGCTCCAGAACGGTCCCATCGTGACCGGAGATTTCCTGGTTCCATCCTCCACGCCGGGCACTGCCATGAAGGCGCTCTCGAGCGGCAACGTGATCGGCACGGCACTGGAACCCTACAGCGCGGTGACTGCTTCCGGGATGATTCTCGCCTACATCAACCCTCACTATGCGATGATCGGAAAAACACCCTCCTTCGGATCAAACGGCTTCATGGGAATCGGGACGCGAAATCCCCGCTACGCGCTGGACGTCCAGCTCGGGAGCAAGGTCAATTCCAGCGGAGGGTACCTGACGAACGGATCGGACTACGCGGAATACTTCTCCAATGAAGAAATCATTCCCGTCGGTTCGCCCGTCGGGATGAACGGCGTCACGGGCAACGTCCGCGTCTACCGCAATGGCGACGAATTCATCGGCATCGCATCCGCCGGGAAAGGATACGTGGGCAACGGGAATGCGGACATCGAGCAGAACCCCCGGTACACGCTCGTCGGCCTGCTCGGCCAACTCGATTTCCGTCCGGAGCTCGTGACGATCGAGAAGAGAATCGTGTACACCAAAGATAAAACGAAGATCGGACTGCTGCTGCAGAACGGGAAAGTATTGATGCGGTAGCTCATACCAACTTGCATTTAAAACGCACTCAATCGATATCTCTTGGGCATGATTTTTTGTTTCTTCAGCTTTTTCGTTTCCGCCTGGTGCGGCGCAAGCGTTGTGGCATTCTTTCTCGAAACCACCGGCTCGCCGGTCTTCCGCTCAATCTCGCGACGTGCTGTGCCAGCCACGTGCCCGCCATCCCTCGCGATGGTCCGGCTTTCTTCGAACCCTCTTGGCTGCTTCTTCTTCGAGATCTCCGTGGTGGTGGCTTCCGCGAGCATATTGAGCACGAGTTCCAGATTGGTCATGTTATCCCGGAGATTCTGCTTCTTCAGATCCTTGAACCGCTTGTACTCCCTCACACTCATGCCCGCCCACGCCTGCACGATCTCGTCAGTGAGGATGGCGTACTCCTGCCCTTCTTTCACGCCCCGCCCGTGCCACTCGTCGGTGAGTTCTTTCCGGACTTCGATGGTCTTTAGCCGCTGGTTGATCCATTCCTTTGAATACCCCTTCTGCAGGTACGTTTTCATGGCGCGGTCGATTCCGAACTCCGGATCCTCCGTCTCTTCGATGCGCTCATACCCGACTTTCGCGAGCCAGACTTTGAACGGTTCCGCCCTGGGCGAAGGAATGGACTGAATCACCCGCAGTACATCCTCCGTAGAAAAACAGTCCGTTTCCCGTTCTTTGCCATCCGGAGCCAATAACTTCAACTGTACGATTTTCTCGTACACTTCGCTGCCCTCGCTTTTGAGCTTGATCTTAAGGTCGCTCCAGTACCGCCGCGGGCTCGCGGAGTCTGTGAGGATTTCGATGACGTCAATGATAGAGAAGTACCAGAGTTCCTTCTCTGCATCCCAACGCCTGCGGACATTCTTCTGGTTGAAGATAACGATGGAACGCTCTTTGATCATGCGGTGGGAGGTGTGGAGGAGATGATAGCAATGAGTGTACGCTCGTTCACCTTATAATGCAATGGGTGAAGGGTACATTCTTCGCTATTGTACAGCTTTTGCATGCGCGTACCATATTCCTTGCATAAACTCTATCCCCGCTTCCAAGCTCTACGACTATATTCAGTACCCGCACCGCGTCTGGCGCTATCTCTACCGTCCTCAGGGGGAGAAGCCGCAGCGTCCCTACGGCGACGTTGTCTCGATGTTCAGATTGACGTACCCGGCGTCGGCGGACCCTGCAGTGGTCGTATTCACCTTGATGAGCAGAGTGATGTATGACCCCTGCGTGTACGTGCCTGCCGCTTCCGGTCCCGTCACGGTCGCAACGGTCCACGCATTCGCGCTCTTCAGTTTGTTTCCGCCCGTGAGGGCGATTTCCGTCCCTGCGGTATCGAGGAGGCGCATCGTCAGGTGATTGACGGCATCATCGTCCTGCGCGGTGCGATAGTTGAACTGGATGGGGCGGATCGTATCCCATGCCGAGAAATTGTCCGGGATCCGCACCCGCACGGCGATCCAGTACTCCTGCAGATCCGCCTTCGTCGTCGCCCAGTGATAGAAATTCTGCTTGTTCGTCTCGTCGTAATCGTACGAGAGCTGTCCGATGTAATTCGTGATAGCTCCCGTGGAGAAGTAGACGGCATTCGGGTACTCGGGACTGAGCGCGAGGACGCCGCCGCTCCCGACCCCGGTGGTCGCGCTCCACGACAATGTCCCGTTGCCGTCGTTCTTCAGGATGGTATTGGTTCCGCCCTGCGACGAAGGGAGGGTATAGGCGACACCGTTCAGTTTCAGGGCGCCGCTCACGGAGAGATTGCCATAAATACTGGCGTTACCGTCGACTTGCAGGGTCTTACCGGACATCGCGCCGCTCACCTTGAGCGTGGATCCCGTGATCACGTCGTTGAGGCTGAAAACACCCTCACTCAGCGTGAGCCCCTTGCCGGCGCCGTACAGCGTATTCGTATCGGTATCGATGTCCGTCGCCCACACGAGGTGCCCTGCCCCGTCGGTCTTCAAGACTCTCCCCGATGCGGCACCGTCTCCGTACGGAAAGGTGTAGGTGACGCCGTTGAGAGAGAGCGTAGAACCGAAGACGGCGGCGCCGTTGATATAGGACGTGCCATCGATGGAAAGATTGCCAGAACCGGAGATGTCGCCCGTGACCCTCAACGTGGACCCCGTGATGACGTCGTTGAGGCTGAAATAGTTATTGCTCACGCTCAATCCCTTGCCCGCGTTGTACGTTGTTCCGTCATCCGTCGCCCACACGAGGTTGCCTGCGGTGTCGCTCTTGAGCACTTTGCCCGATGCCGCCGCCGCTCCGTACGGGAAGAGGTAGGAGACGCCATTCAGGACGATGCGCTGACCTGCCTCGAGGAAGACGGTGCCGGACGCGGAGAGCGTGCCCGCGGTCGAGAGCGATCCGTCGATGACCGTCGCACCCGACACGGAGAGTTTGCCCCAGATGTCGGCATTGTTATCGACGCGCAACGCCCCGCCGGACATCACGTCGCGGACAGAGAGTCCGCCGGAGGCCGTGATGTTCCCCTGTACCATGATGGGCCGCGTGAATTCGAAGCGGCTCGTGCCCTTGTCCCAGAACATGCGGATGTTCCCCGTATCGCCGAACTTGAGTTCGATATCCGTCGTCCCGTCGCCGCTGTCAATGGTATTGAAGGACTCCGTGTTCACAAGGAGGGTCGGATTCCAGCTGGAAGCCGCCGCCTGCGTCACCCCGCAGAGGAGGAGCGCTGCAATCGCGAGCGACCGCATGACCTGTCCCGAAATTCGCCGGATACGTAAGAAGGAGGATTCCATATTTTTGTGTTCCCCTTATGCTACCAAATTTTTTGATGGTGTGCTCTCACATAAGCTTGACAAATAGTATGTTCTATTCAACGCAATCCACACCCACATTTCTTCAGCCTTCTCCTCTACTCCGAAAGCATTTCCCTGTACTGCACGGTCACCGTCCCTAGGTTCATTTCCCCGCTATCCTTGGCAAACACTCTGAAGCGCAGCAAAACGTCCCCGCCCGGCGTCCACACGGGCGCTCCCGTGAACAGAGGTGTCGTCGTCGTCCACGCGGTGCTGGCAAGATTGGAAACATCCCCCGAGAGCGACACTTCGTTCCCCGCCGTATCGAACAGGGCGATGTCCATCTTCGCAACACTGCTGTCCGCGCTCGAGGAGCGGTAGGACACGGAGAGCGGGGTCGCCGCCCACTTCACGAAATCATCCGGCAGCGTGATCTTCAGGAGAATGTCATAGTCCTGCAACGTCGTACGCGTGCTCGTCCACCGGTAGTAATTCCGGAGCAGCGCACCCGAGTGGTTTACGCTCAACTGCCCGACATTCTCCGATCCGTCCCCCTGATAGGATGCCCCGTGGAAGAGCGGCTGCTCGACGACTTGCATCGTCCGCGCGGTGTCGTTCGCATTGAACACGCGCCGGTCGGTGATCGTCGTGATCGCGCCTCCTGATGTTACGACCGTCGCAAGCTGGATGAAGTTCTTGTCCGTCGTGAACCCCGCCGTCGTCACCGTCACGCCTGTCGCGGTGAGGAAGACGTAATTCGTCGCATTGTCCGCGACCGCGATGCCGCTCAACCCGTTGTAGTGCGTCGTCACCCCGCCCAGTCGGTAATCCCCTGCGGCGATCGCAATGGTGAGTCCGGCGCCGCTGGACACTTTGAGGTGCGTGTCGCTGTCATTGCCCGAGAGCGACGTGATGTCGATTCCGTTAATCAAGCCATTGACCGTGAGGTTCCCTCCGACCGTCGCATGGGACTCGATGGCGAGCGATCCGCTTGCGAAGAGATCCCCCGCAACGGAGAGATCGTCGGAAAACTCGAAGCGGTGCGTGCCATCGACGAATTTTAATGTCTCCTGCCCGGCATCGTTCCCGAACACCAGCACAGCATCCCTGGCTTCGTTGTCTTTGTTGATAACGAGCCCGCTCTCAGTTTTAATTGTCCCGGAGGCCGTGAAACTTACAGCAGTGACCGAACCGGTCGCCCCGATACCCCCCTCCACGCGCAGATCGTCGTTGAAATTGAAGCGCGCGTTTCCCAGATCGTAGGAGAGTTCTTTTGTCAAACTCTCGCCGAATTGCAGCACGATGCTCCCTGCGATCGTGGAATTGTCGTGATCCAGACTGAAGACCTCGGCATTGGTACCGCCCGGAATGGTTGTGACATTCAGCTGATCGTTCGTTTCGAGGAGCGGAACGGAACCGCTCGCGGTCCCCGTGTGACGCCCGTCGAGCAGGTCGGCATTGAGCGCGAACGGCACCGACCGCAGGGGGGCGCGATCCACCGCAGCATCGGATGCATTGACATCGAGCAGTTCGTAAGCGCTCTCCGCCTGATCCGCCTCCTTCACTTCGACCTGCAGGTGCAGATTGACCAGCGTCGCGACAGGGAGAGTTGCGAAATCCGGGAGCGTCGTCCCACTTCCCAGCTCCACCGTGAAGTACCCGCGCGCATCGGGCGTGACCGTGTGCGTCTCCTGCCAATCCGCGTAGAGAGCGGAAGCGGTATTGACGGCGCCGGTCCCGGAGACGTCGCCATCGAGGAAGTCCGCCGACGTCCAGAAGCTGAAGCGTATGGTGTGTGCCGTCGTCACTGCGTTCCCGGATGCATCCAGGAGGTGTCCGTTGTAGATCATGCGCTGAGGCACGGTCGCCGTTGCCGCATCGACGCGGATCGGAACGCCCGCGATCGCCAGCGCCGCTGCGAGTGCGATCACCCAGCCGATAAGGACGAAGGAGGGCTTCATCTCAGTGATCGAGGATGACGACGGGAACGGGTGCGGGGCCGTGTTTTTCGGCGACTGAAGAACGATCTGCGCATGAAGAGCGCCGTCTCAACCACAATGATCGCGAGGAGGATGAGGATGAGCCACCGGAGATTTTCGCGGCGCGGAGAGGGCGCATCAGCGGGAGCACCCCATGACCACACGTTCGTTCCGAAGGCGCGGATGATCCGATGCGTGATCGACGGAGGAGGAGAGGCCGTCGGATGTTTGACAGCAGGAGCTGTGCGTGGAGACGATGGCACTCCGCTCTTGGGCACGGCAGGGCCGGGGGCAGCATGTTCCGGTGCACGCGGGAGAGCGCGATCGGCGATTGCCCGTTCCGCTTTCTGCTTCTGCGCGATAAGCTCCGCGACAACAGTTCCGTGCCCACGGTGCCCGCCGGTGGAGCCGGGGACTTCGGTGGACAGGCTGGAGGAGGAAGCAGAGGAAGCAGAGGAAGCGGAAGCAGGAGGAGCCGTGACGATCTGGTAGTGGAAAGAGGCGACGGGCAGGGCGATCCACGTCACACCATTCTCATTCAGGAGGTACGACGGCGAAGCGGCCGGAGCCCGTACGGCGTAATTCGGCGCCTCCTGATAGAGACGATACGAAGCGCTTTCCTCGGCATGAACAACGGGCGAAAGCCCCCAGAGTAAACCGGAGACGCTGACCGCGATGCCGAAACTGAGGAATGTCTTGATGTGCATGTTTCAGATTATTATATACTATATTTGCTATATTGTCTATACTTTATCATTACTATCATTTTGGCTTACGGATGCCAGCTATTGGTACTTCAAATACGCTCATGCTACGATGGAAATGATTTTCCCCGCACCCCTCATGCCTGCTCTCTTGTTCGAAAAGAAAACCGCCTCTGGAATGGCTGCTCTCCCCTTCCTCCTGCTCCTCCTCGCTGCTCCGTCCGCATTCGCCGCGCAGAGCTTCTCCGACCTCCCGCCGACGGACCCCGCCTTCGAAGCTGCGGAGTTCCTGAAGGCGAATAACATCATCAGCGGATATCCGGACGGGACATTCCGCCCTGCGAATAAAGTAAACCGCGCGGAGGCGCTCAAGATCATCGTCGCACCGCTCGTCAATGCGGAAGAACTCAAGACCGTGACCGCCACCCCCTTTTCAGACATCGCAAGTGATGCATGGTTCCTCCCCTACGTCGAGGTGGCGCGCCAGAACGGCATCATCGACGGCCCGCCGGCGAAGACGGCCTTCAACGGTGCCAATACTGTCATCCGCGCTGAGTTCTTCAAGATGCTGGAAATGGCAAACAAGACCGATCCTCAGGCCTCCTTCAGCGATATCTCCCTCCCCCTCTCCCAGGATGTCGGGAGCGCTCAGGATTGGTTCTATCCGTACATGCGCTATGCCATCGCATCGTCCATGACCATGGTGAATACGACGGACGGGCTCCTGAATCCGGGCAAAGAGCTCACGCGCGGAGAGATCACCATCTTCCTGTATCGCTTCCTGATGTACCGCTCCGGTCGCAGAACACAAGCCCTCCTCTCGGAGGCGGAGAATGAGATCATCCTGATCCTCAACATGCTGCAGAACGACGATCTCCCCCAGGCCTCCGCTGCCTCCGCCCGCGCCATGCTCGCAACGCGCGGCGCTCTGGCCATGAAACCGGACGAACCGGTCGTGAAGGGGTCCGTGAAGATTTCCGAGGCGTTCAACCTGCTCGTGCAAGCCTATGGAAGCGGCAAGAGCGGGGAGCTCGATCAGGCGATCGCACTCTCCGGCGAAGCGTGGAACAAATCTGCAAAGGCGCTCGAATTCAGCCCGAACCTGAAGACCATCGTCGAACAGGTGCAGGTGCTCGCCAAGAACATGGCCGACAGCGCGCGCGCTGCACAGGCCGCCCAACCGAAGTAATGCCTCCGTCCTCCTCCGTGCTGTTGCGCTTCTGCGCCCCCGTCGTGCATGGACAGGGCCGCGGTCGCACCATCGGTACACCGACGATGAATCTGGCTCTCTCGCATGTCCCGCCCGATCTTCCGGAAGGAATCTATGCGGCTATTGCAACAATCGGTCAACGTCGATTCCCCGCAGCTCTGCATTTCGGTCCGCGTCCTGTCTTCCGTGCCGGGAGAGCCTGTGAACTCCACATCATCGATACCGTTCTCACGGCGCCACCGGAACGTGTCACCGTCGAGATCATCGAACGGCTCCGTGACATCCGCAACTTCAAGACGCTCTCTCTCCTCAAACGTCAAATCGCCCGCGACATCGCACGGGTAAAACGACTCTTACAATGGAAAGACGTGCCCGTAGCCCGTCTCAACGCTAAGCTGGAATAGTCCTCATGCACGCCCTCCTCCACCATCTCAAAAAGGCCATCCCGCAGCGCAGTCCCCTCCGCCTCGCTTGGCACCATGCCAGAGCATTCGCAGCGGCTCTCCGCTTCGGCTTCCCAGCACGGTCACTCACCGTCATCGGCATCACGGGAACGGACGGCAAGACGACGACCGTCGGCATGGTCGCACACATCCTCGAGCATACAGGAATTGCTGCAGGTGCCCTCTCCACTGCCTTCCTCCAGGTGCGCGATCACATGGAATGGAACACAACGCAGAAAACCTCGCCGTCCCCGTTCCTCATTCAAGGATTTCTGCGTCGACTCGTCCGCGAGGGGTGCACGCACGCCGTCATCGAGGCCTCGTCCCACGGACTCGTCCAGGGGCGACTGCATTTCACGCGGCCTCTGATCGCGGCCGTGACGAACGTCTCGCCGGAGCACCTGGACTATCACGAAACCATGGAACAGTACCGCAGAGACAAAGGCATCCTCTTTCGGATGCTGCGGAAAGGCGGGGTGAAAGTGCTCAATGCTGCAGATGAATCTTTTTCGCTCTATGAAGCAATACCGACAGAGCAAACTGTTTTGTGGGCGGGGACAGAGGAAGAAGTACGAAGAGGGCAAAGAGGAAAAGGAGGGCAAGGAGGAAAAAGAGGTCTTACGCTCCTTTGGTTCTCAGATGTTTATGTAACAGCGAATGGTTCTTCCGCTGTACTACATGCAGAAATCCAAGAACGAGCCAACGAGCCAACCCTCCTCCGCTCTCACGGAGCTACGGAAGGGCAGGCGAGCCAACGAGCCAACGTATCATTAGCGATCCCCGGCTCCTTCAACCTCGAGAACGCCCTCGCGGCCGTCGGCTGCGCCATGAGCCTCGGCATTCCGATGAGCACATGCGCGGAGGCACTGGCAACGTTTCGGGGCGTAGCCGGACGCATGGAGAGGATCTCGGAGGGGCAACCCTTCTCCGTCTTTGTGGACTTCACCGTGACACCCGCCGCCTATGAAAAAACCCTCACGGCTCTACGGGCCATGCTCCCGGCAGGCAGGCGCCTCCTCGTCCTCACGGGCAGTTGCGGGGACCGCATGCGCGAGAAGCGGCCACTCGTCGGCGCCATCTGTTCACGATTGGCCGATGTCGTCGTGATCACGAACGAAGATCCGTATACGGAGGATCCGGAGACCATCATTGAGGAGGTTTGGGCAGGCATCGACCAATCGAAGACGGAAGCCTGCAAGATCTTCGATCGCCGCGAAGCGATACGATTCCTCTTCTCGAAAGCAGAGCCGGGGGACATCGTCGTGCTCTGCGCGAAGGGCGCCGACACCACGATGATGACGGCAGAGGGGCAGATCCCGTGGAATGAGAGGGAGATCGCGCGGGAGATCCTCAGAAAAATGAAGGCGACATGAAGCCTCACCAACGACCGGCTTTTTCGACCTCATCCCCAGCCCTTCTCCTGTGTGCAGGAGAAGGGAGCTGTATTGTGTGTTGTTTGTTCCTTCAAACAAAACAGAAACACATACAACTCCCCTCTCAACAAACGTGGAGAGGGGTTGGGGGTGAGGCAGCACAAAAAAAAGAACCGGGCGGTCCGCGCGAGCGCAGACCACCCGGCCCAAGGTTCTTCATCGACTCCGTCCTCGCAGCCTCTCCGAGAGGGCGAGGAGCAGAATCGCGGCAGAGAGACAGAGGAATGCAAGAAGCTGCATCCGTGCCTCTTCGAGATGAAACTCGAACATACGGCGACTCCCTTCGCTTGGGAAAATATCGCCCCCCTGCAAAAGAACCCGCGGAGAAGCACGCTGCCAACAGCACATGTACAGTAAACTCGGTGTCACTCCGCGGAACCCTTCGGTAGGATGAAAGACCTACAGATATTCTATGGTATTTAAAGATTTTGTCAATTCTTCCGGCGCCGTCATCGCGGGAATCGATGAAGCGGGCAGAGGGGCACTCGCGGGACCGGTCGTTGCGGGCGCATGCATTCTCAGCACCCGCATTCCCCTCTCCTCTCTCATCCGGGACAGCAAGCAGCTCACGGCCTCTGAGCGTGAGGACGCCTACGCATGGCTGAGTATGCACGCGCTCTTCGCCGCCGGCATCGCGGAAGCGGGCATGATCGACTCGGACGGCATTCTCGCCGCAACGGAGTGCGCCATGCAGCAGGCCGTTGAAATTCTCTCGCGCCGCCTCAAGCCGACGTACCTGATCATCGACGGACGCGACCACTTCTGGTTCGATATTCCCCACAGTTCCATCGTGCGCGGGGATGAGTCCGAACCTGCGATCTCTGCTGCATCCATCGTCGCCAAGGTCACGCGGGATCGCCTCATGCAGAACCGTTCCCTCCTCTTCTCCGCCTACGGATTCGCCTCGCACAAGGGCTATGGAACGGAGGAACACTTCAGAGCTCTGCAAGCGCACGGCCCGTGCGCAATCCACAGGAGGACGTTTTTGAAGAACACGGCTTTTGCGATGCCGCACGCGTAAAAACGGGTTTTTGGTTTTTGGTTACTGGTTTTTGGTTCTTCGTACCATGAAAACAATCTCAGAGCGAAGAACGAATAACGAAAAACCACTAACCAAAAACCTACCGCGCACGTCTTCCCATCCACCACCAGAGGATCACCCCCGCAAGGACAATCGGGATCGTGAGGAGCTGTCCCCGCGTGAACATCACAGAACCGATGGAGAACGAAGCATACGGCTGGTCGCGGAAATACTCCGTGATGAACCGCAGAACCCCGTAGAGCATCAGGAAGAGCGCGAATGTCCGACCGGAATGTCGCTCATCCGATCGCTTGAAGTACAGGAAACACATCAGAGCGATGAAGAGGTCTTTGATGATTGCATAGATCTGGACCGGATGCCGCAGGCCCTCGACACCGGGAATACTGATGCCCCAGGGGAGAGTAGTCACCGTCCCGTAGAGCTCCTGGTTGATGAAGTTCCCGACCCGCCCGAACGAAAGCCCGATGGCTGCGGGAATGGAAACGCGGTCAGCAACGACGAACGGATCCAGTCCACGCTTGCGGCATACGGCGAGGATTGCGATCACCACACCGAGGAATCCTCCGTGCGAGGACATCCCGCCTCTCCAGACCATGAGGATCTCCAGCGGATGAGCAAGGAAGTAGGCGGGTTCGTAGAACAGAACGAACCCCAGCCGCCCGCCGACGAGGACACCGATAACGGAGAACGAGAGGATGCTCGCCCAATCATCCGCCGTGATGTCCTCCGAAGGAGCCCGCTTCAGGCGCGGCAGGAGCACATACGCAAGAATGAACGCCACCATGTACAGCAGGCCATACCAATGCACGGAGAACCCAAAGAGGGAGACGGCGACTGCCCGCGAAGGGAACCAATCGATCATCGGGAGGGGAGAGGACAGATGACGCGCAGGAGCTCCGTGCCTTGCACCTGCTCAAAACAGGGATCTTTCAAGAACGCATCGGCAAATGATCCGTAGTACCGGAGGAAAAAGTCGGAAGTGAGAAAGTAGAGCGGCCGGGGCAGCGGAGCGAGGAGCCCCAGACGATCTTCATGTGACCCGTAGAGGAACTTCTCCCACATTGGGTACGACCAACCGGGATAGTCGAAGAGCCCCGGCGCCCCGATGAGATGATCCGGCATCATGCCGAGCAGCCATACGCCGGACTGGTTCTCGAGGCTGATGATGGCAGCATTTGGCTCGATAACATCGGACAGCGCTGCGAAAGTCCGGAGCATGCTCCCATCTACGAAAGAACTGTGGCGCACAGCCTGAAGCGGAGCCTCCCGTATAGAGACGAATGCCTGTACAGCAATGAGAATGACGAGAAGTGTGCGCGTGCTGATGGCCAGAACACGACGGGGAGACACGTCATTCCATGCACGGTGCAGAGCCATCGCAGCGAACGGAAGGAGGAAGAAATCCAGTTGGAGGAAGAATCTTCTGTAGAACACCAGCTTCCCCACGACGAACACGGCGCACACGAGAGGGGCCAACTGCCACACCGATCCCTTCTCGCGTCTCACGCTCATCACCCATCCGGCAATGCCGAAGGCAAGGAGGATCCCCTCGGTCATCAGGTACTGCACGGGATCTGCAAACTCGCCGCCGGGAGCCTGTGCCCCGCGGAGCAGGAAAACTGACTTCAGCGGCGCCCAGAAGGCCCGAAACCAGATTGGGGCGTACCACACGAGTCCGAGAACGGCAATCGCTGCGAATGCTATCGTAAGCTTGCGGAACTGCGGATCTTTCCACCGTGACGGAAGGTGAACGATCCACCAGAGCATGAAGACGAGCGCGAGAATGAGCCCCGTCTGATTGTGGCAGAGGATGGTGAGCGCGCCCAGCGGCACCATCCAGGGGGACGAGCGTTCGAAGGCATGGAACACGAGGATGAGGAAGAAGAGCGCAAGGAAGGTTTTCCAGTACATCGAGGCAAAGCCGTCAAAATACGCGACGGAGAGGAAGGCCATCAGAAGAGTGAGAACGCCGACTCTGACCCCCTCGCGCTTCCCGGTCACCCACGCAAGGGTGCAGAGCAGGATCACGGTCATCGCATTCCAGATCCATCCGAGGAACCAATCGACCGGAATACCCGCCTTCACGAGAACCGACGTGAAGAGGAAGAGGCCGTACGGGTACTCCTGCGCCCACGGACGAAGAGCGGGGAGAGAGAACGGGAACGCGGCTGCGTACTTCACGATGAGGTACCGGTAGATCCCCGGATCGTAGCCGAGCGGGACATCGAAGAGAAAAAGCGTAAAGAAATACTTTGCAATGAGGAGACCGATGAGGAGCGCGGTCGAAGCGGTGAGCCAGGGGCGCGCTCGAAGCGTCGCGATGAAGGAAGACGGAGACACGGGAAGTAGCATAGCGTGAACTACCGCCGGACGTCATTAGCACGAAGACCCCTACACCCGTATACCCATACACTCGTATACCCTCTCGCACTTCACATCTCCTCCGCAATCACAACGAGCCTCTGCGCATCGCTCCCGACGGGATAGCAGGTGATCAGTTTCAGGAGATTCTTTCCCGTTTCCTGCCTCAGGATATCGGTGGACTTGGCATCGACGATCATGGTCCCCGTCACACGGTACCCAAACGCGAGCGTGTGATCAGAAATCGTCACGCTGTCTCCGCGCACGAGATCGGAGAGTCTCTCGAAGATCCGTCCGAATGCGCTGCCCTTTGCCCGATCGTCCGGAGGACTGCTGTGCCCGGCGATGATCAGCGCTCCCTGCTCGCCGGGGAGAGCAGAATGCGGATACGCGGCGGCACCGTGGAGGAGGCCGATCTGCATCTGCTCTTCCAGCATGGCCCAGTCCTGACGATCCCAGAATGTCCGCTCGGGCAGGTACACGGGAACGCGGAGCGCGAGGGACGGGATCGTCAATTCAAAGCGCCGTTCAATCCCCCAGTGAGTGAGATCATCCTCCTCTTGAGATACTTCCGTGGGAGGCGTGGATCCCTCCTCCCCAGAGGGTGGATCTTGCACTCCGTCATCCTCTCCGCTTGCTGCAGCATGATCAGCGGCGGTGGGTCGGAGTGTTCGCGTCGTTTCGATCGCAGAAGTGACCGTGGGATTCTGCAGCAGCGGCAGGACGGATGCCGTACGATCCGGCTGCATCCCCCACTGCACGGACGGGGTTCCGAGCACGGTACTCCACAGGAATCCCGAACACACGAAGAGCATCGTGGCGACCGAGTAGGCGAGGATCGTCTGTTTTCTTTGTGTCATTATAGATATTATACTACTTTTTTCATTTTTATCAAGTATCCAGATCGCGTACAATGCCGATATCCATGCGCATTCTCGGGATAGAAACATCGTGCGATGAAACGTCTGCCGCAGTCGTTCTGGACGGCCGAACCGTCGAGAGCAATGTCATCGCGAGCTCTCGGGAGCTGTTTGCACAACTGGGTGGCGTCATCCCCGAAGAGGCTGCCCGCAAACAACTCGAGTGCATCCTCCCGGTCATCCATCAGTCTCTCGAGCATGCCCACCTGACCATGCAGGACATCGATGCTGTCGCCGTCACGCGCGGCCCCGGCCTGCTTGTCTCGCTCCTAGTCGGCACCACCGTTGCCCGGACACTCGCGCACATCGAAGGAAAACCGCTCATCTCTGTTCACCATACGCTCGGGCACCTGAGTTCTCCGTGGCTGGATTGCCACGATGATGTTCGCTTCCCGCTCCTCAGTATAAGCGCCTCAGGCGGACACACGGAATTGTGGCTGCGCCGGAGCCACACAGAGGGGCTCCTCCTCGGAAGCACACACGACGACGCCGCAGGCGAAGCATTCGACAAGGGCGCGGAACTCCTGGGTCTCCCCTACCCCGGAGGGCCGGCCATCGCAGCCTTGGCCCTCGATGGCGACGAAATGCGCTTTCCCTTCCCCTCCCCTCTCGCCCACGAGCCGGGCATGGACTTCAGCTACTCAGGACTGAAGACGGCTTTACGTTATACGATTCAAGGTCTTGAGCCGTCAGCCATCAGCAACAAGCTCAAAGCTCACCCCTCGATGCCACTCGGGGCAAGCAGCTCACAGCTCACGGCTGACCTCGCCGCCTCGTACCAGTACGCCCTCTGCCGCCACCTCGTCGATCGCCTGCAGCGGGCGATCGTCCTCCATCCTGAAGTCCGGGAAATCCACCTCGTCGGAGGCGTATCGGCGAACATCCGTTTGCGTTCCCTTGTCGCCGAGAACGCGGGAAACCGGACAGTACGGCATCCACTCACGATCCCCTACTGCACCGATAATGCCGCAATGATCGCGGCAGCAGCGTACTTCCTCGTTTCTGAAAAAGGGATGCCTTCCGAGGCACTCCCGACTGCAGCCACACTCCATCATGCAGAGATCATGCAATAAAAAAATATTCCATTTCCTCTTCGGCTTCCTCTGTTTCCTCTGTTTCCTCGGCTTCCTAGATAATCGAACTCAGCGCCGGGAGCAGCGCCCCGAGCACGATACCGATAACCCCGATGACAGCCAATGTACGGATCAGGGACTGACGCTTCATTGTTCATCGACGGTAATAGTGACTTTTTCAGTGTTCACTGCTCCGGTGACATCCGTCACGGTCAGGGTGACTTTGTACGTGCCCGCCTCCTCGAAGACATGTGTCGCTTCAAGCACATCGGACTGGGATCCGTCGCCGAAGTCCCAGAGCACCTCTTTTATTTCCCCCGTCGTACAGGAGAGATCGAACCCCACGCCCAGTGGCGCCTTTCCCGTGACCCGACTGGGGAGGAAGCATGCGTCCAGAATGGGCGCGCGAACCACGATGGTTTTTGCATCTTCGAAGACTTGCCCGCTCGTCGTAAACGCCTTCAGCTTCACTTCGAATTTGCCGGGTTTCAGGAAGACGTGCTCTGCCTGAGCGCCGCGCTGCTCGGGTGCGTCCGTATCGTCGCCGAACTGCCACTCGAAGCCCGTGATTTCCTCGTTCGGTATGACCGTCTCGGACGCATCGAAGCGCACAGTGAGGGGGGCGACTCCTCCGTCCGGATTCATACGCATCTCTACGGTGGACGCCGGCGGATCCACGGTGAGCTGGAGAGGGCGCCTCAGTACTTTCAGGTCGGGATCCTGTGCAACGAGTGTCAGGGTGTACTTCCCCGGACGCCGGTAAATCGCCTGGATATTGGGCTCCAGCGAGCCAACACTCGTCGCCCCCGGCGCCTCCCAGTAGAACCGGATGAGCGGCATGGACGTCTGAGGAGTGAGGTTCACCGTCACAGGAACCAACCCCCGCAGAGCTCCATTCTCGATGGCGGGCGTCCCCTCGAAGCTCAGGTCTGGAAGGGTGAGACTTTCCACCACACGAATGACCTTGGAGAGTTCGGCAACAGCTCCGGTTCCCGCATGTACCTGCACCTTCATCTGGAAAGAACCTTGTTTCTGGTAATTATGGGCGACACGTTCCCCACGCGCTTTCTCGGACCCGTCACCGAAGTCCCAGATGGCATCCTTCACGTCGGCCTCTGTCTCGAGACTGAAGATCGTCCCCAGCGGGGGCGGCCCGATGAGATTTTCGGGTTCCGAAACGATCTTCACGGGGAACGGAGGGGGGAGCGGCTCGAAGATCTCGATCTCACGCTCGTAGCGGTTCTGCGACTGGTTCGTGAGCGTCACAACGGCAACCACTTTCACTTTGCCTGTCCGAAGGTACGTGAAGAATGCCTCCGGCGACGCGGCGACGGTGTCGACAATGCCGTCATTATTGAAATCCCACTGCACCTCTTTGATGGTGGACGGATCCGCGAGGAGACGTTCGACACTGAATTTGACTGGTTCATCCACGCCGGGGCGCAACGGGAAGTAGGAGAACACCGCACGCGGTATGGCAACGCGCCGGATCACCTGACGCTGGGTCCCGTCGCTCACATCGATGACCGCAACCACATTGTAGGCACCTGAGCGCTCGAAGACGCCCGTTGCGGTGGGATCAACACTCCGGTAATTCTCCACACCATCCCCCTCAAAATCCCAGGAGAAACCGATCGGAGAGAGTCCGCGGGTCTTCAGAATGTTCGTGGCCATCGAAAGACTGAATGTCAGCGAAATGGGGGCGACGTACTCGTTCACATTCGAAGGATCGGTGATGACGATGGAGAGCGCAGGCTCCTTCACGATCTGCACGGGAACCGTTCCTGCAAGAGCGAGCCCGGGGGCGAGGAAGATGAGGACGCGCACGATACTCATGATCTTGACGTTGAGAGGCACCCTCTGCACAAACACCCGCTTCAAAGCCACGACTCCGGTGAGGAAGAGCACCAACGCAACCACTCCACATGAAACAACACCGGGAATGAGGAATTCCTTGAAGCTCCCCGTGGGACTGGGCAGCACGGTCAGAAGGAAAAGACACCAGACAGCAAATGCCAGGTACGGGATCATAAGAAGAACAATGATGGCAAATTTCATCCTGCCGAGCACTTTCGCGGGCACCGGCACCGCAGCTGCAGGAGCGGGTTCGGTGTGGAGAATGCTGTCGACCGTCGGCAGTGAATCGGACATAAATGATCAGTCGGGAAGGAGCTGCGACTCCTGTGGCAGAGATGGGACGCTCCTATCTTGCTCCTCTTTAGAGCCAATGGGAAGAACAGATGAATCCCATCCATTCATGGGCAACGGAAAGAGCGGAGTGAACGGCATCGCATCCGAAGGAATCGAAATGGGCCCTGCCGCATTCACTTCCGAGAGATCCATGACCATGGAAAATCCGAGCGTCCCCGCTCCCTCCCGGATCGGGAAGGGTTCGGCGTTCCAGGAAATCCTGCGGATGACGAACGTCTGTGCGTCGATCCAGATCTCCCCGAAAGCAACCACGTTCGCAAGCTTCTGCCGAAGCAGGGCGTCATCGGCCGCACTCCCCTGTTCCCCCCTCGATGCGATGAGGAAGGCTGCAAGCTTCTCCGGATCCACTGCGGTCTCGTAGTGATACATCTTCCGGCCATCCATCATCTCCATGCCGCGATCGCGCGTCACGTTCACCACCTGCGACTGCGCGCGGATGATGGCGGGATCGGGAGAGAGCGGCCCCGTCGGCAGGAGCATCGGACCATCCGGCGTTCCGCCGGACTGCACCGGGAGCAGCCACCACCGGTTCAGGAGGGATGCAATCGCACGTTCGTCGAAGAGCGAGTGAGGCGGCGTGACGTCCGCACGATGGACGAAGAGATACGTCTCCGACAACGATCCTACGATGATCTCGAGATCTCCCGCGATGTGCTCCGGCAAACCGCTTCCCGCGAGTGCTGTGTCGAAGACGATCCGCATCTGCACCTGACGGCCTCCATCCTGCAACACCCCCGACATGTGTGCGGACCCTTCGACGGACGCGGAGGGGGAAGGCGTGAAAGTGAACGACGTATCCAGTTCGAAATGTGCGGACTGCATCTGCCCGCTCGCGGTCGCCGCACGCGAGAGCACTTCAGGAACGGGCAAGCCCGTTTCCGCGGGGGCACAGCTCGCGAGCAACGGAAGAGTGCAGGCCAGCAAAGAGAGGGGGAATCTACGCATGAGGATCATCATCGGTGCCGTCTTCCAGTGTGCCGAATCCATGTCCGATTATCAAAGAATAATAGGGAGTCAATCGCGCAAACCTTCCATTTCATCGAAATCGCACATGAGATTCAGATTCTGTATAGCTTGGCTCGCAGCTCCCTTTCTCAAGTTATCGATGACGGCAATAACATGGAGCAGTTGGTTTTCTTTCCATACGGCAAGTTGCGCCCCATTCTTCCCTGCGACATTCTGCACCTCAGGTTCTTTCTCGAGAACTTCAACAAGCGGTTCGTCTTCATAGAAAGACGCATAGGTTTCTCTCAGCATCTTTTCGTCATAGTCTCTGTCCAATAACACCGAGATGTCCGCGTCGATTCCTCGTTCAACATCGTCATTGATGCGTGGCGCAAAACTGACGTTCATGTCGTACGGCTCTTGGTCACGGTGCCGCAGGTAGTCTTGGTACACCTGAGCAATTTCCGGAGTGTGTTGGTGGCAACCAATTCTGTATGGCCGTATTCCTCCTCTTGGTTGGTACTGGACTCCAGCGCCCGAGTAACCGCTGATGGCCCGTACGATGATCGGATATGCAGAGTTGATCATTTCCCAATCCAGCACGGGAGCCACAGCAAGCGCCGCAGCAGTTGGATAACATCCAGGATTGGCTACCAGCAGTGCTCTCTTGATCCTCTTCCGGAACAGTTCCGGCAATCCATAGATGGCATGCTGTAAGTTGTCCGTGTCCGGGTGCTCAAAGCCATAGTACCGTTCAAATACATCTGGATCGTGCAAGCGGTATGCCCCGCTCAGGTCGATGCATTTGCTCCTGCCCTCCAGGATGCCGGGAACGTATTTGAGTGAAACGTCGGGGGGCGTCGTCGCGATGGCGACCTCGCACCTGTCGGCGATTTCTTCCGGCGAGAGTCGCTCGCAAACGCAGTCGATGATACCGCCGAGCTCCGCACGCACATCTCCGATATTTCTCCCGACATGCTGCTCATTCCCTGTCGCGAGAGCTGAGATTTTTACACGAGGATGCAGAGCCAGAAGTTTGAGAAGTTCCGATGATGCATGTCCGCTGGTGCCGATGACGGCAACCTGTGCTTGTTCGAGTGTTTTCTTCATGGTGATGGGGGGAATACTGGAAAAAACAGTGTGGTGAAGTCACGTTTCTGCGGCGTTGATAGAGTCAATTCCCGCATGCCATGTGCAGAGGAACGTGGAGCGTCCTCTCTTCTCGACGTTGTAGTTCCACACGAATGGCAAGTGGAAGTACGCGGACGGGTCGCGGTGCTGCACCTCCAACAGGGTTCCGTGGTTCGTAAATCCATTTCCCTCTAGAATGGCAGCCATTCCCGGGGAACTGGCAACCGAGTAGATGTGTCGTTTCCCTTCATCCAGTGCCTGCTGTTGCGCGTGCTTCACCAGCACATCGCCGATCCCCGATCCGTTGTATTCGGAACACACTGTAGCCAGCTCCATCCAGTCATCATGCGGGATGAGCGCGAAGGCCCCGAGAATAGAATTGCTCACGCCGATGAGGTGCACATGCTTGAGGAGTTCTTCCATCGCTGCCTCATTTCTCGGGAGGAATGCGCCCCTCAGCACATTTTGCCCGTAGAGAGAATGAAAAATAGACCTTTCTTCTGCTGTTGTGAGCCAATGACGCCGAATAGTTTCCTTGCGGATGATCATGGTGCCGCTGCCGAGGACTTGTTCAATTTCTCCCCGAACGTTCGCAAGACCAGTGATGACGACCTTCAACATCTCTCCGAGCATCTCCTTCGCGTGGCGCAACTTCTTCTGCATTTTTCCACCGCCACCACTGACACTCACCTCCCCATATGGACTGCCTTCCCGAAGGCTGCCATCACTGTTGATATCTTCACCCCACAGAAGTGGAATAATGGGTTTCTGAGGTTTTCTGGTATCCATCACTCCGCCAGTTGGAGTGAAGAAGATCGCAGTCACCACCCTCGCCTGCTCGGCAACGGCAAGTGCAAGTTCGTCGGCATTGACGTTGAGGAAGGACCCATAGTAAGGAGCCTTCTGCTCGTGAAGCCCCCCTTCCTCTTGCTCTTCGTTGCAGTCGAAGCCATATCCGACGGGAAGCAATGCAACAATATTCTTATCATGATCATGCAAGTGGTAAATGATCTGTGGAGACCCGACGTATCCAAGTTGGGGTAGAGGTTCGCATAGAATGTCCCTTGGGTCGAGGATGATTGCGCCGGGGATCAGTCTGGCAATCTTCTCGCCAATCGCTTTGGCCGCGGGCAGGACGCCGTATTGCAGCTCTTCCAACGACGTCACTCTGCTGCCAAGGTGCCACGTGGGCTCATGGGGCTTTTTCCTCTGCAATGCAAGGTGCTCGTTGTAGTACTGCGTATTCTGCTGGCCTGCACCACAGACGATGATGAATCGGATCCCAAGGCGGGCCATTGCACTGATATCTCCTGCCAATTTCTGAAAATCCGGACTGTCATGCTCCTCGCCGCTGACCTTGAGGAGTATCGTTTCACCGTCGTAGAGATGGTGATAGGCATCCTGTACCGAAAGTTGATGATTCGTCTGTGCCATAGAATTCAATGGGAAATCATTGGTAGAAAGGTGCAGCACAAAATGTTCCGCGGTATCTCCACGGAGGGTGTGCTGCGGCTGATCATTTTTTACACATCAGCCCGTACCTCCGTGGAGAGGGTACGAGCTCGACGCACGATGCTGATGAAGGAAGTACTCATGATAGGAACATAGAAAAATCCCCCTGCGGGAGAATGTTTCTCTGCAGAGGTGCCTTGTTATCGAATTATCAACTTAGGCGGTCACCCCTACAGAGGTGCCGCGACGACGGAGACTAAGCTGACTGGATTGTTTACTCACAAACATAAAATAGCTGCTCTTGGACAGATGTCAATCTTTTTTAACTAAAAAACACCCACTTTTTCAGAGGTGAATCCTAAGAATACCGCTCCATGAAGCAGTAAAGTGGCAATTCAAAATTGACGAGAAACCATTGACAAAAATACGGGCGACACACCATCGCGGCGGATTTTTAGCTGTTTTC
>JAZDOT010000001.1:0-51062 GCA_043798355.1 Candidatus Peregrinibacteria bacterium
TCCGAGATGGAGCGGATGAGTGCTTCCGAAAGCCCATGGACGCCGCTTGCGGCATAGGGCGAAGGATCCGACTGATCGATTGCCGCGCGCAGTTGCCGGAGAGATCGTTGCTGGAGAACCACGGAAAATGCAGTGTAGTGGAGGAAAGGGGATCACGGAGGGACAAGAGCACCCGACATGCGAGTTTTGCGCATTAGGAAGCGGAAAGAATATCTTGAAATGTCTCCACGAGGATGTTGACATATATCATTAATGAATATATAATAACTATTCAGGAATACCTCTCTCTTGAGCCATCCGATGTCATTTCTCCTCCTCCCCCTTCGGCTCATCCATGTCCTCTGGAAACATAAGGGTAAGACAATCCTCGCCCTCGTCATCCTCGTGCCTTTCGCTCTCCTGCTCTGGTACATTTTCGCTCCCGCCAAACCGCAGTACCTCACCGCTGTTTCACGCAGGGGCGAGCTCATCCAGAGAGCGGAGGCGGTCGGAACCGTCATCTCGGACAGGGATGTCGCCCTAAAATTTCCCGTCACGGGCGTCGTGTCCGCCGTCCTCGTCCGCGAAGGCAACAAGGTGAAAACGGGGCAGGAACTGGCACGACTGAAGAATGACGCGCTGGCGGCCGCCGTTGCGAGTGCTTCCGCGCGCGTCGCGTCCTTGCAGGCCACGCTGAAGGAACTGAAGGAGGGATCGCGGCCGGAGGATATCGCCATCGTGGAGGCGGATGTTGCAAACAAGCGCGCTGCGCTGGAAGCGGCGAAAGCGACGCTCGCAACCGCAGAAGAGAAACTGCAGGCAGCCGAACGCAAGATCGAATCCATCCGCAATGCGGCGCTGACCAGCCTGAAAGGGGAAACCGACTCAACGCTCTCCACGATTTCCAGCCAGCTCACAGACGCGCACGGGGCGCTTGACGCGCTGGAGAACATCTTCGTAGCGGATTATACTGTCCGCTACCTCGCCCAGCAGGTGGCAAACAGCTCATTCATCATGCTCGAAAGCGGGCGAAGCGCCGCCCTGAAGGCAATCAACTTGGAACAGCAAACGCTCCCCCCGGCATTTCTGGACCACAACGAGGCACTTTCAAAATTGCGTTCCGCGCGTTCTGCGGCTGCTCTTGTCCCGCCGATCCTGGAACGTGCGTACCAAATCCTTGAGCAACTGCCGGTTGATACCGGCCTCACCCGCACAAGCAAGGAAACATACAAGTCCACCGTAACGACGGAGAAAGATTCCGCCCAGACGGTGCTGGCCGCCCTCGATGCCACCATCAAAGACCTGCTGGACGCCGCCGCCAGCTACGATACGGATATTTCAACGGAGGAAGTGACCCTCGCGACGGCACAGGGGGTGAAGACGGCGGCCTTGTCCGATATCCAAACCTATGAAGCGTCACTCCGGTCACAGGAGGCTTCTCTCGCCCTCAAGCGCGCGGGCACGAGGCAGACCAGTATCGATGTCGCGCAGGCGAACGTCGCGCAGGCCGCCGCAGATCTGAAACGGGCTCAGGCGCAGTACGAGGATTCCATTCTCCGCGCCCCGATGGACGGAACCATTACAAAAGTGGATTTCCGCGTGGGCGAATTTACGGGAGATGCCGCGAACGCAACACATACCATCGCCCTCCTCGGCCTCTCCCCGTACCGCATAGAAATGTTCCTCTCCGAGGTGGACATCCCGAAGATTCAAATCACGCAATCCGGATCGGTCGACCTCGATGCCTTCCCGGGAACGACGTTCAAGCTGCATGTCAACGAAATCGAATCGGCATCAACCCTCGTCGAGGGGGTCGCGAAGTACCGCGTGAAGCTGGACTTCGTGTATCCGCATGACGACCTGAAGATCGGCATGACGGGCGATGCGGGCATCGTCACGGCAACCGCGAGCGGCGTCGTCCTCATCCCCGCCAGAGCCGTCCTCTCTGAACAGGGACGAACATACGTTCGCGTGCTCAATGACCCGGAAGCAACGGCCTTCGAGGAACGCGACATCGAAACGGGTCTCGAGGGAGATACGGACATCGTCGTGAAAAGCGGCCTCGAGGAGGGGGAAACCGTGATTATCCTCATTAAGTAACAGACTTCTCTGCCACCAACATTCAATCCACCCCATGACCTCCGAACAATCCGCTCCCCTCATCGAAACGATCGCACTCTCGAAGTCTTATTTTAACGATGAGCTGGAAACGCCCGTTCTGCATGACATCAATCTCCAGATCCACTCCGGTGAATTCGTTTCCATCATGGGCCCGTCCGGTTCCGGCAAATCGACCCTGATGCACATTCTCGGGTTCCTCGACACCCCTACGAAAGGCCACTACCACTTCAAAGGACAGTCAACAAAGGAATTGGCGGATGACAAGCTCGCCCGCATCCGCGCCAACAGTGTGAGTTTCGTCTTCCAGTCCTTCAATCTCCTGCCGCGGACAACTGTCGCGGACAACGTCCTCTTGCCGCTCCTCTATCACCCGAGCACCCGCATCAGCGAGAGAAAGAAGCTGGTGGAAAAAGCGATTGCCATGGTGGGACTCAGCGACCGCGCCACCTACTTCACGAACCAGCTCTCGGGGGGCCAGCAGCAGCGGGTCGCCATCGCCCGCGCACTGGTGACGGAGCCCGAGGTCATCTTCGCAGACGAACCGACCGGCAACCTCGACTCCGCATCCGGCATCCACGTCATGGATATCTTGCAGACACTGAACCGGGAAGGACACACCATCATTCTCGTCACCCACGAGCAGACGACCGCCGAACATGCCGCACGCATCATCCGCATTCGTGACGGCCGTATCGTTTCTGACGAAAAAAACACCGCCCGCATCAGCGCAGAGCACATCAGCCAATTGAAATAACTATGCGCCTCTCCGACACCTTCACCATCGCGCTCAAGGGAGTGACGGCGAACAAGAGCCGTATGTTCCTGACGATGCTCGGCATCATCATTGGCGTCGGCGCAGTCGTCCTCATGACGAGCATCGGCAAGAGCATGGAAGGGGTCATCCTCGGACAGATCAGCGCGCTCGGCCCGAAAACCATTGCCATGTGGCCGGGAAACACGGGGCCGGAGGGAGGGGGAGGTGCCCTCAATCCGGACTTCCAGAGTCTGAAATTCTCCGACGTGGAAGCCCTGCGAAAGATCCCGACCATTACGGACGTTTCCCCGATCATGTTCGTTCAGGGGAAAGTATCTTTTGAGCGCGAAACATCCGATACGCGGACGATGGGGGTCACTCCCGAGTACTACAGAAGCCAGAAGACCGAAATCGCCGAAGGGCGCCTCCATGACGCTGCGGATGAAAAGGAATCCCGCCCCGTGGTCGTTCTTGGAAAGGATACGGCTCTGGATCTCTTCGCGAACCAGAGCCCACTCGGGAAGAGAATCGAAATCACCGACACGAAGTACACGGTGATCGGCGTCCTGAAGCCCGTGGGATCGCAGTTTTTCCAGAACATGGATGAACGCATCATCCTCCCCTTCTCCGTCGCCAAAGGAACTGTGCAGCGCGACTACGTGGATATGGCCGTTGCCCGCGCCGTCGGAGAGGATGTAGAGGCAGCCGCTGAGGATATCCGCTATCTGCTGCGCGCACGGCACCGCATTACCGTTCCCAGAGAAGGCGGGACGGAGAACGACGACTTCCTCGTCCGTACTGCCGCGCAGGCGCAGGAAATTCTCGGATCGGTATCCCTCGGGCTCACCTTCTTCGTCACGTTAATCGCTGCCATATCGCTCATCGTCGGCGGCATCGGCATCATGAATATCATGCTGGTCGCGGTCACGGAACGCACACGGGAGATCGGCCTCAGAAAGGCCCTCGGCGCACAGTCGAGAGACATCCTGCTCCAGTTCCTCGTGGAGGCGGTCCTCCTGACGCTCATCGGCGGGCTCATCGGCCTCGCACTCGGTATCGGCTTCGACGCGCTCATCGTCGGCATCGCACGCAAATTCCTCGCCGCCTATGTCTTCGCCCTCAACCCCGTCGCGATCGTCGTTGCATTCTGCACGGCCGCTGTCATCGGTCTCGTGTTCGGCATCTACCCCGCACGCAAAGCCGCCGCCCTCAACCCCATCGAAGCCCTCCGCTACGAATAATCCCTAACCCTAACCCTAATCCTAATCCCTAACGTGCTTCTCACTGACACCATCCAAACGGCCTTCGAAGGACTCCGGCGCAACATCTCGCGCTCGCTCCTCACCACGCTCGGCATCATCATCGGCGTAGGATCCGTGGTCCTCATGGTCTCCGTGGGCGCCAGTTTCCAGAAATTCATCCTCGACCAGGTGGAGCAATTCAGCGCAAGCACCTTCGAAGTGCATGCAAAGGGTTTGCAGGAGTTCGGAAAAGAGACGCAGTCCATCACTTTCGAAGAAATGGAGGCCCTGCGGAAACTCTCCACGGTGCAGAGTGTCGCCCCCGTGATCTTCGTATCTGGCAAAGTGCGTTTCGGCACCGAGGAGAAGTCCCCGACGATCTTCGGGACAACGAAAGAGATATTCGCGAACCTGTCATTGAAGCTGGACAGGGGCCGCCTCCTCACGGACGGGGATGTCCTCGGAGCGAAGAGCGTGGTCATTCTCGGCAGCCAGACGGCGGAAGACCTCTTCCCCAACACGGACCCTCTTGGAAAACGTATCACCGTAGGCGCCCAGAAGTTCACCGTTGTAGGAGTGCTGCGGTCCCTCGGCTCACCGCTGGCGCAGAATCTCGATCTCATGGTGTACCTGCCGATCTCCGTCGCGAAGGCAATGACCGGACGGGTGCGGTACGTGGACTACATCTCCCTCCAATCGACAGGAGACACCGACCTCACGAAAATCGATATCACGTCGCTCCTGCGCAAGCGCCACGGCATCGTGAACCCGGAGAATGATCCGAAGAAGGACGACTTCATTGCGAACTCGTTCGCACAGGCAACGGAAGTCGTCGGCACCGTGACCCTCTCCATCACCATTTTCCTCGGGCTCATCGCTGGGATCTCGCTCCTCGTCGGCGGCATCGGCATCATGAACATCATGCTGGTCGCGGTCACGGAACGAACAAAAGAAATAGGCCTGCGTAAAGCCGTCGGAGCACAGAGCCGCGATATCCTCCTCCAATTCCTCCTCGAAGCGGTCACACTGACCACGCTCGGCGGCGTCATCGGCCTCATCGGCGGCACGGGCCTGAGTTTTCTCATCACCCGCATCGCGGCCAAACTTCTCGGTCAGTTCTCTTTTGCCATTTCCTTCACAGGGGTCTTCCTCTCCCTCGCTATGGCGATCGGCGTCGGACTGGGTTTTGGACTCTACCCCGCAGAGCGTGCTGCAAAACTGCGCCCCATAGAGGCAATGAGATTCGAGTGACTTGACTAATCATCTATATTAATCTATAATTTCATATCAGTACGGTTCCTCTCTATGCCAGACCCCACCGAACCAGACACGGCTGGAATCTCCGATGAACGAATAGCGGCATTCGTTAAAGAAAGAGCGGGAAATTTGCCAGGGCCGTTATTGGAAGAAATCGTTGAATGCGTCAGAGCCGAGATGAGCACATTCAGACACGATCTTTCGACGTCCGTCGTGGACCCTTGGGTCCGTACTGTGCAAGAGTTATTTGAACAACACAAGCGCCAGGGCAAAGACGAGGTGGAGGCAGTTAAATTAGTACGACAAAAATTTGGCGGCGCGCTCATCAAAGGCCAATTTTTCTAAAATTGCTTCTTGGGCAACACGCTTTGAAATTGCGACCGATTGAGGCGATGCGGTTTGAATAGGAAAACACACCAGAGTAGCCCACCGATAGTTCTCCTCTTTGCCATCTTTTTCCTCTTTGCCCTCCTCTTTTCCTAACCTTAGCCCTAACTCCATCCCCTCTTGCACTCCCCCACCCCTTCGAGAGAAAATAGCTCCCCTCTTCCCCCTCTCTCATGAAGAAATCTGAGGAACTCTGTGAGATCTGCTCTGAGCCCATCTGTCCCGAGTGCTCTGGCTGCGGGTGCGATGACAATCCCTGCAGCTGCGACCTGTGGGACGAGGAAGAGAAAGAGGGCGCAGTATAAGCAGATGACCCTCCTCCACAGGAATCCTTGCGTTTCTCGTATCAAAATGATACGATATTTATCGTAATTTGATACGAATATGATTTCTCCGACCGCACCGCAGCAGAGAATGCTCTCCATCATCAGAGAGAAAGGGACAATGCGCTCTTCCGAGCTGCATGCGGCACTGATCAAGCTGCATGAAGATGTTTCACTGGTCAGCGTGAAACGGGCGCTGTCGGGCATGACGAAAGATGGGTTCCTCTCCGTGAGCGGCGCCGGACGTTCCACCGCGTACACCCTCTCCGCCCCCGGAAGATTCCTGACACCGGTTGATGCGAGAAAGTACTGCGCTATGGAGCCGGATCGGCGCTCTGGAGCCACGTCTTTCTCTGTCGACCTCTTTCGTGATGTGCCCACGGAACTCTTCACGAACGATGAGTCGGCGATCCTGAGACTGGCGACGAAGGAATACGCGAAACGAACAAAACACATCTCGCCGACCATCGCGAAGAAGGAGATGGAGCGACTGGTCATTGAATTGTCATGGAAATCATCGAAGATCGAAGGGAATACGTACACACTCCTGGACACGGAGAAGCTGCTCCTGGAGCAGAAGGAGGCGCCCGGTCATCGCAGGGACGAAGCGCAGATGATCCTCAACCACAAAGATGCTTTCGCGCTGATCTACGAACATGCACGGGATTTTCGTACCCTGACGAGGGCGAACCTGGAGCATCTGCACGCAATCATTGTGCGGGGCTTGAATGTGGGATCCGGACTGCGGAAGGCGCCTGTCGGCGTCTTGGGATCGCGCTACCAACCCCTCGACAACATCCATCAAATCACCGATGCGATCCAGATACTCGCCGCCTCGGTCAGCCGGATGCAATCGACATACGCGAAAGCGCTCCTTTCCCTCCTCGGCATCAGCTACATCCAACCATTCGAAGACGGCAACAAGCGAACGTCGCGACTGATGGCCAACGCATTGCTCCTGGCTCATAAGTGCGCGCCGCTCTCCTACCGGAGCGTGGATGAGACGGAGTACCGCGATGCGACCATCGTCTTCTACGAACTCCATTCCATCGTCCCGTTGAAGAAAATCTTCATCGAACAGTATGACTTTGCGGCGCGGCATTACGCATTGGCATGAGGGAATTCATGAATCCCTGCTGCCGTATTCCTACCGCAGTTCGTACGTCAGCGTCACGTTCACGATGATTTCCTCCTGCCCGAGAGGCACCGGAATCGCCGCTTCGGGAGCGGCAACCCCCGCCGCATCCATCATGATGTTCGCTTTCCGGTACGGATAGGGCGGCGTGTAGCCTCCCCCTTCGCTGAAGCCGGTAAGTTTCTTTATTGTTTTTCCGAGTTGTGCGGCCAGCACTTCAGCCTTTGCCTTGCCCTTCGCAATGGCCTTCTCCCGCGCCATGGCCGTGAGGCTCTCGGGGTCATCGATGGTGAAATCCACGCCGCCCACCTGATTGGCGCCCGCCGAAGTGACGGCCGTCAGAATGCTTCCGATCTTGTCGAGATCACGGATCTTCACCCTGAGTTGCTCGGAGGCCTGAAACCCGCGTGGGATCTGCTGCCCGTCCTTCCAGTCGTACTGCGGAGCGAGTGAGAGAGACTCTGTAGAGATGTCTTTCTCTTCGATGCCACTTGCCTTCACAGCATCGATCACCGCCTGCATCTTCGTAGTGAGACTCTTCATGGCCTCCTGCGCGGAAGATGTCCGCACTGTCTGTACGCCAAAGACCGACTCTGCGATATCGGGCACCGCAGAGACCTTCCCTTCTTCGTCCACGGAGATCGAAACGGGCTGGAGATCCTGCTTCTCGAGGTACTTTCCGCCGATGTAGGCACCTGAAGCGATAAGGACAACGAGGAGGGGAATCCACGCGGCTGGCCGGAGGTAGACAGTGCGCTCTTCCATGGGACAAAGGGGAAAAGGAAATATAGCGTATAACAGAAATCTGCGCGAAGAAATGCGCAAGACCATGAATTTCATCTCTCCGCACGATCTGATACCTCGGCACAGTCGAACGAAACGCAACCGGGCGATTCCCGGCATCTCTACCAAAACTTCAAGCAACCCAGACAAAGTTCGCAAAACGGTAGATCAGAGCCCCCTGCGTCAAGCTGAATATATAACATGCCGAAAGGACAACTGTAGCCAACAGTATTTTTGTTCTGCGTGACAGACTGAATGAGGCCGTAAGTGACGCAGCGGCCAATACGAGCAGTATATGAGCCACTACGGAGTAGCGGATCATTCCACTAAGAGAAACGTCGTATCTGCTGACCACGGAAAGGGCAAATGTCGCCATTGCAGCGTAGTACAGACCCACTCGCTCCCTCCAGAAATCCTGTTGCTTCTGTACGTTACCGGGCAAAACTTCGAGCATGAGCAACACCAGAAACACAAAGGAGATGTACACAACCGAGAATTGACTCCACTGGTCGGGGCTGCCCGGCCAGACGCATCGCCCGTAGATTGAAAGATCCGCCAATGCTGCGAAATGCGGCTGCGTGTTCCAGCCGATGCGGTTCGTCTGCATGTACAAATCCCACTGTCCGAACTTTGCGGCGCAGAAGAGGAAGAAGAACAGCGCACCGCTTGCGACAAACAAAGAGAGGAACACATGATGAAGCATTGAGAATGTACCTTGCTTCCACGTTGTCACCTGCTTTCGCAGGATACCGATCAGGGCAAGCAGGACGGGGAGAACGCTGACGGGGAAACCGACCATCCGCGCCGCGCACATGATGAATCCATGCACACCAGCTAGGAGGTATCCGACAGGCCGCTGACAGGTTGACAACCAGTACAAAAATCCCATCAGGCCGAACAGAAAGAGGGATTCGCTGTAGGCGGCGACCAAATAAAATGCCGAAGGGTATGTAAGCATTCCCACAAGAGCCGAAACCTGCACAAACCACGGCAGCCGCATCCGGTACAACAGTAGAAGGATGTACGTCCACACCCCCCAACATGCCAGCTGGCTTGCTATCAGCAGTGAAACGTCGATAGAAAAACCTGTGTGTGTGAGGAACCCCGCAAACAGCGGAAATCCCGGGAAGAATGCAATGTTGGACCCATTCAGATCTTGGGGCAATGGCGGGATGTGTGTCCGGTATCCATTCCTGATGATGCTTGCAAACCAATCGCCGTCCCCTGAAACAAGACTGAGATACGCCGCAGACATCGTCGGCTGCCCGGACACCAAACATGCACTCATTATCTGGAGCAAAGTGATCCCCAGGGCAATACACAGCAAACGCGCTACCGGAACACGCGATGCGGAAACGCCCAGAATGTGCGTATGTTGTTCCAAATCCTGCCATTGTAGCATTTTTTGCGTCTTTTAACTAGATCCCATCCCCTGAAACGACAAGAGGAATCCTCTCCGCAGCACTCTTCCCATACCCCCGATACCCTTCCCGCTCGAGCCGACGAGCCAGTTTTATGTCTCCGCTCTCCACGATCTTCCCGTCAACCATCACATGGACTGCATCCGGCTTGATGTACTGAAGAATACGCGCGTAGTGCGTCACGAGAAGCGCGGAAAAATGCTTCGAGCGCAGTGCATTCACCCCCGCGGCAACGACCTTCAGCGCATCGATGTCCAGCCCCGAATCTGTCTCGTCGAGAAGCGCAAAGCGCGGCTGGATGACCGCCATCTGCAGCATCTCAAGCTTCTTTTTCTCCCCTCCCGAGCACCCCACATTCACCGACCTTTCCAAAAAAGTGGGGTCGATGTGCAGTTCCTCCGCTTTCTCAACCAGAAGCTTTTGGAATGCCATGGGGGACAACCGCGCTCCCGGTTTCTCCCGTAAGTTCCTGTGCGCTGCCATGAGGAGATGCCGGACCGTAACCCCTTCGATCTCGCGCGGATGCTGAAAGGCGAGGAAGAGACCCGACTGCGCCCGCACGTCTGCCGGAAGCGCGAGGATGTCCTTCCCGGCGAAACGACCCGTTCCGCGGGTGACCGTATAGGCAGGATGCCCCATCAATGCATGGACCAATGATGATTTCCCGGAACCATTCGGCCCCATGATGACATGGATTTCCCCTTCCGGAACCGCAAGCGTGACGCCATGAACGACTTCTTTCCCCTGAACGGAAACGGCCAGATCGGTAATGATGAGAAGGGGGCGTGAGGACAGACTCATGGGAAACGCGGAATTGATAATTGATAATTGATAATTGATAATGCTTCGTAAAGCGTGAGTAATTATCCATTATCCATTATCCATTATCCATTTTATTCGTGCCAAAAATAACGTTCATCACAGGCAAAGACCGTAAAACAGTCGATGGAACGCAGGGTGAAACGCTCCTCAAGATTGCACTGGATGCCAATGTCCCCATAGAATATGCCTGCGGCGGAAACGGCTTCTGCATGACGTGCAAGTGCCGCGTGCAAAAAGGCGTGGAGAATCTGAGTCCGTTAAACGACCGCGAGGAGATGATGGGAATGGCAAATGATGAAAGACTGGGTTGCCAGGCGACAGTGCAAGGAGATGTGACGGTGCAGATCGAAATGTAGGGGCACAGCGTGCTGTGCCCTCCTGAGGAAATTACACGTGAGCAAGTGTCGTGAGCTTCTCCTTCACCGACAGATCATACGGCTCCATCTTGTTGATGCGCCGATACACATCCTCCGCCCGGTCGATCTCACCCAACTGCACATGACACTCCGCAAGAAGGCGCAGCAGGACGGTATCGCGCGTGAGGCGGGCAACCGCTTTTTCCAGAAGCGGTACGGCCTCTTTGAAACGCTGTGCGGCGATGCATGCGCGCCCGAGGGCGGCCGACCGTTCGGGATTCTTCGGATCGCGGTTGAGCGCCTCCTGATACGATTGGCAGGATTCCGTGTACTTCTCCTGCCGGTAGAGTGCGAGGGCGAGGTTGGCGTGGAACGAAACGTCATCGACATGGAGAAGCAGTTCGCGGTACATCGCCTCGGCCTTGGGCTCACGCCCCATGAGGAGGTACAACTTGGCAAGTTGCGCGCGCACCTCGTGCGCCTGCGGATTCACGGTCAATGCCTGAATGAGCAGCCTCTCCGCTTCGGCGCTCTCATTCTGGGCAAGCGCTTTCTCTGCACGCCGGATGAGGGACCTGACCTGCTGCATCTCGACCGCGGATGTGCGTAAGAGCTTGCGGGGACGCTCGGCACAGAATTCCTCGGCGAAAAATACCCCCCGTTCCTCCGCGCGCCGCATGCGCAGGCGTATACCGCGGACGAATCTGCGAACGGCACGATGCCGCAGCAGCAGTCTCCCCCCGAAGAGTGCACACATAACCGCAATGGAGCCGAAGAGGACGAAGACGTATACCATGCAAAGAGGAATTTACGACGCACACAAACAGGAATGTTTTCGTCGCAACTTGGTATCAGACGGCAAAAGAGCCTAGCATCTCCCTCGGGGACGGGCAAGCAAACTATGCACCCCCGCTGACACTCAGTACAAACCGCTCCGAGAGCAGTTCACGGTGTGTATTGGTCGTGAACCCGTGCGCCATCTCCATGAGCTGCGGCTGATGTGCTGCGCACTCGGCAGGCGGGCATTCGCGCAGAGTGAGGAACAGGTGGAGGAGAAATTGATCGGCTTCCTCTCCACGCTTGTGAAGCGGCTCGAGAAGCTGCAACCGTTCGCGCAGGGAGGACGTGCGCCAGAAGGATTGCGCGCGGGAATGGAGGAGCCTCTCCGCGCGGAGGAGGTCGGGATTGTTGCGTAGACGCAAAGCAATGCCGGGAGCCCCCTGTGAAAGATGTAGAACGAAAGACGCGTCATCCTCGGACAAATCGGTGAGGAGCGGACGAAGCGAGCGCGAGGGCACCCGCCGGAATGAAATGACCCGCGTACGGGAGATGACCGTGGGAAGAAGCGAGCGGAATGCGGAAGTGGTGAGGAGGAAGACCAGTCCTTCCGGCGGTTCTTCGAGAATCTTCAGGAAGGCATTAGCCGCCGTATCCTGCATCCGTTCCACCAACCGGATGATGCAGCAGCGGAACGCCCCTACCTTCGTTTCATACAGGCGCTGTTGCAGCGCACGAATATCGTCAATGCCGATCGTATCCGTTTTTGCAACAGGCTTCTTCATGCGATGCTGCTGGGGAACATTGGACGTCTGTCCGATGACCGCCCAGTCTTCGCTCACTCCCTCGACCCACAACCGGTCGAGGACGAGGAAGTCGGAATGGACGAGGCGCTCCGCCTCGGAAACGATGTGTTCGCGTTCCTCCGGGGATGCGCCGTGCGCGAGGAGCTGCATCGCGAACCACTTCGCAATCGTCATCTTCCCGAGGTGCGAAGGACCCGCGAAGAGGTAAGCATGCGAAACATTCCCCGCTTCGAGATCGCGCTCCAGCTCCTGCCGCTCGGTTTCATGGCCGACGATGGTCTGCTCCACTGTCATGGGGGAGACATAATAACACAAATAGCCGCTCTCTCTCTAACCCTAACCCTAATCCTAACCCTAATCCTAACCCTAACCCTAACCCTAACCTTAGCCTTCCCGTCCATGACACTTCTTATACTTTCTCCCGCTTCCGCCCTTCGATTCCGCTCAGGGCTCCGCTCCGGCCATCTGCTCTCAGGAGTTTTTCCCGTGACAATGTTTGAACTTGATCGGCGTCCCATCCGGCTTCCTCGCTCCGCATGGACAGGGATCATTTCTCCCCACTTTCTCCTGAACGTGCCGCGGTGCAGGCGGCTTCGGCTGTTTGGCTCCTCTGGAGGGCATCACCGCAGGATTGTCCGCGGCGCTCTTGGCTGAAACTCCTGTCTGCCGCAGCTCCTCTTCGATGGTGTCTTCATTCGTTTGAACGGCGAGCCCCTCCTCCCGCTGGCTCTGGAGGAATGCTTTGGGAGAGAATTGCACGAAATCCGCCTGCAGGAGCGTGCGCACGATGGTGGAATCGATGGTCCGGATGAGCGCCTGAAAGCGGCGGAACCCCTGATCTTTGTACTCCACCAGCGGATCGCGCTGGGCGTACCCGGAGAAGGCGACCTGCTCTCTCAAATGCGCCATGACATCGATGTGATCCATCCAGTGCGTATCGATGGAGCGCAGCGTGATAACCCGCTCGGCCAGTGCAACGGTCTGCGGCTCTTCCTTCGTGCACTTCTTCTCATAGAACTGCGTTATGGCCTCGATGAGGTACTGCCCCATCGGTTCGTGCTCGCGGAACGCGGATAATTTCTCCCGGGTGATGAACGAACCGAAAGCCGGATGGAAAGCGCGGAAAATCTCGGTGATTTCCGTGATATTCCACTGCTCGTTGTCCTCGCCGGGCGCATGCATCGCGAGGATGCTGATCACCTCTTGCTGCAGAGACTGAAGGACGTCCAGATGGAGCGGCTGGGCATCCGTCTCACGGGAAGGGGTAGCGGCATTCAGAATGGCTGCCTCACTCTCCGCGAGGCGCTCGAGGATCTTCTGGCGGCGCTTGTAGATGATTTCGCGGTGCTTGTTCATGACGTCGTCGTACTGGACGACGTGACGGCGCATGTCGAAGTGATGTCCTTCCACCTTCTTCTGCGCCCCCTCGATGGACCGTGACACCATGCGGTTCTCGAGCGGGACGTCATCGGGCACGTGCAGACGCTCCATCATTCCCTTCAGGCGGTCGCCCCCGAAGAGGCGCATGAGATCGTCTTCCATGGAGACGAAGAACTGACTCTCGCCCATGTCGCCTTGCCGACCGGAGCGGCCGCGCAGCTGATTGTCGATGCGCCGCGCCTCGTGGCGCTCCGTCCCGAGCACGCACAGCCCGCCGATCTCCGCGATCCCGGGACCCAGCTTGATGTCCGTTCCGCGTCCGGCCATGTTCGTCGCGATGGTGACGGCGCCGCGCTCGCCAGCATGCATGATGATCTCCGCTTCCTTCTCGTGTTGTTTCGCATTGAGCACATGGTGAGGAACGCCCAGTTCTTCGAGCAGTGCGCTCAGAGCCTCGGACTTCTCGATGGATGTCGTTCCCGCGAGAACGGGCTGCCCCTTCTCGTGCTTCTCTTTGGCGATCTTCGCGACCGCCTTGAACTTCGCCGCAACCGTCCGGTAGATGGCATCCGAATTGTCGGTGCGCACCATCGGCCGGTGAGTCGGAATGATCATCGTCCGGAGCTTGTAGATGGTCTCGAATTCCTCCTCCTCGGTCTTCGCCGTTCCGGTCATGCCGGCCAGTTTCTTGTAGAGACGGAAGTAGTTCTGGAAGGTGATGGTGGCGAGCGTCTTGCTCTCGCGCTGCACCTCCACGCCCTCCTTCGCCTCGATGGCCTGATGGAGTCCGTGGGAGTAGCGCCGTCCCGGCATGAGGCGGCCGGTGAACTCGTCGACGATGATCACTTCCCCGTCCTTCACGACATAATCCACATCCCGCTGATAGATGGCATGCGCGCGGAGCGCCTGTTCGATGTGGTGCACCTCCTCGAACCCGCGCTCGGTGTAGATATTCTCGACGCCAAGCAGCCCCTCCATCGTTTTGATGCCCTCCTCGGTGAGCGTCGCCACGCGCTGTTTTTCGTCTTTATTGTAATGAGTGTTCTCTTCGAGATTGAGGACGAGCTGGGCGTAGCGCAGATACTTGTCCGTGGATTCCTCGGCGCTCTGGGAGATGATGAGCGGCGTGCGCGCCTCGTCAATGAGAATAGAATCCACTTCGTCGACGATGGCGTAGTGCAGTCCCCGCTGCACCTGCTGCGAGATAGAGTGCGCCATGTTGTCGCGCAGATAGTCGAAGCCGAACTCGTTGTTCGTCCCGTACGTGATGTCGCTCGCGTACGCCGCCCGCCGCTCCTCCGTCGTCCGCTCGTGGAGCACGGTCCCGACCTGTAATCCCAATGCCTCATAGAGCATTCCCATCCAGAGCGCGTCGCGCTTCGCGAGGTAGTCGTTCACCGTCACCACGTGCACGCCTTTGCCCACGAGGGCATTGAGGTACACCGGCATGGTGCAGACGAGCGTCTTCCCTTCTCCGGTTTTCATCTCCGCGATGGCTCCGCGGTGGAGGATGATCCCGCCGAGCACCTGCACATCGAACGGCACCATGTCCCAGGTGAACGTCTGCTTCCCGAGGGTGGTCGTGCGCCCGAGGATGAGCTGGCACGCGCGGATGACGAGCGCGAAGGCCTCCGGGAGGAGATCGTCCACCGTCGCCCCCTCCTGCAGACGCGCACGGAATTCCGCGGTCTTCTTCGGGAGATCATCGACGGTGAGCGCCTGCACCTCTTTGGATTCCACCAGTGCCCGGATACGGTGCACGGTCGGCCAGAGCTTTTTGATTTCCCGCTCATTGGGATCGCCGAGGAGTTTATTGAGGGTATCGAGGATACTCATCTATGCAAACAGAGTAGCAGAAAGAGTGTTCTCCGCGGGCAAAAATCAGGCAAGATCCGCGCTCAGATAGAGAGCTGCTATGCAAGCGCCCTCGACTCGTCGATGGCTTTCCGGACTGCCGCAAGCATTGTCCCCATGGATTGGAGATCGCCGATAGACAATCTCCCGTGAAGAATCGAGGGGATACGTTGCTCCATGCGACTGATCAAACTGTGGTGCAGACGATGATCGCAGCATCCGCTTCCCTCATCACAAGAGGTATCCATGCGTTGCTTGATTGCGTCATATGTTTCAGACCGCAAAGCACACACTTCCCTGCCCCAGCGTTGAACTTCCTCCCATAATTGATATTCAGAGATAGACTCCATAAGTAATAGAAAGGGGGTTACCCTACGCTTTGGAGTAACCCCGTCAACAAGCTTGCTTATTTTTCCGTGCTGCCACCACCGAATACCCCTCCCAAGCTCCTCTTTACAGTTTTCATCGCCCCCGAGAGCACCTCTCCTACACTGCGGGGATTGGCCTCCAGAAGTCGTGCACGTACAGACTTTACATCGAACTTGGTTCCTGCGGCCCTCTGGGCATCTGCTCTGGAAACGAGCTTGTGGCTTTCATCGCGAACCACATACCCCCTCTGCTGCGGATCGAAACATACCCATACCTCCTTACCTCCCTCCTGAGAAATTCGTCTCCCCTCGGACTTTCCTTCTGTTCTGAATTGGGAAATTTCCCCCCATTGGGGACCACTCACGCTCGCCGCCTCCTCGTCATTGACTGGTCTCTCCCGAGTTTCTCTGACATAATAGCTGTTCTCGGTTCGGTCGAAACCAACGGTCGTTTTCGCTCCATCGGCTGTCGGTTCACCATCCTGGCCAAAGCCCGTTGGCTCTCCCGGATAGAGGAATCCTTCTTCTTGTTTTGCATCGATAGACATAGCATGGGGGGGAAATAACAATAACATTATACAGTATTCATAAATATAATCAAGTCCCCCTCCCGTACCACGGCTCCAGCAGTTTTTTGGCATAGGGAAGCGCCGAAAGGAATGGCGGAAGCGCGGACTCCAAAGGCTGTAAAGGAGCCTCTGCGAGGTGAAGATCTTTGAATGCCTCCCTGTGTGCAGGGATCAACTCACCAGTCCAAAAAAGATTCTTCCTTCTGCCCTCCCCCTCGGGGGGAGGGATGTCCCGGAGGGACAGGGTGGGGGAAAGTCTTTCCAAAAACTTTTCAAGCGTGGCCAACTCCGGCTCCGGCCAGAGCGCCTGCAATGTTCCGAATCCCCGTACAAAGAGCTCTGCTTTCTTCGTCGAATGGAGCCAGAGAAGTGCCATAGACTCCCCCCCCTCTCCCAAACATGCGCTCTCTGAATGCACAGAAGAATTTTGGTCACTGGCAAAACGAGGGGGGAGAGGGGGTCGGGGGGTGAAGGCAAAACACAAATCACTCAAATGAACCCCCGCCGCGGAAAGATGAAGCGTGTCAATGAGCGTATTGGCGAATGCCACGGCAACGCGCAAAGATGTAAATCCCCCCGGCCCCGCTGTGCAAGCTACATGCGTGAGATCGCGGTATGTCCATCCGCATTTCCCGAGTGCGACATCCACCGTGCGAAGGAGTTCATCGTCGCGCAATTGCGCGCTTGCGTGTGTGAGAGACACGACACTCTTGCCATCGAAGCATGCGATGGCACCGGAGTGGCTCAGGAGATCGAGAAAAAGACAGCGCAATGGCTAATGAAGAATGGATAATGGATAATGATCAAGGAACATACGATCTCCAATATTATCAATTATCCATTGTCAATTATCCATTATCACTTTGCCTCCTCTCCTTTCCATCATTATCCCCACCCACCGTCGCGCAGCAATCCTCGCGCGGTGTCTTGAACACTTGAGCAGACAAACAATTACCAAAGATATCGAAGTCATCGTCATCAGTGACGATCCGGATCCCGAGACAGCCGATGTCTGCCGAAGAATTATCAATTCTCAATTATCAATTCTCAATTATCAGGAAGTCCCCCCCTGCCATCAGGGAACCGCCCGCAATCATGGGGCAAAACTCGCGACCGCCCCCCTCACTCTCCTGATCGGCGATGATATTTTCCTCGCACCCGATGCGTGCGAAGTCCACCTGCGAACACACGAAGCGCTCACAGCTCAAAGCTCACAGCTCAAAGCTGTCCTTGGCTATACCACCTGGGACCCCGCCCTGGAAATCACTCCCGTCATGAAGTGGCTGGAAACGAGTGGCTGGCAATTCGGATACCCCGCCATCAAACGCTATGTCCATAATTTTATCCCACACAATATCCAACACCGCTTCACCTACACGAGCCACATCAGCCTTCCAACGAAGATCCTGCAAAAGATTCCTTTCCGCGAGGATGTCTCCCTCTACGGCTGGGAGGATATCGAGTGGGGAATGCGCCTGAAAAACGCCGGGGTGCGGCTACTGTATGAGCCCGATGCTAAAGCGTTTCACCATCATCATCTGACACTGGAAGAGTCCCTGAAACGCATGGAAACGCTCGGCGAATCCGTCGTCCGCATTGCTGAGGTTGTGCCGGAAATCGACCGTCTGCCGCGTGGGCTCAAACGCCTTGCGTACGAAATATTTGCACTGCTTCCGACCATGGCCGGCCACCACCGCAGAGCTTTCCTCAGAGGAATCAGAAATACTCGCGGCAAACAACGATGACACGAAAGACGGCTCCCCTCTCCCGGCTGGCAAGGGGAACGCCCTGGAAAGGGGCGAGGAGGACGACCGGAACCCCCGGCCGTCCTCTTTTTTGAAAAATCATGACTCCCTCTGCCCCTGCACCATTGCAATGCGCCAGACCGATCTCTTAAGGCTGATGGCTGATGGCTCCTCACCTGCTATGATCCCTGCCTCCATGTTCAAGCGCATCGACCTCCTCCTCTGCGGCATCGTCGTGGTGCTCACGCTCTTCGGCCTTGCCATGATCGCGAGCGTGAGCGTGTTCGAAAGTTATCAACTCACCCAGCGCCTCGCCGTGCAGGGTCTCCGGAGCGACCCTTCGAATTCCTTCTACCTCTGGCGGAGTTTCCGCCACATCCTCATCGGACTTTTGGCCATGGGCGGAACAACGATCATCCCCTACCGACTCTGGGAACGCCTCGCGCTGCCCCTCTTCGCCCTCTCCTTCCTCCTCCTCTGCGCCGTCTTCATACCGGGGCTGCGTGCCGACTACGGAACGGCCTATAACTGGCTCCGGATCGGCTTCATCTCCCTCCAACCGTCAGAACTGGTCAAACTCACACTCATCTTCTACCTCTCCGTGTGGCTCCAGAAGCGCGAGCAGCTGATCTCTACATTCAAAGAGGGTTTCGTCCCCTTCGCCATCCTCCTCTTCCTCGGCACCATCCTCATCGCTTTCCAGCCTGACCTCGGTTCCTTCCTCGTGATCCTCTCCATCGCAGTCATCATGTTCTTCATCGCGGGAGGCAACCCCTTCCATATGCTCCTCGGAGGCGGGCTGGTGTCCGTGATGGGACTGCCGATCATCCTGAGCCAGGGGTACGTGCGGAACCGCTTCGTCGCCTTCCTCCATCCGAATGATCCGTCCATCGCGGAGACGATCGGATTCCAGGTCAAACAGGCGCTCATCGCCATCGGCAGCGGCGGAGTCTTCGGCGTGGGATACGGCAAGTCGGTGCAGAAGTTCGGGTACCTCCCGGAGGTGCAGGCCGATACCATCTTCGCGGCCATGTCCGAGGAACTGGGGTTTCTGCGGCTCATCATCATCCTCACCATGTACTCCGTCTTCGTCATCCGCGGGTACAAGATCGCGCGCGAAGCTCCCGACCGCTTCGGCTTCATGGTCGCCACCGGCATCACGACGTGGATCGCCTGCCAGACGCTTCTCAACATCGCCGTCAATCTCTCCCTCTTCCCCATCACCGGCATCACGCTTCCTTTCATCAGCTACGGAGGATCCTCACTGATCGTGCTCCTCGCCGGAAGCGGCATCCTCTTGAATATCTCCATGCACTCCACGGAAGCGGCCTCCGCCGCCAGAAGGTCCCCAAGACGGGCTCTCGCATTGTTCGGGACGTGAATGAAAAAACGGTAGAGACGCACCGCCGGTACGTCTCTACAGGCCATCGCACAACGAAGATGATCGCTGCTCGCTGATCGCTGTTCTCTCGCGTACAATTTACATCCTGCAATGTCTCACTCTGTCCTCTTCGTCGGCGGCGGCTCCATCGGGCACATCGCCCCGTCGATCGCCGTCGCGCATGCACTCCGGGATCTTCGTCCTGACTGCACGATTCATTTCGTCTGCAGCACGCATGAGGGCGAAGCGGCCTTCATTCAAAAAGAGGGATTCCGCGCGTCTCCGACTGCGGCGCCGAAACTCTCTCTCCTCTTCCCGCTGCGATTTTTCCGCGCTCTGCGGCAGGCCGGCGCTCTGCTCAAACAGCACAAACCGGCTGTGATCTTCAGCAAAGGCGGATATGTCAGTCTCCCCCTCTGCATCGTGGCTTGGTGGCACCGCGTCCCCGTGGTGCTCCACGAATCGGATGCGGTCGGCGGAAGAGCGAACCGGATCGTCTCCCTCTTCGCACACAATATTTGTTGGGGTATGAACGTCCGTGTCCCGCGCCCTTTTCGCCAACGCAGCACCTTTACGGGAAATCCCATCCGACCGGGAATAAACGAGGGGGGCAGAGAAGAGGGGCTGCGCATCACCGGTTTTTCGGGAGAACGTCCCGTTCTTCTTGTGATGGGGGGAAGTCAGGGGGCGGAGGTATTGAATCAATTCGTCGTCCGTCACTTCGCTGATCTTTCTGCCGTCTTCGATGTCATCCACCTCACGGGCCCCGGAAAGACCGGCCTCGAAACGGGCAGGCATTACTGGAAGACGGAATTCGCCTATGGGGAAATGCCGCATCTCTTCGCCGCTGCCACCGTCGCCGTGAGCAGGGCGGGGGCGAACTGCATCACGGAACTCGCCGCCAACTCTGTCCCGTCCATTCTGATTCCTCTCCGCGGTGTCGGGCACGATCATCAATATCAAAATGCCCTCGTTGCCGCCCGCTCGGGTGGATGCATCTGTGTGGAACAGAGTGCCCTGGAACAACAACTGCTCCCCGCTCTACAGAATCTCGCCTCCTCCCCGGAAACGCAAACACGCATGCGTCTTGCCATGCGGTCGCTCCACGAACCCGCCGCAGCTGGACAGATCGCAAAAATACTTTCTCGCCATCTTGCATGAGAGGATCTCCCTCAGTACCCTGCCCGAGACGTATGTATAAATTCCTCATTCCTCTCTTCGCCCTCGTCATTCTCCTTGGTTGTGCAACCGCCCCGACGCCGGTGCCGCCCGCAGGAGAAACCACGCCTCCCATGGCATTCACCGGAAAGATCCTCACAGGCAAGCACGTCATCACACTCAAAACATCACTCGGGGACATCACCCTCGAACTGGATGCGGATGCCGCGCCGAAGACCGTGACGAATTTTGTCGCTCTGGCAGAATCCGGCTACTACTCGGGCATCACCTTCCACCGCGTCATCCCCGATTTCATGATCCAAGGCGGCGACCCTGCCGGTAACGGCACGGGCGGGGAGAGCATTTTCGGAGCAACGTTCGATGATGAAATTGCCCAGAATCCGCTGAAGAGTATGGATCGTGGCGTCATCGCCATGGCGAACCGCGGGCCGAACACGAACGGCAGCCAGTTCTTCATCGTCCAGGCCAAGGAGGGCACCCCCTGGCTGGTCGGCCGCCACACGATTTTCGGTCATGTGACGAAAGGATTGGACATTGTCGACAAGATCGCCCTCACCCCCCGCGATGCCTCGGACAAGCCTCTTGAGCCGGTGACCTTCACTGTGGAGGTACAGAAATAATGGGAAATGGGAAATGTGAGGTATCCTTACGATGCCCGTGTTTTTTTGAAGTCATTCTGCCTTTTGAACTTCCCCTTCACTTTGTCCTAACCTTAACCTTAGCCTTAGCCTTAACCTTACCCCTTCAGTGCGCACCCGCTTCGCCCCCTCCCCCACCGGCTTCCTCCACGTCGGAAATCTCCGCACCGCCCTCTATGCCTATCTCATGGCGAAACAGTCGGACGGCACCTTCCTCGTGCGCATCGAAGATACGGATCAGGGGCGCAGCGTGGAGGGGGCCATCGAAAACATGTTCGCGGCTCTCGCGTGGATGGGGATCGTCCCCGACGAAGGGGTCATGATGCAGAAGGGCGTGATGACCGAGAAGGGAACGCACGGTCCGTACATCCAGTCCAGACGCCTCGAACTGTACCAACATCATGCCAAGGTGCTCCTGGAAAAAGGCCATGCGTACCGCTGTTTCTGTACCGGTGAGCGCCTCGAGAAGATGCGCACCCGCCAGCAGGAGGCTGGACAGGCCCCCATGTACGACCGCCTGTGCCTGGGACTGAGTCCGGAGGAAGTGGAACGCCGCCTCGCAGCCGGAGAGCCGCATGTGCTGCGCATGAAGACGCCGCGAGACCGGATCATCACTTTCGAGGATGACATTCGCGGTCAGGTTTCCTTCCAGAGCCACCTCGTCGACGATCAAGTGCTTCTCAAGAGCGACGGCTTCCCGACGTACCACCTCGCGCATGTCGTCGACGACCACCTCATGGATATTTCCCTCGTCATCCGCGGCGAGGAGTGGCTGAGTTCCCTTCCCAAGCATCTCCTCCTGTTTGAATACTTCGGTTGGCAGCCCCCGCGCTACGCCCACGTCCCGCTCCTCCTGAATGCCGACCACACGAAACTGAGCAAGCGCGCCGGAGCGGTCACCGTGGAAGAGTACATGACGAAGGGCTACCTGCCGGAAGCGATGGCGAACTTCCTGGCCCTCCTCGGATGGAACGGCGGCACCACGCAGGAAATCTTCTCGATGCAGGAACTCATTTCAGCCTTTTCCATCGACCGCGTGCAGAAGTCCGGCGCGGTCTTCGACCTTCAAAAACTCGATTGGCTGCAAGGGCAGTGGATGCGCGCATTGGATCCGGAAACATTCGTGAAACGCGTCCAAATGATCGTTTCCAAACGCTTCCCGGCAGCGGCCAACGACAGAGATTTTGCGGCGAAAGCAGCCCTCATCCGCGAGAGGATCGCCTTCTTCTCGGATGCCCCCTCTCTCATGGGATTCTTCTACGAAGAACCCAAGGCAGCGACGGACCTCCTCGTCAATGAGAAACAGAAGGTCACGAAAGAACTGCTCCCGGAAGTACTTCGCGTTCTCACGGAAACACTCGACAGTGTGCTCAGCGATGAATGGACTGAAAGCGTCCTCAAGGAAAGACTCACACAAGCAGCGGAAAAGAACGGCTGGAAGCCTGGCCAGCTCCTCTGGGTCCTGCGCGCCGCTCTCACCGGCCTCCCCTTCAGCCCTGGAGCCTATGAAGTGGCCATCGCACTTGGGAAAGACACCTCGATCGCCCGCCTCGAAAACGCAACGATGATAAGAACCTAACCCTAACCCTAACCCTAATCCTAATCCTAAGAAGCTCTCCCCTTGGCTCTCTGTCAATCACTGATAGACTACTTCAGCCAATCACTCCTCCCCCTCTCTCCCATGCCCCTCACATCTCCCGACCTCGAAGTGAAGCTCCGCACGGAGGAGACCCGCGCCGTCATCGAGGGCAAGACCGCCGTGTCGTTCCAGACGCTCGTCACGCTCATTCTGCAGCGCAAGATCATCCCGCTCTTCAAGCGCTGGAGCTCTGAGCCGGTCATCCTCAATAGCGAACTCCTCACCTCTATCGCTTCCGCACCGCAGGACAGCCAGGAGAATAGAACGCATCTCGTCATCGTCACTCTGGGCGTGGGCGTTCTCTTCGGGTTCTTCTGCTTCTCCATCCTTCAGATCCTCCTCCTCTGGCTCGGCTTCCCGCTCACGACACGCGAACTCGCCATCGTCGCCGCTGCGCTGGTCATCCTCGCCTTCCTCGCGAGCATTCTCTCTCGCGTCCAGCGCGGGAACCGTGCTCAGAAAGTGGCGGACACCATGGAGAAGATGGCAAATCTGCTGTCCAAGTAAAACCACACGGAGAGCATCGAGAGCGCTCCATGAAAATCCCCACAGAAGTCAGATAAGGCGAATAATCCTATTTAGGTTCTGGCAAATTCAACCTTCTTGGTCTTTCACAGAAAGGGGCATCAGATGTCTAAGTTCAAAAGATTCGAGGACAAAACAGTTGGCAACGTCATCGTACTGACGTTCGTCGACAAAAAGATCCTGGACGAAGATCTTATCGCCGAAATCGGCGAAGATTTGCGCAAGGTCTCTGAAGAGGGTATGGAAGGAATGATGGTTGTTCTCAACTTCGAGAGAATCACATACCTCTCCTCGGATCTCATCAACAGGTTCATCGTTCTGGAGGCGCAGATCGCACGTAAGCACGGTCGCCTGTGCCTCTACTGCACGCGCCCGGAAAACATGGAAGTGTTCGTATGCTCGAAGACCAAGGGTCTGTTCATTTTCCGGGATACGCTGGAGCAAGCGATCGCCTTCGTTCAGACCGGCGTCTGAAAGCCGGAACCCCAAACCCGCCCCCGACGACAGCCGTCGCCGGGGGCCTTCGAAGTACACGCCCAAGAACCATGCAGTGGCAAAAATGGTAAATTTGCCGTCCCAGTAAAACCACACGGAGGGGTGGCGCGCCACCCTTCGACTCGCCCCGCATTCACGGGGCTCGCTCAGGGCAAGCGGGATCCATCATGAAGCGCCGGCGCCTGCCCTGAGCTTGTCGAAGGATTTGGCGCCACCTTTTCGCCGGAAAAGGTGGCAAAAAATGGCAAGAAGCGCACAATTTTCCCACTATCCTCCTCCATGGACATCCGTGAACACGAACCACTGGGTCCCAAAACCACCATGCGCATCGGCGGCACCGCCCGCTACTTCGCAGAACTCCACTCCAGGCAGGATGTGGATGAAGCCATCACGTTCGCGTCCTCAAAAAAAATCCCCCTCATTGTGCTGGGTACCGGATCCAACACGGTCTTCGCGGACGGCAAAGTGCATGCGCTCGTCGTGCGGATCAAGGCGAACGCCGTCTCCATCGAAGAATCAACGGTCCACATCGAAGCGGGAAAGAATCTTGCCGAGCTCACGCGTGAACTCGCCGCTCATAACCTCGATCTCTCTGCCCTCGCAGGCATCCCCGGCACGGTCGGAGGCGCGCTCTTCGGTAACGCGGGTCAGGGGCCGAAGGGGACGTGGATCGATGCCTTCATTGAAGAGGTGACCGTCTGGATGGATGGCGGCTGGAAGACGCTCCGGAAACAGGAATGCCTCTACCGCTACCGTGAGAGCGCCTTCAAAGATCACGCGCCGCCAGTCCTCCTATGGAGTGCCGTTTTACGGATCCCAGCACGACCCAAAAAGGAAATTTTGGAAGAGATCGAACGGTGCCTGCGGAAACGATTCGAGTCCCAGGTCCAGGCACACACGGCCGGCTCCTGCTTCAAGGCTCTCGCGGACGGCACACCCGCATGGAACATCATCGCCGCAGCCGGACTGAAGGGGGCAAGAGTCGGCGGGGTCGAAATTTCCCCGAAGCACGCGAACTTCCTCGTGAATACCGGCAGTGGAACCTTCGCCGATCTCTGCGCACTGGTGAAAACAGCAAAGAAGAAAGCACCTGCGCTCGAGGGAATAGAAATGAGACTGTACGGAAACGACGGAAAACTGATTTCCTAATCCCTAAAACGGCAAATCCGACACTTTAATCTCCGACGCATACTGCACCGCAGGAATGGCATCGACCGCAGCCTCTTCCATGGGGGCGGAAGACGAAGCGCTGTTCTCGCGCGGCAGGCGCGCCGCGGAATTTTGGATGGCCTCCGAAGCGACATCATTCTTTGTCCCGAGGAGCGAAAAAGCATCCGCAACGATCTCGGTCGTCGTTCTCTTGGACCCCTGCTGCGTCTCCCAGCTCCTGGTCTGCACGCGCCCCGAAACGAAGACGCGGTTCCCCTTCTTCACGGCGGAAGCCACCTCCTTCGCGAGATCCCCCCAGACGACGACGATGTGGAACTCCGTGCGCTCTCTATCCTCTCCCGTTGCTTTCTCCTTCCAGCGATCATTCGTCGCCACGGAGATGGTGAGCACCTGCTTGCCGTTCGTGGTCGTCCGGAGTTCAGGATCCTTGGTGGTGTTACCCACGATATCGGCGCGGTTGCAGAGCTGCAGCAGGTGATCGGCCCCCTTCGGGGAAGGAAGTTGGCCGTCTTTCGGGTCGAGTAAAATCATGTCGAGAGCGACGATCTTCGTCTTGCTCTTCTTCTCCTTGGTCTTCTCGTCCTCCCAGCTGTCCGTCTGCAGTCTGCCCGAGATGAACACCTGTCCTCCCGGCCGCAGATACTGGGAGGCGACTTCCGCCATCCCGCCCCAGACGGTAACGGTATGGAACCCTTTGCCGGTGAGATTCCCGCCGCTCTCGGAGACGAAGGTATAGGGAACGACGAGATTGAGATCCGAAACGCTCGTCCCAGAAGGGGTCTTCCGCACTTCTACGGGTTGGGTCTGGTAACCGATGAGATTCACGCGATTGAGAGAGTACATGCTGCAGAGGGAAAAAAATGGGGAGGAGGATGCCACAGCCGGCCACGCATGGACGGCGGAGGAAGGAAAGCATACGCCGAAGCGTATGGCGAGTGACGTGAACGATCGTCCACCTTCTTGGCTCTGTGCGCAATCTTTTTTATTTGCCGCCCAGAGTGGATTGTTGGATGAACATTCAAAATACCACATACCATATACGACATACGCGCTTCGCGTTACCATGTCCTTCCGGAAGCCACGCGCATTGATGAGACATTTTTTCTCTCTCCGCCGGCACCTCCGGACAGTACTTCCAGTGGATCCCCATCCCTTAAAAATGGGGGCAGAAACCTCACTGGGGGAAAGCCCGGCATTGAACCCCGCACCGAGGGATCCAACGAAAGGAACTGGTTCTTTTTTACCCATGGGCTTGCGCCCGTGGCCCTCTGGTGCGTGGGTGACCTTCGGAAGCGCCGTTTTCTTCCTCGCTGCTGTTCACGTTCACGCAGCCTACCAACTCCCGACGCTGAAGCCGCAATCTTTCGGCGAAATCCAGAGCGTAGTCTCCGTCTCCCCTCCAGGGGCAATCGTGACGGATTTGAACGCCGCCATGTGCGGTGGATGGGACTGGGAGGATAAGGTGGCGGATGACAAGATCGCAACGGTTTCCGGCCTGCCGGGTCGCACGTCCACCCCCCTCGGCAACGTCCTCTCGGGCATGGCCGCGCGGCACGATACGGGTTTCGTTGCCCCAGGTGAGGTTGATGTCTGTGGATTCCGCACTGCCTGCCGCCCGGGCTCCCCCAACTTCTACAACTCATTCCCGTGCCAGCGACCGCTCGGAGGAGTCGATCTGGACAATCCTGTGCCGGACCCCGCGGGGAGAGGCGCCATCACCTTCACCTGCGGCGGGGGAACCATGCCTGCGGACGGCCATATCTGCGCCAATCTGGACACGAGCGGCGGCCTCTGCGGGTACATGAATACCCACTGGCTCTACGGATACTACGAAAGGACGATCACGATTCCCGGGGGCTGCTGGATCGATCCCAAGGATGGCGGCGATCCGGTATGGGTCGATGTCTCCTGTGATTTCACAGACTCGACCGATGGCGCGTGCCAGGTCCGTACTGAATTGGAAATTCAGGAAGATCCCCCTCCTCCTACTCCACCTGCCCCTCCCGAGAGCACGCCATTTTCCCTCGCAGATATCCGCTACTGCTGCACGCATCAGAGCGTCAACGGCACCCTTTACGGTCCCAACGGAGCGGGCGATGCCTCGGGGGATACGTCCATGCTCCTGGAAAATTGCGTGACGTGTACGGGAGCGGAGTGCCGTTACTGCACAAAAGCGCAGCAGGCGGCTGAAACGTGCCCTATCGTCCCTGACCGGCCGAGGAAGCAGTTCTATCCGCGTTGGACATACGAGGTCACTGCGTGCAGAAAAGCATGCCGGGATGCCGGATGCGGCAGGGATTGTGTCGGCATTCCTGCACGCCGAGCTTCCAAGCGCGGTCGCGCCTATCAGTCCTTCTACCGTCACTACACGGGCGGCTATACCCGTGCGAAAGTGAATGCTGCGTACGTTCCGAAGGATGATCCGGATAAGTCCGGTATCCCTGTCTCTTGCTATGCCCCCTACAGCGAATACGACCCGCTCAACACGCGGGTAGGCGCACGGAGGAAAATCTGCGTGATCGCCGCCTATTACCAGGGTGAGGAGGAAGAGGAGGAGGAAGAGGAGGAGGAAGAGGAGGAGGAAGAGGAGGAGGAAGAGGAGGAGGAAGAAGAGGAGGAAGAGAACGAACGCAATTTCTGGAAGATGCCCGAGACTCAGAAGGGGAAGGGGATGTACGGCATCCCTCATCCTGATGTCCCCGCCGTCATCCGAGTAACCTCCAGCGCCGCTTCCAATCCGAGCCTATGGGATACCTCCCTCGGAAATGCCGTCTCCTACACGCGGGGCAGTGTTTTGCGGAGTCGCTATAACTCTGACCTCACCCTCGCGCTCTACGAACCGTCCGACATCGTGGAACTCCTCTCCCCACGCCAAGCCGACCCCTCTAGATCCTCCTCCTCCGCCCCGCCGCCAGGGAGCAACGAATACCTTTCCAAAGCCGCGCTCATGCGCGCGTTCGATGACACGGTCTCGAACGAAGGAGCTGACCGCCGCACCATCGTCCAGTGGTGGCAGGAAATCGAGACGCGGGCGCATTCCCTCGTCACCCCGCCCGTGGTCAGCCTCCTCTTCCCGCCGGTCTGGTCGCTGGGAGTGGATGTCTTCAGCCCGCCTCTCACCCCCCGCCTCGTACGCCTCGCAAGTGAGCAGGATGACCCGAGGATGGAAACGATCGAAGTGCAGATGGATGCCAGGGAGGATCTCATCGATGAGATTAAAATGTTTCTGGAGCGTTCCCTCCTTCCCACACTCGAACAGGAAGCCGTCCCTCTCGTCATCCCTATGGGATCGCCGACGGATTTCCGCACGTACGCCGAGGGGTGGCTGCGGTGGAAGGCGATGCAGGAGCACTCCGGCGGAGCGAGCGCCGCAGATCTGACCAAAGCGCAGGACGTTGCCGATCGGCTCCAGGAATACGCTCTCGCCATCACCCAGTCCCGGCAGCTGCGCAGCGAGTTACCGAAAATTCTCGGGCGTCTCCTGTCCCGCCAGAAAATCATCGGCGAGACGATCGTCAACTGGCTGGACGGCGATATCCTCGCGAAGTACACGCAGTTCATGACAGCCCTCCAGGCGCGGCGGGATCTGCAACAAACATGGCAGACTATCCAGCGTCGTTACCAGCGCATGCACGATATCTCCTGCATGCCATGGTGCCATAACGAGCGCTTCACGACATCCATCTACTCCCTCCTCGACGGGTGGATGCCGGGGCGCCCCGCTCTCGACGGCGGCCTCTCGGGTTCCGTTTCCTCCGCCTCCAGTTCCCTCCCCCGTCTCTCCGCCGACCGCGGCCTCTCGGTTTCTTTCGACTTCACGATGCTGCGCTTTGCAACGGGCTCCCTGAAAATTCCCGTCCTGCGCCCGGTGCAGCTGCGCCTGAAAGAAGACCTCATTCGTCCTCCCAGCATCGAAAATCCTTCCCCTGTCTTCCCCACTCTCCCCCCGCTGCCGCCCGTCCCCACCATTACGGACGATCCGGAGGTCTACCTGCCTCTCGTGCAGACCGGGAAACGTGCGCCGGGGATCACCGTTTCCATGGGAAGTCCCAGTGAAATCGTGCAATTCGGAAATGAATTGCAGGCGATCCAAACCATCATCCAGAAAATGGCACATGAATACAGTCTGTTCTGGACCAGCATCGCCATCCTCGGTAATCCGGACAAGGGAGGGGCCTTCGTCTCCCGGACCGAACAGGATTGTTATGCCCCTCACGCTGAAACCTGTGTCCACGCGGAGATGGACCTCCTCGAACGGATGCAGCGACTCGGTTCGCGCCCGGCACTTTTCTTAAGGGAAGATTTTGATTCCATGGGCTCGTTCCGCCCGATCATAGACGACTTCGGTCTTCCTTCGTGCCCGCCGAAGGACTGGGTATGTCAGCTGCTCCATGCCCAGCAGATCCGTGCGCGCAGCGGCTGGAACATCGAGTGGTCGGGCGCAATCGGTATCCCGGATCCTCCCCTCTGCGAAGACGCTCCCGACTTGGAAGAGGCTCTCGCGCAGGCCCGCGTCTGCATGTTCCGGGAAACTCTCTGCCCATCGGGCAGCTCCTCTTCCGCCCCGCCGTTCCCCTACGCAGACGGGTGTAATGTCATCGCACCCTCCTTCGCCGTCCCCCCTGCTCACCTGCTCTCTCCCGTCTTCTCCAGCTCCTCCTCCAGTGCCTCATCATGATGCGTCGCCTCTTCCTCACGGGAATCCTTTCGATCGCACTGATGGGCGGTTCCGTTCTGGCCGCCCCTCCTTCTCCCACCCCCCCCTCGGGAGCCGACGCCTGCCGTGCGGAAATCCGGAAGGTTCTCGCACGTGAAATCCGCACCTACCGTGGGATCCTCTTCGGACGCCCGGCAGCTGAGGATGCCGCCATCGGAGAGATCCGTTTCGATTACCTGGGACAAGCCTGGTACAAGACTCACCAAAACACGTGGATGAAGTCCGATGAAACGGACCCTGACACTATGAGTAATGGTTCGATGGATGCCGCCTCTGAGCAGGACTCCCTGCCCGATCGTCCCGCACTCTTCCCCCGGAAGGGCATCCTCGAGACGAAACATGTGCTCACCTCCGATCTCCTCCCGCTCCTCCTCCAGAGTTTCCGATCGCTCCAGTGCCGCATGAACATGACCTGCGAACTCGCCCGGCTCTCGCACGGATTGAAAGCTACCAAACCCCCCTCTCTGGTCACGCTGCACACGGAGGGCTGCATCGAAGCAAAGTGGCAAAGCCTCGCTGCCTGCCAGTTCGCCCTGAAAGACGAAACGACGGATATGACGGAAATCAGCGCGTGGTGTCAGACGACGACGCAGGAGGTGCTCGCGCAGGAACAGGAGGTGCTCCGTTTCCTCACAGAGTACGACGCGTCCTACCGTTCCCTCCTGCAATTCGCGGGGATCTTCGATGAATTCCTAGAAGAGTACCGCTGGACGGTCACGGGGAACATCCGTTCTGCGGCCTCCATCATCGGATGGCTGGGGCGCACCCCCTGCTTCCTCTCCAGCTGCGAAGAGTTCCCGACCCCGCAGAGTTCTTCCTCCCATTGAAATCCAAAAAATGTCCCCCCACCCTTTCTTCCCCGGCCATCCTACAGCAGGAATACTCCGACTTGGAGTAGGTGTACTTCTCTTCATGGGTATCGTTGCGCTCCCTGCGTTTGCCGTCACCTCCTTGCTTCCGCAGCACTATCCCGTCCTGGCCGAGTGCTCGCGATACGTCTACAACCTCGAAACGGATACCTACGAAACGCCGCTCTTCGAGGATGTTGATTTCGCCTCTCTCCCGACGGCACAGCAGAAGACGGCGAAAGCTCTCGAAAACTGGCCCATCAAGTACCATGCAAACGTCTCGGCCATCATCGCGGAAGCACTCGGAAGTCGCGCTTCGTCCGAGAGCCCGCTTCGGCGCGTGGATCCTCCCCCGCACTGCTCGGCCGTAACCTCTGCTGCTTTTCTGGCCCCCCGGGCCAAACTTTTCGAGATTGCGAGGGGGCTTCCGTCATGGAAAGACCCCGCCATGCTTTCGCGCCTCGGACAGGAAGATATGGGAACCGTGCTCCTCGAGTACCTGCGCATGTACGAATGCGCGCTCGTCGAGCGATTCTTCCTCTACCCCATCTACACGGCGGATCAGGAGGCCTACCGCCAGAAGACACTCTTCGGTCTCCCCGTCCCGAGTGCCGTCATGGAGGCCGTCGAGCTGTGGGGTCTGGCAAATGAGGAGAAGCGGATTATCTCCGAGGAGCTCTCCCGCTCCCGCCTCGCTCTCACCCGTGCGCTCTCGCTGCTCGAAGGACTGGATCATCTGCTCACCTTCGACGCCGAAATCACCTGCGTCCAGCAGGCATCGTTGGATCTCCGAAACAGTTTCGCCCTCGCGGCGGACGCTTCCTCCTGTTTGCTCAGGGCGTGGAATAACCGGGATCCTCTCCGCGACTCCGCACCGTAACAAATGCGCTCACGCTTCCTTCTCCCCGGCATCACTCTGATCCTCCTCGCTCTCCCCGTCCTGCGTGCCCGGGCCGAAATGGATCTCTATCAGTACGCCCGCACCCTCGCCGCAGAGGAGGCCGGCGCGACCGAAACGGAAGAAGCCGTCGCCCGCTTCGTCAGCAAAGTATTCAAGATGACCCCCCCTCTCACGCACGACGAGGTGATCGCTGCGCTGGAACGGGACAAAGGGCTGGAGAAGGTCTGTACTCCGCGAAAACTCGAGCAGTCCACCTGTTCGCAGTTGGTAGCAGGCATCCAGGATTTCGTCGGACGTGAAATGCGCGTGCGCTCCCTCGGCCGCTCTCTGCAGCTCGTTGCCAGCGGCTTCGAAATGCCGATCCGGGACCATCCGGGACTCCTCAGAGCCTTTGCCCCGAAGCTGCAGAGCATCATCCGCATCTGGCAATCCAGCAATGACTGGCTGACGACGCCTATCCGGGAGCGGCGCATCCGTTCGGCACCGCGCTTCGCGGACAGCGTGACCTCTCTGATCGATACGCTGAACCAGCATGTCAAAGATGCCGTGAGTGGCAAACCGAACGCGGACGAGATCCGCTCGGCAATGGTATGGCGGTACCGGCAGGGAGTCATGGCGGTCGAACGCGGGGAGGGAACCTGCAATGACACGCATGAAGTGGGAGACGGATCGGAACTGCAGTACGCCTCCGTCCGCTGGTGCACCATCGAACAGGATCTGAAAAATATCGCCCAAGCCGTTGTCGCCTCCACCCCAATGTCTCCTCCTCTGGGTCAGGGTGAAATCGTCCTCTTCCCGCCGCGGATCCTCCCGGGGTGGGAGGGGAACGTCCTGCTCTGGATGCGCGCGGGCATCAATCCCATGGCCAATGACATCGGACTGGAGTTCGAGTTTCCGCTTGAACCTCTCCTCCCGTCCCTGGAGTGCGAAGGCGCTCAATTGAATGAACTCACCACTCCTCTCTGCAAGGACAATGCGATCCTGGGAGGAACGTATCCGCCGGAACCTCGCGAGCCGCCGGTGGAAGCGGAAAAAGGAGCGAAGCTCTGCGCCCAACCGTTCTCTTCGCAGGGTTACCTCTGCCGTTCCCTCACCATGGACCGCTGCCAGCAACAGATCGCCTCGTCCTCGAGCAGTTCCTCCTCTTCGGGCTCCGGATCCATCAGACCTCTGAGAAAAAGGGAAGCCCCCATTACTCTCGTGTCCTGTACGCCGGACTACACGGAATTCCCCATCCGCAACATCGAATCCGGCGTGAATGCGTGCCAGATCGGCGGATGGCGCACCGATCCGCCGAAGATCAATGGGAAACCTGTGATCGACACACCGCTCTTCTCTTACGGAGCAAAAGACGGTGGCGGAAAAGCAGGCGCGGATAACGTCACGGGCCACTTCGACTGCGGTCGCTGCGGAGTGGATCTGTACTGCAGCAGCGAAGCGGCAACCGCAGACGGGATAGCCTATCCGCACTGCGATGATGACAACCGCGCAGCGACCGTGCCGAAAGACGCACAGGGCGTCATCCATATCTGCATTCCATCCGATTCCTCCAAGGTAGACGACTGGCCGCTCACCTATCTGGTTCTGCATGAACTCATTCATGCTCAGCAACTCTGTTCCGGCCCGATCCCAAAAACGCTCAGCGAGTGCTGCGCGGTGGAGCGCCCCGCCTACCTCGCCCAGTGCAATGCCATCGCGGAGGACGGGAACTTCGAGGGAACGGATATCACTATCGATGAATGCGGCTCCGTCCTCGCCAACTTCAGTTGCTGGGATCAATACCACGCCCTCTGCTCGAAAGGAGCGGGAACTCCGGCACAAACGCAGATCTGGATCGACGAAATCAAGGCGCGAACGAAACAGATCAACAAGGCCATCGCACGGAATGTGGGACATGTCGCCACCGCGTGCGAACAGGCGATCATGAATCCGGATCCGCGCGTCCAGGCCATCGAGAATTCCCTCACCCGTGTGTGCTCCCCGCTCTGCGGAGCCAAGTTTGAGAATACCATCGGCAACAATATGTGCTATGCCGCCCAGTGCACCGAACAATCCCTCGAGGAACAGCGGCTCCTCCCCGGCCGCCTGTCCCTCCTGACCGAGGGTGAAGCTTTCCCGTGGGATTCCGAGACGAAGCCGGACCCGCTCATCGGCCTTTCCATGCCCATTCCCCCTGTGCCATTGACCCGCATCCCCCTCTACCGTCCTGCTGCGATCGTACAGGAAATGGACCTGAGGCTCTGCCAGGTGAGCGGCCTGCCCGTCAAACAACCGCCGGAGGAGTGCCATTACGACCCGCTCCGCCAGCTGGGTCTCCCGAAAGAGGAGTATCCGTCCATCACCGGCGGTCTCATGGATCAGGAGAGTGAAAAGTTGATCGCTCTCCTCGGTATGCAGCATATCGCCGCAGGTGTGGGGACCCGTCTCGGCACGCAACTCTACGCAACCTATCTCAAGAGCGCAGGAGCTTCGTTCGCCGAACTCCTCCAGAGCGCGAATTTGCTCCTCTCGGGCATCTCCGCCCTGCGATTCCCGGAGAACATGTGCCCGCGACTGTACGGATCGTAAACCATGCCCGTTCTGCACCTCTCCATTGCCGGCCGCATCTCCTCCTCCATGTTGTGGGTGATGTCCCTGGTCCTGTGTTTTCTCTGCTTTCCCTTTACTGTTTTTGCAGGTCCTTTCACCTGCACGGACGGTACCATTCCGGCGGTGGAGGAGGTCTTGGGGAGTGATGACGAGTTCCTCACCCCCCTCCCCCCCGTTTCCGATCACTTCGTGCGTGCCGTGCTCGAGCGGGCGCAGGGAATGGTCATCTCCGCGGAAACCCTCGCCGGTACTTTTGATGACTCCGGTTTTCTCTCCTGGCTGGAATCAGCCTATAAAACCCTCGCCGGCATTTCGGATGCCTCCCTCCAGATCGTCGGGCAGGAGCAGGATCTCCTCGCGACCACCCCCTGCCTCGCCATCGATCAGTTGCTCCTCGATGCGATGGTGGCACGCATCCAGTGCAAAATCCAAAAAGCTTTTGCGGACCGGAAATCCACAACGATCACCGCGCTGCAGGATGCCCTGAAGTTTGTCGATCAGGAGCGACGCCAGCTGGGACAGGGTGCCCGGGATCACACGTTCCAGGACGCAAACTGGTGGCAGAGACGCAGCTTCGAGCCACAGAAGTGGTGCTGCGGAAACGCCGATTCGGTCTGCATCCCGGGGGAAGGCTCCTCCTGCCTCGGAGCGGCCTTCGACTCTCTTAGGGAATGCCAGGCAAGCAGTATGTGCACGGAGAGGAGGATGTGCCCCTTCGACACGAACTACCTCCCGCCGACCGTCATCGGAAGCGGGACGACTGCGAAACCCGTCGGTGCAGGATACGGTTGCGACGTATCGGTGCTCGAAACCTATGGCAGCCTCTCCCTTCCCAATGCGTCCCTCGATGATGCCATCAAGAAGGAATTGGAAAGTTCCCGGGAGATCGCTCAGAAACGCGATGCTCTCATCAGTGCCTCAGAGTCTCTCAAGAACAAGATCGTAGAGCTGGAGAACCTCATGGGACGGCCTCTGCCGCGCGAAGCGCAATACTTCGGAAAGGAAAAAACAGGAAAATACACGCACGAACGCATCAGCGGTTGTCCGGCCGCGGAGGGAACCGGCACTCTGATCCCGCTCGACTCCTGGCCGGAAGGCGCTGCGCGCACAGAGACCCGCGGTCCCTTTTCCCTTCTGACCGACAATATCCGCCTGCTCGGACACTACCTCGAAGTAAAGGATATCTGGGGTCAGAAGCGACCCTACACGGATCCGTTCAAGACGCCCGAAGAGTTCCTCCCGGACAATCCGACTCTCAGCGCTCAGGCGGCCGCGAGGAATTCCATTTTTGATTCCCTGTCGCGCGCCCTGAACGACATCGCCTACCGTCCGGCGTTGAAAGCGTGGGACCGGCTGCAGGAATGGTTGGAAGCCGCCATGGTCCCGAAAGCGACGGATGCCCCGAAGCAATTATCGACCCAGATGCTGCCTCTGCGTGCGGCAGTGAGCGCGATGGCCACCCAGGGAAACTCCCTCAATTTCGGCATACGCAATTTCACTCGGGGCCTGGCATATTACCTCCGCCGCACCTGCCTCACCCGCCCCTGCAACGCCCGCCTCGAACAGATCCTCAAGATCACCCTCACGAACGCCTGCTTCCCCTACACGGACGGAGGGTACCTGCGCGGCCTCGACCTCGCCGAGTACTGCTCGAGCGCTGCGGGACTATGAATTGAAGAAAGAGGCTGACATCCCATCGCTGCCCGCTGTAAGCTCACTCCTGTGAAAGCCGCCGACTTCGTGCATCTCCATTGTCACAGCATGTACTCCCTCCTCGAGGCGCTCTCTTCGCCGGAGGAGATCGTCCTGCGCGCGAAGGAACTCGGCTGCTCGGCCGTCGGCATCGCCGACAAGGGATACACCTACGGCCTCATCGAGTTCTATCAGATGTGCCAGAAACACGGCATCCGCCCGATTCTCGGTCTGGAAACGTACGTCGCCACCCGATCCCGACATGATCGTGAGAGCGGCATCTCTGGTCGGGGAACCCCGCTCGTGCTCCTCGCGGAGACGGATGAGGGCTATAGAAATCTCCTCGCGCTCGCGACGACCGCTGCACTAGAGGGAATGTACTACAAGCCGCGCGTCGACCGTGAGATCCTTAAGCAATATGGCAAGGGACTCATTGCCCTCACGGGGCCCATCTCCGGTGCCATCCCGCAGGCCGCCCTCACCGAAGACGGAGAGCGGATCCGCCTCCTCACGGAGGAGTACCGGAGTTTCTTCGGAAAGGACAACGTCTACTTCGAGCTCATGGATCTCCCGAATGTCGCGGGGCAGGCAGAGGTCAACCAGCAACTCATCGCGTGGGGGGAGAAGCTCTCCGTTCCCCTCATCGCCACCTGCTCCAGTCACTACTGTCGGCCGGAGGAAGTGGAAGCCCATGACATCCTGCTCTGCATCCAGAAGAACGCGAATGTCTCCGACCCCGGCCGCTTCTCCATGCGCGACTCGGATTTCTCCATGCGGACGTTCGAGGAAATGGAGCGGGCGTTCGCGCACGTCCCCGCAGCACTCGAGAACACGAAAGTCATCGCGGAACGCTGCTCTGTCTCCATTCCCTTCGGGAAGTACCACATCCCCCGGTTCCCGGTACCGGACGGCCGGACGGAGGCCGAAGAACTGCGCCGATTGGTTGCCGAAGGATTCCAAAAGCGCTTCCCCCATCCGACGAAGGAGTACGAGGAACGGATAGCGTATGAACTCAGAATCATCGAACAGGTCGGGTTCGAGGGATACTTCCTCATCGTCGCCGATTTCGTCGGGGAGGCGAAACGCCGCGGGATCACAGTGGGCCCCGGCCGCGGATCGGCTGCAGGATCGCTCGTCTCGTACTGCCTCGGCATCACGGACCTGGACCCTCTGGAGCACGGGCTCTTCTTCGAGCGGTTCCTCAACCCGGAACGCATCACCATGCCGGACTTCGACATCGACTTCGCGGACACCCGCAGGGACGAGATCCTCGGATACGTCCGCAAGAAGTACGGCTCCGACCACGTGGTGCAGATCTGCACGTTCGGAACGCTCGCCGCCCGTGCCGCCGTCAAAGATGTCGGTCGCGCGTACGGCGTGCCGTTCCTCGAGATGAACAATCTCGCGAAGCTCATCCCGGACCGACCGGGCACCCGCCTCACGGAAGCGCTGGAAATGAGCGAGCTGAAAGCCGCCTACGGAAGCAATGAAACCTACCGCAAGATCATCGATACTGCCCTGAAATTGGAGGGGAAAACCCGCCACGTTTCCGTGCACGCCTGCGGCGTCATGATCACGGAGGAACCGACTGTTTGCTACACCGCCCTCCAGCGCGCCCCGAAAGACGATGCCATCATCATCTCGCAAACCTCCGCGAAACCCCTCGAGGCACTGGGGCTCCTGAAGATCGATTTCCTCGGACTCATGAACCTGACGGTCATCGAGACGACGCTCGAGATCGTGCATCGTTTGCGCGGCGAGCGCATCGATATCGCCCGCATCCCCGTGAACGATCCCGCATCCTTCGCCCTGCTCCAGCGCGGGGATACGACCGGGGTCTTCCAGCTGGAATCCGCCGGCATGCGCAGATACCTGAAACAACTGAAACCGACGGAATTCAACGACATCACGGCGATGGTCTCGCTCTACCGCCCTGGTCCGATGGAGTGGATCCCCAGTTTCGTGAAGCGCAAGCACGGGCAGGAGGAAGTGAAGTTCATCCACCGCGACCTCGAGCCCATCCTGAAACCGACCTACGGCATCGGCGTCTATCAGGAACAGATCCTCCAGATCGCCCAGGTGTTCGCCGGGTTCACGCTTGGGGAAGCGGATATCCTCCGGCGCGCCATCGGGAAGAAGATCAAGAAGGAAATGAACGCGCAGCGGGAGAAATTCATAGCGGGGGCGGTTGCGAAGCACTACACCAAGGCGCTCGCGGAGCAGATTTTCGACGATGTCATCACACCGTTCGCCGGATACGGCTTCAACAAATCGCACGCGACGGGATACGCGCGCATCGCCTACGAGACGGCATACCTGAAAGCGCACGAACCGGCGGCGTTCATGGCCGCCCTCCTCTCGAGCGATTCCCAGCGCACCGACCGCGTCATGATCGAGATCGAGGAATGTCGGCAAATGGGGATCGAAGTCCTGCCGCCGGATATCAACCAGTCCCTGCGGCACTTCACCGTCGTTCCCGTAGAGGGAGAGGAGCGGCAAACCATTCGTTTCGGCCTCTCCGCCATCAAGGGCATCGGCGATTCCACGGTGGAGCAGATCATCGTTATCCGCTCCTCGGGCGGGCATTTCGCTTCAATCGAAGATTTCGCGCGCCGTGTCCCCGCACGCCTGCTCAACAAAAAACTCCTCGAGTCCCTCGCGAAATCCGGAGCGCTGGATGCTCTCGGGAAGCGCTCCGTCCTCGTCGCGCACTACGACCTCGTGAGCGCGCTCGCGAAAGCCGCGGGCGATGTCGGGAGTGCCCAGTCCGACCTGTTCGCCTCTATCGGAGGAGGCGCGGAGAGTGTGCGCATTACCTTCCCGGAAACTCCCGAGGTTTCTCTGCAGGAACGCCTGCAGTGGGAGAAGGAAACCCTCGGGCTCTACGTTTCCAGCCACCCGCTCGCAGGCCTCAAGAAGTACATCGGGAAGAAAGCACAACTCATCGCCAATCTGACAATGAAAGAGGTGGGGAAGAAAGTCACACTCGCAGGCATCGTCGAGGGGGTGAAGAAGATCACGACGAAGAAGGGCGAGACGATGGCCGTCGTCTTCCTGGAGGACCCGACGGGGAAGATGGAGGTCACACTCTTCCCGAAGACCTTCGCAGAGATCGCCCCCGCTCTCGAACAGCCCGACACCGTGCTCGTCATCGGGGGAAAACTGGACCTGCGGTCCGGACAGCTGCAGGCGCGTGCGGAGGTTGTGAAGCGCGCTTCCCTCAGTGGAATGATCGCGCGCGCGAAAGCGGAGGGATTCTTCGATGAAGAGGAGTCCCGGCGCGGCCTGACGCTGGTGCGTCCGACGATCGAGACCGAGGAGCATGTGGAACTGGTGGACGAAGAGGGAAATGTCGTCGCCGGAGAAACGGCCGTCATCGGTCCGGAGGAAGAGCCCTCGTTCTTCGGCCCGCTGGGTCTGTGGATCATCGAGGGCATGAACACGGCCGATCTGCTGCTGGCCCTCGGATTCGGGGAGGGAATTCCTGCGAACGTGGTGACGGCACCGACACAGGAACAGTCAACGGATCAGGAGAATGCGCCGGGGTTCGGCATCTCCATCCATACGATCCCCCTCCCGCCGAAAGCTCCGAAGAAGCTCCTGCTCGATCTGAAAAAAGTGCTCGAGACATTCCCCGGTAAAGAGAAGGTGCAGCTCAAGATCGGGAATCAGACGCTTTTATTGCCGCTGACGATCAATATGTCCACGGTGCTGGAGAAGAAGATCGAAGAGGTAATGCGAAGCTATGAGTCGCTTGCCCCGAGTGGCATCGAGGGGTGAGCTTTGAGCTTTGAGCATCGACATTTACACTGCTCACAGCTCATCGCTCTCAGCTCATCGCTTGCAGGTCCTCCCCCTCTCCGCACAGGCAATCGCCCAAGCTCTCAACATTCTCAATGAAGGCGGCATCGTCGCCCATGCCACCGAGACCTGTTACGGCTTCGCGTGTGACCTGACCAATCCGGAGGCTGTTCAAAAATTATTTCTCCTGAAAAAACGCCCGTTCGATCAGCCCGTGAGCGCCCTCTTTCCGAGCGTCGCCGAAGCGAAAAAGTACGTGGAGTGGAATGACGAAGCCGAGAAACTCGCCAGAGAATTCCTCCCGGGCCCCCTGACTCTCATACTTCCAAAGCGACCAACCTCTCAAGAGCTCTTCATTGTCCCAGCTCAAAGCTCAAAGCTCAAAGCTCAAAGCTCCGTCGGCATCCGCATCTCCAGCCACCCCCTCGCAACCGAGCTCGCATGCCGCTTCGGCAGACCTCTTTCAACCACATCGGCCAATGTTCATGGGCGAACGAATACGTACAGCGTGAAAGAGATCACCGCTCAGTGGACACATGAAAAGATAAAACCGGATATCATCATTGATTCTGGACATCTCCTCTTCATTCCGCCCTCAAAAATCATCGACCTCTCTCATGGCACACACACCGTTCTGCGTAAGGGTGCTCTCTGATATCCTTTCCCTGTTCTCTATGCTATGAAAAATCCTTAGCCCTAACCCTAACCCTACAATGCACTGTCCCCACTGCAAAGCCAACGACACTGCTGTGATCGATTCCCGCCTCTCGGAGGAAGGACGTGCCGTACGGCGCAGACGCGAATGTCCGAAATGCAATCATCGCTTCACCACGTTCGAGCGCCAGGAACTGAGCTCCCTCATCGTCATCAAGCGGGACGCGACGCGCGAACCCTACAGCCGGACCAAACTGGAGCGCGGCATCTGGCTGGCCTGCTCCAAGCGCCCCGTGACGCAGAAGCAGGTGGATAGCCTCCTGACAAAACTGGAAGAGAAGTGGGGAGGCAACAAGAATGAAGTCTCGAGCTCGACGATCGGCAACGACGTCATGAGGGCGCTCAAGAAACTCGATCAGGTTGCGTACATCCGCTTCGCCTCGGTGCATCGGGAGTTCAAGGATGTGGAAGAGTTCAAGGAGGAAGTGGGGAAGCTGTTTAAATGAAAGAAAAAGAGGGCAAAGAGGAAAATGAAGAAAAAGAGGTAGAAACGAAGAGAATGTGTATCATGGAAGTATGGAAAGAAAATTTAAGGGCGGTTTTCGCAATCTCATCGCATGGAAAGAGGCGAAATCCCTTGCGCTGGAGATCTATGGCATCACAAAGAAATTCCCAAAGGAAGAGCAGTTTGGGCTTGTCTCCCAGTTACGACGAGCTGCCGCTTCCATAATGGCAAATCTCGCAGAAGGGTCGGCCATGGGCACGAAGGTACATCGAGATACTTACTACATGCGAGCAAGAGGCTCTGCTGTGGAAGTAGACAGTTTTCTGGAACTTAGTTTTGATTTAACATATCTCACGCGGGAGGCATTTGAAGACTGCTCTGGGCATGTGGCACGCGCGATCTACCTGATCACCCACCTCATGCGAAGCTGACCTCTTTTCCCTCCTTTCCTTCTTTTTCCTCTTTGCCATTCAAAGCACCTTCTTGCCCTATTTCCCTTTTGCCCTTTCCCCATGCTCCGCTCCCACACCTGCGGCCAACTCACCAAAAAAGACGCCTCCTCGTCCGTCACCCTCTGCGGCTGGGTCCACCGCCGACGTGACCACGGAGGATTGATCTTCGTCGATTTGCGGGACCACTACGGTTTCACGCAGGTGGTATTTGATCCGAAGAATGCAGAATCTTTCACGCAAGCGGAAAAAATCCGTCCTGAATGGGTCCTCAGGGTGACCGGAAAAGTACGCAAGCGCGTGGCGGGCGCCGAACGTACGGAGAATCCGACCGGAGAGATAGAGGTGTCCGTGGAAACGATCGAAATATTGAGCGAGAGCAAAACACCCCCCTTTGAAATCGATCAGCCTCAGCCGCAGCCCTTCGTGGCTGCGGGTGTGGGCGCGGGTGTGGGCGCGGGTGTGGGTGTGGGCGCGGGCACGGTGAACGAAGATCTGCGCCTCCAGTACCGTTTCCTCGATCTCCGTCGTCCCACCCTCCAGGACATGATGATGAAGCGCGACCGGTTCATCACGCACATCCGCGAGTACATGCATGGCCTCCACTTCACCGAAGTCCAGACACCCATCCTCGCCAACTCCTCGCCGGAAGGCGCGCGCGATTATCTCGTCCCCAGTCGCATCCACAAAGGCATGTTCTACGCTCTCCCGCAGGCCCCCCAGCAGTTCAAGCAGCTCCTCATGGTGGCGGGACTCGACCGCTACTTCCAGATCGCGCCCTGTTTCCGCGATGAAGATCCGCGCGCCGACCGCCACCCGGGAGAGTTCTACCAATTGGATCTGGAAATGAGCTTCGTCGAACAGGAAGATATTTTTGCGACGGTCGAGCCGCTCATGGTCGATCTGACGAAGACCTTCAGTGACAAAACTGTTCTTGCCTCGCCCTTCCCGCGCCTCACGTGGAAAGAGGCCATGGAGCGCTTCGGATGTGACAAGCCGGATCTCCGCTATGCTCTGGAGCTCAAGGATATTTCCGGCCTCGTGAAGAACTGTGGGTTTTCGATCTTCGCGGATGCACTGAAGAAGAAAGGGGGGTCGGTACAGGCGCTATGCGTTTCGAATGGCGCTGCCTTCTCCCGCAAGGATATCGATGGCTTCACGGAGACGGCCAAGATCTACGGCGCGAAGGGGCTCGCTTACATTCTTTCGAAAGACAAGGAGCTGCAATCCCCCGTCGTGAAGTTCCTCGGGGAGGATCTCGCGAAGAAGATCATGGAAACCGTCGGCGCGAAGAACGGCGATGCCGTCTTCTTCGCGGCGGATGCGTGGCTCACGGCGTGCAAAGTGCTCGGCCAGGTGCGCATCGAGGCCGCGAAGAAGCTGAATCTCATTGATAAGAAGAAGGCCGCATGGGTCTGGATCAAGGACTTCCCCATGTATGAGTGGAATGAAGAGGAGAAGAAAATCGACTTTTCCCACAACCCGTTCTCCATGCCGCAGGGTGGCATGGAAGCGCTGCAGACGAAAGACCCGCGAGAGATCCTCGCTTTCCAGTACGACCTCGTCTGCAACGGATTCGAGATCAGTTCCGGCGCCATAAGGAACCACCGGCCGGACATCATGTACAAGGCGTTTGAAATCGCAGGCTACACGCACGAAGAGGTGGACAAAAAATTCGGCGGGATGATCCGTGCCTTCCAGTTCGGCGCTCCGCCGCACGGCGGCATCGCCCCGGGGATCGACCGCCTGATGATGGTGCTCTGGGAATGCCCAAGTATCCGCGATATCTACGCATTCCCAAAGAATGGCCGTGCGCAGGACGCCATGATGGGTGCGCCTTCCGTCGTTACCGATAAGCAGCTGAAGGAATTGGGGATCAAGATTGTGGAAGAGTGAGAGAAGCGGAGCTCCCCTCTCCGGGCGGGCACGCCACGTCGGTCGCGACCGACGTGGCAGGCGGGTGGGGTCGGAGAGGGGTCGGGGGTGAGGTTATTGAAATAGGAAACGAGCAGAAAACTCCATTTTATGCTAAAATACTCAGATGGATCCTGTTCCTCCTCCGGGAAACCAACCACCATCGCCCGCGGGAACCCCGCTGCCATTCCCTGCAGGTGGCACGGGTAGTGGAGCCGATCCCACCGGTTTCCTCGCATTCCAGTTCAAGCAGGCACAGGAGCATGCCAAGGAGCTGCGCGAAAAACAGGAGCAGACCCGCGAACACCATGCGGAAGAAAAAACGCTGAGTGGGAAGTTGGACGAGGAGCATGTGAAACAGGAACAGGCGGAGACGGAGGCACGGAAGAAAGAGGGGGAGCGCTTTCGCGTGCAGAAACGTCAGCGCGAGAAGGACGTGGAAGAGATGAAGAAGAAACGGGCAGAAGAAGAAGCCCGCCTCGAAGCAGTGCGGGAGAAGCGGCGGCGCGAACGGACCATGCGGGAAGGGTATATGCAGGATCTCGCCCTCCAGAACAAAACGATGATGCTGCAGGAAAAGAGAAAAACCGAATCCGAGAAAATGGGAGAGAAGATGAAGAATGAGACCTCATCGACTGCGCTGCGGCTGAAACTGGAGGCGGAGCAGGAGTGCGCCCGGCAGAAGCGCGCTCTGGAAGCGGAGGCACGGAGGATTCGCGGGAATGCCGACCTCGAAGAGCAGCGGCAGAAAAACGCGATCGAAGAACGCCTGCGGAATGAGAAGGCCAGGTTGGATGCGGCGGAACGTAAGCGGAAGAGCGACCTCATGTTCGAGATGCAACGAAAACGAGACGCGCTGCAGAGCGTCGAAAATCCTTCTGACCGCTCACAGAAGCGCTCCGAGATCGAACAGGAGGAGAGGCGGGCACTGCAGGCGCTGCAAACCGAACTGCAGCAGAAGTACTCGAATGCGCAGGCCAGTAGTTCCAAAGAACGCTTCGCCGCCGAGGCGCTTGCGCGGAAAACCAGCGAGGAGGCCTCCGCCACAGCGAGGGAAGCGGCGCAGAGGTGTGATGCCGCCTACAGAGAAAAATGCCATGAAATCGATCGTCATGCGGCGAAGCGCATGGAGCAGATCCGTCTCCTCCAGCAGAAGATCCTCAAGGGGGAGAAAACAGAGGACGCGGAACTACGGTGGTGAAGAACTAGCATCGAAAATTTGGTAATGGAGGCATAGAATGAAGCTGTTCTTTGGATACATCGCCGAGGTGGCGGAATTGGCAGACGCGCCAGCCTTAGGAGCTGGTGGGAGCAATCCCCTAGAGGTTCGAACCCTCTCCTCGGCACCATTCGACTCGTCACGGCATTTTTTGGGCGCAACTCATTATATCCACAAGACCACTGCCCCTTTCATGCTTCTCCTTCAGCGATTGCAGCCGCCACCTCTTGCTGTTTATCAGAGTCTACAAGACCTAAAGGCTCATGGAGGCCCTTCATAGCTTTGGCAAGATCAGCGTTAGATAATTCCATTGGACCTGCCAACCTTCGCCGAAGCTGGAAAATCATTACTGCGGGCAGTGAAATCGGATCAAGTTCTACCAGTTTGCTCACATCAACCCTGGTGGTATCCACCACCGTGCAAACAATAAACCCATCGTATTGATCGGGCAGATCACCGAATACTTCAGTTACATTCGGATCATCTGGGCCGACGTTTTCGCCAAAATATATTGCAACCGGCTCTGGTCTCTGGATTCTTGCATCAAATGTTTTCTGATCCCATTGTTGGACCTCAGTGTTAGACATAAGCGCAAGATAGCACACACATGTACTGTTGTCAAATGCAACGTAAGACAAAAAGAACCCAGCCCAGATATATGTTGGGGAATGAAGGGTTACTAAAACTCGTTTCGAAATCAATGAATAAGCCCCCGGCTCTGCCGGGGAAATCCGGCTGGTTTTTTTCACCGTCTTTCTTTCCTCCACCCCTCACCCCTCCTCCCGTGGAGGAGGGGGATGTATGTTTGTGTGTTCTCCCCTTCCTCCCCGCCTGCCCTCCGTAGCCTTGGCGAAGGAGGGGGAGGAAGGGGCCGGGGGATGGAGGAATGAGGGGCGACACAAAGTTCTCTGCTCACAAACTCTCCACCCTCCGCCGCTCCGCCGCCTTTTGAATCGCCTCCCAGTCGTTCTCCACGTACATACTCTTGTACAGTGCCGGATCATGCTCGCGCATTGCGTGCGTAGATTGCTGGAGGAAGTGGTACACCTTCGCGTGTGGCGTGTAGATGATCCGCTTCTTTCCGAAATTGCGCACCACGTCGCAGTAGAGGCGGTCCGAGCGGTAGTGCGGCCCGTGCTCCGTGTCGAGGTGTCCGCACGCATTCAGCGTTTCGCGAAGGATGTACACACAGAAGAACGGCACGAATGAGAGTTCGACGTATCCCTTCTCTGGACAGAAGAACGGATCGAGGACGTTTTGATGGTGCGCCGACAGATTCACATCCGTTTCGAATGTTGCATCGGCAAACGGCACGTGCATAGCGATGGTGGGCGTTCCTGCAGGCAGCACCTGCCGCGGCGCGACGATGCCGGCATCCGGGACATCGTCGATCACGGCCTGCATGGCCTGCAGCCACCCCGGTGTCACCAGCGCGTCGTCATTCATGATGATGATGTCGCTTTCCACCGCGGCCTGCGTAATGCCCTGGTTCACGGCGTGGGAAAACCCGAGGTTGGCATCGTTAGAGATCACCGATAGATCCGCCGCCACGGACTCCGCACGCAAATAGCGGAGAACCTCCGCTCCGGAACCATTGTCCACGACATGAATGTGATACCCCGCAGGAGTGAAGAGGCGGATCGAAGTGATGCAGGCCTGCAGGTAGGGAAGCGCCTCGTAATTGGGGATCACGATGGCAACCGGACGGGGGGGGTGATGCGGGGGATCTGGAACCCCGAGACCGAAGAGATCTCTGCCTTTGCCTTCCGGCAATGCATCGAATGCATCTCCCAGTGGCTGCCGGGCCCGAAACTCCTCCCGTACGCGGCGGAGATTAGGACCTCTGTCCACGACCAGTGAGATGCAATCCGGACACATCTTATACAGATAGTGCGACAGCGGCGCCGGGACGGCGAGCGGGAACTCCCTGTCCGAAAGATGGAGAGCGAGTTCCCAATCGTGGAAACATTCCTGCGATTCATCGAAGCCGCCGCACCGCTCGAGCAGGCTCCGCTCGTGGATCATGGCGTTGTGATCGATGTAGTTGTTGTTCTGCAGGAGGGACCAGTTGAAGGGCGCGAACCGCAGGGCAAATAGATCTCTCCCCTGCCGGGTCCCGGGATCATATCCGCGCCACAGTGTTTGCGCCGAATACCCCCACCTGGCCCATCCGCTCTCGCGCAGTGCCTGCACCATGACGAGGAGGAAGTGCTCATCCCAGGTGTTGTCGCTGTCGAGATAGGCAACATAGAAACCGTGGGCGCGAGCCAGCGCGTGATTGAGAGCAGCCGATTTGCCGCGGTTCTCCGCCATTCGCAGGTACGTGATGCGCGGATCGCTGTACGTGCAGACAACATCCGCGGTCGCGTCGGTACTGCCGTCATCCGCAATGAAGAGTTCTAGGTTGCCATACGATTGCGCCAGTACCGAATCGATCGCTTTCGGCAACCACGTTGCACGGTTGTACGTCGGGATGATGACGGAGACCAGGCGGTCCTGCGGCTGGTCCTGGTAAGCATGCACCAGACGTCGCTTGTTCCACTCCATCACAGAGAGCACACAACGATCCTCCTCCGTGAAAGGGGCAAACCGATAGGGCTGTGTCATGCTCGAACAGAGATAGCCCTGATAGTCATAAAAGGGAGAAGGCGAAACGTTTGTGTTGATTGCACGCAATGCGGTGGCCGGATCTTTATCGGCATGTTCTTCTGCAATCGGACGGGATGTCTGCTCGAGAGAGCGACTCCGGAAGAGCCGTCCGGGAAAAGAGAGCGCGACGCGGACGGCGCGGCGGACGGCGGCGAAGGGGACGAGCGTCTGGTAGAGAGCCTGAACCCGCAAAAGAAATTTCCAGCCGAAACTCGTGACGAGGCGGCGGTATTCCGCGAGAACATTCGCGTGTTCCGTCTGCCATCTTTGGAGCTCCTGCCGGAGCCTCTGCACTTCGGCATCGGACCGCTCCTCGGGCAAGAGCGCCTCCTCCGCGCCTGCGCTCTGCCGGTCCTCAGAAACCCCGTTTTCCATGTCCCCAATGGAAGAGGAAAAACGGGAAGCACACAAGAAAAAAGAGGACGCGAGGTGCCGATCGCATCGATACCGAAACCGCCGGAAGGGAATTGACGCACAAGAAATAAAGGCTATAATATTCTACCTCTCCCCGCCCTTTGATACCACCGCTTTCACCCCCACCCACCCTCATTTCCGGAACGTATTCCCGGAAATCTTCATCGCAGTTTACAGGGGAGTACAAACTGGGAATGAGGATACTGTGGGGGAGAACAACCTTAAGAAAAAAATAGGCGAGGAAACCATGTCACAAGCACAACGTCAAACCCGCAGACAGCTACAGATGGTTGCCGACCTAACGAAAGAGCGGCGGCTAGAAGAGTCGGAGGAGGCGTTTGGCCCACACCGGGGCCACCCATCGCTCGACCCGCCAGAAGACGATTCGGCAGGAGAAACGGGTAATGAATTCGAGCTCCTGCTGGACGCAGAAGATGTCCCGCAGTACACGGTCCGCTTCGAACAGTCAGACGCCGACCTGTTCGTCATTATTGATGTCGATGCGCCTGCGCCGCAAAAGATGGTCTTGGTCGATGCGGCAGCGGATATCGGCCACGCAATCACGCAAGACGCGACCGAAACGCAGATCACACTGCATGAGCCGGTCGTGTTCGACGGTCTGCTTCCATCCGACAACGACGAGCAGGACCGCTTCGTCGTCAGCTTGGAAAGGGTGGAAGGAGTGGTGGTCATGACCATGATCGCTCCCCCCGGAGCGGATGCGCACCTACCGATCACCGTCCAGCCCGGCGCGCTCCTCTTCGCAACCACGGCGAAAGCCATCGCGCAGGCATGGGTCGATGAAGAGATGGTCGACGCCTGGCTCAGGAAGCACGACCAGTATGCGGAAGGATTCGCCATGGCCTACGCGACGCAGCACCTCGGCTACACCAATGTCCCGGAGGACTCGGCCGTCGTGAAAAAAAAGCACCTCCGGCTACTGGAGAAGGCCGGGGCGCATTACGATCTGCTCAAGAAACAGCACGACGGGCGCAAGAAGAAACGGCCACTGAAGTCCACCGCAGCGAAACCGAAGGACGGCGCCGAAGGGGGCAAGCCCGCGACGGCAGACGGTGTATAACACCGTAGTGAAGGAAAATGCGCTGTGTCGGCACACTCTGCCGACACAGTGCGCAGCGGAGGCCAAGAAGCCTCCCAAGGTTGTGCTCCCCTACAACCTTTTTTATGGCATCTTTCGTGTTCGTCGTCTTTCACTCGATACCTTTCCTCAGGCGACAACCTTCCACTCGGGCGGCGCAGCGACGAATTTTTCCTGATTGGTGTTGTTTGCCTTATCCCGTCGAAGGAGTGTCCAACTACTGGGGTCAACTGAATACTCTTTCCCGGGATCGCGGCCTTGCGCCAGCGTAAGATCCACATACTTTCCTTTGATCCCACCTTTATCGACAGCCTCTTCCAATTGCTGCAGCTCAGGGATATTCGCCAATGTGATCTTTGAGAGTGGCCGGATACTTTCCCACACACCGTCCTGATAGACCTTTGTCACATCCCAGGAGGTCGCATTTTGCTGCATTTGCAATGCCTTTCCATCGAGCTTCATGTACCTGTAGGGATCACCCTGCAGCGCCGTGTCATCTGGGCCTTTCTGAAACCATTCCCCGTCGGGCTTCGCAGCCTTGAGAACGGCCACACCTTCCTTGATCTCCCCCTTACGCCCCTCTACGGCTGCTGTAATGGCCTCCTTGAGCACATCGGGGTTCGTCACGATACCGGTAGCCGCAACAAGAGTAATGGTTTTGGGATTTACAAGATTGTTCAGGGCGGTAGCATCCGCCGGCGGATCAATTTTCCATGCGGGCGAGAGCCCGTCCGGCCCCACGACGACACTGACACTACCCAGCGCCGGAATTTTTGCCTGTGCCTTTGCTTGATTGAGATAGGTATTCGCCGTTGCGACGCCGGTTTTTACATCGTCGATCATCTTCGTCACCTCCTCAACTTTAGCCTTTTTCTCTGCGACTTCCTTCTCAAAATTAGCTTTCTCCGTCATTAAATTCGTCATATCTGTTTTCGCGGCCTGGAGCACGTTTGTAAGCCTGGTAACTTCTGCGGCATTGGGGGGGGGAGGTTTCGCTTGCTCAGTATTGAAATTTGTCTGCGCGGTATTGATATCGTTCTGTTTCGCGGTGATTGCGGTATTCTTATTGTTCAAATTGGTCTCGGCTGTCGTCTGCTCGGTTTTCTTCGTAGCCAGATAGGTCTCCGCCCGATTCGTGGCCCCCACCGGTGCCCCGCTGATTTCCGTTTCAATCGTTTTCCTCTTCGCCTTGCCTGCCACTGCATCCCTGCCTTCCTGTATCGCTCCATGCTCCTGTTTTTGAATAAGCGCCATGAGTGCCATCAAGACACGCATCGCTGCCGCAAACTTATCCATGGCCCCATCCGCACTCTTCATATCCTCTGCAGCGTCCTTCATCTCGCGTGTCCATGCTTCAGCGGATGTCCTGGGGGGTGGCCGCAATGCTCTTCGCTCCGCAGTCTCCTCGTCATTGATGGTTTTGATTTCTGCCTTTTTATCACTCACTTTCTGTTGTGCCTCCCGCAGGGCCGTCACCAAACCGCGGTATTCCGGATTGGTCGTTTCGCTAAGTGGCTGAGTCTCAGTCTTTGACTGGGAACGCTGCCTGGGGTTTTTCTGCGGCTGCTGCTTGGGAGTGTTTTTCTCAACATACTCCTGCAGAGCTTTCTGTTTTGCAGCCAAATCTTCTTCGAGGGGCTTCATTTCACTGACCAGCCGCTCGCGCTTATCTTGTCTCTCTGGTTTCTTGCCCTCGTAGGCGGCTTTTTTTGCTTCCGGTGTCGTCGCATCGATGGGCTTGCCCATTCTTTTCGCCATGTCTTCCAGAATTGTTTTTGCATTATCGATCCTCTTCTCTGCTTCCACCTTCAAACGTTCCACGGCTTCTTCGGGGGTTTCTTTCGCCGGTTCTGCCTCTTTCGCCTTTTTGGCATCTGCCTCTTTCGCTTCCGGAGCAGCGGGTTTCGCTTCCGGGGCGGCACCTGGCGGAGCCATAAAGATTCTCCTGTTCTCCTCCAAGGAAAATGAGAACTGATTTAAGGAATAAAGAAATATGTGTGTCATAGAAATGGGGTTAGAGAGTACTGATTTGTGTTTCGATGGATTCCACCGCTCTTTGTTCCCCCACTCTCTCCACGTTCTCCTTGTACCCACGCAGATTGCGAACATAAGCCTTTACCGCATCCCAAAGCGTCACAAGAACGCCCTTCGCCTTCTCGTCATACTGCTGAAACGCCGCATCGCACTGCTTCACGCGGGTAGCGGTCTGCTCTGGCCGCTCGTTTTCGTTTGTGTGCTGCGTCCGCATGTTTTGCAGACCTTCGACCGTCAGATCGGCATTCAATGGTCCCATGATCCCGTCGTAGAACTCCTCTGCCGTCGGGAGTTTCGGCGGCACAGGCGGAGTCGGTGGAAGCGGAAGGGAAGCCATACCGGGGGGTGAAGGTTAGGACAGAAGCAGCCCTTCGTGGCTGCGGTTAGGGATGAGGATATATGTTCAGATTATTATACACCAAACGAAGTTCTGTGGGAAGGCCTCGTCTTTCCGACCTCACCCCCGACCCCT
>JAZDOT010000031.1:0-2210 GCA_043798355.1 Candidatus Peregrinibacteria bacterium
GAAGAGGAACGGAGTGAAGCGGGAGGATGAAGGTTTTGCCATAGAGAAAGGTGAAGTGGATGAGCCGGTTCAACGGTCATTGTACTGCAAGCGCATGATCAAAAAGCTTTTTCTATAAAATACCATTGTCAAAAAGTATTATTTAATCGGAATAACAGTTCCTTCCGACCATTCTCCCGACCTCAACCGTACCGTCCGGCGGCTTTCGTCATGCCCCCGACATGATCTGGAGAAGCGCATCCAGAAGCATCCGCGTATCCGCACGATCGATGCTGCCATTCGCATCGGCATCGTAGCGGAGATCTCCTGATTCTTCGGCATGGAACATCGCGGAGAGGAACTGAAGGCGCTGTAGGAGGGTTGGGATTTCCGTCTCTCCGAGGCCCATCAGAGAGCGGATGAACATCTGCGCATCATTGGTGCATACGCTCGGTGCTCCCGTGCAGGTCCAGCCGCCTTCGACGAGACAGACGTCCGAGCATCCGTCCCCGCTCACGCTGCCCCTGTCATCGCAGGTTTCATCCTGATCGATGGCACCGTTGCCGCAGGGGGGAGGCGGGCGCCATCGAAGGGGCGTACGGAGCGCCATGAACGCCGAAAATAGGGAGGGGTGGATGCGTGCGTTAGGGTGCGCGGCAGACATTGTCGAGCACGATCCTCTGCAGGGAAGTTCTGTCGTATCGTTCGGGCAGGGCATTATCGACTCTGTAAGCAGAGGGGATCAAAACACCTTCCGTTGTTACGACCATGGTCTCGAAAGAAGAAGCTGCATGAAACGGTCTCTCTTGTCCTTGGAGCGGTGTCAGCATTTTCGTGAATGTTGACTGGGCAAGATTGGCAACATATAACCCCCAATATCCCACTGAAAAAACAAAGTGATCCGGCCAATCCGGCAGCGCGGCAAAATCAGTGGTTCCCTGCAGAGTGGAGTCGAAACTGATCAGGCGTTCCAGAGCCAGCGGATTGAGTGCGACTTCAGCGAGTTGCAGGTGGTTATCGGATCCCTGAAACGGCACATAGAGGTGGCCGTTGATCACCCGAGCGGGCGATACGGAATTTCCGGGACCCGGCACCAACAACGTTTCGGCCAGAGAGTAGGCGCCGGCGGTGAAATCCATTCTCTGTATCCTGACTCCGCTTCCATAGATAATGTCTCGCAGATAGGTATGCCCATTCTGTTCATCGATCACAATGGCCGGTTTGTCCATAGAAAGCGGAAGTGATGACAACTCGTTCAGCACGGCGGGATCTGCGGCATCCTGTCTCCACATGAGAAGCCGAGTATCGATGGGTACGACATGCCCTGGGGGGCCGACTTCGATCCGCTTCTGGATCATCATCAGATCGCCGTGGACGGGATTGAAATTGACAGAGACAGTGTCGTGGACAAGGTACTTCTTCGTCGCAGGCCACGTCGGGGAATATTCGTAATCGTAACGCGGCAGAAGCGTCAGGCTCCTCGCTGTTCCGGAGCGGTAATCGAACGAAAGGATCGCGATCTGGGTGCTGGCATGGCCGTTTCCATCATCGGCTTTCAGATGGAAGACGCTGAACGCCAAACCGTGATTCCTGTCCACTCCCCCGAAGTACATCCATTCGATGATCGGCAGGCTCGCCGTTTCCGGGTAGGCATTTCTCATCAATTCGTCGATGCGGATGGCATCGGCAACTCCATTGATGACATGCGTGTACGTGGCTCCTCCCGCATAGCTGTGACTGTCGAAGAGGTAGTAATCGTTCCCCTCCTTGATCGTCATCAGATACGGCTTCAATATTGCGGCCGGCCCCCGGTAAAGCGGGTGCTCCACCGAAACAGCCGCGGTGCACTGAGCGCATTGGCTTGGACTGCCGGTACATACCCAACCGTTCGCGCTTTCGATGCGGCAAATTGCCGAACAGCCATCTCCGCCCGTGGTGTCCCCATCGTCGCAGTTTTCCGCTTCTCCCTCGACGATGCCGTTGCCGCAGCCGAGAGCGACCGAACTGGCTGAAGAGGAGGAAGGGATCGAACTAACAGAAGAGGAGGATGAAGAGCCTCCCGAATCGAGGACGCACACGCTCGGCTCTCCCGTGCAGGTCCATCCGGACTCCACGGTGCAGCCGATGTTCACCACCGAGCCGGCACTGCAGCCATCCATATTGAAATGATTCCCGTCATCGCAGGCTTCGCCGACCAGACGTCCGTCGCGCACACCGGCCATGTAGGACCG
>JAZDOT010000042.1:0-13427 GCA_043798355.1 Candidatus Peregrinibacteria bacterium
GAAGAGACCTCCGAAGACGCCGACGAAGACATCACCGGGCAATCGCTCGGGCAGTTGCATTCGTTCTCAAACTCACCACATGTCTTTACCTCACCCCCGCAAGCCGAGCAGAGGAAGAAATCCGGAATGGTGTCGCAGGATGTTTCGCCCCCAACAGGCATGGAGAGAGGAATTTCCACCAACGTCTCGCAGCATTCATCGCCCGCATTGCCGGTTTCTCCCATTTCTCCTTCCGTCAGACAGGGGACAACCGGGGCCTCGGAAGAAGCAGAGGAAGCCTCCGAGCTCTCGGAAGAGGAACTGGAGGAAATGCCCTCCGAACTGGAGCTCTTTTCGCTAGAAGAAGCCTCAGAAGACGCCGACGAGGACTCCACCGGACAGTCATTCTCGCAGTTGCACTGGTTCTCATACTCATCGCACGTTTCGTTCCCGCAGGCCGAACAGAGGAAGAAACCGGGTATGGTCTCGCAGGATGCTTCGCCCTCAGCGGGGAGAGAGAGGGGAATTTGCACCAACGCACCACAGCAGAGGTCATTTGGATTGCCGGTTTCCCCCATTTCGCCTTCCGTCAGACAGGGGAGGGTAGAGGAAGCAGAGGAAACCGAAGAGGCTGGAGACTGTGAAGATGGCGCGGAGGAGACAGAGGCAACCGAAGATATAGAGAAGGCCGCGGAAGAAGAAAGTGATGCTTGCGACGATGCTGTGGAGGAAGCGGTGCCTCCGGAACTGGCAGAACTCTCCGGTTCTTCTTCCTCTTCCTCCTCTTCTTCTCCCTCCTCAGAGGAGGATTGTGGAGAGGAGGCAGATGAGACAGGAGATGAAGAGGAAACTGCGGAAGAAGAAAGTGATGCTTGCGACGATGCTACGGAGGAAGCGGTACCTCCGGAACTGGCAGAACTCTGAGAAGAAGAGAGGGCGGAAGCAGAAGAGGCTGAAGAAGCAGGAGGAACAGATGAAACTGCAGAGGAGGATTGTGAGGATTGTACTGAGGAAAGAGCGCTCGCGGAGCTGGCGGAGCTTTGAAGGGAAGCTGAGGATGCTGAAGAACCCGGGGAGACGGAAGATAGAGAGGAAGCAGAGGAGACCGAAGAAGCGGAGATGGCGGTTGAACTGACGCCGGAAGAACTCGTGAGACTGCTCGCGCTCGAGGACTGCTGATTAGCATCCATTAAATCATTGATGCCGTTGCCGTTCTTATCCTCCGTGCTGAGGTAGAGCGGCAGTCCGTCCTCGAACTGCAGGTAAATGACGACCAGGGGATCATTCGGAAACCGTAAATTTGGATTGTGCAGCCATGCATAGGTCCCCGTGCGTTCAGGACCGAAGAGGTAGAAATGATCCAGACGGAAAATCTGGCTCCTCGGGATCTTCCCCTGATCGGCCAACACCTTGCGTTCGCTCTCTCCGGCCCCCGCGCGCTCATAGACGTAGATCCATCCCCTGCGCCCGGCCGTCGTGCCCCCGATCACCTTCTCGGGGTTATTCAGCTCCTCCTTCGTGAAGGTCAAGATGATGTGCCCGTCCAGTCGTGTGTCGTTCGCGCTGAGAATGAGGGGTGCTGTGAGCAGGTGAATAGGTAAATCCGCTACGGCGGCCTCCGCGCTCTGGAAGAGAAAACTGTATCCGGCTGATACTGAGAACGTAATGAATAGCGCTAAGACAAGCCTTTTACAGACACGATGGTGCACGGACATCACGGAGAGGGGAAAGCGTCCTGCCGCCGCGTGCGGACGAGATGCGCTCCAAGAATGCCAAAGAATGTCACCAATGCCAAGAGAATCGGAGAGGCGCCGCTCTCCGTGAGCGGCGATGCCGTACCCGAAGCGGGTGTGGCCGACTGCTGAACGGGAGGGATGACCTGAGCCAGCACCTGTCTCCCCCCGCCCTGCACTGCCGTTGATGGTTCGAATCCAATAGGCTGTGCTGTCCCTGCAATGGGAGCACGTACGGGAAGATCGGCGAACGGCGTTCCCGCATCCGTCGTTCGCAAAATCTCCGACGAAACACTCGAAGCGGACGAGAGTGCGGGAACGACTAGGGCATGTGACCCCGGGGGGAGGGCCGCAGCCTGCGGAGCGGGCGATGTGACTGGACTTGCCTGAGGGGTAACCACATTCTGCACGATCGTGACCTGTCCCCGTGATGACGAAGAGGTAATCGTTCCGATTGGATTGATGGTACGCAACGCCGGTGAAACCGACTGGCCGAAATGGCTTCTGTAAGCGGGGTACAGAGGATGGATGACCGTCCGGGAACCGCCGCTCCCGGTCTGCGCCGATGTGGAAGAAGTGTTCATACCCGCAAGTGACGGAATGGGGGGGATATCCGCCATCACATCGGAGAGGGACGGGATGGGGGGAGCACCCGATGCGGGATGAAAGAGAGAGGGAAGTGGCGGGGTACCGGATGCGATATCAAAAAGAGAGGGAATGGGTGGAGTACTCTGAGAGGATGCCTGTGAGGAAGGAGCCGAAGAGGCCGCTCCTACCCCCCCAAAGGCCTCCATAAACTCCCCGGGGGAGATGTAAGCCCTCGATGCCAGGCGCACGCTGAGGATGCCCGTGAGCATGGCCGCGCAGGCGATGCCGACTACGGCCCAAACCCGTTTCTGGATGTGTGGTTGGTCCTCCATGAAGTTTGTATGGGATTCCTAATATTGTAACACTTTGATGATATTTTCGCAATGACTAGATCAGCGAAGTGGTCAGATAAGAACTATCCAAAAAAACTGAGAATCGGACTATAGTACTTACAAATTTTTATTGGCATATGCCCATACCAGGTCGATGGAAAATTATTGCTGGCATACTGACGACTGCTCTCGCGGTCATTCTTTATCAATCGTGGCTTTCTCTTTCGTTGAATGTACCTTTGGCTGCGGACTTAGGTCCGAAGGATTGTGACATCGATACAGCAAAAGATCTGTGCCATTATTGGGAACAATGCACGGGATTTGGCGTTAATGGATGTATGACAGGAAACTGCCAGGATTGGGGCAATGGTTATTGTGAATGTGGCGGGGTGGGTCCCAATCATTGCGCATGCGATAAACCTCCTGTCCCTGCTCCGGGGAAGGTTGGAACATGTAATGATTGCACTGACCTGTCGCCTCAGCCATGTACTACTCCGGAAGCCTCTAAACTGTATTGGGGGAAATGCTATTACGATCCGCCCCAGTACTTGTTGGATGCAAATATGTTGAATTGCAATGATATCTCTTCCTCCTCCTCTTCTACAGCTTGCGGTAACGGCATTCTTGAAGCTGGCGAGGAGTGCGACGACGGCGGGAAGTGTTCTGAAAAAGGTGAAAAGGCGTGTACGGACGATAGTGGTTGTGGTGGCGGTATGGATCTCTGCGCTCCGATGAGCGGTGACGGCTGTTCGAGCGGCTGCACGAAGGAAACGTGCGGCGATGGCGCTGTCCAGTGTCCGAACTTCTCCGGCGAGTGCGAGGAGTGCGACGATGGTATGCATTGTTCAAATGAGCCGACAGTATCATGTTCTAGTGACAGTATTTGTGTGGTTGGGTCCTGTATTCCGATGAGCGGTGATGGCTGTTCGAGCGGCTGCACAAAAGAAAAGAAAGAGAAAATTGTGACGGGACAATGCAAGGCAAACAAAAACGGCACCGGAAAAGATGCATGTAAAACGATAGCCCCAAGTGCCCTCTCCAGCAGCAAACTCTGCCGTACCTTTTGGCAATATTGGTGTGCGAGCATGGGGGGGACATTTGAGCAGCAGCCTTGTGCAACGAAAATCAAAGGTGCTGTTTTATTTCCAAAAAAGTGCGCAGCGGAAGCCATATGTCCATGGAAGTGCACATACACGTACTAGTGTTGTATCTCCAAGATTTCTGGACAGTTCATGGACGTAAGGCAAGAGGGCAAGGTCTGATGATACCTATACGCTAAGCAGCTCTTCTATTCACCACCCACTGCTGCCCGATGGCGAAGAGCGTCGAGACCCCCCAGTACAGCGAAACGGCGGCGGGGAACTTGATGGCGAAGAAACCGATCATGAGCGGTAACCCGTAGAGCATCATAGTCTGCTGCATCTGTGCCTGACTCTTCGCGGGTGTCTTCGCTCCCGTTCCCCCTTCCCTCCGTTCTTTCTCCTGCTGCTTTTTCTTCGCAACGGCGAATGTCCACTTCATCTGCAGGAACTGCAGGAGAACGAGGATCGGCGGGAAGACGTACACGCTCGGTTGCAGGAGATCGAACCCTAAAAAGGACGTCCCGAATGTCCACGGGAGGTTCTGATACGATCCATAGAGGAGGTGACGGGAAAGCTCGAGGGAGGAGCCGTCGCGAATCACGTAGAAGAGCCCGATGAGGATGGGGAACTGGATCAGCATGGGCAGGCATGACCCGAACGGATTCACCTTGTGCTCCTTCCATATCTTCATCGTCTCCTCCTGATAGCGCTTCGGATCGTCCTTGTGCTGCTGCTTCAGGGCATCGAGTTTCGGCTGGATGGCCTGCAGGCGCTTCTGGCTCTCCAGTCCCCGCTGCGTGGGGAAGAAGAGGACCACCTTCACGACGATGGTGAGGATGATAATGGCTATTCCCAGATTGTGTCCGGGCGTGAGCGATGCGATGAAAATGAGAAGATTCAAAAGCGGCTTCGTAATGAACGCGCGGAACACCTTCGTCATGGTCCCAGCGGGATAGTATGAGAAGTCCACCGATACCGAAGGGAAGAACTGTGTCCCGGGAAGCGTGAGGCGATAGGAGGATTCGTCTCCGAAGAGCGAATACTTCCACGGAGCGAGGTCGACCGTCACTGTCGCTCCGGTTCCCACTGCTTCGACGGGAACACAGGGCTGTGCCGTCTCCGTCGTCATGAGAGGAAGAGCCTGCCCGTTCTCCATGCGAAATACTTCAACGGGGGGCATGGGGCAGCGATTCGGGAGCTGCAGGCTGTGCCCGGTTTTATTCTTCAAGGTGAACATGGGTTGGTGGCCGCTCTTCACGTTCGTCCCGACAACGGAGAGGAGCACGCCGGACTCATTCAAGGGGGGGGCGAAGCGATCAGGGAAGAAGCGCTGGAGCGCAAAATTCACCAGCATGTACAAGAGCAGGAAGAGCGCAACGAACTGGATGAGCTCCAGGAATTTATTCTTCTGCGGCATGCGGAAGGGTCGTGAGGAAAGCTCGGACATCGGAAGCGATCTCCGGAAACGCGCACTTCAGGCTAGCGGACATGGGGAAGATCAACAACTGAATGCTCGCTTTCCCCGGCAGATCCTTAGTTGCGATGCGCAGCGCCTCGCGGCAGCGGCGGCGCATGCGATTCCTTTTCACGGCGGATTTATCGAGTTTGGCGGAAGCCACCACGCCGACGTACAGGGCAGGAATCGCAGGGTCGGCGGCAGGATGGCGCGGCGCACCGGAAAGCCAGCGCACCGTCATAACCTTTCCACGAAAGAGCCGCCCCTGCGCTCCGACGCGTGAACAGATCTTCCGGCCGCGAAGACGCAAAAATTCCATGTTTCGATCGTGGCTTCGGACAGAGCCAATGTCAATGCCACCACCTGTTATTTGAACGTAAAACCTGCTAGAATGCTTTGATGCTCACGCTCGAAATATCCATCCGGCATCCGTGGAAAATTCTTCTGACGATCGGATTCGTGGTCGGTTTTTTCGCCGCTCTCCAGTACGTTGTGAACACTCATCGCCTCCCTGCCGACATCGGAGGTTCGGACCGACCGGCGGCAAGCGTGGTCCGTGATGCGGAAGAACGCATGCGGAGAGAACGCATCATCCAATCCGTTCTGAGCAAACGCGAAGAGATCCTGCGCTATGAGCTGCGGCTCCTCACGCTTCGATCAGAGGAGCAGAGTGCAGGGTGGTCTGCGGAGGAAGAAGCGCAGTGGAAACAGAGCCGTGATCAGCTCCTCCTGCTCATGAAAGATCAGAAAGCTTCCGAAGAGCGGATCCGCGAATACCTGCGACAAATATGGGAGGCGGAAGGACGCGCGATCATCGCGGCGCCCGGGAGTGCGGAAGAGCTCCCCGCACTCATCTGGCCCGTTCCACCGGCTGAAGGCATTTCCGCGTTCTTCATGGACAGTGCCTATGAGGAGAGATTCGGCATCCCGCACCGCGCCATCGATATCCCCGTCGATCAAAACTCCGCCGTCCGCGCGGCTGCGGACGGCATCGTTGAGAGTGTCTCCGATAATGGTCTCGGGTTCAATTCCCTCGTGATTCGTCACCGCGGCGGGTCGACGCTCTACGGCCACCTCCAATCCTTCCTCGTCGAAGAGGGGCAGTTCGTCCGGCGCTCTGATGTCATCGGACTCTCCGGCGGGCAGCCAGGAACTCCCGGAGCGGGGGCCATTTCCACGGGACCGCACCTCCACTTCGAAGTCATCATCGACGGAACCCACATCGATCCCCTCACCGTACTTCCACAAATAAATATAAACTGAGTAGAAGCTGTGGGCATGGGTACTGAGGAGAAAAACACTCGCGTCTTTCCGCTTGTCCTCTCCCCCCGACAGAAGGGGGGAGAGGATGGGTGAGGGGGGACGTGCTACCCCAAACACATTCAAACCAATCCGACATCAGTCACCGGGTGTTCCCACGCAGGAAGTTCTACAGTGATTCCCGCGCGATTTGCCATGAAGAGGGCATAGTGATCGGTCATGCCCGATACATAGTCTTTTATGGCTTCATCAAGGGCTCCATCTGTTTTCGACTGGAGAGAGAGCACCTTGGGTGAAGGATTCTTCAAAAACCAATTACACATCTCCGTCAACATCCCCATCGCCTCTTGACTTACCTCCAGAACACTTGGATGGAAGTACATAGACTCCGTGAGGAACCCCCGGAGCTCTTTCAATGCTCCCGCCATGGACAGAGAGAACCGGATGAGGGGGGCCCGCGCGGCTCGCACGTCGTCCACTGTAGTAATACGTTGTGACACTATCTCTTTGTCCGAGGCTTCATAGAGATCCGAAACAAGGAGATCAATGATCGATCCGCGTATTTCTGTCCCCCGTACCTTCGCACGATCGTGTGCGGACAGAGCGAGTGGAACCTGGAGGAGGCTCCCGAGGGAGAAGAGTCCGGCTGACAGACCGTCTTCGATATCGTGACCGGTGTAGGCGATCTCGTCGGCGATGTTCACCACCTGCGCCTCCAGAGTCGGCCCGCTTTCTTCGTTTCCGCCGAGCGGGGCATCGTGCGGGGTCGAATGCTTTCTTAATCCATCAAGAATCTCGGAATTCAGATTGAGCCCTTGATAAAGCGAAGAATGCCTCTCCATGACCGTAACGATCCGACTCGACTGCTCGTTATGTTCGAAGGACTTTCCACGGGTGCGCATCCACGCATCAAGGGCACTCTCCCCCGCGTGACCGAAGGGGGGATGCCCCAGATCGTGGGCCAGCGCGATCGCCTCGGCCAAATCTTCATTGAGAGCAAGAGTTCTGGCAATGTCCCGGCTGATCTGGGCGACCTCCATGGTGTGCGTCATGCGGGTACGGAAGTGGTCGCTCTGGCCAAAGACGAAGACCTGCGTCTTGCCCTTGAGCCGCCGGAAAGCCTGCGTGTGGATGATGCGATCCCGGTCGCGCTGGAAGGGGAAGCGCGTTGCGTCTTCCGATTCAGAGACCTCGCGTCCGCGGCCTTCCCCGTGCCTGACGGCATAGGGGGCGAGGAGGGCGTTGGCCTGTGCGATACGCTGAGAAAGGGGGAGCATGAGAGAGCTACACGCTATAAGGGATAAGCCTCCCAGTCGATAGATGAAGAAAAACTCCAGAGCGGCCGTTCCTGGCCGCGGGGGATGAAACGCGATCATTGCCAGAACATCAGAAGCACCGTTCCACGGTGCGGCGTCGAGAAACGGTGCGGCGTTCGAGACACGGATATTTCTTGTAGGAATTCAAAAAGAGGTTCTTGAATCGGATTCGAATGCTCCTAAGATAAAAGCACTCGTTGTTTTTTTCCCGCCTCTGGCCACTTCGGCCCGAGGCATCACCACAAAGGAAGCTCAATATGGCCACCCACAAGCGCCGCCGAGCGGCGCGCAAGAGCAGCGAAGCGAAGTGACCCGCGAAGAAAGATGAGGGTACCGGACGGCCCTCCCCGGCGGTGGAGGGCACAAGACAATGAGACAGGCTGGCTCGAGGCAGGTGCCTCAAGCCAACCGACTTTTTAAGAGAAGTGACGAGGACAGTGTTTTATAGAAACGCCCACGCATCATCATGCGGGATTCTATTCGAAGTAATTAAAAAAGGCGCGAAGGCAAGCTCCGCTTGCCTGGAGCGCTTCCACTCAGGGAAGGGTGGATCCGTGGGAGGGACACCGTAGGTGGCCATCCCACGCATACGTCCAAACGACCCCGCACCATCTGTTCTATTCATTCTAAATCTTGCATATCGTAACTCACAGGAAAAATTGTTCAGATGGTGCGGGGCGAGAAGTGGAAGTAAATGGCTTCGGTGAGTTGGGAAGAGTTTATTCATGTCCAAACGACCGTTGAGCAGGGACGCTATGCTCCTGGGTATCCAGGTGGGTGACCGCATCCCCCGACCACGGTCGGGAGAGAGTAGGCCTCCCGTAAAGCACTTGAGGAGAAACGTACCGGCTCTGACGCGTCGTTGAGACTGCGTTGAGTCTAGCACGCAGGGGAAGCTGAATGTGCTGCACGTGATGTAAAAGTGATCTGCGATATCCGGATGGAAATTTTACGAACCAGAAAGTACACATCCGATGGCATTGCATGCGCCTTCTTTAACTGCTTCCCTATCTCCTCCACGGTATGTCCAGTACTTCTCATGCTGACAGCATGTGCACTGCGGATGACGCTCTATGCGCGAAGGAAGAACGCCGAGCCGGAGGAGCTCGTGGTCCGCCGCCCCCTGTAGATCCACCTGATGATCAACGATAAAGCTCCGATCCACCGTCGGAAGTTCATGAATAGGATCGGAGAACGTCGCGCACTTCGTGCAGAGAGACGGACCGATTCCAACATATGTTTCACTCGAATGAATCCCCCACTCTGTTTTTAGGGTTCCAAAGAATTGGGTGATGGCTCCGGCAATCAATCCCCGCCAACCGACATGGAGGACGCCGAGGACGCCGTGATCGGGGGCATAGACAATGAAGGGCTGGCAATCGGCGAAACGCGTTGAAAGCGCGAGTCCGGATCGGTCGGTCACAATGCCATCGGCATCGGGAGCGTACTCAATAGGTTCGCGTGCAATGACGGTACGATTCCCGTGCACCTGCCGCGCGGTCGCCAATCCCCGTGCGGAGAGCGTTTCAACCACCGGGTACGGCCGTGGAGTATCTTTTGTAAAGAGGACGACGGAGAGATGATCGGAAAACGGCCGGAAGAGGGCGAAAGGGGAGAGAGCCACTTCAACAATGCATCGTTTATTCAGCACTCATTGCGTGGAGAAGGTGTGGAATATGTTCAATGACGCGCTTCGCTCCGAAGGCGTACCCGTACTCCGAAAAGAGATCCGTCGCGGCGCGCTTCATGATGGTCGCAGCCGTCACGCACGCTTCGGGAACGCTCATGTGCTGTGCGATCAGGCCGGCGATGAGCCCCGCCAAGGCATCTCCTGTCCCGCCCGCGGTGAGGCCGACATTGCCGCCGGAAACCGTTGTTATGGACCCGTCCGGAAACGCGATACGATCTTCGGCTCCCTTGAGAACGATCGTCGCTCCGTACTCCTCAGCCATACGCTCCAGATCCTTGGCTACGATTCCCATACGCTCCATCTCAGCGAGGTGCGGCGTGAGGACGGCATTTTTTTGCCGGACGAGAGAGAGGGTTTGCGGCTGCAACGCGCTCGCATCCAGCACGAGAGAACAGGGGGCCTCCGCAATGACGTTCAGAATGGCTTTGACGCTCTCAGCATGGGCATGGGAAACCCCCGGCCCGATAACGGCAGCGTCCATGGTCGCAAGAAGTTCCAGAATGGCTTCCGTATCTTTCGGGGCAAGGTCATCCCCAAAAAAAGGGTAGACCTGAAAATTCAATGAAGCGTTCTTGGCCGCCTCACAGTGACAGGCGGGCAGACACAGGAAAATGAGATCCGCGCCGCTCGCCTCCGCCGCAAGCGCGCTTAAAATGGGCGCTCCGTGCATGGTTTTCGAACCGCCGATGACCGCAACCTTGCCATTCTCCCCCTTGTGGGACTTCGGATCGCGCTGCATGGGGGACATGGTAGCACGGAATATGTAGAGTCGTACCGCCGGTACGACTCTACAGATCTTTGCATGGCGAAGGTTGGACACTGTCCGCCCGCTCTTTGCGAGGTTCGCCTCCGGCGACTGATCGCTTCGCAATTTCCGCTTCCTCTAGACCAAAAATAGGAAAAATGCTACAATATCCCGATGGTTTCTGTGCCACCCCCTGCGCCCCCCCTGCGACGACTCCCGAACGTGCGGATCTCCGTGCGAACGCGCGCGATGGTGCAGGATATGATCTTCGGTTTTTCCATCATCGTTCTCCTGTCCTCCATTGCGTTCGTCATGGCCAGTGGGGCGCTTCAGCAGCGGATCTTCGCTCAACTCTCCTCCGAACTGGCTTCGCGGGAAAATCTGCTCGAACGCACCGTCCAGGGCATGGAGGAACAGACCGCCCTCATCGCCAATCGGCCGGGGGTCGTCGGGATCGCACAGGGGACCGCCAACACGCAGGAATTGGATCAGGTTTTGGAAATGATGCGCAGCGAACACGATCCCGTGCTGGGCATCGCTGTCCTGAACCGACAGGGAATCATCATGGCAAGCACGGGAATGCCACCCGAGCAGAAGCCGATAGCGAGCGAAACCACCGCAATCGAACCCATGGTCGGCACGAAAGGATGGGAGTCCATCCAAGTCCGATCCCCCATCCGAGAAGGCACACAGGGACAAATCGGAACTCTTGTGATCTTCGTCGATATTGTTCCTCTGAGAACGACGCTTCTGGATGCGGCTGCGCTCGGCAAGACGGGAGAAGTTCTCCTCGGCATGACGCGGGGACAGGAACTGCTCCTCCTGCACCACCGCTATCCCGGGAGCGAAGACCGCCCCATCTCCCTCGGAAACATCCGAGAACAGGAGCGTTTCGGCCTCCCGATCGCCCTTGCCGTTCTCGGAAAAAGCGGCGTCGGTTCTGCGGAAGATTACACGGGGGAGGAGGTGTTCAGCGCATACCGATTCCTCCCGTCGCTCGGATGGGGTCTGGAGGTGAAAATGGACCGCGACGAAGCCATGCACCCAGTCCTCATACTTGCCACACTGCTCGCCGCCGTGGGCGCCTTCATCACCGCAGCCATGTGCATCATTGCCCGCGCGCTGGCCACGCGCTTCACGCGCCCTGTCGTCGATCTCAGCCGTCGGCTGCTTAGGCTCGGCCCCGGACACTGGTCCGTCCGACCCACGATACACACGGGAGACGAGGTGGAGATCCTCGAACGCGTGACAGTGGATCTGGCCACCCGCCTCGAGCGGATCTACACGCATCTGGAAGATGAAGTGAAAGAGCGCACGAAAGAACTCCAGGCGCAGTACGCCAAAGACAGGGCTGTCCTCGAGAACATCGAGCACGGCGTTCTCGCCGTCGACCGCAAAGGCATAGTCATCGACTGCAATCCGGCCGCCGCACGTCTGCTGGGAACGAACAGCGCCTCGATCATGGGGAAACAGATTTGCGACGTTGCTCTGCTCTATCAGCAAAAGAAAGCCGTTGTCCGGACAGCACACCCCGTCTCTGTCGTGCTGCAACAACACAGAGCGGTACGGGCGGGCGTGAACGTTCACATGAGCCTCAGGAGATCCGACCGCTCTCTCCTCCCCGTGAGCTTCGTCGTCACTCCCATTGCGCGCGGCAGGACGATCCTCGGCGCCGCATTCGTGTTTCAGGATACAACGGAGGAACGCCGGGTTGATTACATCAAATCTGAATTTATCGCTCTCGCATCGCACCAGCTGAGAACACCCATCGCAACACTCCGTTGGTATCTCGAAATCCTCTCGGGCGAAGACAGCCTCAATCTCACTGCCGTTCAAAATGATTCGCTCAGGGAGATGCGGCGTGCCGCTGACCGCATGGCAAACCTCGTGGAAACTCTCCTCCATGCGGCGCGGCTGGAGGGCGGCTCTATCAGACCACGCCGGGAACTGATTCATGTCCCTGACCTCCTGAAAAATCTCATCAACGGCCTCCGTGACGAACGGAAAGACTATGACATGATGTTCAGAATCGATACGCCGAAAACGCCCATCATGCTGACCACCGATCCCATTCTCCTTCACGTGGTTCTGCAGAATATCCTCGACAATGCCATCAAGTACTCTCCCAGAAAGGGATCGATCACCGTGCGCCTGCGACGCGCAGGCCATCATGTGGAAATCATCGTAGAGGACCACGGAATCGGCATCCCGGAAGAAGAGCAACAGCGCGTTTTCCAGAGACTGTTCAGGGCCAGCAATGCTTCGAAGATGGATACGACCGGCAACGGACTGGGCCTCTTCATTTCGAAGGCAATCGTCGAAATCCTCAGGGGATCCGTCACCTTTGTCAGCCGTCAAAACAAAGGAACCGTGTTCACGGTCAAACTGCCTCTCAATGCCCCTCATAAGAAGGTCTAGAGGCAAAATGACCATTTTTTTGATTCCGCTCTCCCGTACGCCGGGTTCTGTTCCCTCACCATTTTGTTCTTGTGCGATAGCAAACGGTTCTTGAGGAACCATTCACGCCAACATAAGTCCAAAATGGTGAGGGAGGTGACCATCTCTCTGGAGCCCCGGTTGCCCAGGAGCTTCGAATAGCGGAGGGGTGACCGGCGCAGCGGAACCACTGCGTAGAGCGGAAACCCAAATCCTCCTTGCATCACCTAGAGTTTGCCATGATGCCCCGGATCGCCCGGGGCCAGCTCCCTGAGGGAGGCGTTTCACATGGCCGAGTGAAACTCAGATGGTCTCGCCCTTCGGCTCCCCCTCGCTTGCGCTCGGGGTCGCTCAGGGCGAAGACCTCGCTTCGCTCGGTCTTCGTCTCTGTGGCACTGGTCCGTATCCGCCTTTACCGTATATGTGACGGACAGGTGGGCGTTACCCACTAGGCGTTCCAATGATGCCCGGACGTTCCTCCCCCCTTCGCTCTTTGCTCGCATCCGCTCGCAAAGAGCTACGGGGGGCAGGCCCCCGCTTCGATCCAAGAGAGGCTTGCCACTGGGGGGCAGGATTCCTCTTTCAAATTGAAGACAGGGCTTGCCCCCCGAAGCTCCTGACGAACGAAGTGAGGAAGGAGCGAAGGGGGGCGGTCACCGAAAGAGCGGAACACTATTTTCAGCTGTGCGGAGAAAAAGGGCAAGGAAAGCCCTCGAAAAAAAGCCGACACAGGGTCGGCTTTTTCAGTGTGCATCAGAAATTCTATTTCCTGCTCCGGCGGGCTGCCGCGCGGGATGCGGCACGCGCCTT
>JAZDOT010000047.1:0-73907 GCA_043798355.1 Candidatus Peregrinibacteria bacterium
TTAACGTCATCCTCATGCAGTATCTTGTGTGGTTCAACACCGAACGCCCCCACTACGCTTTGGAGCTTCAATCTCCACTCCAGTTTCTGCTACAGTGGACGGCGACCCAGCAAGAGTGCAATTACAGGTGGACCGATACAATACCTACCATTTGAAGAATATTCCATTAGAATATGAAACATGATTACAGTCTCCTTGATGAAAAAAACTTCCTCCACTTTTCTCTGCGCATTGCTGGTCTTCGCGGGAAGCACAGTGCACGCCTCAGCCGGATTCACAGATATCCCTCAGAATGTCTGGTTCGCTGAGTATGTTCAAGAAGCTGCGGATGCTGGAATCGTCAGTGGGTACAGGGATGCGCAAGGAAATGTAACAGGCAAATTCGGCCCTGCTGATTCTGTCACACTCGCACAGGCGCTGAAAATTGCCGTGCTGAGCGCAGGGTATGATCCAACGAACTACAGCGAACACTGCCTCACTCCAGACACTCCGTGGTACAAGACGTATGATTGTGTCGGCCAAGCAGAAACAATCATGCCTTTCATTGGCGTTCTGTGGGAGTGTTATGAAGGATGTACTGCACAAACAAGAGCTGATACGTGGAATGCTCCTGCGACAAGAATCCAGGTGGCATATATGATCGCCCGTGCATTCAAAGTTCCTGATGGTTCAACGAAGTCGCCTCTCTCTGGTGTCAGAGTTCCCGTTCCAACGAGTACAATTGAATTGCCCTTCTCCGATGTCGATGCTTTTATAATAGGAGCCATTGAACTCGCCTCACTCTCACGCGAAGGAATTGTGAAAGGCGATACCGATGTATCAGGCCATCCACTGGGGCGCTTCCGCCCGTACGCACCGATCAATCGGGCTGAAGCGGCAAAGATTGCGATGGTGGCACGCAGGAAATTCGGCACCCCGGGAAAAGGAAGAACCCTGCGTAACGCAAAAATAGATTTTAACTACACGGTTGTGAATATGAGGTATACGAATGAGGGATTCGGTTCTTCTGACCTTCAAATCAAACAGGGATCTGCCATCAACATCTGCAATGAGAGTGTCATCAAGCTAAAAGTGGCATCACCCGAAATTCCTTCGATGGATGACCTCGCCGAGGTTCCTGCTGGAAATCCTTCCATGTGCGCATCATTCCAATTCAAATTCATGGATCTGGGCACATTTCACATTCGTAATCAGTATGACGCTTCAAAGGAAATGACTGTCGAAGTCATTCCATGATCCATCGCTCCACCGTAAAGATCTCTCATTCAACTTCACAGCAACACAGAGGTCGCGGAACACATGTGCGAGCTCTTCAGACCCGAATTCAATTCTGAACCACCTCTTCTTAGTCACTCGCTTGAAACTCCGGATCGCTGTCGAGGCGGCTCTCCTCGGGCAACATCTGCCCCTGATACTTGCTCCCCGGCTTTTTGTCGTACGGCATTTCGGCAGGGCTGCTCATGGTCTCGAACGCCAGCTGGCAGACGCGCATCCCGGGATACAGGACGACGGGGAGGCGGTTCAAGTTGCTGATTTCAAGCGTGATCGTCCCCGAGAACCCGGGATCCACGAATCCCGCCGTCGAGTGCACGATGATCCCAAGACGGCCGAGTGAACTTCTTCCCTCCACGCGCACGACCATATCGTCGGGTACGGTGAGTTTCTCCTTGGTGACTCCCAGGACGAATTCCCCCGGTTGTACGATGAACGAATCCCCGTCCGGGACGGTGATGGTCCGCATGTTGCCGGAGAATGTTTCGGGAACCTTGGGATCGAGGATGGCAAAGCGGCTGTGCTCGTAGAGCTTGAAGGTGTTCCCCAACCGCAGATCCATGGAACTGGCATGGATGTGCCGCAGAAGCTCCGGCTGATCCGACTCCACCTTCAATCGGCCTTCCGCGAGGAGCCGGCGAATGTCCCGGTCAGAGAAGATCATGAGTCGGGAGGATAGCAGAAAGAAGAAGGAGAAACATGCAACATTCGTTGCCTGCAACGGCAAAAGCCGCAACAATGTTTCCCCATGCCCGCCACAATGAGCAATCTTGACCGGCAGGAGCGGGAAGACGTCTGGGAGGAGGGTAGCGAATTCGCAGAGCGGCTTTCGCAGTTGCATCACTACTTCCGGGAATATGTGCACTACACATTCGACGTTCTGGGTGCGGCTTCAGAAGAGCAAACGAGGGAGCTGCTGGAAGGCTTGCGCTATATCTCTTCCGCATCGCAACTGAAAGAATGGGAGGAATCGATCCCAAAATACGAAGAGATGAAACACGCCGCCCACGAGCTCTACCACACAAAGCTCATGGATCGGCTGCTGGAAACCTATAACAGCTCTCCGCGCGCCATGTGCATGGATAAGATCAAAAAATGGGGTGAGCGTTTCCGCGATAAAGATGTGCACTACAAAGTGAAGGAAAATTTCATTGAAAAAATCCTGCCCACGTACATTGCCCGCTGGAAGAAAATCGCACAGGAAAGAGAGGAGCTCTTACAAGTGGCACGCAAGAGGCCACTTTCAGGAAAAGCGCTGGATGAACTCAAAGAGTTCTTCGATGAAGAAGCATTCCTCCATCTGAGCTACCCCGAACGCGTCGGAATCGTCGCCCAGGCACGATCGAAACTTTCCATCACGACAAAGGATGGAGCGATTCAAAATCTCTACGAAAACGCATTTGCCCTGCTGCAGACAACGGCGAGAAACGGAGACATGAGCAAAGGGAAAGTCGGCGTGTGGATGGAACGGATCTTCTCAAGCAAAGCCTCACCTAAACAAATCGCGGATTTCCTCGATAAACGTAAATCAATGTCTCTCCCGCGTCTGATCGAACAATGGGCGATCGTACGGAAAAAATTCGACACCATCGAGGACCGCCGGAAGAAGGAAGGCACGCCGCGCGGGTTCAACTTCGTTTCACAGGACAAATTTTTGGACTGGCACTACACTCAGCGCCTCGCATACGTCAGGGAAGCCGAGCAGCGATTTACGGACATCAGCAGAGAAAACCCCCTGCTCCTTGCGATCCGCCACGAACTGGATGCGGAAGATTGGGAAGAGGCGAAAGCGCTGATCGCGGAAGCGGAAGCAGGTGACCTTTCCGAAAAGGACCGCGGAAAAGTGGCCTCCATGAAGAACTACCTGAAGGAGCACGAGGCGAAGAAAACGGTGAAGAAGACGGCCGGAGAGAGCCCGCTGGAGGCGCAGCAAGAATTGGGGTATCTCATCGGTCTCCTTCCCGATTCCCTCCAACCGCTCTACTGGAAAGCGATTGCAGCGAAGAAATTCCGCTGTCTCACCTCCCTCATGTACAACCGCGTGTGGTGCCGCAGGCGCTTCTATCTCGATGACAGAAAAGAGGAAGAGCAACGCGTGCGTTCCACCGAGGAAACGCGCATGCACGTGGAATACGGACACGGAAAAGGCCTCGAGAACGAAGATATCGACAATTTCCAGAAGCCTTCCATCCGCTCATACAAGGACCCGAACGTGAACGCACCGCAGGTTCTCTTCACCACGAGCGAGGGACACAACGCGCTCGTTTCCAGAATGATCGAAGAGGACAATCACATGTTCCGCTACTGGTCGACTCTCGTTCCCATCGGCGTCGACTACGCGACCCACGCATTCGTCGTGGAACACCTCCACCACCGCATGAAGCGGTGCCTGCGCATCCTGGAGGGGGCGGGCATCTCACCCGTCCCCGCAGCCGAGATCATTCACAAGGACCAGTTCGATGCGGCCGAAGCTCATCTGGCGATTGCCGCGTAGCAGAAGTGAAGGAAATACACTTTTTGTCTTGAAATAAGCCAGCGCCGGATGCAAAGTACACTCCCGTTTTTTCTCCTCTTCCTATGAAACTCCGCGCTCTCTCCTTGATGCTGCCGCTCCTTCTCGCCGGATGCGCGAAGAGCGCTTGGAATCCCCCCGTGCAAACCCTCCTCGCAAATCCCCTCTACGCAGAACGCTACGCTGCAGACATGGTCAACCGCCTGACGGACATGGAGATTCGTCAGGATCCCCTTCTGCAAGATGCCGGAAAAAAAGGCCTCATTGAACGGACGAAAGCTGAGTGGCTCCTCAGAGTGAAATCCGCCCGGGATGCCCAGAAGAAAGGATTCGTCGGGGAATTCGTCACGGGCTCCGAAGAGGTGCTCGGCAGAGCACTCTCCCTCAATGACACGCTCTACTTCTCGGAGGAATTTCTGACCTATCCCGGACCGGACCTGCGGGTCTTCCTCACGCACGCCCTCGACCCGCGCGACGCACCCTTCCCTGATGCCACGAGCATCGATTTAGGACCGATCGAATCCCCCTACGGCGCAAAAACGCTCATTGTCCCTCATCAGGAAGATCCCGCATATCTCCGCACAGTCGTCCTCTGGGACGTCCGCCTCCAGCGCCTCTACGGGTTCGCACAGCTCCACAAAGAGTAAGAATGAGCAGGAAACTTTCCCTATCCTCTTCGACTTCTTCGGTTTCCTCGGCTTCCCGCGCCTCGGCAGAGCCGCGAGGCGACGCCGGGTCTGTTTCTTCAGAGTTTCTGCTGCATCGTCTTCACCGCCGCTTCAATAGCCGCACTGAGCGTATCGAACCCCGCTTCCACCTGTTGCCCGTTCACAAAAAATGTGGGAGTGCCTTCCACACCCAGCTTCTGCCCTTCATCCTCATCGGCCAGAACGAGATCTCTCTTGCTCCGGGACTTCCAGCAGCTCTCGAACGTGGAAACGTCTAATTTCAGGATGCCTGCCCACGAGAGGAGCGCATCGTAACTCAGGCGACTCTGCTGCTCGAACGAAAGATCCACGAACTCCCAGAATTTCCCCTGATCCGCGGCGCACTCGCTGGCTTCAGCGGCATCCAGAGCGAAGCGGTGGACAGAGCGAAGTGGGAAATGCTTGAAGTCGAGGCGGATGACGGAACCGTACTTCTGGAGGATGGGGAGCACGACCCCTTTGTGCACCACCTGACAGGCCGGACACTGCAGATCCGTGTACTCCACGACACGGATGATCCCGTTGGCATTCCCGCGGGGAGGACGCGCGGACACGAGCGGCTCGCTCGGCGTGCATGCAGAAAAAACGGTGGAAAGCAGAACGGCGAAGGCGAGGAGAGAGGCGCGTCGCATAGCCGGGATAGAATGGCAGGATCTCTTTGGAGGGGCAAACAATCGAATGACCTTTCTGCCCTCTTTTTCTTCTTTGCCCTCTTTGCCCTCCCACATTCCTCCAAACAATTGCCCCCCTCCTCCAAGCCAAGTACACTAATCACCCCAATGTCTCTCTACCGCAAGTACCGGCCGCAGAGTTTCGCCGACGTCGTCGGCCAGGATCCGGTCGTCGACACGCTCGAACAGGCGGCCAAGCAGGATAAATTGGCGCACGCCTACCTGTTCGCTGGCGGCCGCGGGACGGGGAAGACCTCCGTTGCGCGCATCCTGGCGAAGATCCTGATGATTCACAACGTCGAAGACGAGAACATACGGCAGACGATCGTACGGGGCGTCGAGGAGGGCAGCAGCATCGATCTCCTCGAGATCGACGCAGCCAGCACGCGCGGCATCGATGACGTCCGCGACCTCATCGAGAAGATCCAGTTTTCGCCGGTGGTTTCAGGCGCGAAGGTGTACATCATCGACGAGGTGCACATGCTCACGAAAGAGGCATTCAATGCTCTCCTGAAAACGCTGGAAGAGCCGCCCTCCTACGCTTTCTTCATCCTCGCAACCACCGAACTGAACAAGATCCCCCTCACCATCCAGTCCCGCTGCCAATGCTTCCCTTTCCGCTCGATCGGTGAAGAGGAGATCATCCGCCGTCTGCAGTTCATCGCGGATCAGGAGAGGATCACTGTGGAGCGCGATGCCCTGCGGGCGATCGCCCACGCCGTCCAGGGCGGGATGCGCGACGCCATCTCGCTCCTCGACCAACTCCAATCCCTCCCGAAGATCACCAAGAAAGATGTGGAGGATCGGATCGGCGCGAGCGCAGATCAGTATGCGGAAACAGCGATGGAGGCCGTCATGGACGCAGATCTTCCCGTCATCATCGAGACGATCCGGCAGGTGGAAGAAGCGGGCATCGCACTGGATGTCTTCGTGCGAAAACTCCTCGCAGCTGCCCGACAATCGCTCCATACCGCTATCGCGGAGAAGAAGCCGACGCTCGGAATCCAACGCGCCCTCGACATCCTGCTCTCTGCAATGCGCGACCTGCGCGTCGCAGCGGTTCCCGGGCTTGTGGTGGAGTCTGCACTCATCCGGCTCTGCTCGCCGGAAGAAGAGCCGGCTGCTTCGCGGGAGAAAGGCGCCGTGTTCGCCGCCCCGAAAAGCACAAAAGAAAAAACCAAGGCCGCCACAGAAAAACAGCCAGGAGCGGCCGCCTGTGGTGAGCACGGTCGAACCATTCCTGGCCACGGGGAGAGCGAGCCTGGCCGCGGGGGGAACGAACCGCATCAGGAGACATCCGACATCCAGAACGCCGCCATCGAGGCGCCGGATCTGACCCTCGAAACCCTGCGAAGCGCATGGGAGAACATCATTGAACAGACGAAACCCGCTTCCGTACGCATGTCCCTGAAGAACGGACAGATCCTCTCTCTGGAAGAGCGCAGGGTGACCGTGGGCTTCGCTTCCACATTCCATCGCGACAAAGTGGCGCACCCCGAAGCCAGCCGTTCCATCGAAGAGATCATGCAAACCATTTTCAAGCGATCGCTGAAACTGGAGTGCATCGTCGGTGATATCCACAGCGAAGAGGACCACACGGCAGAGCAGCCGGACATCGATCTGGCTGAAGCGGCAGCCGAAGTATTCAAATGATACGTTGATCTCTTCATTTCTCACGTATGCATCCCTCCGAAGCGAAACGTGAACTCAGGCGTTCCATCGAAGAACGCCTTGCCCATCTCAGCAACGCTGCTCGCCTCCGCGAGAGCAGAACCCTCTGCCGATGCCTCCTCGAAGCGCTCCCGCATGACAGGGCTGTCTGCGCATACAGCGCGCTCCCGACCGAGGCGGACATCTCCCTCCTCCTCGAGGAGCTGAACAAGAGAGGGACTGCCGTTTACCTGCCCTGCGTCGAGAAGAGCGGCCTCACCTTTCGACGCAGCGATCCGTCTGCGGAACTGAAACCGGGCCCCTTCCGCATTCCTGAACCCCCCAAAGAAGCAGAGGCGCTGGATCTGAGCTGCCAAATGATCGTCCTCGTCCCGGGACGGGCATTCGATCGGGAAGGGCACCGCCTCGGCCGCGGCAACGGCGGCTACGACCGGTGGATCGCTTCCGTACGCGGAATCAATCCCGCGGCCCGCATGTGGGGAGTCGCTCTGGAATGCCAACTGGTCGAGAGCGTCCCTACGGAAGAGCACGATCAAACAATGGATGCTGTCTTCACGGCTCGCGGGGTCGTCATGGGAGAACCCTGACGCTCTACTGATTGTAGTAGTAGATCAAACCGAAAGCGATGATCACGATGAGGACGGCGAAGCTGATGAGCATAATGCATCCAGCATACGTGATCCACAAGTGTCCTGTCGAACACTCGCTGATCGCACAAGCAATGTGCTCATCGTTTCCTTGTGCTCCGCTCTAAAATCATTAGTCTAAAGATACTTTCCTCTCTTTTTCTTCCCATGCCAGTCTACGACGCACTCAAAGCCTCTGACCCGGACGTGTACAGAGCCCTCATCGGCGAAATGCGCCGCCAAGCAGAGGGCGTGGAACTCATCTGCTCGGAGAACTACGTCTCCCCCGCTGTGCTGGAAATTATGGGATCCGTCTTCAACAACAAGTACTCCGAAGGATACCCGGGAAGGCGCTACTACGGAGGGCAGGAATTCACCGATGCCGTCGAAACGCTTGCCATCGAGCGGGCGAAGCAGCTCTTCCATGCAGGGCATGCCAACGTGCAGCCGCACGCCGGAGCTCCCGCGAACATCGCAACGTACTTCGCCCTCATGGAACCGGGGGACACAATCATGGGGATGGACCTGAGCCATGGAGGCCACCTGACGCACGGCCATCCCGTGACCTACATCACGAAGATTTTCAAATTCGTCCGCTACAAGATGAAGGACGTCGAAACCGGCGAACTGGACTACGACGAGATGCGGGAAGTGGCGAAGCGCGAGAAGCCGAAAGTTATCATGGCAGGGTACTCCGCCTACCCGCGGGAGGTGAACTACGCCGCCATCCGGTCGATCGCGGACGAGGTCGGCGCCGTCGCCATCATGGATATGGCCCATGTCGCAGGACTCATCGCGGGAGGCGTGCACCGAAATCCCTTCGATGACGGGTTCGATATCTGCCTCACGACGACGCACAAAACGCTGCGTGGCCCGCGCGGCGGGATGATCCTCTGCCGCGATGGCGAATTGGGAAAGAAGATCGACAAAATGGTCTTCCCGGGTTTCCAGGGCGGCCCCATCATGCAGATGGTTGCTGCCAAAGCGGTCGCCTTCGGCGAAGCCCTCCGCCCGGAGTTCCGGGACTATGCCGCGCAAATCATCCGCAACTCTAAGCACCTCGCAAAAATCTTCATGGATCACGGCGTGAAACTCATCACCAACGGAACCGATAATCACCTGCTGCTCGTCGACTGCGTGAAATCATGGAACATGGCCGGCAATGAAGTGGAGCACCTCTTCGACAGCATCAATATCACCCTTAACAAGAACATGATTGCTGATGACCCGCGGAAACCCATGGATCCGTCCGGCGTGCGTCTCGGCACCCCCGCCATCACGACCCGCGGCATGAAGGAAAAGGAGATGGAGGTGCTCGCTGGCTTCATGCTCGCAGCGATCGAGAAACGGGGCAATGCCACGGCCATGCGGGACATCCGTGAAGACGTGAAACGTTTCTGCCTGAAATTCCCGGTACCCGGCGTTACGCTCTAATGCCTATCGCCGGGAAGGCGGCTTCTGCGCTCGAAATGGCCACCTGAGCAACCGGAGGAGAGAGGGCTTGCTTGAAATGGAGGAAGAAAAGGGAAGAGAAGAAGTAGAGGAAACAGACCCGGCGTCGCCTCGCGGCTCTGCCGAGGCGCGGGAAGCAGAAGAAGCAGAAGACACCGAGAATTCTAACAGGGGGGCAACCGGCTTCAGGAGAACGGCGTCGGCCGTGTAGGTCTCGCGATTGCGTGCGCGGATGGCGACCATGACCCGCTGCCCGTAGGTGACCGTCACGGTCCCAAAGCTCTGCCACGGGACGCCGTTCTCCACGGGACCGTTCGGGAGCGCATCCTGTGCAAAGGCGTGGACAAGGAGCTCATCCTTCGCATCCGCCACTCTCAGTTCTAATCGCGGCGCCTGGTGCTCCACGATTGCAGGCCACGTGACGAACACCTCATAGACACCGGCAGGAACATCCACGAATGTCCAGCTGGCAGACGCCCACTGATTCCTCCACTGTGTATGGCTGTGGAGGTGATAGCTCCCGCCGTATCCTCCGCCCTCGACAACCGTCCAGCGCTGTCCAAGCGTATTGAATCGACCGAGCACATCACGATCATCGATGAGGAGAGACGGCTCCTCCGGTGAAACGAGGGCGAGCAGTTTCGCCCCTGCGACCGACGATGCAATGAGAACGGAGAGAACGATGACAATGGAGAAACGGCTCATGCGGAAGAGAAAGAGGATGAAGAAGAGGATAGAGAGGAGGAACGACGCATGAGGAGAACAGCATCAGCGCTGTATTTCTCGGTATTCGGCGCGGAGGCGCTGACCGTGAGCATCCCGGAGAGCCGGAGTGAGCCGATCTGCTGCCACATAACCCCATCATACAGCATCCCATGAGGGGCTGTGTTCTGATCGATGGTTGCGGACACGGCGGGAGAAGACCCCCCCTGAATGCCGTACGAAACGTTTCGGGAAGCCCCAACGGTTGGAACCCACGTCACGAAGACGTCGTACGTGCCCTCGGGAAGGGCTCTGAAGCGCCACCGCGCGCTCGTCGCAATGTTCCTCCCGAACGTGAAGAGATGGAGGAACGATGATCCTCGGTACCCCCCGACGGTGTTATCCCGTCCCGTGAGCCATCCCACGCCCTGCGTCTTGAAGGCGTCGGGGCCGACAGTGTCGTCGATGATGAAGACAGATGAGAGAAAAGAGAAGGAGGAAACAGAAGAAGCAAAGGAAGAAGAGGCAGAAGAGGAAGAGGATTGCGATACAAAAATGGCTCCGGGGGTGAAGACGTGTTCCTGTATCCAGACCCGAAACACTTTCGATGTCGAGAGCACGCCGCACACGGTCACGAGAAAGAGGAAGCCGATTTTCATGCGCATGGAGAAAGCGTACAGCGAATAGCGAATAGCGAATAGCAACAGTAATGACAGGCAAAGCATGAAACTCGCTCCGCGCAATTGCATGCCATCCCGTGCGATGTTACAACCACCCTCCTATGAAAAAATCCTCCGCCTTCTTCCTCCTCGCAACTCTCCCCCTCCTCGTGTCTGCGGCAAATGCTTCCGAGTGTGCGGGCATTCGTTCCGAGAAGGGGCAGGACGCGTACGAAGAGTGCCTCCTGTCGAAAGAAGAAGAGCAAACGGCAGACTCCATACAGAAATATAGCGACAGTCTTTCTCGGAGTCGCGACTCTATCTCGCGGTATTACAAGCGTCGGCGCACGGAGATCGAGGATGAGAAGCAGTACAGAGACCGCGACTTTGAACTGAAGGAAGATGATGCCAACAGAGATATTCGCTACGCACGGGATGATGGGGTATCCGAAGACCGGATCCGCCTCATGGAGGCAAAACTGAGGATTCTCCAGAACAAACGGCGCGTAACGCAGGAATACTTTGACCGGAGACTGGATCTTCTGAACACCAAAGAAGAGAAGGAGACGCGTGAGCTCGACCTCTCAGCTGCCGAAGAGGCAAAGCAGGCGTGGGGAAACGCACTTCAAAGGGCAGGGGTCCATGAATAGTAAGAATGGCAGACGAAAAACACGCCTTTTTAGATAGAGATGTTATTTTAGAATTATTCGCATACAGAAGAGATAAACATCGCATCAATTCTTGAACAAATAATATACTCACAAAATAATTATATGTTCCTGCCATGGTAAAAACTTGCACGACTCTGGTCACATGAGTACAATGGCCGGATTTGCATCGATTGCAGATCAAGGCCATCAGCCAATGCACTCTTCACATCTTAAGAGAAATACACACACCCAGGAAAACAAACACACACCCGCCCCGGGGCACACACAAACAATACAGACAATTGAGCTCCTTCACACCACCGCTGAAGAGGAATAGAGCAGAAAGAAGGGTAGCCACCAAGGGTAGCCGCATATGCTGCCGCTCAGTCACCCTTTCACACCACCTGTGACCCTGCTGAGGATCGGGCACCATCCCTGTCGTGTTCACCCCGCGGGCTACCGTTCTCTCTGCTCTGTAATGACGTGCCGTTGATGAGAGGCCGCTCTACGGCATGCAAAAACTACTCCCCATGGTTTCCTTCGCTCCGGCGATGTTTTGAAGCCTGGCACGGGGACCTCGTCGGGTTGCGAGGAGAAACAAGAAACCAAAGCAAGGCAGAGAATCGAGGGCTCCTCCCCTCAGTCAGCTTCCATTCAGTTCGGCTCAGAGACATGAATATATGTCACTGATAGCCGCGGAGGCGAGACATAAAAACAAAAAAGGCCAGAGGTTACTTCTGGTCTTTTTTGCGTGAGAGGAAATCAAGCCTTCTTCTCCTTCCTCTCTTTCAGCTCCAGCATCACCTTACTCGGCGGAGGAATGCCCCCGCTCTTCTCCAGTTTCTTCTCCAGATCCGCCTTGGATATCACCTCTTCGGGAGTCAGTGCCTCCCCTGCATACTCCTTCTTGCGGATCATATTGTAATCGTTCGTCCACATCTCACGATCCCGCCACGCACGATACTCTTCGAGCTTCATTCCCTTCTTGCGGGCTTTCTTCAGTTCCTCTTCCTCTTTTTCCTTGGATTTCTCCGCGGTCTTCGCCTGCTTCTTCGCCGCTCCGGCACTGGCCGCCCATATGCGGATTTTTTCTTCGACTTCCTCGCGCGACACCGAGTACCGCTCCCGCGAGAGATCGCGGATGATCGCCGTACGCTTGGAATCCTCATCGTACTGCGGCGGCGGAAGCATGGAGACGGAGAAAGGCTTCGAGGGGATGCCGTCGATCATGAGCCGGACGTACGCGTGGTACTTGGGGAGACTCAGAATATCTTTCGGGAGCACCACCTCCTCGAACTGAAGGCTCATCTCCTCGGCATCATCACTCCCGATCTGGAAGCTGATGAGGGACCCGACGTTCCCGAACACCGCATCCTTGAGCGCCGTACTCTTCTCGCCGATCGTCAGCTGCGCGATGTACTGGTTCGCCATGGTGAGGTTGAGACGATACTTGCGCGCCTCGGAGAGGATGGTCGCGAAGGACTCGGTCGCGAAGTTCTGAAACTCGTCCACGTAGAGGTAGAAGTCTCTCCGCTCCTTCTCGGGAATGTCCGCGCGGCTCATGGCCTCGATCTGGAACTTGGTAACCAGCATGGCGCCGAGGAAGGCCGACATATCCTCGCCGATCCGCCCCTTGCTCAGGTTCACAAGAATGATCTTCCCCGTATCCATGGCAGAGCGGATGTCGAGGCTGCTCCTGATCTGCCCCACGATGTTACGGATGAGCGGCGTGGAGAGGAGCTGTCCGACTTTGTTCTGGATGGCGGAAATGGCTTCGGTACGGTACTTCTCGGACCACACGGCATACTCATCCTCCCAGAAACTCTTCACCAGCGGATCCGTGACGTGACTGACGATCTTCGCTCTGTACGCGTCGTCAGCGAAGATGCGCATGATGCCGAGCATGCTCGTCCCTTCGTTCTCGAGGAGCGCGAGCAGGGTGTTTCTCAGAATGTGCTTCATGCGCTCGCTCCACGTATCGGGCCAGAGCTTCTCGAACACGCCCATGAGACCCGACGCAACAATGGGACGCTGCGATGGATCGCGGTACTCCAGCATGTTGAAGGAAATGGGAAAATCACGGTCCGCGGGATCGAAGAGAACGACGTCGTTCGATCTATTCTTCGGCACCGCCTTCAGCGCCGCTTCGAAGAGGTCGCCATGCGGGTCGATCACGGCGATCCCCTTCCCCGCGCGGATATCGCTGTAGATCATGTTTTCGAGCAACGTGGACTTGCCCATGCCCGTTTTCCCGATGCTATAGATGTGCCGCCGCCGGTCGTCGGGCCGGATGCCGAAGGTCGTGCGCTGTCCGCGGAAGACCGCCTGTCCCAGCGCCGTCACGTCCTCCTCCGTCGAGAGCGGCAGGTTGATGGGCGGCTCCACCTTCTTGGAGTACACCCAGTCGATGTTCGGCGTCTGGACGAGGAGAGTCGGGATATGCCAGAGAGTCGCGATCTCTTCTACGGAGAGAATGAACGGCCGCGAGTGGAACCCGTGATCTATCTCCGTGATGCGCCGGATCGGCTCTGTTTTGAATCCGTTGCAGTGCGGCAGCGTGAACTGCCGGAAGCTGCCCGCCATTTCCTCCAATTTGTCCTCCGCCTGCGCGGCAGTATCACTCGTTGCGATGACCGTGAGACGGACGTTGCAGACGAAGAGGAGCCGGTTCATTTTGTCGAGCGCGGCGGCGACGTGGTCTTCCCGATCGTGGGATCTGGCACTCTGGCGCTCTTTTTCTTCATCATCCTCACGGCGCGTCGGGCGCATCTCGGGAGAGAGGAGGGGTGGCAGAGAGAAGTAACGGTTGAACCCCGGCCACGCGCGGAACCCCCCGAGGAGCGTCGCAATGGGCAAGAACAGGAGACGCCGCCATCCGCGGGCGAGCTGCATGCGCGTGAAGAGCTTGGCGTAGGTGCCCGAGAGCGCGGGGAGTCCTTTGGTGAGAAGCGGAATGAACCTCAGAGCCCGCTTGCGGTAGCTGTCCCCGATAGGTTTCACGATGATTTCGACCATGGCACGCATGCCCGGACGCGCGTAGCGCGCGAGGGCGGAGGTGATGCCGGCGATGGAGTCCACATTCGTCCGCGTGAGAAGATCGTCAAACTGGGGATGTCTCTTGATAGGAAAAGGCTCCGGATTTTCAAGGACGAGGTCGCGAGTCACGAGGATCTCCCCTTCGTGCAACTGGAAAGGGTCTTCTTTGGCCTGCTCGATGTCCACATCCGGGTACTGCGCGTAGAGCTGGCTCTCCGCGAGGCGCACGCCCCGCTCCGTCCCGCGGATGAAGAAGGCGATCTTCCCGTCGCGTGCCATAGAGATGGAGAGACCGACCTTGGCGTGTATGCCCGAGAGCGAGTGGAGTGCCGCAACCGCGGGCTCCATGTAGATGGGACCGCGGTCATTATCTTCGTTCTGGGCGGCGCGGACGCGGAGGAGAATTGTTTCTGGCATGAGGTATTTTAGGAGCCGGAACGGAGAAGATCGGCGACGAGGGTGAGAGCGACGGTGTTGTAGGCGTAATCCATGCGCATGGGCCCGAGAACGCCGATGGCACCAGCCTGTCCGCGAACGGAGTACGCGGTGACCATCAGGCTGCAGCTCGGCACCCGCTCCAGGATGTGTTCATCCCCGAGGTAGTACCGGACGCGCTCGTCGATCTCCACTTGTTCGAGAATCCTGCTGAGCTTTTCTTCCAGGAACTCCGCCACCCCGCTCGCGAGGAGCGGATTACCCTGGAACTCCGGCTGCTTGAGGACGTTGGCCAGTCCCATGAAGTACACGTTGTTCTTGTGCGGAACCGTGGCGAACGCCGCATTCGGAATCATGTGGGCAAGGAGAGCGACGGCTTCATACACGCGCTCCTGATCCTTGCGACGGAAGTACTGTTCTTTGAGCGCGTCGAATCTCCTTCGTACAGCCCGCTCCGTGCGTGACGGCTCCATGAACTCCTGCACGTATGCTCTATACCCCTTGGCCGTGGGGATGCGTCCGGCGGAGACGTGCGGCTGTCCGAGGAACCCCTCATCTTCTAAAAAACCCATCTCGCTGCGGATGGTCGCCGACGAGCAGCAGAAATCCCCCGCCTCGAGGAGCTTCTTGGACCCGACCGGTAATGCGGTTGCGATGAACTGATCGATAATGGCCACCAGAAGCTTTCCCTGTCGCTCGTTCATGGGTGCAGTATAGCACTCGGGTGGCTGGAGTGCCATTCTTCACTGTCCACTCGCTTACTTCTTCTTCGCCTTCACTGCGGCTTTCGTTTTCGCTGCCGTCGCCTTCGTCTTCACCACCTCCGTCTTCTCCGTCACAGTCTTCCCCGCCGCCATGCGCTTGCGGAAGCGCTCCACACGGCCGCCGCGGGCCTCCCCCTGCTTCTTACCGGTGTAGACCGGATGGCACATGCGGCATGTTTCAACCGAGATTTCTTTGACCGTCGCCGGGATCCGGAAGATCGCCCCGCACGTCGAGCAGGTGATTTTCGCGTCCGCAAACATTTCGGGGTGGATTCCGGGTTTCATAACGGGGGCAGTGTAGCGACGGATAGGGCGATTGCAAGAAAAAGGACGGGGACTGGTATAAGGGAATACGGGTGTATGGGTACGGGTACTCCTCAAAAATGGAGCTGGCATAACGAAGACCAATACACTCATATTCCCATATACTCATACACCTCCTCCCGCATCCAAAAAACTTCACCGAAGTCTCGTCCATCACTTCGCACTGGCCTTCGCCGCCCTCTTCACCCTGCGCTCTTCTTTCTTGATCTCCAGGACTTCCTCCTCGCGCAATTCATCCGCCGCAGAGAGCACCGCTTCCTGCCCCTCTTTATCCTCCATCACGACACTCATCGTCGCCACTTTATCTTTGGCATTCAACCGCATGACGATCACGCCCTGCGTCGCGCGGCCGCGGGACGGAATATCGGAGAGACGCATGCGGATGGCCTGCCCCTGCTTCGAGAGACAGAACAAGTCCCCCTCCTCCCCCTGCTTCAGCACACACCCTCCGACCACATCCCCCGTCTTCGCCGTCAGCTGCGCCGCTTTGACACCGGTCCCGCCACGCCCCTGAAACCGGTACTCCTCGACGGGCGTCATTTTCCCGAGGCCGTTCTCCATGACAACGAGCAGCTTGCTGGTCTTGGGATCCTCGATGACCGCCGCTTCGATGACCTTGTCCCCGGCCCCCAACCGGATACCCCGGACTCCCGCCGCGGCACGGCCCATGGGACGGACGTCGCCCTCCGGGAAGCGGATGGCCTTCCCCTTCTTCGTGAGAATGAAGATCTCGTTCTTCCCGTTGGTGGCAACCACCCACTTCAGCTCGTCGCCCGCTGGCACCTTCTGCGCGATGAGGCCGCTCCTGCGGATATTCTCGAACTCTTTGAAGTCCGTGCGCTTCACCGTCCCCTTCTCCGTGACCATGAAGAGGTTGCTCACGCCTTCCGTCCCCGCCTTGAGGATGGCGGTAATCCGCTCTTCCGGGAGTAACTGGAGGAAGTTCACGATCGCCTGGCCCTTCGCCGTGCGGCTCCCCTGCGGCATCTCGTAGACGGGCGCGCGGAAGACGCGGCCGGTATTCGTGAAGAAGAGCACGTCGTCGTGGTTCATGACATGGAGGAGCGACATGATCTCGTCATCCTCCTTCGTCGTCATCCCCTTTACCCCCTTGCCGCCGCGGTGCTGGGCCCGGAACTGCATGGGGCTGAGGCGCTTCACGTAGCCGGTCTGCGTGAGAGCGACGATCATCGGCGCATTCGGAATGGTGTCCTTGGCGGAGAATTCCCCGACCGGATGCTTCACGATAGTCGTGCGGCGTCCGTCTTCGTACGAATTCTTGAGTTCCGCAAGTTCCGTTTTGATGACGGCATCCATTTTCTTCTGGCTCTTCAGGAGATCCTCGCACTCCGCAATGAACTTCTTCTTCTCTTTGAGCTCGTCCTCGATCTTCTTCTGCTCCAATCCCGCCAGCGTCTGGAGCCGCATCTGGAGAATGGCGTCCGCCTGAAGATCCGAAAGCTTGAACTTCTTCATGAGGTTCACCTTCGCGATCTCCTTGGTTTCGCTCTTCTTGATGGTCTCGATGACTTTGTCGATGTTATCGAGCGCGATTGTGAGCCCTTCGAGAATGTGCGCCCGCTCCCTGGCCCGGTCGCGGTCGAACGTGATGCGGCGCTTGACCACTTCCCGCCGGTGCGCGATGAAGATGGAGAGCGCCTCCTGCAGATTGAGGAGACGCGGCTGCAGCCCGCCGTCGAGCGCGATCATGTTGTATCCGAAACTCGACTGGAGCTCCGTGTGCTTGAAAAACTGGTTGAGGACTTTCTGCGGATAACTGTCCTTCTTGAGTTCGATGATGATGCGGATCCCCTCGCGATCGGATTCGTCGCGGATATCCGAAACACCCTCGATGGTCTTCTCCTGCACGAGCTCCGCCATCCTCTCGATCAGCGTGGACTTGTTCACCTGATAGGGAATCTCGGAAATGCGGATCTGATAGCGGCCTTTCACCTCCTCGATCTCCGCTTTGGCGCGGACGATCACGGAACCGCGACCCGTGAGGTACGCCTGCTTGATCGCCTCCTGATTGTAGACGATGCCGCCGGTCGGGAAGTCCGGACCCTGCACGAACTGGAGCAGATCTTCCACTGTCGCATCGGGATGATCGATGAGGTGCGCCGTCGCGTCGACGACTTCCCCTAAATTATGCGGAGGAATGTTCGTCGCCATGCCGACGGCGATACCGACAGAACCGTTGATGAGGAGATTGGGGAACTTCGACGGCAGAACGACCGGCTCGCGGCGCGTGCCGTCGTAGTTGGCAATGAATTGCACGGTGTCCTTCTCCAGATCCTGCAACATCTCCTGCGTCATCCTGGACATCTTCGCTTCCGTATAACGCATGGCGGCCGGCGGGTCCCCGTCGATGGAACCGAAGTTTCCCTGCCCGATCACCAAAAGATGGCGCATGGAGAAGTCCTGCGCCAGACGGGCCAATGACGGATAGACGATGACCTCGCCATGCGGGTGGTAGTTACCGGAGACGTCGCCGCAGATCTTCGCGCACTTGCGAAATCTCCCGCCCGGACTGAGCCCCAGGTCACGCAGCGTCACGAGAATCCTGCGGTGGACGGGTTTGAGTCCGTCCCGCGCGTCCGGCAGCGCCCGCGCGACGATGACGCTCATGGCGTAATCGAGGTAGCTGGTCTCCATCTCCAGAACGATGGGCCGCGGGTGAATGGTGCCGATGGATGCGAGAGTCTCCGCGCTCACAGCAGCTGCGGTCGGCTCCTCCTTCTTCTTCTGATCATCCCCGAGGGGGAGAGCGTCCTGTTGGCCGGGAGTGGGCTTGTCCTTTTTAGCCATATGCTAAGAATTGAGCAAAATGAATGAATGGCGACTGAGCACTTTCTCGGCCATCAAAAGACCACTTTCCGCTGCCCTTCGCCCCCTCAGAAGGGGGAGAAGATGGATGAGGGGGAGGAGAGGATGGGCAAACATAGTTCGCGCTCGGGTTAAAAGATGTCCGGAAGATCATAGCGAATTTTACGGAAGAGAAAAGGGATTTGAAGGGAGATGATTTTGGCCGGAAGAACATTCCTGTTTTTAGTTTTTAGTTTTTTGTTCTAGGCCTACAAACGAAGCCACACTCAAAACAAAGAACGAAAAACGAAAAACTATCAACGAAAAACGTACGGTTTACGTGCCTGCCGTCGTATTCCACCACGCCATCTGCTATGGTTCCCCCATGCTTTCAATAGTATCAACTCCCATAGGGAACCTCGGCGATATCACGCTGCGGGCAATCGAGACGCTGAAGAAGTGTGAAGGGATCATCTGCGAGGACACGCGGGTCACGGGCCAACTCTTGAAGCTCCTCAACATAGAGAAGAAGGAGCTCATCAGTTTCCACGGACACAGCGCGAAGGAGAAGGCCAATGCGATCCTCCGGAGACTGAAAGAAGGTAAACACTTCGCCCTGGTCTCGGATGCCGGAACGCCGGGCATTTCGGACCCGGGATACGCGGTCGTTTCGCAGGCGAGAGAGGCAGGTATCGCGCTGGAAGTTGTCCCCGGTCCGTCGGCTTTCCTCGCAGCACTGAGCGCAAGCGGGCTCCCCATCAATCAATTCCTGTACCTTGGGTTCCTGCCCATCAAGAAAGGCCGAAAGACATTGCTGCAATCATTGAAGAATGAGGAGAGAACGATCGTCTTCTACGAGTCGGTCCATCGCATCGAGCGGACGCTCACCGAACTCTCAGATGCCCTGAAAGAACAACCGAACCGCACCGTCGTGATTGCGCGGGAACTCACAAAAATGCATGAGGAAATCATTTCGACAAAGGCGTGTGAGCTTCCGGAGTGCTCGAAGAAGATTGTGAAGAAGGGGGAGTTTGTCGTCGTGATAGGACCAATCTTTCTGTGAAAAAACTGTTCTCACCGGACTCAAAAATTTCCCCCGATTGTTCCACGGATAGACCCCCCTTGTCCCGCCGTAGTCCCTCACCATCGCAATGGTGACGGGACGAAGGCGGATCCCCTTGATCCCCTCCCACCCTTCGACTGCGCTCAGGGTCTACGAATGGGAGGGGCGGTCGTTGGCGTGAAGACGTTTGGGACAAGGTACGAGGTCTGAGGCGCTCTCTGTCTTTCTGCCCTTCACGCATGCAATAGCCTCCCCCTCTCCCACGGGGAGAGGGGCGGGGTGAGGGGGTCAATTCGTCTCCCTCCCCTTGTGATCTCCCCCCATCTCTGTTTGTGTAGGAGATATGAGGACGAACGCAAAAAATCACTGGAAACGCACTGTGCTTATCCTCACGATCCTCTTCTGCTGCATTCCCATTCGCATTCAATCTCAATCCGTTGCGGAGCAACCAATAACCAATCAACCAATCCTTCGGCTGCGCTCAGGACAGGTAACCAAAAACCTGCAGAAGGCCACTCAAACAACCCTCCAATTCTTCGGCCACCCTTTCCATCTCTCCACTGCAGAAGGTCCGCAGCCGATCCCCATCCTCACCTACCACTACATCGCACCCGTCCCGGCAGGGAAATCATTTGGACTCTCCATCCCGCCGCCGATCTTTGAGAAACAACTGAAAGCTCTTCAGTCACGGGGGTATCGGTCATTCTTCGTCCGAGACATTCCCTCTTTTCTGCATGATCCCGCGACACTGCCCTCAAAAGCCATCGTCCTCACATTCGACGACGGCTTCCGAGACTTCTTCCTCTATGCTCTTCCGCTCCTGAAGAAATATTCCGTGCGCGCAACGCTCTACCTCGTTCCCGGTTTTCTCGATACCCCCGGCTATCTCACCACCGATCAGGTGAGAACTATTCTCAAGAGCCGCCTCGTTGAAGTGGGCGCACACACCATGCATCACACGAATCTCACCGAGATCCCTCTTGGGGAAGCAAAAAGGGAAATCACGGAGAGTAAAGAGTGGCTGGAGGACACATTCGGCATCACGGTTTCGACCTTCGCCTATCCATTCGGCGCACATTCACCCGCGATCGTCGCAGTGGTGAACAAAGCCGGATTCTCCGCCGCCGTCTCAACCGATCCGGGATGGATGCAGTCAGAACATGAGCTCTTCTCGCTGAAGCGCATCCGGGCGGGGGCGTTTCTCGGCAGTCGGAAGTGGAGTGTAATTGGAGTGAAGTGATGAAGATAGAGCGCACAGGAGAACGTGCGAAACTTTCAAGAATCAAAAGCCAAGGTTCAAACAAATATCAAAAATGGAAATGTCACTGACTACCGGCAGAGCCGGTAGCATGGGAAAAGCCCCTAGAAGGGGCTGACCACACTCCTGGATCTGAATCATTTCTTCTCTGCACTGATCCACACGCATCTTCGCCATCATCCATGGTCTTTCGCTCTGCATTTCCCTCTTCCCCAACCCTTCCCCCGGCGGGGGAAGGGAGCTTCAAGACATTCCCCCTCCCCCCCCGGGGGAGGGGGAAGGGGGAGAGGGAAAAACAGAAACACACAAAAAAACCGGAAACGCCGGAACGGGAGAACCTGCGGATGTCTCACCGGCAGAGCCGGTGGATTACCAATTCCTTTTTAAAATTTTGGTTTTGATCCTTGTTTGAACCCTGATCCTTGAATCTTGAACCTTCACCCATCGGTGTCCGCCGATGGCACGCGCTATCATTTTGCATTTCGCATTTTCAATTTTCAATTATCAATTCCCTTCGCCCTAACCCTAACCCTAACCCTAATCCTTCGCCCTACTACGGCAGCTCCCCCCGCGGATTCACATTCACTCCTCCTTTCACAACCTCGAAATGGAGATGCGCCCCCGTCGTCGTCGGACCCGCGCCGTGCGTACCGGGGGTCCCGCCGCTCAAGCCAATCACTTCCCCTGCACGGATATCCTGTCCGGCGCTCACGGAAATGACGGAGAGGTGACCGTAGAGCGTGGCATAGCCGCCGCGGTGCCCGACGAGGACGTAGGAGTAGCCGCTTCCCCCGCCGTCGCGCGCGAGGAAGACGACGCCGTCGGCGGCGCTCACGACGGGACTCCCCTGACCGATGACGATGTCCATGCCGCAGTGCGGGATGCCGAAGAATTTCTGGTACGCGCTGTCCATGAATCCCGCCGAAATCGGTCCGTATGCAGGCCAGATGAATGATTGGTCGAACGGCATGATGCCGTCCGCATACTGTCCCGGCCGCGCATCCCTGAGCCCTTTTTCGATGAGGGTGCGCTCGGCCCGAGCGCGCAGCCGTGCATCGATCCGCGCGAGCTCTCCCTGTAACCGCAAGACCTGCCGGTGCACCTCCTCGAACACCTGCTTGATGCGTGCGGTATCGGGCGTGCCGGTGTAGGAGCCCCCCTGCACGCGGTCCACCGTCTTGTCCTTGGCCACATACTCCTTCTGGAGCAGAGCGTACTCCCCCGCCGAAGCGCGCAACACGGCATCGTGGGCGCCGACGGAATTGATGAGCGAGAGAAGCTCGCCATGCGCTCGCAGATTCGTTCTGAGTAACGCATCGGACCCAAGGAAAGCGTTCAGAGGAGACGAGAGGAGGAAGGACAGGAGATCCGTACCCGAGACATCCTCTCCGACATCCATTGTCTGGACTGCGATACGCCGGAGCAGGTCAACAAGGGTCATCTGCTGTCCCAAAGCAAGATCGGGGAATGACGGATCCGTCGTGACCACCCCATGCTCCGATTGCAATGCTTCGAGCTCGCTCTTCGCTGAAGCGATCTTCAGACGTACTTCGCGCTTCTCCTTGGCGATGGCGGCCAGCGCATTCTGCGCCTCCGTGATTTCTTTCGCTTGCACGGTCCGCGGGCGCGACTGGTATGTTTTTGCCGCCCGATCGATGGCCTGACGGAGCTCCTGCTCGGTCTCGGAGCGCTTTGCAGGAACGCTGAGCGCGAGCGTTGCGAGAGGAAGACAGCCAAGGCCGAGAACCATCATGGTGGTCAGGCGTTGCAGGGTATGCATCTTTACTCCAAATTATAGCGGATAATTGTCATATTGAAAATCGACGGATTCAGGAGAATATCGTCAAGCAAGATCGACAGCAATCATGCAACGGACGTGGTACGATCCTCTGCAATGATCTCACTCCTTCGAGGCACCATTCGGCGAGGCGTTCCCGGATCCGTGGTGGTGGATACCGGAGCTGTGGGGTACAGCGTCACTGTGCCGCTCGGGAGCTGGGATGAACTCAAAGAGGGGGAAACGCAGGAACTCCTCATCGTGCCTTTCATCCGCGAGGACCGCTTCGATCTCTTCGGGTTCAGAGACGAAGCAACGAGGCAGCTCTTCAGCGCCTCGATCAATCTGCAGGGGGTGGGGCCGCGCATGGGCATGGAACTCTGTTCGGTTCCGCGCTCGCTGCTCGCAAAAGCCATCGACGAAGAAGATGTAAAAATCCTTACAAAGATCAAAGGCATCGGGAAGAAGACCGCCGAAAAGCTCATCGTGGATCTCCGGTCCCTCAAAGAGAGGCAACCCGGTCTCTTCTCTGCAGAGGACGGCCGGGGAACCGGAAAAGCCGCTTTCGACTCCGATGCCGTGGAGGCGCTGCGCACGCTGGGCTACGAATCCTCCGTGATCATGAAGACTCTGAGGAACCTCCCGCACGATCTCGCGACCACCGAGGAACGCGTCGCCGCCGCCCTCCGTTCCCTCTGAATTCCCTTAGCCTTAGCCTTAACCTTAACCTTACAATGCTCGACCTCAACATCGCCGCGACACTCGCCAAGGCCATCACCCCCTCGATGGGAATCCCCGATCAGGAACTCTCGGCCCTGCGCTCGTCCATGCGGCGGTACACGGAGGACTGGCTGAAAGAGCGCCAGCAGGGCAAGCACCAATGGTCAATGAATCCCTACGACAAGGAGGCGCTCAAAGCGGTGAAGAACGCCGTACAGCGCACCAAGCCCGACAAGCTCAAGACAGTCGTCTGGGTGGGGATCGGCGGTTCCGCCCTCGCTCCGCAGGTCATCCAGGAGGTGTTCGAATCACCGGAAACGATGGAGTTCATCCTCCTCGACTCCATCGATCCCGCCGCCCTCGAGCTCGCGCTGAAAGTGATCGACTGGAGGAGCTCCCTCCTCGTCGTCGCCAGCAAATCGGGCTCTACGCTGGAACCCATGAGTACCTTCTTCCTCTGCTTCGATCGTCTGCAGGGGGCGGTACGGGAGAAGGCAGCCGAACGCACAATCGCGCTCACGGATCCGGACACAGGAGTGCTGCGCAGTTTCTGTGTGGAGAAGGGCATCCCTATGCTTCCCATTCCGCCGGATGTGGGAGGACGGTACTCCGTCTTCTCCCCCGTCGGGCTCCTGCCGCTCGTGCTCCTCTCCGCAGACGTCGATGCGTTCGTTCGCGGCGCGAAGGAGATGGATACCCTCTGCCAGTCCACCAGCATCGATACCAATCCTGCAGCGCTCCTGGCCAGCGTGCAGTTCCTCCTCGACACGAAGCGGGGCTATCTCCTGCGCGTCATCATGCCGTACTCAAGCCGCCTCGCCTCCCTCGCCCGGTGGGACCAGCAGCTCATCGCAGAGAGCCTCGGCAAGGCGGAGACCCTCAACCCCTTCCCGATGGCAGCCATCGGGACGCAGGATCAGCACTCGCTCCTCCAGCAATGGATGGCAGGACCGCGCAAATGCTGGCACCTCTTCATCCGTGAGGAGGAGAAACCGCGTCTCTCCGTCCCCGAACGTGTCCCGGATGCGTTGCGCGCAGTCGCAGGCAAGACGTTCGGCCAGCTCATCGACGCATGCTACGAAGGCACCAGCCGCGCCCTCACCCGCGCCAAGCGCCCGCACGGAACGATCACACTCCCCCGCCTCGACGCCCTGCATCTGGGCCAGCTCTTCTTCCTGCTCCTCGCCGAAACCGTCTTCCTGGGCAAACTCTACCGCATCGATCCCTATGGCCAGCCGGCCGTCGAAATCGGTAAGCAGATCACCAAGGACATCCTCACCCACGGTAAGGGGGAATAGCGAAGAATTATCAATTATCAATTATTCATTTCTTCTCTTCACCTCAAGAAAGTCTCCTCCCCTTTGCCCTAGTACTCTAGTCCCCAATCCCCAATCCCCATGTCCTCCCCCGTCACCGATGCATCCTTCGCAACAGAAGTGCTCCAGTCAAAGATCCCCGTCCTCGTGGACTTCTGGGCTCCGTGGTGCGGCCCGTGCAGGGCCATGGGTCCGGTCGTGGACGAGCTCGCCACCGCGTACGAGGGCAGAGTGAAGGTGATGAAGATGAACGTGGATGAGAATGCTGAAATGCCTCAGCAGTTCAACGTGATGAGCATCCCCATGTTCATCCTCTTCAAGGACGGATCTCCCGTCTCCTCCTTCGTCGGCGTCCGCTCGCAAGCGGACATCGAAGCGGAGTTCCAGAAAGCACTCTCTTAAGAAGCTATGCATATCATCCTCGGACTCGTCGGCATCGCGCTTTCCTTCTTCATGATCCGTCACCGCGAGTCGGTGGGCGATACCATCGGAGATGCGGAATGGATGCATAAGCTGGGCGGCGTCTACAACGTCGTCGTCATGAGTTCCATCCTGCTCTTCCTCATCTCCGTCGCCGCCATCTTCAACCTCACCTCCGTCGCCCTCATGCCGATCGTCCGCTTCCTCATGCCCTTCTCGCTGAAAACTCCTCCGGCACCGTAAAGAAGGGACAGGCTCAAGGGGAGCCTATCCCTGCATTCATCCAATGCCACAAAGCTTCCTCTTCGACCATAAAATGGTCGCCCCTTGATTTCAATGAAGACTTTTTAGAGGGGCACTGGACGCCGACAGTCTATTTCCAAAAACAGAAGCTTCAAAGGAAAAACTCTGATAAAATGATAAACGTGGGGCATTAGCTCAGCTGGTAGAGCGCCTGCTTTGCAAGCAGGAGGTCGCCGGTTCGAACCCGGCATGCTCCACCAACCTCCGCAGGAGGTTGCCCACCGTAGCTCGCCCCTTCACTCCCTTTTCTTGCTGCCGGGAAAGCCGCTGCCTCCCGCACCTTGCAGGCGAAGAAAGACACGCATCGCCTCCTCATACCTGCTCTGTTCCATCCTCTCAATCCTTTGCCGGAACAGAGCGCTTTCACGGTATGCCAGATGATTTTTGTCCAACAGGCGGCTGAGGACTTCCTCATCCGTAAGCGGATCCAGATCGGGGAGCATAAGGAAAGGAACGTACGATCCGCGCCCACTGCCGTCAACTGAAACGGAGAAGTGCAGGCGACAGCCGAAGAAAATCCTCTGCTGGATTCCTTAAAAATCCCGATAGGTGGCTTCGTTCCTCCTGCGAATCGCTCTGAATATGATCCGCGCGCCATCGTCAAAGTAGATCACGCGGTAATTGCCAATGCGGATCCGGTAAATGTGCTCATATCCTTTCAACTGTCTTCGATCCAATGATCCGAAATCCCGTGACTGCAAGAGCAGAAGCGCTGCCATGACTCTTTGGCGGCTTGAGTACGGCATCTTCCGGAGCTGCTTTTTCCACTCTTCCATATTAACGCCGTAACTTGCGCATTTCCTTCAAAACCTTTTCAATTGGAACACCTTCCGTCTTTCCCCCGTCCGTGAAATCCACCACGGTCTCCCAGCCCTCCTCAGGCACTTCGGCGTCGATCTTCACGATATAGAATGAAGGCTTCGAGCGGCGGATAACGCGGTATGATTCCCCTCTTTCTACATGATCGGCGATCAAAGAGAGATTCGCCCGCAGTTCTTTGATGGAAATGTCCTTAGGCATAGTAACACTTGAAAAGTATCTTAAGTGTACATTTGAATGGACACTGAATCAAGAGAGAATCTGAAAGCAGACGCACTCACGTGACGATCTCCTCCACCCTCCCCTCCTCCACCGCCCTGCGAATCTCCATACCTATTCTCTCACCCACACTCATCGTCTCGCCATAGAGGTAGCGCGTGTACGGGGTGGCGAAGGTGCCAGGCGAGCCCGGGATGCGCATGGAGACGTCGAAGATGACGATATCCTCCCTGCCATCCTCCGCAACCACGGCACCCTGCAAGGCGAACGGTCCGATGATCCCCTTGCCGGAGGGATCGATCTCGGGAGAGAGATTCTTCGTCGCAGAGACGAAGCGTTCCCCGATCTCGAATGCCTTCTCGAGGAGGGATTCCTTGACCGTGCAGGCGACGTGACCGGTCTCGATCATTTTCAGATCAATCCCTGCCTTCAGCACTTTCTCCTGCTCACTCCCGAGCATCCGGAGGAACCCATCCAGATTGGTCTGGCGACGCATGTCCGTGCCGAGAAGTTCTAATTGTCCCGTGAGTGGAGAGGAGAAGAAATTGAAATTCACCGGAGCACCCATGACGAATTCTTCGATGGTCGCCTTCCTCCAGGCGGAAGAAACCTTCCCCTCCTTCTCCATGCGAGTCCCCTCTTTCTCCCACTGCGCTGCACTATTGACGATGAAGAACGCCCGCTCGTACTTCCGTTGTACCTCGCTCGCTTTCACGATGACCGGTCCGTCGATGTCTGCGGGACTCTTAAACATCCTCGGTGCGCGGATGCCGGCGACGGAGAGGAGGTCGTACTGCGAGAAATGCTGGTCGCGCTCCTCGATCTTCAGGAGCGATCTGGAACCGAAGATCGGCAGTCTGAGCTCATGTTCCACTTTCGCGAAGTCGGAGAAGTACACCCAGAAGTAGCGATTATGTATAAATATTGTATTCAATTTTCTAAGCTTCTCCTGAATGTCCTTGTTCAATATATCCTCGAAATTATCGACAACGATTACTTCATCAATACAGCCAATGCTATCACGAGTCCTTCGTCCTAAGTCCTTCGTCCTAAGTCCTTCGTCCTTCGTCCTAAAATATTCCGTGTACGTTCGCTCCCTCCCCTTCCGCGCTATGCACACCGTCCGGAATCCGTGCTTCTTCGCGCCATGCGAGACGTCCAGTGCGCTATGACCGCCAAGAACGCCGACTGTGAGATTGGCGAGATCGTAGCCCCTGAGGAGATCAGCAATATTCATACATTGGAGTGTAAACTAAAAAACCAACAACCAAAAACCAATAACTGCGTGCTATCCCAGTACTTCATCCAGCCTCCCCGCAGCAATAGCCTCCTTGATGTCCCGTGCAAGCCTGCGTCCCGTGCTCATCGGCTCCTTGTAGCGAAGTTGCGTGTACGGCGACCCTTCGATGAAGGGATTGGTGCCGGCGACGATGCGGGCGGAGATCTCGAAGACGAAGATCTGCAGTTTGCGTGTCACGATGCATTCGAGACAGAAGGGGCCGAAGAGACCTTTACCGGCACCGAGATTCCGGCTCTCCGAAACAACGCGTTCGCCCATGGCGAAGAACTCGGGGAGTAATGACTCGCGCACCACGACGGGGATGTTCCCGACGATGGTGTAACTGGTGAAGATGTTTGTGGCCAGTTGGTCCTCGGCGCGGATGCGGCCGATACTGTCAGCGTTACTCTCGTAGCGCTTGTCGAAGCTCATGATTTCGAGCTCCTTTGTGATCGGCGAGTAGAAGTAGTGCACATAGAGCGGCACGCCGACGATGTACTCCTGCAGCACGTAATCACTCAGCTCCGGATACTTGCGGTTCTTCACCTCCCAGAACTGCTCGGCATTCTTCGCGATGAAGTAGCCGAATCCTCCTCCGGCGCCGTGGAACTTCACGATGGCCGCGCGATCGATGTCCTCGGGTTTCTCGAAGACGCGGGGGAGGAGCAACCCGGACTTCAGCAACCACTGCCGCTCCAGCGTGCGGTCGCTCTCCCACTTGAGGATCTCCTTGGTGCCGTAGTACATGGCCTGCGTCTTCAGGACGCGCTCGGGGCCGAGGTAGGCCACGAAGGATCCGTGGGGAATCACGATGGCATTGCGCTTGATCAGTTCCTCCTCGAGCGCTTCATTCCACTCTGCCCAGTCATCGACGAGGAGGATCTCGTCCGCGACACCGTAACTCTTGTACGGCCGCTCGGAACCCCTCTTGCAGATGACGAGGTTGCGCATCCCCTCGTCGCGCGCCCCCTTGAGGATCTGGAGTGCGCTGTGGCTCCCGAGCGTTGCGATGCAGTAGTCCTTCGGATTCGCGGATGCCGGCATGATGGGCTTTGGCTTTGCCATGGTATTTCGGGCATCATAGCAATCTTCAGGGAAAAGGCAAGGTCTCATCTGAGCCCCTTTCTGTGTTCCTTGCCACAGCATACTCATTTCCTGCACTCAAGATTGATCTCTGCCAGATTTAGGATTGCGACTGTCGTATTCAAAATGATAGAGACTTCGCACAAACACAGCACACTCCTGCTCCCGCCCACGCGTCATGATGGCACCGATACGCACTTTAATCGTTTGATTTCCAATATCATCTTCAAAGTGAAGCAGTCCCTTCGTCGCCAACGAATTCATTGCCTTATCAACGATATTTTCAGCGATTTCTATATCAGGCAACTCAAGTCTCGCGGCCTGAAAAACGTGCGACTGGAGTATCCCCCAACTGACTCTTTCCCCCAACAAAAAGAGTGCAATAGCCTTTTGCATGGCAAACTCTTCCACAGGAGAAAGCGACTCTTGTCGCATGCGCTGCAGAATCGCTTCTAGGGCATACATCCGTTCTGACGCGGGAACATCGATGAAAGATGGATGATCGGGATGTTCCGTAGACATGTAGTAACAATATATAATTATTAATGTTAGTCAATGCATAGACTCTTTAATAAAATACTGTACAATATACATGCTTCTCAGAAGGAGCTAGAATGGACATTATTGCTTATTAAGCAATTTTATATTATAATATCTATTACAATCTTTTCTCACATACATATGGATCGCACATGTTCCCGACCAAGCGTTCTTTGGGCAGTGTTCCTCTCGATCACTGCACTCTTCTACACAACAATCGGTGTACAGTCGTGGAGAGAGAAAAGCATCACCGCAACAATGAGTGATATCGTGGTGCCAAGTGTCGGTAAGGGCACCTGCGTTCCGGCACCGGGCATGCCGTGCGGTGGGAGAGGAAATACGCAGAATACTCCGACAACACCTGTTCGCTCATCGTCATCGTCATCGGCTTCTCCGGCGCAGGCTGTAAGCAGCACGCCGGCAACGGACACCATCCCGGTATGCAGGGATGTCTCTTTTTCCGGAAACCAGAAAGGAGCATGTGCTCAGCGGGCAAAGCGCGCTTGCATGCGCGCATACCCCAACGGGGGCAAGGCATTCGCAACGTGTGTGTATGATGCAATCACCGGTCGCGGGGTGAAACCCACTCCCCTCTTCACTCCCACTCTGCCTCTTCCGCAGGTGATGAGCTCCTCTTCCAGAACATCCACACGCTCTTCTTCCGCTTCTTCGGCATCAACAACTCGCACGACGACGACACACGCCACAGCCCCATCCCTGCCGCCAAAAGGATCCTGGGACGGTGCCTACCCCGTCAATGGGACAGTGAAATGTACAAACCTCAGCGACGGCACGACGAAGCTGGAGACGACGAATGATATCTTCACCGTGAAAAATAACGTCGTCACCAGCGGGAACCTGAGCGCACCCATCGATGCCCAAGGCAACGCCGTCCTCTCGACGGGCACCATTACAGCCAAAATCCACTTCACACGCTCGAACGACACGGTCTTCGCGAGCGCGCAGGCGACGGGCAGGCTCTCCGTCACGAGCAGCAGCGGACAGCCGGTTCCCGTCTCGTGCACGACAGACGTCTCCGGCGGCTGGTCGCCCCTCTCGGCAACGACGTCCGCCGCCGCTCCCGTCTCCACGCAACAGACGCCGGCACCACAACAAATCCGGCAGCCACAACTTCCTTCAGTACCCTCCAGTCCTCAGACATCTTCACAGACGAGCAGCATACCCGCTCTACGCTCTCCGTCGACGGGGGGGACGTGGGATGGGGCATACGGACTACACGGGACGATCAAGTGCACGAGCGACGATGGTCAGACTCTCAAGCAAGACTTCAATGAAGGAGGGACCGTCGTCAACAACGTGTTGCCGACGGCTGCCGGCTCCACCCGTATCGATGGAAACGGGAATGTGTCTTTCACGCTCCCCATCACACAAGGGGTTTCCGTAACCTACAGTCTCCACTTCACACGATCGGGTCGTTCACTCGGTGTGAGCGGATCCATCAACGGAGGCGGGCAGGTGAACCACGCAGACGGGACAGTCACGAACTGGAAGTGCTCCGCACCCGTCAACGGGAGCGCAGACGCTCCGGAAGAGGAGTGTCCGGAGGACACCCCGACTGCACCGGCACCGCAGTCCTCGCCACCCTCCAGCCCATCGACACCCTCCGTCCCGCGGACGTGCGTCCAGCCGGAATACAACTGCTGGCAGAAGTGCGGGAACCTCCCGAGTTACCCGACGTACCAGAAGGAGGCATGCCTCACCCAGTGCGGCAACGAGTATCAGGCTGCGCAGGACGCCTACAACCAGTGCATAGGGTACTGACGTGTCGAACATTGCTAAGCTCTGCAAGACGTTTTCTTCTCCATTCTGTTTTCTGGTACGCTTCCTCCGCTCTGGTGCCGTAGCCCCACCGTCGCTCCTCATTTCTTTCGGAGCTATGGCGGGCGGGAAGATGTCGTTATAGTTCCTTCAGATCGATTGGCAGTTATGCTGGTGCCGTAGCCAAGTAGTAAGGCAGGGGTCTGCAAAACCCCCATACGTGGGTGCAATTCCCACCGGCACCTCCAACCGGCTACGTACTGCTCTCGCCCTCCTCCTCCGCCGGAGCAACGAATGTCGAACTCTCGAGGATGAGCGTAATCTGGGAAGCAAGATCGTCTTCGATGAACATCGGCACCGCCGCCGTCACGGTGTACCCGACGGAATCCTGCACCGTACTCACTTGGAAGAAACGCCGTCCCGGATCGGACTCTACGGGTTGCGAAGAGAAGGTATGGAGGGACACTTCGTTCCCGTCGATGGAAACTTTCTTCGTATCGATGAGGGCGTACTTCGGCAGCACGCTCACCGAGCGGATGGAGGCATCGCTGTAATCGGCGGGCGTGAGCGGCTGCGTGAGGACTTCGCGCGTCACGGTGATGGTGGGGAACTGCCCCGACACTGATTTTTCAGCTTTGAATGCCGTCACCGTTTCACTCGGGACCCCGCGCGCTGCGAGCGTCTCCTTATCCATCACGACCCACCCCGCAGGCAGACAGGTACCGTACGTCCCGTCCCAGTAATCCTTGTTGCAACTGGCCGTCGTTGCCGCCGTCCCGCAGGACGCGAGGAACATGCACGAAAAGAGGAGGAGAGTGAGGGATTTCTTCATAGTGAACGTCATCATACGCTCACGGCGGATACTGTGAAGTGTTCGTGGTTTACGGGAACACGCCCACCACCGTAAGGTGGCATCGACAAAATTATTGGACATGGTCAAATACACGACTTAGGAATTGAGCCGAAGAGCCTTTTCTGCTAGACTGAGAGGATTTATGCGAAAACTCACACTCCTCTCGCTTACAGGAATCATTGCCCTGGCCATCCCGCTGCAGGCAATCGGCGCGTTCGCCCTCTCCGCGGCAGACACCGTTGCCGGCCTCGGAACGGAAATCTCCGCGGAGGGCATCGCATCCGGGAGCAACCCGACCCTCGTCGTCACCCCGCCGCTCGGCAGTGAAATCCCCTTCGCCCTCTCGAGCGATACGACGGGACATGCGACCGTGCGGGTGAGCGGATCGGAGACCGAAGCTGCAGGCATCTACAATGTCGAACTCCTGCTGGGCGAAACGGTGGAAACATCGTCATCGTTCGAAGTGCTGCCGGAGAGTCTGGATACGGCCGCGAGCAGCCTCCAGAGCGATCGCACCAGTATCACGCCCGACGGCGCGGATGCGGCGGAAGTGACCGTCATCCTCCGCGACCGTTTTATGAATCCCCTGCCTGAGCGCCCAATGGAACTGATTTCCAGCAGAGACAATGACGTGATCACTCCGCTCGGGAGCGAAACCGACGACAGCGGCACGCAGCGTTTCTCCGTCACAACGACGCAAGCGGGCACGGCGACCTTCCGCGCGCTCGATCTCATGAGCGGGAAAACCCTGGAGGGATCCGTTTCCCTCTCCGCGGGAATAGTCCAGAACGCAGGAGGATACGCGGGACAGGCGGCAGCGTCCATGCCATACCCCTTCTACGTCATTCAGATGCCGTACGGCATGCAGCAGGGCATGCAGCAAATGCCGACGGGCACGACTACCACCGCAGGAATTTCGGGAAGCCGCATCGTCGGCGACGTCGCGGGCCGGCCGCTCTACGCACAGGCATCCGCCTTCGATGTGGTCGCCGCCTTCGTCCTCGACGTGCCCGAAACGATGAAGCCCAACGAAGACACGACCATGCGCATCACGGCAGTCGACAAGAACGGAAACCGCGTCGAGGACTACATGGGAACCGTCCTCCTGTCCTCCACCGATCCCACGGCGCTCCTGCCGCTCAACGGAGAAGTGCAGTTCCAGCCGCAGAACCTGGGACAGAAAGTGCTCACGCTGGGCCTCAGGCTGCGCACCCCCGGACAGCACACCATCCATGCGGAGGACAGTGCGAATGCCTCTGTCTTCGGAGAGAAAACAGTGACCGTATCGGGCGGAAGTACGGGGTCATCTTCCATTCAGATCACCTCCCCCAAACGGGAAAGCACGGTGAGAGAGACGCGGATCACTGTCCAGGGCAAGGGTCCCGCCTTCATGAATCTCATCATCAGCGGCGGTGAAGAAGATGTCACAGGTGAAACGGATGACACCGGTACGTTCGAAATCCCCGTGGAACTCAGTCCCAATCAGATCGACCATACCCTGCGCGTTCGCGATGATACGGGGCGCGTCGATTCCGGGAACATCCACATCCGCTTCGATGCCACTGCACCGGAAATCGGAGACATCACCTTCGAACCCGCCAGCCCCAAGGAAGGGGAAACGGTGACACTCACCGTCCAGAGCGAACCTGCACTCGCCTCCATGAAAGTGAAAGTGGGCAAGGATGAATTGACTCTTGTAGAGAATAAAGGAGCTTCGGGATCGTATCGGGCGACGTTCACCGCACCAGTCGCCAATACCTACCAGCCGAGCATTACGGCAGCCGACGGAGCCGGGAATACCGTGGAAGTCCGCGGGACTCTGGTCGTCGAAAAGCGCAGCCTTCCGGGCGTGACCGGCGTCAAGGCCGAAGCGAAAGTGGATGCCGTCATCCTGACGTGGGAACCCGTCACATCCGAGCGCGTGGATGCGTACCGCATCTACGTCGGCGAGACTGCCAACGACTTCGGCTACACGCTGGAAACCGATCGCGCCGCCTCCTCGGCCACCGTCGCGGGACTCAAGGGCGGAACTCTGTACTTCTTCGCCGTCACTGCCCTGCAGGGCGATCGCGAGAGTGCGGCAAAGAGCGAGACCGTGAGCGCCTCTCCGCTCGGATTGGACTTGAAAATCACCCCGCAGAACGGCGCGCTGCAGATCGAGTGGTCCAACCTGTCACAGGGAACGCCGCTGGCTTCGTACCTCCTCGAATACGGCGTAGAGGCCGGGAACTTCGCCGAGAAGCGCATGATCAACGGAACGCAGCAGAGCTACATGCTCCGTGATTTGCTGAATGGTATCCCCTACTTCATCCGGATCACGCCCATCGCAACGACCGGCAACGCCCTCAAGGAGCTGGCCGCTGACGGAACGGGCACGCCCGCAGGGGCCGGTAACGTGTTCACCCCGCAGCCTTCCGCCCCCGTGACGGTCAACGGACAGCCGCTGCAGGGAACCGTAATCCCCAAACAGGAACAACCGACAGGAACGACACACGCCGGCGCTCCGCGCACACCGACGGTGGGGCTGCCCGCCTCGTTCGTCTGGATCGCGCTCTCCGTGAGCGGCCTCTTCCTCATCCTCCACTGGCACCGCCGACGCACGCTGAAGCTCACCATGGAATTCCGGGAGAAAGCACAGGAGCGCTACCATCTCTGACACATGACGAAGCGACCCCGGACCATCTCCATCGGCGGCGCGACGGAGGATCTCTTCGTGCGCATCCCCTCCGCATCCATACAACGCACGGGCGACCGTCAGGCGTTCGTCCTCGCCATCGGTGAGAAAGTGCGCGTGAGCGACGTCCGGGAGACGAGTGGCGGCGGAGCGGCGAACACTTCCGTCGGGCTCTCGCGCCTCGGCTGCGATGCCGGTTTCTGCGGCATCGTGGGATCCGACCAGTGGGGTGAACGACTCCTCGAGACCTTACGGAAAGAGCGCGTGGACATCCGCTCTGCCGTGGTCGTGGAAGATGAAGTTTCCAGTTTCTCCATCATCCTGACCGCTCTGTCCGGCGACCGGACCATCCTCTACACCCCGGGGGCGAACACGCATCTGCACGACGCCACGTTCGACCGCGAAGCGGCGGGACAGGTGGACTGGGTGTACCTCAACCGGATCCAGGACGACAGCTGCGACATCCAGGACAATATCGTGAATCTCTTCCGGGACAAGAAGGGACCCGGCCTCACGTGGAATCCGGGGGGATGTCACATCACGGCTGGATTACGCACGGAAGGAAACCGGAGTCTCGTTGCCGCGTCAAATCTCTTCCTCGTCAATGATGAAGAAGCGCTGATCTTCACAGGAGAACCGACCGCGGAGAAAGCCCTTCGTTCCCTGCTCAACGCGGGCGCTCTGAACGTCTGCATTACATGCGGAAAAGAAGGATGCATCGCATCGGATGGGCATGCCCTCTATCACTGCCCTATACAATCCAATGTCTCTGTCGTTGAAACGACGGGGGCCGGAGACGCCTTCGGCACCGGCGCAACGTGGGCACTCCTCTCGGGAGAGAACTTGCCGACGGCGCTCAAGGCGGGTACCATGAATGCAGCGAGTGTCGTTGGTTTCATCGGCGCTCAGGCAGGACTCCTCACAGACATCGAAATCCGTCGCCGTCTCCGGGAAGTCAACCTGAATATCCGCGTCGAGGAACTCTGAACGACAACCCGCGAACATCCTCACCCCCACTCCTCCATACCAAAGTGCACCTTACGTTTCACATCACACACGCCCCCTCACCCATCCTCTCCCCCCTCCGGGTGGAGAGGGGAAGCGGAAATGTGCAAGCAGTCCCGCCCTCTGGAATGATGTTGTTTTCCCTTCTAGCTTAATTCTTTTTTTCCTATGTCCGACGATAAGCTCCTCCAGATTCAGGAATTGGTCGACTCCGCCATGTCGTCTCTCAAGACGGCCAGATCGCTCCTGCGCGACTTCACCGGCGTGTCCGATACCGACCGAGAACGCATCGTCTCCCGCGCCGAGTCCTTCACGGGCAACAGCGCCGTGAGCGGCCGCGTGATCGAGGGCGTCTTCGACGGGCAGAACATGGTCGACAATACCGGCCAGACGTACCCCGTTCCGGCGAACTACGCTTCGAAGAGTAAACTGGCAGAGGGCGACGGCATGAAGCTCACCATCACGGACGAAGGCAAATTCATCTACAAGCAAATCGCCCCCATCCCCCGCCGCACGATCATGGGTGTGCTCATCCAGGAGGACGGGCAGTACAAGGTCCTCGCCGAGGGAAAGGCCTTCCGCGTGCTCCTCGCTTCCGTCACATTCTACCGCGCGGAAGTGGGCGATCAGGTGACCATCCTGCTCCCCAAGGACACTGAGGCGAAGTGGGGCGCCATCGAGGCGGTCATCCCGAAACACCTCGCGGAAGCCGCGGCGAAAGAGCACTTCAAGAAAGCGAGCAAAGAGGAGGAAGACGGGGAACTGAGTCCGAGGGTGGAGTGAAGACTGGCATCTCTCCCTCAACCTTGCTAGGCTTCACACCCTGTGAAGATCAGCCCCCGCGTCCTCTTCCCCGTCGGCCTCGCCCTCGCTCTCTGCGCGCTGTTCGTCAGTTTCCTCTGGTGGCAGATCGAGTCCTCGACGGCGCTCCTCACCATGCATCCGGAGGCGACGACCCGGACGGATTCCGGAGCGGTGGTGATCGCGGATGATCCGTCCGCCATCGACCCGCGCGATACCGCCCTCCTCAAACTACGGTCAGGAGACCTTTTGGCACTCAAAGGTGACTGGAAAGGAGCCGAAACCGAGTACCAGAAATCGGTGGATGCGGGCGGAGGACTGACGGCGCTCCGGAAACTGGCGCAGGCACAGCTGCAGCGGCGCAACATCGAAGCGGTCGGGAAAACCATCCAGAAAATGAAGCAGGCCGGTGCCCGGGCGGAGGATCTGCTCCTCCTCGAATCGATTACGCTGCTTCGGTCCGGCGAACTCCTCCGGGCGAAAAACCTCCTGAATGGCGCCGACGATTCCCCGCAGAAACACTACGGGCTTTCGCTGCTCGCCATCGTGCAAGGGGAACATGAAAAGGCACAGGAGGAGCTCAGGAGCGTGAGCGGCGGATGGGAACCCACGCTCCGGTCCTACGCGCGCACTCTGCAGGCAGCCTACGACGAGTTCGCGCTCTTCCCTGAGGGAAATAATCTTCACCTGATCACACTCCTCTCCCGGGCTCTGGCACAGGTGCAGGAATGCGAACTGGCCATCCCGCTCCTCGTGCAGGTGACGAACAGCAAGGAGGACTACCGCGACGCATGGATCGTGCAGGGCTACTGCGAACTGGTGACGGAACGCTACGCGGAATCGCTCACGTCCCTCGAGCACGCCTACAACATCGACCCGCAGAAGCCCGAGATCCAGTACTTCCTCGGACGGACGTACGGAGCACTCGGAGAGCACGACAACGCCATCACGTTCCTCGAGTACGCTCTGGAGAACGGCTTCCAACCGAAATCGGAAGTGCAGAGGTGGATCGCGGAGGAGGCAGAGCTCGCCGGCAACACCGATCTCGTGCTCGCACAGAAGAAAGCCCTCACGGAAGAAAAGGATGCCTCCCTCCAGACATTCGAGGATTTCATCCGCACAGCCATCGACCTCAAAGACGCAGAAACCGCCTACGTGAAAGCGGAGGAAGCGGTGAAGCGCTGGCCGGAGGATCCGCTCAGCTTCGAACTCCTCGGACTCGCCGCGCAGGCAACCGGGCACACGGACGAAGCGAAGAGCGCCTTCGAAAAAGCACTACAACTCAATCCGGAAATGGCGGGGGTGCGGGAAGAGCTGGAGGCGCTGAAATGAGGACTCCTCATGACAGCCTCCTTCCTCGTCTCCGCCGCAATCGACCTCACCCCTTTCCCCTCTCCACTGCGGTGGCGAGGGGAACTGTAAATGTTTTTGTTTGTTTTTTCCCTCTTCCCCAACCCTCCCCCTCCTTGCCATCCGGAGCATTGGCGAAGGCTGGCGGGGGAGGGGGCAGGGGGAGAGGGAAACACACACAATACAACTCCCTTCTCCTCCGCAGAGGAGAAGGGCTGGGGATGAGGTCGGAAGGAGGGGGACAGGGGTGAGGCTTGAACGAATTCATTTTTCTTCAACCGCGTTCATCCGTACACTCAAACCGCATGAAGCACCGCACGCGGACACTTGTCGCTCTCGGCATGGCCGCCATCGTGGCAGGCGCACTTGGCATCCTCTTCTTCCAAATGACGAGGACGGTCACCGTCATGGGAATGCAGCCTGCGGATTTCCTCCCCGCAGATCGTACCGTCGCCCTCTTCATGCGTACACCACCCACGGCACTCCAATACTTCGCAAAGAGCCTGCACATGGGCGAACTGGCGGAACCTGCGGACGCAGTGGCACTCCTCCGAACCCCTGCCGGAGAACTGGCATCCGTGTCCTTCACGCGCTCGCAGGAAACACCCCCCGACGGGAGCATCGTCCTCGGCCCGTTCCTCGTGACGAGCTCCCACCCGGAGATCGTGAATACCCTGAGAGGGCAAACCGGTCGCCTGCAGTCGGATCAAACGTTCCGGACATTCATGCGACAGACAGCTCCCGACGGATCCTTTGCGTTCATTGCTCTCGCGATTCTCCCTCCGCCCGCATCCCTCATAGACTCCCTTGCGCTCTCTCTCCTCCCGCCTAATGTGACACACGCACTCATCCGCTGGACGGCATCCGGCACCGAGCTCACGTTCAACGGCCGGAGCCCGCAGCTGCTCCGCTCCGTAAAACCATTCCTGCCCGAGGGTAATGGCCTGTCCCTTCGCTTCGCGCAACCCCGGCAATCGTGGAAGGAACTCCTGACGCGCATCGATCTCCCGGCTCAAAGCCTCCTCGAAGGAAGACTGCGTTTCGGACTGGAGCAGTATTTCGGAGAGACCGTCAGTCTCCCCTTTGACGTCCTCCCGCTCCTCGAACGGGAAACGACCTTCATCATCAAACCCACCGCATCGGGGACCCTCGCCATGGGCATCCGTGGAGAACACAACGACCCGGCCTTCGTCCGGGAAACGCTCGAAAAAATGACGGAGGGATTCCTCGCGCAGGAAAAGAGCGTAGCGGTCTTCCGGAAAGAGCTGCCCAATCATGGTCTCTGGACGGATGTGCGTTCGGTCACGAAGAACATGCGGAAGCGTTCCTCCCGCCAGGGCGCGTGGCAGATCTCGCGGATGGAGCGCGATTCTGATGCCGCACTGTTCCTCGCGAGAGCAGACGGAACCTTCATCATCAGTAATGATGCGCAGGTGTTCGACTCGCTCCTCTCCGGGAAAGACTCTGACTCCTTCCTCCCGGAGAATCCCATGAAGGGGGGGATGATCACCGCAGGAGGATTCATCGAAAGCCAATCCATCCCACCCATCATGAACATCGCGCTCCCATCTCTCTTGAACACCGATCCCCCTCTCCTCTGCCCTGTCCCCCTCACGGGATCCCTGCGGTGGTCGCTCGAGCGGAGCTGGAATATGTCCAAGCTGACGGTCGAAAAACAGTAGAGCGCCGCCCCCCTCACCCATCCTCTCCCCCATGTGCGGGGGAGAGGGGCAGCGGAAAGGCAAGAACCTTTTCCTCCGAGAAAGCACTTCCGGATTCTTTGCACTTTTTATCGCTTTTTTGTTTGAGACCCGCTAGGCTCTTTCGCGATATTTCCTCTTTTCCCGATCATGAGTTTCCTCGGTACCGCCAGAGTCCTCCTCGTCTTTTCCGGCCTCGCCGCCGTGACGAGCATCGTGCTCCTCTTCACCCCCGGGCTGAAGCTGAGTATCGAGTTCTCGGGAGGGAGCCTCATCGAACTCGCACTGCCCGAAGCAACAACAAAAGAACAACTCACGAGTGCCCTTGAGACGTTTCGCCTGACGGACGGTTCCACCCTCGTGAACCCCTCCGTCACCGCAACGCAAGATGGATCCGTCCTGATCCGTCTCAAGACCATGACGAATGAGGAGCACCTCGCACTGCTCTCCCATCTCACGACCGCACTCGGCGAAATCAAGGAGCTTCAATTCACCACCATCGGACCCACGGTGGGCGCCACCATGAAGAGCCGCGCGCTCTTGGCACTCCTCGCCGCGAGTGTCGGCATCATCCTCTACCTCGCCTTTGCCTTCCGGAATGTCCCACGTCGCTTCAGTCCATGGAAATTCGGCGTCCTTGCCGTCCTCGCCCTCCTCCATGACCTGCTCATCACGACGGGGATCTTCGTCATCCTGAGTCTCTTCACCACGTTCGAATTCGACACGCTCTTCGTTACGGCGCTCCTCACGGTGCTGGGGTACTCCACGAACGACACGATCGTCATCTTCGACCGCATCCGCGAGAACGTCTCCCTCGCGAATCGTAATGAAGATTTCGAACAGGTCGTCGAGCGCAGCCTCCAAGAGAGCGTCGTCAGAACCATGGGAACGGGGCAGACCGCCCTCTACATGCTCTTCGCCATGGTCTTCTTCGGACCGGTGAGCATCCGCTGGTTCATGCTCGCGCTCATCATCGGAACCATCATCGGAACATATTCCTCCTTCTTCATCGCAACCCCGCTCCTCGTCTACTGGCGGAAGCGAGAGTAAGTCCATGCCCAAGAACACTTCCACCATCAAGCGGCTGAAGGGAAAGCGCTCCGTGTGCACCGTCACGATCGAGGATGCCCGTAAAAAGAACGCTGAATTGGCCGCGCTGAAGCACCTCGGCTCTTCGCTCAACCTGAAAGGCTTCCGTCCCGGGAAAATCCCGGAAAACCTGGTCGCGAGCCGGGTGAACCCGGATCAGCTCTTCGAAGAAACCGTCCGTTCCCTCCTCCCCGAAACCTTCCGGTCCCTCATCGAAGAGCACGCACTCAACCCCATTCTCCCGCCCAAAGTCGAGATCACGTCCAAAGAACCCCTCACGCTCTCCGTCACCTTCGTCGAGAAACCCGATGTCACCGTGAAAGGATCGTTCACGATCAAGAAGAATGACCTCCCGTTGAAGGAGGAAGACGTGCGGAAGATGATCGACTTCATCCTCGAGAAGCACCAGACCGCGAAAGAAGTGGATCGTGCAGCGAAGGAAGGCGACCAAGTCACCATCGATTTCCGTGGATTCGATGACCAGGGGAAGCAAATCGAAGGAACGGAAACGACCGGACACGTCGTCGTCATCGGGAGCTCCTCGCTCATCCCCGGCTTCGAGGAAGCGCTCAAGGGCATGAAGAAGCGCGAACGGAAATCCTTCACGATCAACTTCCCGAAGCCCTACCACGCGGAAGCGCTGGCCGGGAAGCCGGTCACCTTCCACGTGACCATCGACAAGGTGGAAGAAATCTCAAAGCCGTCTCTCACGGATGCTTTCGCCCGCGAACACCTGGGTGTTTCCACAGCGGAGGAATTCCATAACCGCCTCAAGGAGCAAATGCGCCGCGAGCAGGATCACGCGGAGCGCAGTCGCCGCGAGCGCCTGCTCTTCGAACAAATCCGCACTGGAACGGTCGTCGACCTGCCGGAGGAGCTCATCGAAGAGGAACAGCGCGATCTCTTTGAGGATCTCAATCGACGCATCGCCGGTGAGAACATGACGATGGAGGAATGGCTGAAGCAGATGAAGAAGAGCGTGGAAGATTTCCGGAAAGAACTGAACGAGCAGGCCAAGTCCCGCCTCACGCTCCGTCTCGGCATCCAGCAGCTCGTCCTTGACCGGAAGATCGAAGCGAGCGAAGAAGAAACCGAACAGGCGGCACAGGCGTTCTTACGTTCCCTTGATCCCGGCGAACGAAGCAAACAGGAAACGCACTACCAAAAAGGACACCAGGGGTGGGAGCAGATGCGCTGGCAGACGCAGGTCGGAAAGCTCATCGAACAGCTGCTCGCATCAAGCCTCCTCACTCGCCCCCCTTCCGTGACTTCTCCTGCAAATACGCGGGAAGCAGAAGCGGAGGAAGGAGACCTGGAATCTGCTCGATGAGATCCAAATCATCCAACGATACCTTCCCAATGTACAACCGACGCAGGTCGCCGCCGCCGGACACAAACTGCTCGATCATCTGCTGGCCCCGGAGATACACCAATCCCTTGGTGAATCCGCCCGGGAGGCTGGTATCGGATAACCCCCGCTTGATATCGATCGCTTTGGTGAGCGCCTTCTCTGGAGAGTACCGGAGAACCTCCTCGAGGTACGTACGCGTCTCGGCGAAGGAATGTGTGAGACCGAACGCGATGCCCACGACGCTCCTCGCCGGCCCGAAGCGCTTCTCGTGTCCCGGAAGGAGCACGCGGTTCTGGTTGTACACCGCCAGCCCTTCCTGTGTTTCAAGATATGCTGCACACCCCCGCTGGAGGAGGAGGAAAGGCTGGTGCCGACCATTCTCCACGGTGAGCACGTGTGTTTCGATCTCGTGGGCAATGAGTGCCTCCATGCGCGTGCGCGTAAAAGAAGCTCCTTCCCGCAGAAAGACGGTATTCTTCCCGGCTGCACAGTCGGACACCATCTTCGGCCGGACGACGACCTCCCAATCGCGAAGAGAATAGCGATCCAGAGCGGCGCGCAGCAGAGTCACGGCATCCGCGAGTGCGATGGGTTTTTCCGTGTTGACCCCATCCGCTCTCATCCCGGCAAGTGCGGCTTCCGCCGTGCGGATGAGGGCGGAGGTCGGCGCCCCGAAGAGTTCCTCGGATGCACGGGTGAACCTCACCGCATCTCCCCGCGCACGCAGGAGGACGATGCGCCTCAGCAGTTCCAGACGCTTCTTCTCGAGGAGCACCCCCAGAGGAGAATGATCAGTCACCCTCAGAGAGAGGCGGGACTCTGCCTCTTCGAGCGGGGAATCAAATGGAGGGTAGAGGAAATGAGGATGGTAGGAACGGTCGCTTCGCAGATGTTCCAATTCCCCGAGGAGATTCTCCGGCTTGAGCCAGCGAAGGGAGGAGAGGTCATCGTCGATCCGCGCGAGCAGGCGATCCGCCGCCCGTCTGTCCATCCCGGAGCGTCTGCGTGGAAGAGGAGACGATGCCTGGCGTCCGGGGTCAAGGAGGAATCCAGTGAGATCGCGCTTGCCGATCAACAGACGACCGGGCGCAGTGACCTGCCCCTCTGCAATGAGAGTCTGCACCTTGCGCCCGCCCAGCGTGAATTTGATCCGGTACGCTCCGCTCTTCTCCGTTTCGGGCTCAACGGCTCCTTTCTCCAACAACTCCGAGAGAAGACTCTGTTCGCATGTCGTCCTCTCCTGCCGCGGATCGATCACGGCCGGAACAGCGAACTCGATGCCGGCTCCCGCAATGTGCACCGTTTCCATGAGCCCGAGCACGGGTCGCACGATTCCGGCCTTCTCCTGCAGTTTCTCGCCGAACAGATCCTGTCCGATCCGCACTCCTTTTTCCGGAAAGCGTACACGAATCCCCTTCACCCGTTCGAGACGCGACTGGAGGGGGGCGAGATTGGCGACCTGCACGCTGAGACCCGCCCGCGCATTGACCTCGAGGAGAGCGGGGCCCATTTCGCGCGTGATGGTGATGTCGCAGGCGAGGTAGCCGATGTTGGTCATGTACTGGATGCGCGAGCACAAGAGGAGAATGTCATCCCAGAAAGGGATAGTGATCCCGGCAGGATCCGTCCCGTGCGGAAGTCGATCGATGGTGTGGTGGTACTGCGCCGCATGCGTCGTCACGCCCTTGGCAAGATCGATGCCGATGCCGATCCCCCCGAGGTGCAGGTTCGCCTTTCCGGAGCTCACGGAGGTCGGAATCCGCAGCATCGCCATAATCGGGACGAGGTTGAAGACGATGACCCGGATGTCGGGGAGACCGTCCGGACGGAAGGGGGCGAAACAGGGGTGCGCTGTGAGCAGTTGCTCGAAGAACGCCGTATCGCGCCGCCCGCCGATGGAGTACCGCCCTTCGAAGATGTCTTCGATATGGCGCGTGAGATCGCGCTCCGTGAGGATGCCGCGCCCCTTCGAAGAGAACGACCCGTCGTTCCGATGGAGCAGGAGAATCCCCTCGCCACCGTAGCCGCTGTTCGGCTTCAGGACACAGTCGGAAGGCAACGAGGAAAAATCGAACTGGCGAAGCTGTCCGCGCGTAGCGATGCGCGCATAGATCTTCGCAGTCGGGATCCCGCGTGCGGCGAGGAACATCTTCGTCTGCAGCTTATCGTCGGCGAACGCAACCGCTTTCCGTGGATTGAACGGGCGGATGTAGAGGAGATTGCGGGCATTGATGCCCAGCAGTCCGTTGCCGAGGATGCGTAGAAGATTGATCATTCCTCCTGGAGATGTCCGAGGACTTCGCGGAAGCGGAAGTACTCGACGAGTCGGAGTCCCGACCAGCGTCCCAGCGCGATGTTCACGAAGATCGTTGCGAGGATGAGCTCAGGGTACGCGAGGATGAAGGACTGGAGGAGCGGCCACTGGACGACGGCGACGCAGAGGAGCGAAGCGAGGATGGTCTGGGCCGTCCCGGCGACGGCGCTGCGCCAGCCTTCCTCGGCCTTGAGACTGAGGAAGCTCTCCGTGAGCGTCGACATGATGAGGAGAATGAAGATGGTATCCCGCTCGTACGTAACGCCGAACGCTGCGGAAGCAGAGAGGAGGAGGAGCAGGGTGATACTGACCGCGCAGATGACGATCGCCATGCGCGGCACGTGGAGGAGCCGGAAGTGCGCAACGAGCGCGCGCGTCGTGTAGCCGGCGAAGAGGATGATCAGAAGGAACATGACGCCCACCTGCCATCCCAGCGCGAGGAAGCTCAGGGTCACGATGGACGGGGTGAAGAGGCCGAACGTCGTCAATCCGATCACCTGCCGGAGGAATGCGAGGATCGTCGCGATGATGGGAAGGATCAGGAGCAAAATGACGGTCTGGCTGGAAACGCCGTGCGTCAGCATGTAGTTCACGAGCGAGGACAACACGTTCCATGGACGGATGGCGACGGCGGACGCGTCGATCACACGAACATCGATGTCGCGCTTCGAAAGTTCCTCCAGGAATGCGGGGATGTCCTTCTCTGTTAAGAGCGGATTGATGGACTCTTTGCGCGTCAGCACGATGCTGTCCGGCTTGAGCACCGCGAAGGGGCCGCCCGCCGTCCGCGCGAGGACGGCGAGACTGCGGCTGGTGATCACGATGATGTACTGTTTCTCGAGAAAGGGTATGCCGCTCGTGTCGGCCGCGTTCATGAGCGCCTGGAGACCGGATGCGGGATCGTCTGTCCAGAGCACAACCGCTTGCGCTCCGGCGACGGCATCAATATTTGCGCCGATAACGGTGGCGAGCGGTTCAGAGGCGGATCCGTCTTTCTCGGCGGGACGCAGCACGAGAAGGTAGACGCCCGCCTCCTTCGCCTGTTCCTGATGGAGAGCAATCTTCTCCTCCGTCACATCGGACGTATCGGCAATCAGGACAATCTTCCGCTCGAACACCACAACTGTATGCTGCTTCTCCACCTCGTACTCCTGACCAGAGATGGTGGTGCGGATGACGAGTCGGAAGACGATGGTGCCCGGCTTCTCGGGCGTGTAGACCGCCTCCACCGTATCGCTCGCGCGCGCGGAGCGGTCACGATACCACCGGTACGTCGTGTTCTCGCCCAGCCCCTGCGTCTGTGATGCATCCAGAACGATCGTCCGTCCGACGACGATGTTGTCGGGACCCGTGATGACCGCAGTGACGGGGCCGGATGTTCCGGAGGGTTCCTGAGGTTCGCTGGACTGTGCGAATACGGGAGAGAAACCGATGCAGACCAGCAAAGAGAGGACGAGGAAGGCGTTCTTCATAGGCATGCAGTATAGCGCCCCGTGCGCGTCACGCACGTACGTCGGAGATCTTTGTGGAATGAAAACGTTGGCTCAGAAAAGGCAATCTGACTGAAACGCTTGTCTCCCTTATGGAAAGTAATTAGGCTTCCTCTACGATGAAATTAATCGCTGTGTTCTTCAATGAGCCAAACTTCCTCGATGATCCTTTCGACGAGGAAGAGTACCGGATCGCCTACCGGCAGATTGGGGAGCTCTTCGAAACGCGGGGCGGACGTTTCGCCATCGTCCGAAGTCCCGAGTCCTACCGCGGCGGGAATACGTTCAAGGGGGGGTGGATCTTCCGGGATGGCGAATTCCAGAGGACTGAGGACATCCTCACGCCCGCCGTCATCTTCAACCGCGGATCGTTCCTCGGCGATGGCAAGGCCGTCGTAGTCAATGACCCGGAACTGGAAACGCTTTGCACTGACAAAGCACAAACGTACGCACTCTTCCCCCACCTGTTCCCTCTCACGAAAACAGTCCACACCAAAGAGGAAGCAACGGCCTTTCTCCGCTTGATCCCGACCGCGATGGCTGTTGCCAAACCCATCGACGAAGAGGCGGGGCGGGGCGTGTTCATCCTCCCCAAGAAACAAATCCTGAAAGCGATTCCATCGTACCCATACCTGCTGCAGGAATTCATCGACACGTCCGCGGGCATCCCCGGCATCACGGAGGCGATCCACGACTTCCGCATCATCGGTATACGCGGCAAGCCTGTTGTCGCATACGTCCGCATGGCGAAACCCGGAAGTTACCTCGCGAACGTCGCCCGGGGGGCGACGATGCGGGAGGTGCCGCTCCCAACTGTCCCGCCCGAACCCATGCGCATCTTCGAGGAAGTGGATGCCGCTCTTCAGCGCTTTCCCGACCGCCTGTACTCCGTGGATACCGGCCGGGACAGAAGCGGCGTCTGGAAAATCATCGAGCTCAATACCAAACCGGGGACGTCCGTCATGGAGCAGGACCCCGGCACCCGCCGCTACCTCACGGGCATCGTCGAACTGCTCCTGTCGGTTGCGGAGAAATCGCCGTACAGCCATGAGCCCTTAGCTATCAGCCATCAGTCTTCATCATAAGACGACCACCGCAAATGATTGCTAAAGGCTCATGGCTCATGGCTAACAATTACACTTTCACTCCTGTCAGCCATCGCGCCTTCACTCTCCGTTCGGGGTTCGCGAGCGAGAGCAGCTTACACTTTTCGCGGTGGAGAATCACTTCCCCGGAGCGGCTGACGACGCCGATGATCTTCTCCCGCTTGCCCTCGGAGGGCTTGCAGCACTTCGCGTAGCGGATGGGCATCGGGAGCCCGCTCTCGATCTCCACGAGCGCATCTTTCCGCTGTCTGCGGTGCAGAGGGGAGGACGAGGCGGCATCGGAAAAATCCACCTTCTTGAGCGCTCTGAGATGGGACAGAACCACCGTGACTTTCTCCGCCTCCTGCCCGATCTTCATGAGGAGATCTTCCCGCTTCACGAGAGGCAGCACCGTCTGATCAAAGAACCGGAAAACGGAGAGATCCGTATCGAGGGGCGGAAGGTGATGCTTCGCGAGTTCCGCATTCGTAATTTCCTTGCCGCGTACGATGAATTCATCCCGGCGCTCGGCATAGAGGTGCCGCTTCAGCTTGGAACGGGAAGACGCCATGTGGAGGAGCTGCATCCACTGCGGGGAGGGACGGGGCGAGCTGAACTTCTGCACCTCGACGACATCGCCGTTCTCGAGCGTGTGATCGAGGGGAACGATAGAGCCATTCACTTTGGCGGACTTGAACGCGAGTCCGAGATCGGTATGGACCTGGAACGCGAAATCGAGCGGCGTGGCTCCTTCGGGCAGTTCGATGATTTCCCCCTTCGGCGTGAGGACGAAGATGTGATCCGCGAAAACCGGCTGACCTGAACCGGCGGCAACCTCCTCCTGCGAAGAGAGCATGGCATGGAGCTGCGCGTGCTCCATGGCTGCGCGCGTCGCACCGTGCTCCTTGTAGCTCCAGTGCGCGGCGATACCGTACTTGGCTTCGCGGTGCATCGTCTCAGAACGGATCTGCACCTCAATGAACGTGTCCTGAGGTGCTGCGGGGAGCTGCGCGAGCGTGGTATGGAGACTCTGGTAGCCGTTCGGCTTCGGGAAGGCGATGTAGTCCTTGAAGCGGTTCGCGACGGGGCGGCCGACCTGGTGCAGAACACCCAGCACCCGGTAGCACTCCTCGGCCGTCGGAACGATGAGGCGGATAGCGAAGAGATCCCTGACATCTTCCACGTGCGTGATGCTCTTCGCGCACATCTTCCGGAAGATGCTGTAGGTCTCCTTCTCGCGGTACTCCATGGAAGCTTGCATCCCCTGCTCGCCGATCGTGCGCACCAGTTCCCGCGCCGTCCGTTCGAGGAACCCTCCTTTTTTCTCCCGCACCTGTGCGAGTTGTTCCTGGATGCGCTCCGCATCGGAAGGGTAGCAGATGGGGAATGCCTTACGTTCGAGACAGTGCTTGAGCGCGTAGATACCGAGGCGCGCCGCCACGGGGGCAAAGAGGTTGAGGACGTCACTGGCGACCCTCCTCGCCTCCTCACCGGTCTTCTCTGAGAACTGATCCAGGAGCCGACAGCGGTCGCAGAGCGTGATGAGGATGACATGCAGATCGTCGGAGACGCTGAGAAGCATCAGACGCAGATCTTCGATGGAGTTCCGGCGGCTCTTCAGCGTCACATTGGAAAGGAGGTGGACCTCGCCCACGATGGAACGCACCTTCGGCCCGAACTGCTCCGCGATGTCGACGAGGGTCATCCCGTTTTTCGTGCGGAGCGCGTGGTGCAACAGAGCCGCGATGATGGCGTCTTCGTCCGGCTGGAACGGGAGAAGGATCTCAAAAACCCCCAGCACATGTTCGAGGATGGATCCTCCGGCCCAGTGTTCCCCCTTGCCGACAAGCTCCTGCGCAATGCTGAATGCACGCATAACGCGGTCCGAATCGAAACCTTTCTTTTCAGCTTCGATGCGCTTGATGGCAGCCGTGAATTCGGCAGTAGTCATAGACATGGACACCCGAGGGAAGGAACTGGAATGCTACTCCGCTTTCCTCTCCAATTCCAGTGTCACCGGCCCATCGTTGATCAAGGAAACCTCCATCTCTGCGCCAAAAACCCCCGCTTCCACTTTTTTGATCCCGCTCGACTTCAAGAGAGAAATGAATGTCTCATAGAGCTTCTCGGCATCCACCGGAGGAGCAGCCAGCGTGTAGTCCGGCCGGTTGCCGTTTGCAATGTCCGCTGCGAGCGTGAATTGGGAAATAACCAGGACCTCGCCGCCGATATCGAGAATGCTCCAATCGTTGACCTTGCCGCTGTCACTATCGAATAATCTGAGTTTCGATACTTTCTCCGCTAACCATTTCGCTTCAATTTCGGAATCCCCTTTCATGACTCCGAGAAAGAGAAGATACCCTTGAGCGATTGCCCCGACGGTTTTTCCGTCGACGTTCACCTGAGCCTGAAGAACACGCTGGAGGAGGAGACGCATTTGGAAACTATTGTAACGGAAACGACCGTCACGATCCCAAGAATGGAAAAAGATATTGACCTCTATCTTTATAATAAATGCTAAGATATGTTCAATATGAGATTTGTCTTGGCTCTGATAGCAGTCCTATTAATCGGGATAGATGCAATAGTGGTGATAAAATTAATTGAGTCGCACATTAAGAAATCCGATAATGTTCATGTTTGGTTTCAAATGTTCTCAATGCTAATCGCAGTATCGGCAATATTTTTCCCAATGTACCAAAACCACAAACAGGACATGTGCAAGTATAGAACCGAACTAACAACAAAAATTGTTGAACTTACAACGGAACTATCCTATGCAATTCGTATTGATATGGGGATTCCATATATTTGCTACATTCCTGATGACAGGGGAGATCTAAAAAACGTCCCCGAAAGGGAATATCAGATATATACAAAATTTCGCTTGAACGCCCAACTCGTTAAGCACTATATGAATTCAATGAATCATTCGAAAGAGACAGCAGATGCATTCAATTCTTTCATAAATAATATCAAGAAGCTTGAGAGTAAATGTGGAAAAAAAGATGCTAACTTCCACGAGACTTGGCGTGACGTCGATGAATCCGGAGATGCTTTTCTTACCAGAATTTCTAGATATTCTAGTGAATGCTTCGAGTCGTTTTTTTAAAAAAATCAGGAAGCAATATCTGTTGCTTTGTGAAATGAAACACCTACAATTTGACATTCACCTCTCTTATTTTCTTATCTCTCACACAAAAGAAGTGTTCAGAATTGTTGACGCAGCCGCTCTTGTCAGTAGAATAGCCACTGTCCGAAGACCGAGGGCATTAGGCTGATGGCCGAAGGTAAGTCCCTCCGAGGCATACAGCAGCGGTTACATGGCTCCGGCTAAGTGATTCGTGCCGTGTGCCTCGCTGGTCTCCCGGACAAACTGAAGGGAGACCTTTTTTATACCATATGTCCCCCTAACCCTTCGGCGCTTAGCGCCTCAGGGCAAGCCCTAATCCTAACCCTATCCCTAACCCTACCATGGCTGTCACCCGCCAACAGAAGAAAGAGCAACTCGCCGTCCTCAAGGATAAGCTCAAGAAGTCACAGTCCGTCATGTTCGCGCACTTCATCGGCATGAACGTCCTCGATACCAGTGAACTGCGACGCAAGCTGAAGGAGAAGGACGCCGAGATGAAGGTCGCGAAGAAGACCCTCATGCAGATCGCCGCCAAAGAGACGGGATTGCCGGAAGTGCCTGAATCCTCCCTCACGGGACCGATCTCCTGCATCTTCAGTTACACGGACCCCCTCTCCGGCGCGCAGGTCGCCTTCACATTCGGAAAAGCGCACGCGCAGGTGAAACTCCTCGGCGGGATTTTTGACGGCCGCGTCCTTTCGAAGGAAGAGGCGCTGGAGATGGCCATGATGCCGGGCCGCGAAGTGCTGCTCGCGACCTTCGCGTCCATGATCCGCGCCCCTCTCTATCAGTTTGCCGGCATGTGCGCCTCCCCGCTCACCGGTTTCGCCCGCGCCCTGTCCGAGCTTGCTAAGAAACAACCCGCCCTCCAAGCGTAGTAATTATCAATTATCAATTCTTCATTCTCTTCCCCCCCTCCCTCATGGCTGACGAAGCAGCAACCATCACCCTCTCCGCGAAAGAGAAAGCCGTCATCGATGCACTCGAGAAGCTCAACGTCATCGAGCTCAATACCGTCGTGAAGTACATGGAGAAGACGTACGGTATCTCCGCTGCCGCTCCGGTTGCGATCGCCGCCGCTCCCGCCGCAGGAGGGGGAGCAGCAGCCGAGGCCGATGAGAAGAGCGCCTATAACCTGGAGCTCACGGACTCCGGCGCCCAGAAGATCGCCGTCATCAAGGTCGTCCGCGAGATCACCGGTCTCCCGCTGGGCGAGGCCAAGGCCGCCGTCGACGGCGCCCCGAAGGTGCTCAAGGAAGGCGTCCCCAAGGCCGAGGCGGAAGAGATGAAGAAGAAGCTGGAGGCCGCCGGTGCGAAGGTCACACTGAAATAACATGTTCATAGGATCATGTGTAGAGACGCACCGCCGGTGCGTCTCTACATCGCCGTAACCGATCTTTTTTTTGAAACACCGGCGGCGCGCATTCCCCTACCACCGTCCCCTCCCACCCGCTACACTCTTTACTATGTCTTTCTCCGTTCGCACTCTCAAGGAAAAGAAACGTTCGTTCACCCTGCCCATACTCGGGAAGATGATCCACGCTCTCCTGCAATCCGCCGGACCTCTGTCTCACTGGTACGCGGGGTGGAAGACGCGTAAGAAAGAGGATCAGAAAAATCACAAACGCGTCTACGTGCTGAAACGCATCCTTATCAGTCTGGTCTCGGTGCTCTGCGGGATCCTCATTCTTGCCGGAGTTGCGCGCGCGCTCGTCGCCTTACGCATCCTCTCGTTCCAGACATTTAGCGCCATCACGGCGTCTTCCCCCGGACAGGATGAGAACGGCTTCACGAACATCCTCCTCGTCGGACAAGGCGACAAGGATCACGACGGACAGGACCTGACGGACACGATCATCATCGCCAGTCTCGACCCGAAGAAGTCCCGGGGCGCCGTTCTCCTCTCCCTCCCGCGCGATCTGTACTTCCTCGAAACGGAGAAAATGGGCAAGGGTCGGCTCAATTCCCTCTACCGCGATTACAAAATCCTCCTGAAGCGCCAGGGCATGAGTGAGGCGGACGCCTCCCTCGCAGCCACACAGGAGCTGGGAGCGGAGATCGGCCGGACGTTCGATCTGCCCATCCACGGCGTCATCAAAGTGAATTTCACCGCGTTCATTCAGGCGGTGGATGCGCTCGGAGGAGTGGACATCGAGGTGCCGTACGATATCAATGACACGGCGTATCCGGACGAAGCGTACGGCTTCGAGCCCTTCGCGATCGCCAAGGGGCTCCACCACCTCGACGGTGCGACCGCACTCAAGTACGCCCGCAGCCGTCATACAACCAGCGACTTCGACCGCTCCTCTCGCCAACAACAGCTGATCAAAGCCCTCGCCGAGAAAGCACGGGCAGAGGGGATCGAGAAGAGCCCGGGAGCGCTCCTGAAATTCTTCCGGATCTTCCAGCAGAACACGACGACGACGTTCAGCTTAAACCAGCTCATCGGTCTCGCCGAGATCGCGAGAGGCGTCGATCAGTCGCAGGTCCTCAGCATGCAACTCAACGACAGGAACGCCCTCTACGACAGCTTCATCGAGCCGGGTGGCTTCCTCTACACCCCTCCGCGCGACCAGTTCGAGGGCGCTGCGGTGCTCCTCCCCGTTTCCATCCCGCCTTTCCCGGTCACCTGGAAACAGATCAAGGCCATGAGCCGCCTCTTCTTCAAAACCCGCGAGATCCTCCTCTCTCATCCGACCATCGCAATCCTGAATGCTTCCGGGAGGACCGGACTCGCGCGCAAGCTCTCGACGGAACTTCTACGCTACGGCTTCACGGTTGACATCGTCCAGAATGCTTCCGTAAAAAATCTCGCAGAATCCTTCATCACGACGAACGAAGAGAACAGCGCAAATGGCCTCTTCCTGAACTCTCTCCTGAAGATGAAAACTGCGCCGTTCCCGGGAGGACTGAATGCGGAGGAAACTCGGCAGGTGACGATCGTGCTCGGCAAGGATTACGCGTACGAGCCGTTCCAGTCCCTCCTCTTGCCTGATTAACCCGAACCTGAGATATGTTTTTGTATCCTCTTGCCCCCCTCATCCATCTTCTCTCCCCTCCCGGTGGGAGAAGGGCAGCGGATAGCGGTTTCTTGAGGGACGTGAAAATTTCCGGTCGTTGTTCATTCTATTCTGCTCTCCTTTTTTCATGACTCCACGTGAAATCATCGCGACGTCCTGGGCCATCAGCAAGAGAGAACGACAGATGCGTCACTGGGGCTATACCTCCTCGCTCCTCGAAACGCTCCTCAATACGAAGCTCCTCATCTACCAGACGTGGTTCCTCATCAGCTATATCCAGGGGGATCCCATCGGATTTTTCACCGTCGAAGCCACCCTTTTCGATTACGTCCCGCTCTGGTTCTTCCTCACGTTCGTGATCGTTCTCGTCGTCCTGATCGCCATCGAGTGGCTCTTCCCGCACATGGCTCGCGGGGCAATCATCGGGCTCGGGGCGAAATCCTCCCTCGGTGAAGAGGCGAAGGGCGGACTGGTGCTGGCCATCTACAATTTCTTCCCGATGTTCGCCATCCACGAGTTCTTCTTCCTCAGTCGCATCACCGTCGTCATCACCATCATCTCTCTGCTCCTTCGCTACGGCGGAGGGATGGCCGGTGCGGGGATCCTCATCGTCATCATCGCCTTCATCATCTCCAACGTGTTCCGCTTCTTCTTCCTCTTCTCGGAAGAAGCCGTCGTCATCCGCAAGATCGGCATCCGCCAAGCGCTCAAAGTGAGTTTCAAACTGGTCATCAGCTATCTCGGCCGTGTCGTCTTCCTCATGATCCTCTTCTTCCTCATCTCCATCCGCATCCTCCTCAATGCCGTCGCGATTTTCCTGATCCCCGGCGTCGTCATCGGTCTCGGCATGCTGCTCGCAATGGTCCTCCCGACGATCGCCGTCGTGATCATCGTCTCCCTCGTCGGCCTCGGAATCATCGGCTTCACGAGCTATATCCTGGGCTACCTCGAGGTCTTCCAGCAGACGGTATGGACCATCACCTACATCGAGCTCAGCCGCCTGAAAGAACTGGATATCATCGAAGCAAAATGAACATGAATGATCGCTCTCCTCTCCTCCGGGCGAATATCCGATACCTCTTTGTTCTCAGTGCGCTCGGGAACATCGGCTTCTCGGTCCCGATCGTCATCCTCTTCCAGGAATCCATCGGCCTCTCTCTGGAAGAAGCATTTCTCATCCAGGCCTTCTTCGCCATCTCCCTCGTCATTTTCGAGATCCCCTCCGGGTACCTCTCCGACCGCTGGGGGAGGAAACGGACGACAGTCACCGGGTCCGCAGCCCTCTTCGTCGGCATGCTCTTCTACTGTTTCGGCGGCGGCTTCACGAGCTTCCTCCTCGCGGAGATCTTCCTCGCCCTCGGCATCAGTTTCCACTCGGGCACGCTGGAGGCCATCACCTACGAATCGCTCGCCGAGCTCAAGGAGGAGGACCGGTACCGGAAAGTCAACGGGCACATGGGGTTCATCAGTCTCTCTAGCCGCGCCATCATGTCCCTCATCGTCGGATTCATCGCTGCGGTGAATCTCCGCACCCCCTTCTGGGCGGATCTCTCGGTTCTCGCAATCGTCGTCATCGCCTCCCTGCTCCTCACCGAACCAGCCCGGAAGAAAATGCAGGAAGAGACGCACCTCACAGCCATCTGGAACATCTGCACCCATGCCCTCATCCGCTCCACCGTGCTCCGGAGCCTCATCCTGCTCTACACGGTGGTCGCCGCCATCAACCTCATGCTCTTCTGGTTCCTGCAACCCTTCCAGGAGATGGTGAAGATGCCGCTCAGTGCATTCGGCTTGGTCAATGCATTGATCTACCTCGGAAGCGCGCTCGCTTCCAAGTACACCTATCTCGCCAAGCGCTGGATAGGCGACCGCGCCTTCCTCTTCCTTCTCGCAATCATTGCCGTGGGCAGCTGCTTCGTGCTCGGCTTCATGACAACCATCATCGGCGTCACGTTCTTCTTCCTCGGAGAGACAACCTTCAATGCGTTCGAAACCCTCACGAGCGACCTCATGAACCGAGCTTTGACATCAGACATCCGCGCAACCGTCCTCTCACTGCGCTCGTTCACCTCCCGCCTCTTCTTCGCCTTGATCTCGCCCATGCTCGGCGCCGCCGCAGACCTCTACTCCGTCAATACCGCTCTCCTCATCACGGGCATCCTCGGCCTCGTGACCCTCGCCCTGACGGCTGTGATGCTCCGACCGGCGTGGAGGAAGATGACGTGAGTTGTGAGCTATGAGCTATGAGCTTTGAGCGGGCAACGGACAGCGGACAGCTGGTTTAGGACTTGACTCGAGTACGCTCGTCCACCTACACTGGTGTACGCTCGTTCTCCACACCCCTATGACTCTCACTCCCCACCAGCGCACCGTCCTCAATTACATCCGCGAGTTCCAGGTGAAGCGCGGCTACTCACCCGCTCTCTCCGACCTCGCCATCGCCTTCGGCGTCCGCTCGAAGAATGCGGTCGCGAAAGTGGTCAACGCCCTCGAGCGCGAAAGACAACTGGCGAAGGACCCGAAAGGACGCATCAAGATCATCGATCTCATCGAACAAGACGATAAACCGCAACCCATGATCCTGCCCCTCTTCGGTCCCATCTCCGCAGGATTCGCCGCGACGGCCGAGGAGCAGGCGGAGGAGATGGTCACGCTGGACCAGTACCTCGTGCGCGACCGCGCGTCCACGTTCCTACTGCGCGTGAAAGGCGACAGCATGATTAATGCCGGCATCCAGGAGGGTGATCTCGTCATCGTCGAGCGGGGAAAGGAACCGCGCGTAGGAGACATCGTCGTCGGCGTTCTGGACGGGGAATTCACATTGAAGCGCCTCAAGCGCGCCAAGGGAAAGTTCTATCTTCAGGCCGAGAACGACGCCTATCCGGACATGTTCGCCCTGGAAGAGCTGAACGTCGCGGGAATCGTGCGGGGGGTGATCCGGAAATATTAAGCAGCAGATGCCTGTGGTGAGCGCAGCCGAACCATTCCTGGCTGCGGCTCTGATGTGAATCGGTTTCGCTCGTCAGAACGCCCTCAATCGCGCTTCGATCTTCTTCAGTTTCTCCTTGGCGCCCAAAAGCCTCTCACGCTCAGTTGCGATGACTCCCTCGGGCGCATTCTCGAGAAACTTCTTGTTCTTCATTTTCGCTTCGATGCCGTGCATAAATTTTCGCACATGTTCGGATTCCGCAAGGAGTCTGGCCTGTTCTTTGGCGAGATCGATGACGCCGACGAGCGGAAGGTGAACCTCCATGTCCTTCAAAAACACGCTCGCAGCGTGCTCGTGAGTCTGAGGAGCGGCATCAATCGAGAGCGAACTCAGCTTCCCCATACGGATGATGCGCTCCCGTTCCGCTTTCAGCGTTTTTTCAAATTTCTTCGAATGGATGAAGACGGGAACGCAGGTCCCCTGCTCGATCATGTGCTCCGCACGAATGCTGCGGATGGCGGAGATCGCTTCAATGATGGCCTGCATCCCCTCTTCGGCATCGCTGTCACGCAAGGATTCATCGACCTCCGGCCACGGCTCGCGGATGAGGAGGCCCGCACCTTCCGGCCTGATCTGCGACCATAACTCCTCCGTGACGAAGGGGCAGTACGGATGGAGCAGGTGAACGATCGTGCGCAGCGCATGAACGAGGACGGCGGGATTCGCTGAGCCTTTTTGGATCTCCAGATACCAGTCGCAGAAGTAGTCCCACACGAAGGCATACAAACGCTCCCCGACCTCGCTCAGGCGGTCATGTTCCAGCCCGCTCGTCACATCCGCAACCACTCGTTGCAGGGAAGACAGAAGCGCCCGATCTGCCGTCGACAAGTTAACTGTTAACAGTTGACAGTGAACTGCTTGCGGATCGATTTTGGCCTTTTCACATTGAAGTAATACAAATCGCGACGCATTCCACAGTTTATTGATGAAGTTCCGGTACCCCGCGATCTTCTCCGTGTACAACTGGAAGTCATTCCCGGGCATCTGCCCGACGATCATCGCGAGACGCAGCGCATCCGCCCCGTACACCGGAATAATCTCGAGAGGATCGACACACGTCGTTGGATCCGACTTGCTCATCTTCTTCCCCTCGCGCGTCCGGACCAGCCCGTGGAGGTACACGGTTTTGAAGGGGATCTGTCCGATCGCGTAGGTCGTCATGAGGATCATCCGCGCCACCCAGAAGAAGAGGATATCCCCGGCGGTCTCGAGCACGTCCGTGGGATGGAACTTCCGGAAATCAGGGCTCTGCTTGAGCAGATCCTCAAAGGAGAGGGAGAAATCCGAAGCAATCGCGGGATCGATGAGGGTGGACCACGTCCAGAGGCCGGACGAGAACCACGTATCGAGCGTGTCAGAGTCCTGTTCCACCTTCCCACCGCAACGAGGGCAATGATCGACCGGTTGGGATGAAACGATGACCCCCACATCCCCGCCAGCTGTGAGCTGTGAGCTGTGAGCTGCTCATCGCTGATCGCTGATCGCTCAACGCTTGCATGAACGCTCTTTCCATCCGCACACTTTGAACAATAATAAACAGGAATCCGATGCCCCCACCAGATTTGGCGCGAGATGCACCAGTCGTGGAGGTTATCGATCCAGTTGAAATACACCTTCTCGAAGCGGTCCGGAATGATCCGGATGTCGCGGCTCCGAATGACGTCCTGCATCACCTGCTTGAGGCTCAGCTTCGCCCCTTTCCAGTGCACTGCCGGCTTATGAACATCGATGAACCACTGCTCTTTGACCTGTGGTTCCACGATGCCTTTCCCCCGATAGCTCACTGCCACACGGTGCACGTAGTTCTCGTCCACCTTCACGAGGAGCCCCTTGCTGCGGAGCTTCTCAACCACACGCGGACGCGCCTCTTCGATAGGCATCCCCGCGAATTCTCCGGCAACGGAGAGGAGCTTCCCGTCGAAATCGATGATCTGCTCGCGGTCGAGCCCATGCCGCTCCGCCAGATCGAAGTCCACCTTGTCATGCCACGGCGTCACGGTCATGACACCCGTCCCGAACGCGGGATCGATCGCATCTTTATCTTTAATGACCGTCGCTTTGACCGGCCCGTTGATCCACTCGCACTCGAACGTGGCGCCGTTCTTATACTTGGCATAGCGCTCGTCGTCGGGGTGCATCACCACGTACTTGTCACCGAATTTGGTCTCGGGCCGCGCGGTCGAGATCTGGAAGGGGCCGTACTGGAACGTATAGTACGGGGCTTTCTCCTCGCGGTACTCGATTTCATCGTCCGAGACCGTCGTCTGCATGACGGGATCCCAGTTCACGATCCTCTGTCCGCGGTAGATGAGGCCGTCCTTGTACATCTTCACGAAGACCTCGTGAACTGAGCGGTTCAGTGCCGGATCCAGCGTGTAGCGCTCGCGGCTCCAGTCGCAACTGGCGCCCATCTTCCGGACCTGGGAACGAATGGTTGCCTGGCTCTTCAGGACGAAGTCGGCAATGCGCGCGACCAGTTTCTCCCGCCCGAGTGCGGCACGGGGATCTTTCATTTTCTCCTCTTTCTGAATTTTCTTGATGACCACGCTCTCCGTTGCGATGGCGGCATGATCCGTACCGGGCAGCCATAATACCTCCTTCCCGCGCATCCGGGCGAAGCGGATGAAGATGTCCTCGAGCGCCAGCATGACGGCATGCCCGATGTGCAATTGCCCCGTCGCATTGGGCGGGGGCATGGAGATGACGAAGGGGTCTTTCTTGCTATTGGCATCGGCTTTAAACGCCCCGCTCTCCTCCCAGAGAGCATAGATTTTATCCTCACAGGCCTTTGGATCGTACGCTTTAGGAAGCATTGTGATGCAGAGTGTACGAGCACTTGCGTAAAAACGGCAAGCCACGTCGGTCGCCCTTCGATTGCACTCAGGGTAAACGACCGACGTGGCAAGGGGGGAATGGCAAAAAAATCCGCAAAAACGTTGACGTATGAAAAAAACCGTTTGAATAGGCGCGACAGTTCGTGAACCGACAGAAAGGAGGTGCTGATGCACCACAAAAAAAGGGCCCGCGACGCGATCTGTCACCGGGACCTGCGGCTACGGAGCCATGGGTCCCCACTTTCATCGACCTCACCCCTGCCCCCTCTCCACTCTCGTGGAGAGGGGAACTGTGTATGTTTCTGTTTGTTTTTCTTCCTGAAGAAAACAAACAGTACACAAAACATCTCCCTTCTCCATCGCGATGGAGAAGGGCTGGGGATGAGGTCCAAAACTGCGCGAAGGCAAGCTCCGCTTGCATGGACCACGGAGGGAAAACCGTAGGTTTTCCTCTCCACGCATTAAAAAAGACCGCCCAACGGCGGTCAGAAAGAAGAAGAGAAAGAACGAAACTATTGTTCCTATCGGAACGTAAGCCGGAAATTTATACAGGAACGGAAAACGCAACGCAAGCGTATCTTCAAAAAAACAAAGGGAACAGATGGACGCCCCATCTCGTCCTCTTTAAAATGTGAATTCCTATGGCAGCACGCGAATACACCGGTTCACGGCTAACAGCGACAGGAGCTCTCATGGTAAATGACCTGCAGGAAGGGATAGATTTCAGAAATAATGACACGGTCGGCAACGTGTGGAATAGCGTACGCAATATCGCAGTAGCCACATTGCACGGTATTCAGGGAATCATCCCATCGATTGCGAATGCATTCAACGGACAGCAGTTCCATGTGAGGAGACGACAAAGCACATGGGATGGAACAGGGGCTTCTGTAAGGAAAATTGTGGACACGAAGGGCATCCTCGGCAAAGCGAGCGCGGTTCTGGCAGAAGCAACTGATGGCCCTGTTGATGATCTCATCAGTGCTACGACAGGCGGATCGCAGTGGATCGTGGAACCGACGCGCTCCCGCATGAACATGACCCTCGCTCTCTGAGCATCCTTGTCCATGCCACACGCCCCCCTCCTCGGCCATACGCCAGCAGTCGCTTCTGCCCCCCATGCGCTCCTCGGCCACCACCTCGCGGAAATCGCGGTGGGCGTCGGCGGCGTCCTCCTCATCGTCTGGGGTTTCAAAAAACTCTACGAGAAAACGATCGGCTCTTCGTGATACCCTGCCCCCATGCCACGCTTCGACTTCGAGTGCCAGAACTGCGGAAAGGTTTTCGAGAGAGAGCTCTCCTTCGGCTCACGCCGGTTCCCGCGGTGTGCGGAGTGCGGCGGTAAAACAGAGAAGCTCATTCTCCCTCCCGTCATCCACTTCAAGGGATCCGGATTCTATGCGACAGATGCAAAGAAGGGACACGAGATCAAGCCGACCTCTCCGAAAGAGGAGAAGAAGGCTGAAACGACGACAAGCGAGCCAAAAGCAGAAAAGAACTCAAAAAAGAGCGAAAAATGATGTATAATAGAGTGGATATGCTCCCGCAAAAACCAAATCTCAGAAAAACGCTCACCGGACGACTGGATGCCCTCGCAGGTATGACTTACACGCGTCTCCTTCTGCTCTGGTGCGCACTCACGGTGATCTTCACGGCCATCTACTTCGTCCTGAGCCGTTTCGTCCCTGCACATGCCCCGCAGGCTCTGGTCCCGCTGGACGCGCTCCATGCACTCACCGACAGCCTGTACTTCAGCATCATCACTGCGACCTCCACCGGATACGGAGACATCGTCCCGATGGGTTTCTCCAAGGTGCTCGTGTGCATCCAGATCACGAGTTCGCTCGGGATCTTCGCGGTCTTCGTCACCAAACTGGTCTCGCGCAATCAGGAGGCGACGCTCCGGGAGGTGCATCGCCTGACGTACGAGGATATCTTCCATAACTCCCGCGAGGATCTCTTCCTCATCCGGCACGATCTGGACCTCATCATTGAAGAAGCGCATGCACTCGGGAAGGTCCGCGAGGAATCGTGGGGAAATCTCACTGCCGCGCTGCGGCAGGCCCAGAGCATCATCCAGGAGATTCCCGACTTCTACGACACGGAGGAGAAGCTCTATACCATCGACCCCCGGCGCGAAGAAATCCTCCTCGAGGCGGTCCACCGGACGCTCCACCGCATCGATAAGATGCTGGAAATCTTCAGTCTCTCGGCGATCGAATGGACCGGTCATGAAGAGAGCCTGCGGGAACTCGTCGCTCTTCTGCACCTCGTAGAGGAAACAGCGTTCCTCTGGCAGGAACGTTCGCCGTACCAGAACATGGAGGCGTTCGCCGATATTATCGCCGTACGGCAGAAGATGCACGGACGAATAGAGAAAGATTTCGAAGCGAAGCACTCATAGCTCATGACTCACCCCTCGATGCCACTCGGGGCAAGCAGCGTATAGCTGCGCTCTCGGCTCTTTCGCATGCATCATGCTACCTTCTTGGCGGTCCCCGGTGCGGCCCCCCCGGCTTGCCCTGAGAGGAGCCGAAGGGTCCTCTCCTCGGAGGTCCTCCGAAGGCAGGGCGCTGGACGAATCCTTCCGGCGGAGGAGTCATTTGCTTGAGGGACATACGCGTCTTCCCTTCGACCGCGTCGTACTCCACGCACTTGGCCTGCACCGTATCCCCCAGCTTGAGAACATCCTCCACATTCTCCGTCCGCTGCCACTGGAGCTCGGAGATGTGAATCATGGCATCCTTGCCGCGCAGGAATTCCACAATCGCCCCAACCCCGTCGATGATACGCACAACTTTGCAGTCATAGACCTTGCCAATCTCCGGCTTCGCGACGATGCCCTCGATCCACTCCTTCGCCTTCTGCATGGCGTCACCGTTCAAAGCGGTGACGAAGACGAGACCGCTGTCCTCGATATCGATCTCCACGTTGAGTTCGCCCGTGATCTTCTGGATGGTCTCGCCGCCCTTGCCGATGACGAGGCGGATATCGTCGGGATTGATGTGAATGACTTCGATCCGCGGCGCGCGCGGGGAGAGTTCTTTGCGCGGTTCCGCAATGGCCGCTTTCATCACGGACAGAATGACGAGCCTCCCCTTCCGGGAACGCTCGAGAGCTTCCGCGAAGACCGCATCGGGGAGACCTTTGATCTTGATATCCATCTGGATGGCCGTGATTCCCATCGAAGTTCCGCCTACTTTGAAGTCCATGTCGCCGCCGAAGTCCTCCTCGTCCTGCAGATCCGAGAGGATGACGTATTGACTCTTCGCCTCATCGGAAATGAGTCCGAGTGCGATGCCCGCGACAGGGGCCGTAATGGGAACGCCTGCCGCCATGAGCGCGAGCGTAGAGCCGCAGGTCGCAGCCATGGAGGATGACCCGTTCGATTCGAGAATCTCGGTCACCGTCCGGATGGTGTAAGGGAACTGTTCCTCGTTCGGGAGCACCGGCTCGAGGGCCCGCTGCGCAAGATTCCCGTGGCCGATCTCGCGGTTGCCCACCATGAGGCGGTTAGAAGTCTCCCCCACCGAGAACGGCGGGAAGTTGTAGTGGTGGAAGTAGCGCGATTTGCGCTCTCCCGTCATCCCCTCCACGATCTGCCGATCGCCGGGCGCACCGAGCGTGCACGTCGTGAGACCCTGCGTCTCGCCGCGCTGGAAGAGGGCGCTGCCGTGCACGAAGTTCGGCAGAACGTCCACCATCGCACCGAGCGGTCGGATTTCTTCGACCTTGCGGCTGCTCATGCGCACCCCCTCCTCGAGGATGAGACGGCGCACCTCCGTTTTGATCACTTTATCCATGAGTTCGCTGGCGTGCGCATAGAGCTCGACAAGCTCCGCTTTCTCCCCGGCCGCACCGAAAGTCTCCTGCAACTTCTCGGCAGCCCCTTTCATGAACTGGTTGAAGACGGCGCGGCGGACAAGCTTGTCGAGCGGATCGCGGACGGCCTTGGTCACCGTCGGAAGAGCCCAGGCTTGTAGAATTTTGGTCGCCTCTGCATGTTCGTACGAAACGGGAGCTTCAAATTTCGCTTTGCCGACCTCCTTCGCTATCCCTTCGAAGAATTTCGCGATCTTCTGCGCCCACTTCTTGCCGAACTCGATAGCGCGGAGAACGTCGGCTTCGGGCACCTGATTGGCTCCCGCTTCGATCATCACGACGCTGTCCAGCGACGCGGTGACGAACATATCCAGATCGGACTTGGTTCTGGCCTCGCGTGAAGGATTCAGCGCGAGTTCCCCCCCGATCAGCCCCACGCGCACAGTACCGAGCGGGCCGGAAACGGGGCAATCGGAGAGCGCGCAGGCGAGGTTTGCCGCATTCGCGGATGCGATATCGTGCTCGTTCTCATAATCGTAGGAGAGAACTGTGCAGAAGACCTGCACATCCCTCCGCAGATACTTGGGGAACATGGGACGCAGTCCGCGGTCGATGACCCGTCCGAGGAGCACGTACTCGTCTCCCGGACGGCCCTCGCGCTTGCGGAACCGGCTCCCCGCGATGCGTCCTCCGGCGTAGTACTTCTCCTGATACACCACCTGGAGCGGCAGGAAATCGACACCCTCGCGCGCCTCGGCGGAGAGGGTGCAGTTGCCCATGCATACGGTTTCACCCATCTGACAGAGGACGGTGGCGCTGGCCTGCGTGCCCCAGCTGCCGGTGCGGATGACGAGCGGCTTGTCGCCGAGCGAGAGCGTGTACTCTTTCGAAGGACGGATGGCGGAACTCTGAGCAGTCATAGAAAAGAAGGAAAAAGGTATAACGTCCTTTTCCTTTTGAAGTTCTTCTCCCTGCTGTCTGTGGATTCACGCGGGAGGGCAATCAGCCTTGCTATTGCGCTCCAGTGTAAACCCAGTGACAGTCTGAAGAGAGAACGAGAGGAAAGGATGATATCAATCTAGCACAGAAAATGGTAAAGAGAAGGATTTTCCTGGCTTCTCCGCCATCTTCATGTTCCCTAACCCTAATCCTAACCCTAATCCTACCATCGGTACACCAGCACCCTCGTCGGCCCGAAGATCCCCTGCACTGAAAATTCTCGCTCGGGCGTGTGCCCCGGAAACCGAAACGCGTGCGAGACGACCGTCGTCCCTTTCCTGAGCTCGGCATCGAACTTCTTCTGAAACCGCGGCATCACGTCCGTAATGAGATACACGAAAATGCAATCTGCATCCCTCAGATCCTGCGAGAGCGCATTGCCGAGTCTGAGCGAAACCGGGTGTCCGTACCACCACACGAACACTTTCCCGAGCAGCCACACCACAGGAACCAGTTCCACGCCGATGGCGCGGATGGAGGGATGCAGGCGCTTCGCGGTAATGAGGATGCGTCCGTCCCCCGCCCCCAGATCGTAAACGGTCTCCGTCCCCTTGAGCCCCGCCGCCTCCACCATCGCCCGCGCCGTCTTCCACGAGGTGGGAACGTAGGGAACGTGCACAAAGAGAAACCCAAGCACCGTGGAGAGGAGGGTGAGAAGGAGCGCGAGAACGAAGAGGCTGAGGAGTGAAAGAATGAAGATGTCCACAGATGCATTCTACACTTCATCGCACGCACGTCCCTCCCGTCCTGCGATAGCATCGATTCTTGACCGTCCCGTAGTAGTAGCTGTCGTACGACGCATCATAGTAATCAATCCGACGGTCATACGGCCGGGACGTGCAGTTTTGGCAATGGAGTCCGGCGCATCGGCCGGAGGACTGCCTGCAGGTGTAATCATCGTAGCGGCCGTCGTACGTGCGGCGGTACCGGTAGCGGATATCGCTCGTGCAGCGGCTGCGGTTACTGACGGTGCATCGGGTGTTCGGAGTTCTGGAATACACGCCGCTCTCGTAGGAGGGCAGCGTCGAATAGTTGTAGGAACGATTATCGTTGTAATACCCGTCCTCGTCATCATTCCAATCATCGCCATTCCAATCCTCATCATCTCCATAGTAATAATTGTCATCGTAGGAGTAGCGAGAACGGGAAACAGACGCCGAGCCACCCACGTACGGATCGGTGTGGCTGTCCACGCACGTGTAGTTCGTGCAGATGCCGTTGCGGTCGTAGTAGTGACAGATGCGCTCGGGGCAGGCGACCGAAGCGGCCTCCGCGGGCAGAGCCGCGAAGAGGAGAGCGGAGAAGAGAAGGCCGGAGATGAGGGTAGAGCGTATGAACATAGGAGGGGAAAGGTATCCCTCCCCTCTCCTTTCTTCAACCGCAGGAGATGGACAAGAATTAAATCAATGTTGATTTCTGATACTGGCAATTGAGTCCCGACATTGCAGGTAAAAGCGTTAAAACTGACTCGCAATCGTGAGCGTACAGAACACACCGAAGAACAGGAACGTCCCGAGGAGGATGAGATTGCGAAACAGACGAGGCCGCAACTGCGGGTGAAGCACGCGGTTCGAGACATAGAGCAGGAGTCCCGTATAGGAGAACATGGTGAACGCATTGATGACCGCGCCGAGGATGATGAGATCACGCGGTTGATCGAAACCGATCGTGAAAATGATGATCCCGAAGAGGATCTGGAGCCAGAGGATTCCGTAGTACGTGCGTGCGACGTGAAATTTCTTGCCATGCCCGAGCAGGAGCACGTTCTCCATCATGATGCGGCTGGTGGAGTCCAGCACGGTCAACTGGGTGGAGAGCAGCATGATGCCCGTCGCCAGAAGGAAGAGTGTCGCGAAGAACGGGAGCGTGCGCGCTCCGATGTCCACCGCTTCAACGACCAGGAAACCGATCCCCTGCTCCGTGCCGCCCACACCGAAGGTCGTGACGTATGCGAGCAGGGAAAGCGTGAGCATGGTGAAGAGTCCGAGACAAAAGAAAACGATGAAGTGCTCGAGATTGATGACGCGCCACCACGTGTGGAACCGCCGGACGTGTTCCTCGGTCGGCGGGAAGGTGTTGCCGACGAGAGAGATGGCCTCGTCATGGGTGTGGGAACCGATGAGGCTCGTGATCTTTTTCGCATAGAGTCCCATGCCGTACCCTTTGTCCCGGACATAGCAGGACTGGGCAAGGTTGAGATTGCCGCCCGCCCCCGCATACGCCAGGGCACCGAGGAAGGTGGCGATGGAAATGCCGACGGGAAGGAAGGTGAATCCTTCCCCGATGCCGACAACCCCCTTCGCGAGTGCGACGTAATCGGACCGGTCTGCGAGAAACAGCGCGAGGAGAAAGATGAAGGGGACCCCGACGGCAATGACGATCTTCTCGAGGTTCTCGACGGTCTTGTAGAGGACACGCCCCATGGAGAGGATGAGCCCGATCACGATGAAGACGAGAATGGCGACGAGCCGGACATTCCCGATGCCGAACGCATCAGCGAGAAGCGTCGCACCGGCCAGTCCGATGCCCGGCCACCCGAATCCGAAGAACGTCGAGAGAAGGAACCACAGGGGAAGGAACCGTCCGATCCGCGCGAAGCCGACGAAAATGCTCTCGCCGTACACGAGGGCATAGCGCTCCACTTCCATATTGATGAAGAACTGCATGGTCACCCCGAGAACGATGGCCCACACCATCCCGAGTCCGTAGTTGCTCGCGAGGTACGGCCAGAGGATCACCTCTCCGCTGCCGAGTCCCAGTCCCAGGAGAATGAAACTGGGACCGATCAGCTTGCTGAGGCGAAGCGCCGCTGGAAGAGGTTTTTCCCCGAGGGGAAAGCGGGAAGATGCCATGATGCACACGATAGCATCATCGACATGATCGGGGAGGATCAATTTTTCAAAGACGCATCGCCGGCGAAGAGCACTGTTTCTTGTTTATAGTTTTTGGTTTTTCGTTTCCCATTCCATGAGAGCGATCTCGTAGCGAAGAACGAGAAACGAAAAACAAACAACGAAAAACTCTCCGTGAGGTTGTTTCCATCTCCGGTGAACGATACAGTTGAACCACTCGTTCAATTTCTTCCATCCATGAAACATCGGATCAAGCCAGCGGAGAGTGCGCATCAAAAAACTCTCCTCCTCGTCAATACCGGTACGGCCGACACGAAGTACATCATCCAGAAACTGAAAAAGCTGAAGCTGCACATCGTCGCGGTACACAAGGAAAAGAACTGGGCACAGCCGTACGTGGATGAGTGGATCCTCGCCGACACGTACAATCATGCCGAGGTCCTCGAAGGTGTCCGTGCGTACCTCGCGGCCAATCACGGACGCCGGATCGACGGCGCCATCACCTTCTGGGAGGACGATATCCCCCTCCTCGCGCGGATCTGCTCGGAACTGAAACTCTCGGGCAACTCCCTCGAGACCTCCACCCTCACGCGCGACAAGCCGAAGATGCAGGAACGGTTCAAAATGTGCGGTCTCCCTTCTATTCCGCAGCAACTCCTGAGAACGAAGGCAGACCTGCAGACCGCCATCCAGACAGTGGGCTTCCCTGCAGTCATGAAACCTATCTCCGGCGCAGACAGCCAGTTCGTCATCCTCGTACAGGATGCGGATGAAGCTGAGAACGCCTACGGGTACCTCCTGAAGAACTGCACGCCTGCCTTCGACCCCATCTATAACTACAACAAGCGGCTCTTCGTCTACCAGCGCTTCATCGAGGGGCACGAGTTCAGCATGGAATGCTTCGTCCAGCACGGCGTCCCGCACGTGATCGGCATCCACGAGAAATCCCCCATGAATCCGCCGTTCTTCATGGAGACGGGGGACGTCATCCCGCCGCGCATCACCGACGAACAAGAATGGGACCTCATCGAAGCCTCGAAGGAGGCGCTCATCGTGCTCGGCGTCGTGAACAGTCTCGCGCACGTGGAGGCGAAGATGACTAAAGAGGGCATCCAGGTCATCGAAGTCGCCTCGCGTATGGGCGGCGACTACACGTACCAGAACATCCTCGATGTCTATGACTTTGACATGATCGAAGCGGGCGTCTCGATCGCCATGGGACAAAATGTCGGACAGGAACCGAAAGATCCGAAGCGTCATGTGGTCGGTCACTTCTTCATCCCCGAGACTTCCGGCGTCATTACGAAGATCCGCGGCGTGGAGCATGTTCGCAAGGACAAGAGCGTCCGTTCGCTCTTCATTTCGATGAAGGTCGGTGACAGCGTCCTCGTGCCACCCGACGGCTACGAGAGCATCGGGTGGATGAATGTGAGCGGTCGCACCGTCGCAGACGCGGAGCAGGCATTGAGCAAAGCCCTGCGGCAAATCACCATCGAAGTGTCCCCCTTCCGCAGCTACTCCTCCGTTGGAAAGACCACGCGCAAGCGCCACAAGTCCCCCGCGTTCATCAACGGGAAGATCTCTCCCGGACTCACGAAGATCGAGAAACTCCGCAGACTCCCGAAGCAGGACATGAAAAATCTCCATGTCGGCATCGCCTGCAATCTCCTCGAAGGAAAGCATAGCGCCGTCGAGCAGGAGCTCACGCAGGTGGGGCAGAAGATCGAGCAGACGCTCACGGAGCGCGGGTTCCGCGTCTCGTTCTTCGACTTCAACGATGTCATGGGCGCCATCCAACAGCTGAAGGATTCGGATGTGGACATCCTCTTTAACGTCTGCGAGCGGCTGAATGACAGCAGTCTCCTCGAGCCGCACGCCGCTTCGCTCTTCGACATCCTCCAGATCCCGTACACGGGGTCGAACCCGTTCACTTTAAGCCTCTGCATCGACAAGATTCGCGTGAAGAAGCTCCTCTCCTACCACGGCATCCCGACCCCGCGCTGGGACTACGCCTACGACGTGGATGACGACATCAGCGAGGACCTCTGCTACCCGCTCATCGTGAAACCGGCGAACACGGATAACTCCATCGGCATCACGAACAAGTCCGTCGTCACGGACAAGAGACAGCTCCGGGAGCAGCTCGCGCACGTCATCCGCGAGATCGGAAGCCCCGCGCTCATCGAAGAGTACATCGAAGGCGACGAGTACAACGTCTCCATCCTCGGCAATGAGGAAGACGATCTCCGCGTGCTGCCCCTCTCCCGCTCCAGCTTCAAAAATCTTCCGAAGGGGTACTGGCACATCTACTCCTACGATGCGAAGTGGTCAGAGAAGCCGGTCTACAGAAATATCACCGTTCAGAAACCGGCGAAGATCGGGAAGAAACTGGAATCTCTCATCTCCGAGATCGCGCTCGACACCTACAACATTCTCGACTGCCACGACTACGGGCGCATCGAGATCCGCACGGATGAGGAAGGCAATCCCTACGTCCTGGAGCTCAATCCCAATCCATCCATCCACACGGGCGAGAGCGTTCCGAGTTGCGCGGAACTCGTCGGCCTGAACTACGGAGATTTCCTCGAGGAAATCATCAAGCTCGCGATCAAGCGCTACAAGGACCGCCCGCCGTACTTCCATCTCCAAACAACGCTCCTATGAAAACACGTGGATCGAAGATTCTCTCGAGGGAAAAACGTTTCCGTGGTTTCGATCAATCCTACTTCACGAGCCATGCCTACGAAGACTACACCGAGCGCGCCTCGGAGGAATTCAACCGAAAGGCCGACAGAATTATTGCCACCATCCACCCCGATCCCGACTGGACATTCCTGGACGTCGGATGCGGCCTCGCGGGCGGATGTATCGGCCCGCTCCGGAAGCGGGGGTTTCGCGCCGAAGGAACCGATGTGTCGGATTACTGTCTTACGCATTCTCCCTGCCGCGAATGGATCCGCTTTGGAGAGGTGCTCTCTCTCCCCTTCGCAGCACAATCCTTTGATGTCATCGTGTGTGGCGAGACTTTCCTCTACGTCCATGAGAGAGATATCGATGCGGGAGTCAGAGAGCTTATACGTGTTGCGAAGCACTTCATCGTCTTCTCGCTCTTCGATAAATCATCCCCTTACGCATCGCAGCAGGAAAACCCCGACCCGCTCAGAAGTGAAGCGATCAGTAAGCTAACACGGAAAGACTATGAACACGCTTTCCTCAAGAGAGGATGTTCGATCACTTCACGGGACATCTTCAACAGGATTCCGTACGAGGAGCACTGTTTCTCGGACGTCTTCAGTGTTCCACCGTCCGCCCGTTCCTCCGCGCCGAATAGGCCGTGAGCGAAGGGAAATGCCATGGGAGTTTATGTTCCTCCACGCACGGGAACACCTCTTCCATGAAATCCCGCACGCGGGGGTAGTTCTGATACGCGATGAACCTGCCCTGCGGTGCGAGCACTTCCTTCACCGCAAAAACAATCGCGCGGCCTTCGTGTTCAGAAAGCGTGGAAAACGGAATACCCGAGAGGACACGGTCCGCCTGCCCGATGCGATGCTCGCAAAGAATGCGTCGAAGGTCGGCAGCAGTGCCATGCACAACCCGCAGGCACCCGTTGCCACCGGTTATTGCATGGAGTCTTCGCGCAAATCCTTCGATCAATTCGATGGCGATGAGTTGCGACGATTCCACCCCACTGTCCCCCCCTTCTCCCATCCTGTGCAAAATCTCCCGCGTAAATGCGCCGCTCCCGGGTCCCAGCTCGAGAACGGTGTCTCCTCGGCGCACCTCCATGAGATCCACGACGGCACGGACGATGCGCGGCGGCGTCGGGAACACCGATCCGACGGAGAACGGGTGCCGCACACCCTGTACAAAGAATTCCGCAGCTTCCAGAAACCCCATAGGAAGGGAGCATACGCCGAAGGGAAGAAAGAAACTGGATCACCCCCGTAAATGTCGCCATGCCACGAGATTCCGAACCTCTGGAATCCCTCGCAGAGGATGTGATCGGATAGTGGGATGGCCTTATCCCCTCTCCGGACAGCATCGAATGGGATGATGAAGAATGGGAAACCCTTCCGCCCGAGGACTGGCAATCCGGGAATGGGGAATCGCTCCCGACCGTCCGGCCTCCGCACGCACCTCTTCCGCAAAACCCCGTCTTCCTCCACACGGATACGGTCGAGATTCTGCGGCGAACCTGCGGCACTCCGACGGGTGCCCCCGAACAGTCGCTCCAGTATGCCCGCAAGGGCATGTGCGGCGTAGAGCCCCTGTCGCGAAGACACCTGCACGGGGAGTAACCCCTCATCCAAACCATCGACGAAAAGATTTCCTGCATACGCAAAGGAACGATATACTGCCGTCAATCCCGCATGTCATTCCTTCGTTCATTTTCCATTATCAATTTTCAATTATCCATTCACCCCGAGCAAAGCGAGGGGTGCCGTGGCCCTATCGTCTAATGGTTAGGACATCAGGTTTTCAGCCTGAGAATCGGGGTTCGATCCCCCGTGGGGCTGCCAATTACGAAATCGCCGGTTTTGCAGCAGAACGCGCCACCCCTTCGCGGCTTCCGGCCGCAGCGTTTGCCCTTTGAGAAGAACGTTCGAGCCGATCGTTTTGAGAAATGTGCGAAATTCCTGCGGATCATCCTGTGAAAGCAGTTTTTTGGCTTGGCAGCTACGAATAATGAACTCCCGCATCGGTTCGAGCCACTCATTGCCGTTGTGTTCGCTGTCCCGGATTCTCTGATCGAGGTCCGCTTTTCGCTGGAGAAGACTATTTTTCTTCCGGACATATTCCTCAGCTTCGATCATTCCCTCCAACTTCATATCGAGGAGCTTCTCCAACTTGCCTTCGGTTTGTCCCTTCTCTTCAACGAGACAGCGAACAGCTGCCCGACTGTTTGTGCGAGTGTGAGTCTCCTCCTCATTGAGCTTGTGGAGCATGTTCTCCGCCCAGTCGTCAGGCAGCGAGACCTTTTCGACGATTTTCCTTACCTGTTCAAGCAGAGACTCTTCCCGGAGGTACTTCTCGGTGCAGCTTCCTTTCTTTTTGGTGCAGCGGTAGTAGTGATGCCCTTTCTGCAACTCCGCTGTGACCGCGCATCCACACGTCCCGCATTGCATGAGGCCGATGAAGGAGAACTCGTGTTTGCGCCTGCGCTGCTTCTTGCCTCGTCTGGCCATCACCCGCTGCACCTCGTCGAACAGGCTTTTGGCAATGAGTGGCTCGTGTTTGTCCTCGTAGAGCTCGCCGCGGAACTCCAACATCCCGTAATAGAAGGGACGAAGGAGGATCTTTTGGATCGTGGAAAGGTGGAGAACGTTTCCCTTTCTGCTTCGTAGCCCCTGTTCCTCCAGCCACCATGTCAGTGACTGGAAGGTGTACTCACCTGTTGCGTACAGCTCAAAGGCCTTGCAAACGAGTGGTGCGCGTTTGGGATCAATCTCGATCTGCTTCGTGTAACGGTTGTTGAGGTATCCCGAGGGCGCAGCCCAGCACCACTCACCTCGTCTTATCTTCTGCCGGATACCGCGCTTCACATTCTCGCTCAAGTTGTCCACGTAGTACTTGCTCTGCCCGAAAGCGAGATTGAGCATGAACTTCCCCTGCGGTGTCGGTTCGCACCAGAAGGTCGGGAACCGCAAGGCTTTGAGCTTCCCCGTATCGAGGAGGTAGATGATCTTCCCGCCGTCCACGGAATTCCGCGCGATTCTGTCGGGATGCCAAGCCAAAATCCCTTGTGCTTCTCCTTTCTCAATCTTTCGCAGCATTTCCGCGAACACGGTTCGCCCGGGTTCTTTGGCGGTTTTCGCCTCCTCGAAGGAGGCGGCAATTTCAAGGTGTTCTCTGGCAGCGAATTGTCGCAGCTCCGTGAGCTGCGCTTCGATGGAGAGCGTCTGACGCTCCTCACTCTCCGATGACTTTCGTGCGTAGAGGAAATATCTCATGGGGTCAGGAGAAAAAGTTTGCGTTTGGCGGCAAAGGGCAAACGCTGCGGCCGGAAGCCGCGAAGGGGTGGCGCGTTCTGCTGCAAAACCGGCGATTTCGTAATTGGCAGGCTGCGTTCGCAAAAATTCGAACAGATTTTAGCACTTCCGGCTGCGACGGCTGAAATTTTGGGGGCACCAGCCGCCGCAGCTCCGACGACTGGCCGTTTCGGAAAACCGCCAAAGAACCCGGAAAACGATCGGCTCGAACGTTCTTCGGTCCGCCAAACGCAAACTTTTTCTTGATACTCATGCACAAATCTTACCACCTTTTCATGAGTGTACAATCGTACACCAAAACATTTATTCCAATGACGCACTACAAGTTTTGCACAAGTCGATATATATTATCTCATATGAAATTTCCAAGCGACTTTATCGATAAGATGATTTGCGGCGATTGCGTAGAAGTGATGCGGAAAATGCCAGACAAAAGTATCGATTTAGTCGTAACTAGTCCTCCTTATAATTTAAAAAACTCAACAGGGAACGGGATGAAAGATGGGAGAGGTGGCAAATGGTCAGGAGCTGCACTTATGAATGGATACTCGCATCATCATGATGCAATGCCACACAATGAGTATGCAAAGTGGCAACGCGAATGTCTGACAGAAATGCTCAGAGTCATCAAAGACGATGGTGCGATTTTCTATAATCATAAATGGAGAGTGCAGGCGGGGCTTCTGCAAGACAGGCAAGACATTGTATCTGGCTTCCCTGTAAGACAGATCATCATTTGGAAGCGAAAGGGCGGCTTCAACTTTAATGCAGGGTACTTCCTCCCTACTTATGAGGTTATTTACCTTATTGCAAAGCCAGAATTCAAACTTGTTCCTAAAGCAAATGCATTTGGAGATGTCTGGGAGTTTACACAGGAGATGAATAATCCTCATCCAGCTGCGTTCCCCGCCGCTCTCATTGATCGGATTATCTCTTCCACCACAGCACAGATAATTCTTGATCCATTCATGGGTTCAGGTACAACAGCTGTGGCTGCCAAGGAGCTTCGTCGACACTTTATCGGAATAGATATATCGCCTGACTATTGCCAAATGGCAGAGGAACGCATAGGCATAGCAAAGACCAGAGAAGTGTATAGCCTCCCTCAAAAACAGCTTGCGTTACTCCACGCCTAGACTATGCAAATCTATACAAAGGAATCCCTCATCGAAAAGCTGCTGGAGATTGTTAAAAAAGGATGGATTCTGAACAATCGTCACGGGAATCATGGTGGAATTGGCAATACTCTTGAAGACTTGCTTGGAATCAAAGAAAATAATTTGCCTATTCCGAATGCTGCCGAATGGGAGCTAAAGACGCAACGTCTCAATTCCACTTCGCTCACGACACTTTTCCATATTGAACCCTCGCCACGTGCCATACGTTTTGTGCCGCAAGTACTCTTGCCGAAATACGGTTGGGCGCACCAAGAGGATGGCAAAAAATATGCAAAAGGTGAAATGAGTTTCCGCCAAACGATACATGGAAAATCGCGCAGTGATCGTGGCTTCAAAGTGGTGATTGATCGAGAATCTCAGAAGATTTTAATTTCTTTTGAGGCGAAGAGTGTTGACCAACGGCATAAGAACTGGATCAAGTCCGTGAAAAAACGTGTTGGCCTCGATGAGCTCAATCCGCAACCATATTGGGGTTTTGACGATTTGGAACATAAGGCCGGAACAAAACTGCTC
>JAZDOT010000036.1:0-68571 GCA_043798355.1 Candidatus Peregrinibacteria bacterium
CGAAGCTGGAAGAGCTGGATGCCAAGCAACATGCATACACCCAAACCGAGAGGGAAATGGTCGATTATATCCTCGTCTTTGCTGAACTCATGTCTAGGGCTTCCTCTATATTCAAACTCGCCAATGACATCGAGCGCCGGAAGATGGTTCATATGGTCTTTACTGAACTCACCTTCTTCGACGGTAAATTGGCTTCGTATAAAGCAACGGAAGGGATGGAACTGTTCCTGAGAAGGCCTGTTGGTGTTGATGGTGGGCGACCGCAGACTTGAACTGCGGACCTCGACATTATCAGTGTCGCGCTCTAACCAGCTGAGCTAGTCGCCCATGATGTGAATGGTATCGATGAGCTCAGTGTCGCGCTCCCTGCCCTTCCGTAGCTCCTTTGAGCGGAGCGAGAAGGAGCGAAGGAGGGTAACCAGCTGCCTGCCCATCCGTAGTTCTGAGTGTAACGAGGAACGAAGGCGGGAGCTAGTCGCCCGTGGTGTGAATGACAGACCAGTGTTCTGTTCCCGAGGGTGCCTGAAAGGGTACGGATGAATACTGAAAAAATCAACGGATTGCACTCCTGAAAAGCCGCCATTCTCCTATTCCTAACCCTAACCCTAACCCTAAATCCTACTTCCCGTAGATCTCTGTCACACTCTCGCCTTTCTCGATGTGGCGGATGACCTCCGCGAGGTGCGGGGCGATGGGGAGGATCCTGAGGGAGGGGAACGCAGCGGGATCGGCGGGGATGCTGTCGGTGACGACGACCTCCTCGAATGCCGCTGCTTTCAGGTTCTCTATGGCCTTTCCCGAGAAGATGGCGTGGGTGGCTGCGGCGTAGACCTTCGGGGCCGCTCCGCGCTTCGTGAGCGCCGTCTTGGCCGAGAGGAGGCTGCCGGCGGTATCGATCATGTCGTCGAAGAGGATGCAGGTGCGACCTTCGATCTCGCCGACGACCTCGATGATCTCCGCTTCGTGGTGAGCGGGGCGGCTCTTGTGCATGATCGCGAGATCGGCGCCCAGCATGTCCGCGAACTTCTTCGCCCTCTTTGCGCCTCCGGCATCCGGGGAGACGACGACGGGATGATCGATCTTCTTGTTCCTGAAGTAGCGAGCGAAGAGGGGGCGCGCATCGAGGGCATCCACCGGGACGCGGAAGAATCCCTGGATCTGATCCGAGTGGAGATCGAGAGTGACGACGTGGTCCGCGCCCGCTTCCTCCAGCAGGTGCGCGACGAGCTTGGCGGAGATGGGCTCGCGCGGTTCGGCGACCCGGTCCTGCCGGGCGTAGGGGAAGTGGGGGACGATGACGTGGACGGAGCTGGCGAAGGAGAGCTTCGCGGCCTGGCACAGGAGGAAGAGTTCCATCAAACATTCATCCGGTTTCATGGTTGCCGTCTGCAGGAGGTACACGTCCTTCCCGCGCACGGACTGCTCGAAGCGGACGTAGCGCTCGCCGCAACTGAAGGCTTTCAGTATCACCTTCCCCAAGGGGATGCCCAGTTCGGCCGAGAGGGCGGAGGCTAGAGCCGGATGCGAAGAACCTGAGAAAAGATGCATGTGATGGTATTATTCTACCAGATGCACGTCCGTTTCTCCACCTGCCGTTCGCTCCCCGTGGTCGAAGAATGTTCCGACGAGATCGTGGCACGGATCGCCGGGATCGTGCTCCAAGGCGATTCCGGCAGGGTGGAAGGATTCTTCGTGCGCGTGCCGACCTTCATCGGTTCGCACGTCCTCTTCTGTGCGTCCATGGATATCCGCCGCTTCTCGACCGTTGTCACCATCCGCGACCGCGAGGTTCTCTCGAACATCGAAGACCACCTGCGCATTCACGCGCTGCTCGATGAAAAGCGTCCTGTTCTGGGACAGCGTATCGTCACGGAGAGCGGAAAGCGTCTCGGACGGTGCAGAGATGTGCAGTTCGATACGGAAACCATGCAGGTGTCGTGGATCTTTCCGCGGAGGTTCTTTCGGTTTGGGATCGCGATTCCGGTGAGTGCTATCGTGCGCGTGACGCAGGAAGCCGTGATCGTGCTGGATCGTCCCCGTACGGAGGAAGAACAATCGGCGGCAGCTTTCCCTGTGGTCATTCCGGGCTTGCAGGAGGGGGCAGGATAGAAGCGCGGAAGGGCCACCGAGTGAAGACAAGTTCTCAGTGTTGCCACAAATAAAAAAGCGCGGCGAAGCGCGGGTCTTGTGGGTCCCGCGCTGGAGCTGCACCTTTGAGGGAAAAGAGAGTCCGTGAGAGAAAAACCGCAGGTTTGTCTCTCACGAATAAAAACCCCTCCGGCTTGGAGGGGTTGGGAAACAGAATGATGAAGAGTCCGATCACAGTCTTGATATGAGGTTCACGATGGCGGAAGCAAGCAGGATGAGGATGAGACCGATCGCGGCATAGAGAATGGTCTTCTTCGCCTTGTCGACGGCACCTTCATCACCGGACGAGATCACGAGGCGGATGCCTGCGATGACGATCACGACGACGGCGACGAGAGCCATGTAACTCAAAATCGTTGTCATAATCGAGGTGACCGTTAAGCGAACATCAGTGTGGTTTCCGATATTCATCGGGTCGCCGAAGATGCTATTAGCGAAGGCACCGGTTGCAAAGAGACAGCCGGTTACGACGGAGGATGTGGTGGCGAGCGTGCGCTTGAGAGAGATCATCATGAGTACAAGGGGGTAATTTTGCCTATTCTTACACCTCCCTCAGTTCCCAATGCAAGTTTTCGTGGTCTGGAGCGGCGAATAGGCTTGACAGAAAATATAAATAATTCTGTGGTTTTCTGTGTTCTCGGAGGATGATGAGCCATCAGCCGTTAGCCATCAGCCCTTCGGTTTCCAGTAAGGAGTTCTCTTCGAGCTATTTCTTGTTACTCAAAAAACCGACTCCGGCCAGCAGGATGGCCGGCAGCGAGAACCAGAGATCCTGATTGAGGATCATCAGTTGCATCAGTTTGCTGGTTTGCAGGACGGGGGAACCTTCTGCCGCCTGCGGGAGAGTGGTGTCCAGGAGCAGGTGTCCCGAGATGAACGTGAGGAGGATGGAGAGGAGGAGTCCCGCTGTGACGAATCCGAAGGCGCCGGTGATGAGGGAGCCCACGATGGTTCCCCCTTCTTTCTCATATTGGATGGAGATCCCTCCGCGCACCGCGATGAAGATGATGGCGAGGGCGAAGAGCGCGAGCTTCGCAATGGAGAGGCTTCCGGAATCCATCGTAAGGCCGATGACCGTGAGGATGGGTTGCGATTGCCCCGTGACGCGCATGAGGATATTGCCGATCCCCTGAATGGCGACGGCGGCGATGTACGCGGCGATGATGATCTTCACCGCTCCGTGTTTTCCGATGATGAAACTGTACGTGATGACGATGGCGAAGAAGACGATGATGAAGATGTCCCAGCTCAGCGTGATGCCCATGGTTCAGGATGATACGCGGTGGAGGATTGTGTTGCTAGAGGAAGTGAAGGGGGAGGTTAGGATGAGGATTAGGATTAGGGCGAAGGGAATTGAAAATTGAAAATTGATAATTGAAAATGCAAAATGCAAAATGACAGCGCGTACCATCGGCGTCCCGCCGATGGGCGAAGATTCAAGATTCAAAAATCAAGGTTCAGACAAGCATCAAAAATCAACATTCAATGATTTCTTGGGATCTTGGAATTTGTTTGATACTTGAAACTTGGTATTGATTTTTCGACGGGCGAACATGGGCACATTGGCGGAATTCTGCATGAATGTCATCCGGAGGTCGTGCTAGGCTCTCTCCATGCGCCACGGGTTTCTCTTCATCGATAAGCCTGTCGGCCTCACGAGCCACGACTGTGTCGCGCGAGTGCGCGGAGCCCTCTCGGAGCGGGACATAGGCCATCTGGGGACGCTGGATCCCGCAGCGACGGGTCTCCTCGTGCTCGCTGTCGGTGCGAAGGCTCTCAAAATCATCGAGCTCTTTTCGGGGCTCACGAAGGAGTATGACGCCTCCATACGTTTCGGGGCGGTCAGTACCACGTACGACGCTGAAGGGGTCATCGAAACGGTCGCCCCCCGTCCGGGGTGGACTGTTCCTCCGGTGGAGACGGTGCGCGATATCCTCGCAGGACGATTCCTCGGCACGATCGATCAGATCCCTCCCATCTACTCCGCCGTGCACGTCGGCGGCGAGCGTGCCTACAGGAAGGCGAGGCGTGCCCTGAACCAGAGCGGGGCTCTTGGTTCAGGGCAGGGGAGAGCGCTGAACATGCCTGTACGCTCCATCGAAATCCATGCGCTGGATATCCTTTCCTACGAGTACCCTTCTCTCTCGCTGCGGGTCGCCTGCGGAAGCGGCACCTACATCCGTTCCCTGGCGCACGATCTGGGGCAGGTGCTGCGGGCGGGGGCGTACCTCGCAGGATTGCGCCGCAGCAGAGTGGGGGAGTGGAGTGTGAACGATGCCGTCACTCTTGAGCACGTCTGCTGGGCGAAAGTCGTTCCCCTGCGAACGATCCTCGCGGAGCGTCCGCGCTTGGACTTGCTGTCTTGCGAAATCGAGGATCTCCGCTTCGGACGCGATATCGCTCGACATATCGGAGCAGAAACGATCGGATGGTTCGAGGATCTGCCGGTCGCCGTCCTCGTTCCATCGGAGAGAGGGGCGCATGCGAGGAAGGTGCTGTGAATTGACCGTTTGATGAATCGTGCTATCATGGAGTCCTCTTGATTCATTTCTATGATTTTCTCGCGCAGCAACGCAGGCAAGTGGGTGGCCAGCAAGGCCGGGAAGGTGGTGGAGTCCTCGAAGGAACTGAAGACGCTTCTCCGGAAAGTGGAGGGCAGGGCAGATAGGCAGAACATTCGTTTCGACAAAGTGCCACCGGATGCTTTCGTCGGCGGAAGTTATGGAATTTGAATACGCCAAACGAGAGTGGAGTGGCGGGATCATTTATGTTCCTGTTCTTCCTATTGCGCTCAACGGGTTCCCCGTAGGTCATGCTCTCGTGGATACCGGAGCAGATGTCACACTTCTTCCGATGGAACTGAATCAGGTTCTTGATTGCGAACTCGATCCGGATCATGCCATTCCATTCACCAGTGCGGGAGGCGGTGATTTCCGCGCGATTCCCGCAGTGCGCAAGATTGAGTACCGTTTGGAGCAGTCGGGATTTCGACCGATTGTCTGGAAGGGGACAGCCTATTTTGTGAGGGGACAGCCCGTGATACTGCTCGGACAGTATGAATGTCTGTCGGAATTGATTCTGGTTCTGGATGCACGGAAGAGAAAGATTCGGGTGGAAGGTTTATGAAAGGCTCTGTTCGTTCTTTTAAAAGGGGCGCATGCGAGGAATGTGCTGTGAGAGTTTCCTTGTTCCTCTCTCTTTCCATTGCTACCCTGCCTGCGTTCATTCTCTCTTTCTTTCGCACCATCGTTCCATCTTGGGTCAGTAGCTCCCACCTGCGCTCTGCGCTTTGCTTGAGCTATGGTGGGCAGGCAGTCCGGTGTGATCATTCAATGATCATCTAGATGGGTCAGTAGCTCAGTCCGGTAGAGCAGTTGCCTCTTAAGCAATTGGCCGAGGGTTCAAATCCCTCCTGACCCACCATATTGACTAATAAATAAAATCTGATATCATAATTTTAATGAACCCTCAAGATCGTACAGTGGGACTGTTCATCATGGGTGGCACGATTGACTCTCGAAATGCTCCTGAGCGCGACGGTGAGGCAGTTGTATTGAGAACGTCATTGGTTGGCAAGTACTTAGAAAATTTACAACTCTATTTCACCATAATTGTTCGCAATATCTGCATGAAGGACAGCAGAGGCATTTTTCCTGAAGACAGAGAGAGGCTCCGAGATGAGATCAAGCAATTAGGCCTTCGAAATAATTTGGTCACTCACGGCACGTATACCATGAAAAACACTGGAGAATATTTACTTGCACAAGAAGCCATCAGAGACAGGGTCATCGGTCTGACAGGCAGTATGGGGACACTTCTGGGCACTGTAGATGAGGAGGGCAGACTTATGCCTTCAGACGGACAATTCAATCTTGGGTATTCTTTTGGGCAATTGTCTCATCTTGATATAGGTGTGTATCAATTCATGAATGGAGGAACCTTCAAATTACCTGAGGAGTGGTGGATGCACGATGAGAAAGGCATTTCTTGGAAGAAAGGCGGTAAGGTCTTGCGTACCAGTAAACCCGGAAACCAGTAAACTGTGAACGATCAGCGCAACGACAAAAACAAGCGCTTCTCCTTTAAGCGACCTCCATGCAGTGTCTTTGGATAGTCCGCCAATCGCCCTTCGACTGTGCTCAGGGTGATTGGCTGGGGGAGTGTCCCAATCTATTGCACTGATTCCATACAGTGCTTCTGAATGGTGCGCCAGTCAAACGGGAACTGGAACGTTTCGAGCGCCCGCACGATTGCCGCGAAGCAGTGCCACGGGGTCGGTTGGTCATAGAGGAAGGAGCATCCGCTCTCCTGCACGGCGTCGTAAGGTTCGAGGCCTTTCATTCTCGGGGCGACGGGTACCACGCCGAAGCGCAGACATTCCGCGAGTTCGGCTGCGGCCCCCGTTTGGCTGAAGAAAAGGGCCATATCCGCTGCGGCATACATCCGCTGAATATCCTCTTTTGTATTGTCGATGATCGCGATGCGGTGGCGGTGTTCGGCGGCGAGTCCCGTGAGGAGCTTTCCGTATGCAGAGGATCCCTTGCCAAGGATGATAATTTCCATCGGCAGCGTGAGCAGGCCGGGAATGACGGATTTCAGCAATTCCCCGCCGAGCTCCTCCGTCATACCTGCGGGGAGGCAGGCCATGGGTCTCTTCGTCTCACCCGGCCACTTCAAATCCTTCTGGAGGGCGACCTTGTTCTTCACTTTCTGATCGAGCGAGTGTGCGCTGTAGGCACACGGGATCAGGGTATTGGCGGTGGGAGAGAGAGGAGTCATGTGTGTATTTATCTTGATAGTATAGCGCAAAAACTGGTGTTCTTGAAGTGCTGAAAGCTTGTAATCCCGGGAGAGTATTCTGCCGTAGTAGTACTTCCGGAGTGCTTTGAAAGGAGCGTCTCTTCGTGCAGACTGATGCCCGTGGAGCATCTCGTCATCATTGACGGTCATCATCTGATGCACCGGGCGTTCTGGGCCATCCCGAGGACGCTCATGACCAGTTCCGGCGAGCAGACGAATACGACGTTCGGGGTGGCCTCCATGCTCCTCTCCCTTTTTCAGAAGGAGGAACCCTCCGCCCTTGTCGTGTGCTTCGATGCCGGCGACCAGACATTTCGCCATCAGGAGCATGTGCACTATAAGGAGGGGCGGGCCGAGACGCCGGACGAATTCTATGCGCAGATCCCGCGCGTCATTGAACTGTTCGATACGTTCGGTCTCCGTCACGTTTCAGATCTGAAGTATGAAGCCGATGACTTTCTCTGTACGTATGCCAGGGAAGGGGAGAGGGCCGGCATGCGCGTCACCATCGTGACGGGGGATCGCGATGCGTTTCAGCTTGCCAATGAGCACATCCGGATCGCCATCCCGCACAAGGGTTACCAGCAAACGGAGTACCTGGGGCCGAGAGAGATCGAAGCGAAGTACGGCATCCGTCCGGATCAGGTCGCTTCCTACAAGGGGCTCTGCGGCGACGCGTCCGACAATCTCAAGGGGGTGACCGGTATCGGGCCGAAAACCGCCGCCGCCCTTCTTCAGCAGTACGGATCACTGCACGGCGTGTACCATCACCTCGCTGACATCAAGGAGTCCGTGCGGGCGAAACTGGAACGCGATCGCGAACAGGCGTTCTTCTGTGAGCGAATGGCCGAGCTCGTTTGCGATATCCCTCTCTCTATTCCTCTGGCCGATTTCGCTGTCCATTCTCTGCCCTCCGAATCGATCGAACAGTTCTTCCGGAAACTGGAATTCACGCTCCTCATCCGGCGCCTCCATGCGCTTATTCAGTCTCCCTACGGCAGCACCCATTTTGCAGCATTCGCACTGCCGATCGCCTCGGAATCGCATCAGGATGCGGAAAAAAACGATGGTGAGTGGCAGCTTCCCCTATTCGATTAGGGGTCGTCTCCCGATGACGTTCGCTCGACTTGCGTGGAATTTTTCAGTCACGTTTTCCTGCGGGAAGGCGCGCAAAGCTGTACAGAAAAATTACTCATGCATTTTTTCGGACATTTTTATAAACATATTTATCTCTTTGAGCCCTTCATGCTGCCATTTCGTCTAGTGAAATTTTTTGTTCAATCCATGAAGATCTGAATACCAAAGGTAGTCAATGATCTCTTGCGCTCTCTGAAGCGCTCTCCATACACTCGATTTATCTCTCGTACGAACGGGATCATCCCGTTTCTCAGAGAGTTCTCTTCAGTTCTAGTTCCCACCTCCTCCCATGCCAAGAGAACGCGTGCTCGCCAGTCTCGATGTCGGAAGCGCCAAGATCCGTACCGTCGTCGCGGTCGTCGACGGAACGCAGGAGCACGAAGTGCCCAATGTGATCGGTGTCGGTCTCTCGCCTTCCTTAGGCATGCGCAAGGGGCATGTGATCGATGTGGAGGAGTTGATCCACAACATCATCTCTTCGCTGGAAGACGCCGAGCGGATGGCCGGCGTTCCGATCAACCACGTCTTCGTGGGGATGAGCGGTTCGCACATCGAAGCATTCGACAGCCGCGGCGTCATCGCCATTTCGGGGTCTGAGATCACGGTGGATGACGTGGGACGCGTGCTCGAGGCGGCGCAGGCCGTCAGCATCCCGGCGAACCGGCGCATCCTCCACATCGAGCCGAAGTCTTATGCGGTGGATGAGCAGCGCGGCATCAAGAATCCCGTCGGCATGACGGGGATCCGCCTCGAGGTGGAAGCGCACATCATCACGGGACATGTCCAGCATGTGAAGAACATCGAGAAGTGCGTTGATCAGGCGGGGGTGGACATCGACAGCATCGTGCCGTCCACCATCGCGGCGTCCGAAGCTGTTCTCACGAAGCGGCAGAAGGAACTGGGCGCCGTCCTCATCGACATCGGCGCGGGGTCGACCAGCATCGCCATCTTCGAGGAGGGGACCATCCTCCACTCGGTGTGCCTGCCCATCGGCGGCGAGAGCGTCACGAACGACATCGCCATCGGGCTCCGCACCTCCATCGATACTGCGGAGAAGATCAAGATCGAATTCGGCTCGGTACTGCCCGAGGAGATCGCGGAGCGCGAGATGATCGATCTCTCCTCCGTGAGCAAGGTGGATTCGCAGACCGTGAGCAAGCGCTACATGGCCGAGATCATGCAGGCGAGGTACTTCGAGATCTTCACGCTCATCAAGGAAGAGCTCAAGCGCATCAATCGCAGCGGCATGCTCCCCGCGGGGGCGCTGCTCACCGGAGCGGCCGTCAAGGCCCCGGGCGTGCTCGACCTCGCCCGCGACGTGTTGGGTCTCCCCGTGCAGATGGGGTTCCCCGTCGACATCGGCGGCGTGATCGAGAAGGTGGACGACCCTGCCTATGCGACCGCGCTCGGAACGCTCGTCTGGGGCATGCGCGAGGGGGCCAGTTCGCCGCGCGGCGGTTCCCTCCAGCTCAAGCGCGCCGCACAGCAGTTGGGGTCATGGTTCCGCAGTCTCCTCCCCTAAACCCCTCTCTATTTTTTTCGTCTCTTTTCCACTCCTTCCCATGTCCGACACACTTCGTTCCCTCTTCAGCGGCTCACGGTCTCTGGGATCCGCTGCAGGATCGTCGAGCTCTTCCGGTACAGGCTCCGCGTCCGGTCGTCCGATTTCGGCACTCGATCCTCTGTCTGCCCGTTCCACGCAGGAAGTGCGTCCCGATATGACGCCCAGTGCGACCATCGCCGTTCTCGGCGTTGGCGGCGGCGGAACCAATGCCGTTGATCGCATGGTGCGCGGCAAGGTGAGCGGCGTCGACTTCATTGCCGTGAACACGGATATCCAGGCGCTCTACCACAACCCCGCCCCGCGCAAGATCACCATCGGACGCGGGACGACAAGGGGGCTCGGCGCCGGGTCCAATCCCGAGATCGGGAAGAAGGCGGCGGAGGAGAGCAGCGAAGAGATCAAGTCCGCGCTGGAAGGGGTCGACATGCTCTTCCTCACGGCGGGACTGGGCGGCGGGACGGGGAGCGGGGGCGTACCGATCATCGCGGAACTCGCGCGCTCTATGGGTATCCTGACGGTGGCCGTCGTGACGCGGCCGTTCAGCTTCGAGGGCCTCGCGCGCAAGAAGAAGGCTGACGAAGCGCTCGAAAATCTGCGCGGTAAGGTGGACACGCTCATCACCATCCCGAATGACAAGATCCTCTCCCTCATCGACAAGACCACTCCGCTCACGGAAGCGTTCCAGGTGGTGGATGAGGTTCTGCAGCACGCCATCGAAGGGATCTCGAACATCATCACGGTTCGCGGGCTCGTGAACGTGGACTTCGCGGACGTGAAGTCCATCATGTCGGATGCCGGCACGGCTCTCATGGGCATCGGCTACGGCACGGGCGACAGCCGTGCCGCGGAAGCGGCACGCGCCGCGGTGGACAGTCCGCTCCTGGAGCTCTCCATCAACGGGGCGAAGGGCGTGCTCTTCAACATCACGGGCGGCAATGACCTCTCCATGTTCGAAGTGGACGAAGCGGCACGCATCATCACCGAGGCGGCCGATCCGGAGGCGAACATCATCTTCGGCGCCGTCATCGACGACAACTTCACCGGGCAGGTGAAGTGCACGGTCGTCGCGACCGGTTTCGATGTCGAACCCACTTCGACGTACCCCGTTCTCTCCGCGTCCGCTCTGCGGGGGGCCCGTTCCGGGCGCGAAGAAGGCAAGGGTCTGGAGTCCGCAAAGAAGGAGCGCCTGAGCCAAGATTTCGATGCGCGTTCTTCGTCTCCGGCATTCAATGAGGAAGAGCTGGAGATTCCGGCCTTCATGAGAAAGACGGTGGGCAAATAGGACGAAGGACGAAGGGAAAAGGACTAAGGTTCTATGGATAAGGACTTCACGACATTCGGCCCTTGGCAGAAAGCCATGGCGCTTGCGCTGAAGATCCATGACGTGACGAAGGGATTTCCAAAAGAAGAACTCTATGGAGTTACTGCACAGCTCCGGCGGGCGATTCTCTCTGTTGCAGCGAATATCGCGGAGGGCTTCGGTCGCTATACGTATGCTGACAAAATGCATAAGTACGTCCAGTCACGCGGAGAACTGACCGAGGTGATGAGCTTTTTGTACTACTGCAACGGCGTTGGGTATCTCTCTGATGTGAGACATCAGGCGCTTCTGAGTGATTGTCGCGAGGTGCAGCGTCTCCTCAATGCGCTCATTACGAAGATGGGTCATTTGAAAAACACTCAGGAATCCTTTTCTTCCCCTTAGTCCTTCGTCCTAAGTCCTTAGTCCTTCGCCCGTCGACCCGAATCCCCCCCGTGTCTCCGCTCCGTGCCCGTCCACCTCGTCCCACTCCGCGCGTTCGATCTTCACGAAGAGCCCCTGCGCGATCCGTTCCCCCCGCTCGACCGTCACGGGCGAAGCGGTGATGTTCTGCACCTGGACGAGGATCTCATCCTTGGGCCCGTGGTAGTCACAGTCGATGACACCGAGAGAATGCGGGCAGATGAGGCCTTTCTTCCGCGGGAGCGAGGAGCGCGGCAGCACGAGCAGTGCATAGCCCTCCGGCACTTTCACGATGACATTGCCCGGCACGAGGGCGATGGCACCCGGCTGGATGATCGTTGTTGTGCGCGTGATCAAGTCGAAGCCGGCAGCCCCTTTCGACTCGAAGCGGGGGAGCGGTAGTGCAGGATCGATGCGCTGAATGGAGACCTGCATCGAAGAGCATCATACCATCACCCTGAGATTCCATGCGATTATTCCTCCAATTTCGCGGCGGTGGTGTAGATCTTGCGGACAGACTCTTCGTCGACTTCACAATCTCCCTGCATTGTTTCCCTGTGATCGATGAGGATTCTTGTGAGGATGTTCGGGTCACGCGCAATAGCGTTTGTGAGCGCTTCCAACACTGCTCCGGTTGCGTAGAAAAGGGCGGTTTGACCAGCAGAGGACTGGTTCCATGTGTTTGCTGCGTCTCTCCGGCCCCCGAGGTATTCCTCCATGGAGACTGTTTCTTTAGCTGGGGCACCTTTTTGTGTTTTCGGAATATCTGCTTCAACTGAGTCGATCCCGTACTCTCTGAATACTTCGGAGACGAAGCCGTTGACCTTGTCGCGGAAGAATTTCGGCGATTCTGTGCCGCCGGACGGCATGGACTCATTCTCAATCTGCGCTCTCGTCAGGTGGCAGCGGTTCTGCCCATCGGTGGCTGCATTAATGATGATGTTATCGTAGTGGCAGTACGAGACGATCTTGGCGGCTATATTCTGCGCCTCGTGGCGGGTCAATGTGCCATCCTTGATCTTCGCGAGGTAGCCGTATGTCTTGAAAAACGTCCCGAAGCCCGTGTAACCGTTCTTGCGCCCTTCGACCGTGACGCGCTGCTTCGCCCCTGTCATGACCTTCAGGAGTTCATCCATGTCTCCGTGGCCCATCTGTGTGACGAGCATAGGGATGTCCTCGTGATCGAGGGTATCGGAGCTCCTGGAAATAACTTTCGCCGCGCGGCGGCGGGCCTCCTCGTCGCTCGCCAATTCCGTCATGAGCCAGACTGCCGTCTTATTCCCCGCTTTATAGAGCATGTTCGGATCTTCCTCCCGGAGGCGTTCCGCAAGAGCCTGAATCTCCTGCTTACTGTTGTGCTGGCTGGAGAAGTAATCAATGAATGGGAACTGTCCGAGCACTTCCGTATTGAGCAGGTGCAGACGGTCGAGCGGGAGCAACCCCGAGGCAATTCCCTGAATGAGGTAGTAGAACTTCTGTGCCATGTTCATCTTTCCTGCGAGGATGGAGTACTGGATGACTTTCTCATAGAAGTGCGGGTTCACGCGCGGAGGGAGGTGGGCGTGGGGGTTATGCTTCTTCTCCTCCTTGTACTCCATCCATGTGCGCAGTTGGTACTCCAGCTCGTTTGCCAGTTCCCCACGTGTTCCGGCGAGCACGGTCGTGCGCACGTGGAAGTCCTCGCGGTGATTCTTGAAGCCGGAGTTATTCGCCGCCGACCAGGTGAAATACATTTCATTATCGGCCCAGATGTCGCCGATCATCTTCTGGAGCCACTCATTGCGGATGAAGGCGTTCGCGCGGCAGGCCTCGATGGGCATGCGGTAGTGCGAGAAGCGGTTGAGGGTTCTCCAGAAGTCTTCATTGCCCCAGTCCATGAGGCCCCGCTTGGTGAGGAGCTGTACCGTGGCGCGGCAGCGGTCCTTATTTTTGCTGCTCCTCATGTCCGCGAACGAGGCGAGGAGGTCGTAGCTGTCCACGTTCTCGAGCGCCTTCTCCCAGTTGCCGATCTCATCCAGTTCCGAGGACTGGGCTCTGCGGTGGTACTCGTGGCGGATCTGTCCGACGTACCACAGGCGTTCCGGGATGATACTTGTGATGTTCTCGCCGATGATGTTTCTATTGTGTTCGCTGGCACGCTTCCAGTTCTTCTTGATGTCTTCCCAGCCGTCCTTGAACATGGCAATCATGTCCCAGCCGTTCACCCATACCCACTTGAACCGTCTCGTCACCTCGGCGTGCGCCGGCTCCTCGCGTTTCTGGCGGATGTATTTGGAGATGACCTCATCGAGCTCATTCACTTCCGCTTTGAGTGTGGGCAGGTTTTCCGGTTCCAACTGCTCCTCCTCGCTCATGTTGCTGATGTTTCGGTGGCGGGTTGCGAATTTATCAATGTAGGGGGCGAGGGGAAGGAGGTCGTTCTGAAAATCACTGACCTTGAGAAATTCCCGGAACGCCGTGATTTGCTCGGCGATTCGCAGCAGTGTCTGGCGCACGTCGAGCCCAAGTGACGGGATAGATTCCGCACCACCTCCCCCTCCGCCTCCCGCAGCATCCGGATCGTCGGGATCGATATCGAAGTGCGATTTCCATCCTTCCACCGCTTTCTCGGCTTCTGCAGACAGGGGGGCGGGTTTCCCGTTTTGCTTATCCAGGATGGCGAAGAGCATGCGTTCCTCTTCTGAGAATTCCGGATCTTTGTCGGGGGTGTATCCCGTGCCTCTGTGTTCCTGCCTGCGTGCGCAGGCGGTCGCGTAGGACGTCATGAGCTCTCCCATGAACATATCCCGGTACTTCTCCCGTGCGCTTGCTTCCGCCTCTGTTCTCCCCCGTCCCATTCCGAGGAGACGCGTCACTTCGGTTTCGTACGGTTGCCCGCGGCCCCACTTGTTCCGGCAGGCGGCCGCAAACAGTCGTTCGAATGTACCCTTTTCTGCCTCGGGCTCTGTCGCGATACATGTCTGATAGAAGCTGCCGAGTCCGGTGAGGAGTTTTTTTGACGTGAGGAGATCGAGGACGGCATGGCCCCGCTCGTGGTTCACCGCCTCGCTCGTGCGGCGGTCATTCTTGCAGCGATCGGTGTTGACGATGATCTCCTTGCTCGCGTGATTGAAATATCCCATCGGTCCATGTGTTCCGAGGGCTTGCATCCGTGGCGCCGGAGGATTCCTGAGGTAGGCAGCAACCTCCTCCAGTTTCGGAAGCCAGAATGCCGCCTTCGAAACTGACTCGCACGCGTAGGCGAGGATGCGGGAGTTGGGATCCTGGAATTGATTGCGTGCCAGCTCGAGCTCGGACGCGAGCGTTCTCATGAAACCGGTCATCTGCTCATCGATTCCCCAGAAATGACATGCTTCGATGTCTTGGATGCGCCGGATGTCCGCTTCAATCGCCTCCAGCCGTTTCTGTATGTCCGGCAGAGCGGCTCTGGCCTCTCTTTCTTTCAACTGCCGCATTCCCGAGAGATCGAGTCCGCTGAGGTCTCCCGCCCGCATGCGTTCGATCAATTCCTGCGTTTGGGGAGAGGACACATCTTCCCCTGTTAATTGTGCCAGGCGGGATTTCGTTCCATCGCGTCCGCAATGTTGAACTTCATCCTCATCGGGTGTGCCTCTCAGGAATTCCGCTGTCTCCGGATTCAATCCCAGGCGGTCGGCGAAATCCGGTTGGTCAGCTTTTTTCGCGAGCGCTTCTGCGGCAGCGTCGTACGCTTTCTTGTCCCGTTCATGCGTTTGTTCTTGCTCCTGTGTGCGCCGCTTCGCCTCCTCGAAAGCGCTCTCGTGGGAGAAGGCGGTCAGACGACCGTACAGCATCTCGGCTTCTTCGAGGAAGTCTGCTCTCGAACGTTCCAGGATGGAGGGCTGCAGTTGCTCCCATGCCATTTCTTCTGCGGAGGGAACGGAGCCGGCAGCGCGCGCCCTTTGGCTTTCTTCTGCCGCCTTTTGCAGTGCTTCCTGCGCAGAGGGGAGAACGCGGTCGCATTCGCGGATCCGCTCCGCGATCACTTCATCCTCGAGGAGGGGATTCACGCCGGTCGCTTCCAGAAATCTCGCATTCGGCTGGCCGACGAACGGCTCCATTCGCTCATTGCGATCGGCGATCATCTGCTCCCTCGTGCGCTGTGCATGTTCCCGCAGGCGCTGGAGCACCGAAGCTTTCACCGTTTCCAGATCCTGTGCGAGGCGTTTGCGGAAGGTGTTCTGTGCCTCTGTGCGCGTTTGCTCAGGCGATTCATCATTCACCTTCCCATGCAGAAGTCGCAGTGCCCATCCATCTTTGCTCCATAGTCCTTTGAGCACGGAGTACACACGGTCGAATGCTGCAGGTTTGTCTTTCGCATGGAGGGGGGCCAACCCCAATTCCCTGCGCACCTCTTCGAGGTTCGCTGTCTGCATCCATGTATTGAAGCTCTTTCCGAGCGTCTCCAGTTGCGCGGATTTTGTCTGAATACGCTGTAAGAGTTGCGGGGTCGATTCGGAGAGGAGCTCCCGCTTACCCTGTCCGTCCGTCACGGGTTCCTCATCGGCGTTTCCGTTCAGGAGTTCCGTCCATTGATCGAATGTCCGTATGCTCCGCTCGAGCGCCTCTGCGAAGCGAAAACCGCACTTCGTGTCTTCCTCGAGCAGTTCAGCGATGGTTTCGCTGATGGCTTTTTGTGCCTGCGCAGGCAATTCCCCTCTGTGTTCCAGTTTCGAGAGGTAGGTGAAGGGGTCCGGTTCCTCCGGCGGGATGTCGATGTGCTTATCACGCAGTTTACGGCGGATTTTTTCATCGTAGGTTTCACCGAACTCGGCGGTGAATGCGTGCGCCCACTGGCGCTCTGTCACCGCTTCCATGTCGGGAGCCGCTTCCACAATTAATCCTGCAACACCTGAGCGCACGTTTTCGATTGAAGCAGCGGGAGATGTTTCCTGTTGCGATTCGGTCTCCGGGTTCTTCTCGATATTTTTCGCATCGGCAAAGAGCCACTGCTGCTTTGCCTCGGCGTCCGGGGATTGAGCCTGGTCATTGGTATTCGCAAAGCAGAGGTATCTCCTCTCCGCGAGGGACTGCTTGGAAGCGAAATAGTCGACGAATCGCTTGAGCAGCATGCTATAGTTTACAGATACGAATAAAGGCGTCAAGTATATTTTCGTGACGGTCGAAATCTTCCGTCAGAAATGCGCTCAAGACCTCCCGGATGCGGAAGGGGTCCCGGTCGCCCGTCTGGATCTGGATGTCGCCCTTCAACCTGTTCTTGCGTTCGATGTGGAGCTCGATGTGCTCTCTATATTTGAGGATCCAGAAAGCCGTGCACTGTTGCCACGGGGTGAAATCGCGCTCGAAGAGCACTCCCTCCTGCAGGATGGCGATGGTTTTCTCAACGGGGCCCGCCCTGTGGACGAGGGCATAGGTGATCGTGCCCAGGATGAGAACAACCGTGAACGTCCATGCGCTCGTGTACACACTGAAGATGAGCATCAGGAGGAAGACGATGCTCATGACGACATACCAGAGCTTCGTCCTCTTCGGCGCACTGCGGATGGGAGCTGTCCACTGGAGAATAGGGATGGGAGTTTGTGTTTCCATAAATCTTCATAGTATAGCGGAAAAAGCCTGTTTTTCCCACGGGGGGGAGATTGACGAAATGTATTTTATATTGTTTTTTATTTTTTTCCTCTCCCCCAGACCCCTCTCCGCCCGACCCGCACCCCTGCCCGGAGAGGGGGCACACTTACAGGCGTGCTTTGAATAGGGTGGGAACGGGGATGGGACGGGCAAAAGGAAACCTTGTCGGTTGTTCGTTCGATTGCTACCCTGCTTGCGCTTCCGGGCAGTTAGCTCCCCCCTTCGCTTCTTCGGAGCTTCGGAGGGGCAGGCCACGTCACTCGCGAGTGACGTGGCAGGCAGTTGGCTTCATACAAGTAAGTTCCTTACATCACCGAAGACATGCATGGGCAGTTAGCTCAGTTGGTTAGAGCGTCGCGTTGACATCGCGGAGGTCACTGGTTCGAATCCAGTACTGCCCACCAACCTGTGCAGCAGGTTGCCGGCCGAGCTTGCCGCAAGCGAGCATAGGTGGGCCTTTCGGCGTAGCCCTGCCGCTTCGGTTGGCAGGCCATTCATCGGTTTATCACTCGCCTTCCGATTTTGGAAATGTACACTTTTTCCTATGTGGCAGTTCCTCCTCGATTTCCTCTTTCCACGCCGCTCCCTCTCGGGTGAAGCCGGTCTGTGGATCACGGATGCGGAACGTGCGCAGCTCAAGAGTTTTCCTGTAGTGGAACATACTGACGCATTGCGGAAGCGCGGGCTCACGTCTCTCGACGGCGTGTGGGCGGGGAGTGCGTACCGCGACTGTCCGATGCTGAAGAAGGCCATCCGCACGTTCAAGTACGGACGCGTGCGATTGCTCTCCTGGGAATTGGCCACGGTCATGCTCGCAGCGGTTCCTCCTCTGGAGGGCGCGGTCCTCTGCCCGGTTCCGCTCCACTGGACGCGCAGACTGGAGCGCGGGTTCAATCAGTCCGATCTCCTGGCCTCTTTGCTCTCACAGAAATTATCCGTTCCCAAGAGGACGCTGCTCCGGCGTGCGCATGCGACGGGGCATCAGGCCTGGCGGAAGAGGGGAGAGCGGCTCACGGCATTGCAGGATGTTTTCCGTGTTTGCGGAACATCTCCGAAGAATGTCATCCTCGTCGATGATCTCGCGACGACCGGGGCCACGCTGGATGCCTGTGCGCGGGCGCTGAAGGAGGCAGGAGCAGAGAGGGTGTACGGGTGGGTGATTGCCCATGGATAGTGAGGGTGTTCATACATCTTCACCTTCATACATTCCGTACCTGATGGCTTATAGATGCAAGACAATGTTCTGTGGAAAACTTTTCAGTTATCCACTTCGCGGTTAGGATCGCTCTCCTGTGATCGTGCTCCTCTCGGCACTGGCATTTTTCTTTCTGCTTACGGTCCTGATCCTCATCCATGAGATCGGACACTTCGCAGCGGCGCGAGCGGTGGGAGTGGCCGTGGAGGAGTTCGGTCTCGGTCTTCCGCCTCGCATCAAGACGCTCTTCCGTCATGGAGACACGCTCTTTTCCCTGAACAGCATCCCGTTCGGGGGCTTCGTGCGGTTCCGCGGGGAGGGGGCGATCACGGAGACAGAGCGCAGGGCACCGGGCAGCTTCTCGTCGGTGTCCATCCTCTCCCGCATCATCATCCTCGTCGCCGGCGTCACGATGAATCTCCTCCTCGCCCTCGTTCTCCTCACGTACGGATTCTCGCTCGGGCAGTGGGTGCCTTCCTACGTCACGGTCGAAGATCTGCAGGCGGCCGGAACGCGCGGGGAAGTGAACGTCACTCTCGGAGTGCTCATCGAAAGTTTGCTCGAAGACGGAGGGGCAGCGAAAGCCGGTGTTCCGGCCAAGAGCATTCTCTCCGCCATTGACGGAGAGAAGGTCGTGCTCCCCGCGGACGTGATGCGTTTGCAGGAAGGCAAACAGCGCGTGCAGTACACCGTGCGTTCGGGTGAAGGATGGAAGGACGAGTCCACGTACACCGTGCGGCTCTCCGACGGGAAATCCGGCGTCGCGCTCCTCGCGATGCCGCTCGATCTCTCCGCGCCCGTCCGGTCGTTCTCTATCGGGCTCTCCCTGGCTCTGCGCGAGGTGCGCGTGATGACGGTGCAGACCATTCTGGGATTAGAGCAGCTCTTCCTCTCCCTCGTGCGGACGGCGAAGGTCCCCGAAGGCATCACCGGAATCGTGGGGATCGCCCAGCTCACGCACGACTCGGTCCAGCAGGGACTGGGCATGTATCTGCGGCTGGTCGCGTTCATCAGCCTGAGCCTCGCCATCCTCAATATCCTCCCGTTCCCGGCGCTCGACGGCGGTCGGCTCCTCTTCGTCTTCATGGAAGTGATCGTCCGGCGGCCGCTCAACCACCGTTTCGAAGCCGTCATGAATACGCTCGGGTTCGGCATCCTCATCACGCTCATCGCCATCATCACCTTCAATGACGTCCTCCGCCTCTTCCTCGGCTAGCCCGGTCGCTGCGGCTGCTTCCCCGATTGCGCTCGTGGATCTCTGGCTCGAGATCCTCCGCAAAGTGGAACCGCAGCTCCAGCGCAGCCAGTTCCTCACGTGGTTCAAGGACACGATGATCCTCAGTCGCGACGACGCGAAGATGGTCATCGGCCTGCCGCTGCCGATGTGCTTCCACTGGCACATGGAGCACTACCGGACGATCACGCTCGCCGCCGCGCAGGAGATCGATCCCACGATCCAGCAGATCGTGTACACCGTGGACGGGGGGCTGAAAGACAACCGTGAGCGGACGGTTGACCTCATCGCGCACTTTCCCGAGCAGAAGAAGCGCAAGCTCCCGGGGAAGCCTGAGGTGAAGATGGTGGAGGGGATCGTGAGCAAGATCCTCACGCCGCGCTACACGTTGGAAAACTTCATCGTCGGAGGGTCGAACCGTCTCGCCCATGCGGCCTGTCAGGCGGTTGCCGCGCAGCCGGGCGGCAAGTACAACCCGCTCTTCCTCTATGGCGGGGTTGGTCTCGGCAAGACGCACCTCCTGCAGGGGACCGGCAATGCGATCCTGAGGCAGATGCCGAAGGCGACCGTGGTCTACACGACGACGGAGGACTTCACCAATCAGGTGGTCGAGGCCATCCGGAGCCAGAAAATGGAACTGCTCCGCAGACGGTACCGTCTGGTGGACGTTCTCATCATCGACGACGTGCAGTTCCTGGCGAACAAGGAACGCACCCAGGAGGAGTTCTTCCACACGTTCAATTCGCTCTACGAGGAGCACAAGCAGGTGATCATCTCCGCAGACCGCCCGCCGCAGGAGCTGGATCTGGAAGACCGCCTGATCTCGCGCTTCGAGCGCGGCATGATCGCGGATGTCTCCGCTCCGGACTATGAGACGCGTCTCGCCATCCTCACGGAGAAGGCGAAGGAGTACGAGCTCTTCATCGATATGAACGTTCTGCAATTCATCGCGGAGCACACGACCAGAAACGTCCGTGAACTGGAGGGCATCCTCATGCAGGCGGTCGCGCTCTACGAGCTGGAGCAGCGGATGCCCACGGTGAAATCCATCGCCGAGATCATGCGGAAACTGAGCAAGGATCCGCATGCCGAGGAGGAGCAGACGGGGTTCGAGGAGCATCCGCAGCGCGCCATTTCCTTCCAGGATGTCCTCGAGGGCGTCAGCCGCTACTACTCCGTGTCCGTGCAGGACATGGTGGGGGCGTCCCGCGTGCGGGAGATTCTCATTCCCCGCCAGATCGCCATGTACCTGGGGAAGACGTACCAGCGCATGAGTTACGTGCGCCTCGGGGAGGTCTTCTCCGGACGCGACCACACGACGGTGATGAACTCCGTTTCGAAGATCGAAGAGAAGATGCAGAACGATCCGCAGCTTTTGAGAGAAGTGCATGCGTTGGAGCAGGAGCTGCACTTCAGGAAGTAAGCGGGGATTTGCCTCACCCCCGGCCCCTCTCCGACCCTACCCGCACGCCTGCGCGGAGAGGGGAGCTTCGCTCTATACCTCAAAGTATAGAGTTGGACGGCCACCCCTCCGTGCAGGAACTCTTCAGATTCCTTGCCTGACGAGGGTGTGGACAGTATCATTCTTACGTGACCAGCTCTGTTGTCACCACGACGACGACCACGACCTCTTCCTGAGGGCGGCTCGCGCGTACGTGATTCATTCCGAGCCTCCCGACGAAGAGAGGCTTCTTTTGTATACTTCGTCTATACTCCAAACTGCTATGGCTCACTCCTCCCATCCTGCGAATCAATCCGCCGATGCCCTCCACAACCTCCGCCACTCCCTCGCGCACGTCCTTGCGCAGGCCGTTTTGAAATTGTGGCCTGATACGCAGGTCACCATCGGTCCGCCCATAGAGACCGGCTGCTACTACGATTTTCTCTTCACGAAACCCATCTCCGATGAGGATTTTGCTTCGATCGAAAAAGAGATGCGGAACATCATCGCCGGGGCGCAGAAATTTGAAGTGGAGACGCTTTCTGTTCCCGATGCCATCCGCTTCTGGAAGGACCGCGGTCAGGTGTTCAAGGTGGAACTGATCGAAGACCTTGCGAAGGAAGGCGTGACCGAAGTGACGTACTACAAGAATATCGATGCACAAGGGAAAGAGATGTTCGTGGACCTCTGTAAGGGCGGACACGTGGAGACGACGAGGGACATCCCGCCGGATGCGTTCAAGATCACGAGTCTCGCCGGCGCGTACTGGAGGGGAAAAGAGAGCAACCCCCAGCTCACGCGCATCTACGTTGCGGCATTCGGTTCCAAGAAAGAGTTGGAAGACTATTTGAAGATGATGGAAGAAGCGAAGAAGCGCGATCACCGGAAACTCGGCGAGGAGCTCGATCTCTTCCACTTCGACGAGTCCATCGGCAAAGGCCTTCCGGTATGGCTCCCGAAAGGGAATATCATCAAGGAAGAACTGGAAAATTGGGCGAAAGAGACCGAGGAGGCATGGGGCTATCAGAGGGTCACGACGCCGATCATCACCAAGGAGGATCTCTTCATCACATCCGGCCATCTGCCGCTCTACAAGGAGAGCATGTATGCCCCGATCGAGATCGAGAATGATACGTATTACATCAAACCGATGAACTGTCCTTTCCACCACAAGTGCTTCGCGGCGCGGCCGAAGAGTTACAAGGAACTTCCGGTTCGCTATGCGGAGTACGGCTGGTGCCATCGCTACGAGGATTCGGGAAGCCTGTTCGGGCTCATGCGCGTGCGCGGCATGCAGATGAACGATGCGCACATCTACGTTCAGAAGGAACATGCCGTCGAGGAGTTCATCAAGGTCATCCGCTTGCATGAGTACTACTACAAGGCGCTCGGCATCACGAATTACGAAATGGAGCTGGCACTCCGGGACCCGAAGAAGATGGACAAGTACCACGGCGAAGAATCGGACTGGGTGGATGCCGAACGCATGACCATCGAGGCGATGGAGCAATCCGGCGTTCCGTACAAGGTGGTCCATGAAGGAGCCGCGTTCTACGGTCCCAAGATGGATTTCCAGATCTACTCTTCCATCGGGAGAGCGTTCTCCGCATCGACCAACCAGCTCGATCTCTTTATGGGGAAGCGCTTCAAGTTGGAATACGTAGACAAAGACGGTCAGCTCAAAACGCCGGCCATCATCCACCGGGCGCCGCTCGGCACGCACGAGCGCTTCATCGGTTTCCTCATTGAACATTTCGCCGGTCACTTCCCGCTCTGGCTCGCTCCCGTGCAGGCTGCCGTCATTCCCGTTGCGGGACCGCACGAGGCGTATGCGCAGGAAATTTTGAAAGCATTCGAGGAGAAGAAGATTCGCTGTGAGTTTAAGGATTCCACGGAGTCCCTCGGCAAGCGCATCCGCGAAGGCGAAAAACAGCGCATCCCATACCTGCTCGTCGTCGGGGATAAAGAAGTCTCCGATCGCTCTCTCGCCGTGCGCAATGTGGTCACGAAGAAGCAGGTGACGGTAGGACTTGCGGACTTTATTACGAAGACAGAAGGGGATATCGCAGAGAGGAGGCTGGTGTGTTCGCTCGGGTAGCTTCTTAGGATGTCCCTAGCCTTAGCCTTAACCCTAACCTTTATTCGGTTCGTGAAACTCCCATAAATCTCTGCTATTCTCTCCGCAATGTTTGAGGCCTTCGCCATCGGCCCGTTCATCATCTGGACGCGCGTCCTCTTCCTGCTCCTCGGCATCATACTTTCGACGGAGTTCTTCATCCGCCTCGCGCGCGGGGCCAATCTATCACTGCAACATATGCAGGAGCATTCCTTGTATTACGGCGGAGCGTTCCTCCTCGCCGGACGTTTGATCGCCATCATCACGGAGTACCGCGTGTACATCGGCGATCCGCTGCGCATCTTCATCGTGTGGGACGGCGGCTTCAGCTTCCTCGGGGGCGCCATCGGCATTGCCCTTGTCCTCTTCCTCGTCACGCGTCACTACCGTACTACGTTCCTGCAGTGGCTGGACATCCTCCTCCCGGCCCTCAGCTTCGGCCTCGCGTTCAGCTGGTTCGGAGAGTTCGCTTCCGGCCATGCCTACGGCATCCCGACCGATATGCCGTGGGGGGTCGTCTATGACACCCTCAACGTCCGCTACACGGTTCCCATCCATCCCGTGCAGCTCTACTACTCGATTTTCTACTTCATCCTCACGTTCGTCCTCCTCATCGTGCGCAAGTATTCCGGCCGTGCCGGAGCTGAGACATTGATCGGGATCGTGCTGGCGGCGATCGCCACATTCTTCTTCGAGTACTTCCGCGGCGATTTCAGCATTCCGGTCTTTGCGACACAGCTGGATTTTCTCGTGCTCGTCGTCCTCTTCGCGAGTCTCTTTGTCTTCGCGGCCGTCGAGCTGGCGCTCTCCAAGTGGGGAATGATCCTGTATGAGACGCTCCTCATTTCCGTCTTCGGCGGCTACATCGTCGTGCGTCCCATGCTGGCCCTTCCCACCTACGAGCTTCGCTTCAGCCAGTTCCTCGCGGTGCTCGCGCTGTTCGCCACCGTGGTGTATGTGTTGGTGCATCGGAGGAGGTATCCTCATCTTTAGTTTTTAGGGCTAGGGTTAGGGCTAAGGCCAGATTTTCTTTATGAGAGCGATCAGCGAACAGCCTGACGCGTTGCGCGCTCATTGTGGAGATACCGTTCCTGATCGCTGTGCGCTGACCGCTGGTCGCTTCCGTTGCAGCTCTGACGGCCAATATCGTCCGAGTGCCGACTTCACATGACTTTGACTTCTTCCCCCATTCCCGTTACCGTTCCGCCCTGATGCTTTCATCCTTCTCCCTCCAATCCACCCTTGAGCCGTGGCTGCTCCTCCTCGCGGAGGATCCCACGCTCCGTTTCCTGCAGATCGCCCTCGTGCTCGGGAGCGTGATCGCCGTGTTCTTCGTCTTCTATACGACGCGCGACATCCTCCTGCGGTCGCATTCCCTGGTTGCAACATTTGCCTGCATTCTCCTCGTCGCTGCGCTGCCCCTCGTGGGATTCCTCCTCTACCTTCTCATCCGTCCAGCAAGGACGGTGAAAGAGCGGGAGATGGAGAGTCTGATCAGGTCACTCGTTGAGAATAATCAGTCTCGCAAGCCAAGTGCGCCGAAGAAGACGGTGAAGGATCCCTCTGCTTGACCCCTTTTCTCATGAAAGCCTTCCTCTCCTACCTCTTCTGGCCCAACCCCGGGCATACGGTGTACCAGAATCCAAAAGTCCTTCTCCTCCTCTGCGCGGGTGCTCTTCTCATCGTCCTCTCCTTCATTTTCCGGGTCTGGCGCAATCATTCTTCCGATGTCGTTGCCTGCAAACTCAGCCGTTCGTGGTCGGTTTCCTGTTTCTGGTTCGGGATCGTCGCGCTCATCTTGACGGTTTCCCGCGTCGAGCAGATCCAGTTCCTCGCCATGCGGTTTCTCTGGGTGCTCTGGGGACTCTCTCTGCTCCTGTATGCCGTCATTCAATTCATCTCGTTCCGCAGGCGGTACTATCATGAACTGCCGAAAGTGGTGTACGAAAACGAGCTGGAGAAGTATCTTCCAAAGAGGAGGAAGCACTGATACGGTTGAGCGAAGTACGTTCTTGACAATCTTATATATTTCTCTATTCCCTGTATTAAAGAAGGGAGGTGAAAAATGCCAATTCCTCTTTTTTTGGCGAGCGAACTCAAAATTCGCCTCCGCCGCCAGGCTACGCTTGGCATTGTATGACCCCCCTGGCCGTTGCCGCGCTCCTGTCCCGACCGGGACCGTCTGTCACTCGGAGCCAGCGAGTAGCGACCAGGGGGGTTGCTTTATATGGAGAATATTTTGAAATTTCTCCGGCATGTTCTTTTTGCATGCTGGCAGCTTGACGATACTTTCAAAAACTAGGAACATCACCGTTCCTATGCCCCTAAAACATGCGACAGAGACCCGTCTCGTCGCTCTCCTCGCCGGCGTGATGATGCTCACGGGGTTCCTCCTCGCGACACTTCCGGATCTTCCCGAGGGCGTGCTCCCGTGGGGGCTCCTCTTCCTCCTGACTGTTCTCTACCCGCTGTCCCTCTTCCGACTCCTGAAGCGCACACGGGCCGACTATCCGTTCCGATGGTTGCACTGGTTTCCTGCATGCATCGTCATCCTGTGGTTCATCCTCTCTTTTGCTGCACTCTTCTCGCCGATCATGGCAATGATGGCGGATATCCTCTCCTTCGGATTCGTCCTTCCGCTCGTGTGCATCGGCATCCTGCTGCTTGTTCTCTTCTGCCTGCGCGTGCTTCGGCGGCGTGCAGAGCGCATCGTGATCGTTTCTCTCCTCTTCGTTCCGTTCACTGCGCTTGCTTGGATAAGCGAGGTGCAGTTTCCCGTGGACCGGACGGTTGCAGGGGTTCTCTGGAGAGGGGAGTGGTGGAAGGAAATCGGAGAGCGCATGCTCACGGGATCCGGCGGGCGCATGGTTGCCGTCAGGGAGGAAACGGAGAAGAACCTTGAGCCCTCCACGGACAAAGGCGAGAATGCGTGGAGGGACAGGCTGAGAGTCTTCGAGCGCCGTCGACAGCGCATCGAACGGTCGAAGAATCCCCTCGACCATTCGGTACTGCCCCCCCCCGGGATGGCGGGACGGGAAACTCTGCTGACGGGAACGGGCAGGGAGATGAGCCAGATCTCGTCGCTCCCCAGCCGTCTGCCGGGGTCGGGACCGGAGTTGGCCGGTTTCCTCATCGGATTTGTGAGCGTGTATGCGGGGGTGCTGCATGATCGCTCTCGCAGACGAGTCGGCAATTGATAATCGCAATTGATAATTGATAATTGATAATTGATAATGCGAAGGAATTATCCATTATTCATTTTTCTTCCTCTTCTGATGTCTACAATCAAACAATTGCATGCACGGCAAATCCTCGATTCCCGCGGCACGCCCACGGTTGAAGTGGATTGTCTTCTCTCCGACGGCTCGTTCGGGCGTGCCGCCGTTCCATCCGGCGCTTCTACAGGGAAGCACGAAGCCGTGGAGCTCAGGGACGGCGATCCTAAGAAGTTCGGTGGAAAGGGCGTACTGAAAGCGGTTGCGAATGTGAATACCGTCATTCTTCAGGCTGTACAGGGGAAGTCATTCGATCAGCGTTCATTCGATACGGCACTCATCGCGCTGGATGGGACAGAAAACAAAGCGAAACTCGGGGCAAATGCGACTCTGGGTGCCTCCCTCGGCTTCGCGCGTGCGGTAGCTGCCAGCCGCAAACAGCCGATGTACGAATATTTCCATGGTCTTTCCTCCACTCCGTACGATTACTGCCTGCCCGTTCCGATGGTACTGGTGCTCGAGGGGGGCAAGCATGCCGATGACAGCTCCGATTTTCAGGAATTCATGGTGATGCCGGTCGGGGCGCCGAGTTTTGCGGAGGCTCTGAGGTGGGGGGATGAGATCTATCAGGCGATTGCGAAAGTGCTCAAGAAGGAAGGATTCAACATCAATGTCGGATTCGAAGGGGCCTACGGACCGAATCTTGGTAGCAATGGAAAAGTGGTGGAGGTCATCCTCGAAGGGATCAAGGTGGCGGGGTATCAGGCAGGAAAGGATGTCGCTATCGCGCTCGATGCCGCTGCGAGCGAGTTCTTCTCCGACGGAGCGTACCGGCTGGAGCGGGAGAAGAGGACGGTAACGAGTGCGGGATTGGTCGATTTTTACACCGAGTGGTCACGGAAGTACCCCATCGTCTCGCTCGAAGACGGGTTGGCGGAAGACGATTGGGATGGCTGGAAGCTCCTACAGCAGAAGCTCGGCGGAACCGTGCAGATCGTTGGCGATGATCTGTTCGTGACGAATGTGAAACGGCTCAAGCGTGGCATCGAGGAGAAGGCGGCGAATTCCATCCTCATCAAACTCAATCAGATCGGGACGGTTACCGAAACTGTCGATGCCGTCGAGATGGCGCGCGCCGCCGGATTCACCGCGGTGATTTCCCACCGTTCCGGAGAGACGGAAGACGCTTCTATCGCCGATCTCGTCGTGGGATTGGGGACGGGGCAGATCAAGACGGGCGCAACGAGCCGCACCGACCGCGTGTGCAAGTATAACCAGCTCCTCAGAATCGAAGAGGAATTGGGAACCAAGGCGCGGTATGCGACGCCGTTTGCGAAGCTGTGAGCGATGAGCTTTGAGCTATGAGCTTCGGGCACGGTATCTTGCGCACCACCACTTCTTCATCGGCGGCAGCGACAGAGTCGAGAGGATGTACGCGATGGGCGGGACGACGGCATTCTGCCACGGGTATGCGTTTCCGATGAGGTACAGGAAGATGACGGCTGTCGCATAGGTGAGGAGCGCGATCGTGAGGCGCCTACACCAACTTACCTCCCACGCCTTGTCGGCCTCGACGCGCAGGTTTCGTTCGAGGATGGCCTGTATTTGAGAATCCAAGTTTTCCATGCGCTGTCAGTGTACCACTGCTATAGTGCCGCGCAGTCAGCGATGTGTTTCGTAGTTCTTTGGATCATCATTATTGTTCTCGGGGCGTAGTTCCCGGCTTCGTCCCGCATGTGCGGGACTACGCCGTGGCAGGCAGTTGGCTCCGTATTTATTGCTCTTTGGTTCTATCATGATCATCTTCGGGGCGTAGTTCAGTTGGCTAGAACGCTTGCATGGGGTGCAAGAGGTCGCTGGTTCGAGTCCAGTCGCCCCGACCAGATCGAAAATTGTGCGCGATTTGCAAGGGCAGCCCACCCGCGGCGCGGCTCCCAGCGCAGCGCGTTCCCTTTCAAAAGAAAGTTCGAGCCGATCGTTTTGAGAAATGTTGGATACTTCTCCGGTTCTCCGTCGGAAAGCAGCATTTTGGCGTCCCTGCTGCGCAGGATGATCTCCCTCATCGGTTCGAGCCAATTGTTACCCCCTCGTTCAGCATCTTTGATCTTCTGCTCGATTTCGTGCTTGCGGGAGGCGAGAGAATTCTTCTTGGTTACATATTCCTCAGTGCAGAGGATGCCTTCGAGTCGGAGATCGAGCAGCTTCTCCAATTTTTTCTCAATCTTTTTCTTCTCTCCCCGTAGATGCTGAACCGCTGTCCGATTCTCTGATTTGTCCTCTGCCTTCTCCGTATCGAGCCTCCTCAACATCTTCTCCGTCCAGTCATCGGACAGCGAGACCTGTTCGACAATCTTCTTTGCCTGCTCTAACAGTGACTCCTCCCGCAGGTATTTCTTTTCCTCGCACTTTCCTCGTTTCTTGGTGCAGCGGTAGTAGTGATGGCCTTTCTGCCTCTCTGCGGTGATGGCACAGCCACAGGAGCTACAGTGCGCAAAACCGATGAAGGGGTATTCATGTTTTCTCTTCCTCTGCTTCTTCGCTCTTCCCGCCATCACCCGCTGCACCTCGTCGAACAGGTCTTTCCTGACGATTGGCTCGAAGCATCCGGGGAAGAATTCGCCATGAATGCGCATCATCCCGTAGTAGATGTGGTTCTGTAGAAGTTTTTGAATGCCGGACACGGGTAGAGGCTTGCCGCTCACGTTGCGCAGTCCCATGTCTGCAAGAGCTTGCCGGAGCGAATAGAGAGTGTGATCTCCGGTGACGTAGAGTTCAAAGGCCTTGCGGACGAGTGGCGCTTTCTCCAAGTCATGCTGGATATTCCGAGTTTTGGGATTATTGATGTACCCAACGGGAGCGAGTGTCGGCCACTCGCCTCTGCGCAACTTCTGCCTGATTCCGCGCTTCACATTCTCGGAGAGGTTATCCACGTAGTACTTTGATTGAGAAAACGCGATACTGAGCATGAACTTTCCCTGTGGCGTGTTCTCGAATGTCATCGTTGGGAATTTGAGATCCTTGAGTTTGCCCGTGTCCAGCATGTGGATGATGCGCCCTCCGTCCACGGAGTTCCGTGCAAGCCTGTCCGGATGCCACGCCAAAATGCCCTCAGCTTCTTCGTGTACGAGGGTATCCAACATTTCCGCGAACACGGTTCGCCCGGGTTCTTTGGCAGTTTTTGCCTCCTCGAAGGAGGCGACGATTTCCAGTCGTTCTTTTGTGGCAAATTCACGAAGCTCAGCGATCTGAGCTTCGATGGAAAGAGCTTGTCTCTCTTCACTCTCCGAGGACTTCCGAGCGTAGAGGACGTACTTCATGCCGTCATGGTAGCAAAAAAGTTTGCGGTTGGCGCATGTAAAGGGAACGCGCTGCGCTGGGAGCCGCGCCGCGGGTGGGCTGCCCTTGCAAATCGCGCACAATTTTCGATCTGGTCGGCGTTATACGAAAAAATCCGAACCGAATTGCGGGGCTGCGGCTGATTTCTGGGGGCTCAGCCGCAGCCCAAACGCTGTCCGCCGCCGTTTCGGAAAAACTGCCAAAGAACCCGGAAAACGATCGGCTCGAACTTTCTTGGTGCGCCAACCGCAAACTTTTTTGAGGATGGATATGAAGCGAGATAAGGTGTACATTTCACTCGAACTCTAATTTTTGGTCTATGGGTACCTCATCTGCATATCTTGAATTCACAAATCGTCTGAAATTGCTTATTGGGAAATACCCAGAACTCATCATAATGACACTTAGCAACATTTTTACCATGAGGTTGATTGGGAATAAAACGCATGGAGATCTCGCAGAAATAGGTATTGCTGAATTCATTAATCAATACATGTATGACTTTCGATCCGTGCACGTGGGAAAAGATTTGTATAGGGCTAAATCTCAAGAGGAAGACATCAAGATTATCAATGAAATAACAAAAGAGGAATTTCCTGTTAGCCTTAAGGCTTATGGGGATGGACCTCTTCAACTTTCAACCGATAAGAATTTTTCAATGTTTCCTCGTTTAGAGCGTGATGGTAATGAAATTGTTGGTGCAAAAAAAATACAAAAAATTCTTGATGATCCAGCTTTTTCAGATTTCAGAAACATAAATGTTCTGCCGCTTATCTATGACGAAAAAAAAACAACGATGCAATATCTTGGTGTTTGATTATGAGCGTGCACGCGAAGCCACCGTTCGCATTGTTCGTGAAGGCGATGGACATGGGAGGAAGCATCCTGTTTATAGATTCTACGATGCCAAGGGCGATTACATATGTGAAGTCCGCTATGGCAGTGCAACAGCGAATGCATTACAACGTGGACTATGGACGCACACCAAGAATGGATTAAAGTATTTCGACAGCATCACTAAAGGATGGATCGACTATTCGCACAACCTCGTGCTTGTACAACTGTTTTCTCATGCCCTTGTCTCCTCCTCCGCTGGTCATGCATCTGCTTTGGAGAAAATTAAGGAAGATATTTCTGTGCTTAAAAGCAGTTTCAAAATTACAAAATGAACCCCACACTTTCTCTTTTTAGTGACATTGTAGTTGATGCCCCAGAAACCGAGGGCATCAAATATGCTGGTTCAAAGCTAAAGTTACTTCTACAAATTTTAGAATTGGCAAAAAAAACTGGTGCAAAAACTGTGCTGGATGGTTTCTCTGGAACAACAAGAGTGTCACAGGCATTTGCAAAAAGCGGATACCAAGTAATTTCAAGCGATATTTCTGTTTGGTCAGAGATGTTTGCTACGTGTTACCTTTTAAACCAAAAGCCCAGATCATCATACATTGAACTCATCAATCACTTGAATACGCTGGAGCCAAAAGATGGTTGGTTTACTCAGAATTATGGTGGAGTTGGAAATGGCAGCCTATCAGCCGAAGAAGATGGTCTCAAAAAACCCTGGCAGATACACAACACTCGCAAGTTGGATGCAATACGCGAAGAAATAGACAGTCTTTGCCTCCCGCCAATAGAAAAGGCAGTAGCAATCACGAGCCTTATCCTTGCACTAGACAAGGTGGACAGCACGATGGGACATTTCGTTTCTTATCTGAAAGATTGGTCCCCAAGATCGTTCAATCATCTTCGGCTTGAAGTGCCGATGTTATTTGAGAATGACATGGATCATTATGTGAAGCGTGGAGACATTTTTGATATTGCAAATTCGGAAGTTGATCTTGCGTACTACGATCCGCCATACGGTTCTAATAACGAGAAAATGCCGCCATCGAGAGTGAGATATAATTCCTATTATCATCTTTGGACGACTGTCTGCATGAATGACAAACCTGAATTATTTGGGAAAGCAATGCGTCGCGCTGATTCGTCGGACACGATTACATCATCCGTGTTCGAGGAGTTTAGAAGAAATTCTGTTACAGGTAGATTTCTGGCAGTGGAAGCCATCGAAAAATTAATTCAGTGCACCGCTGCAAAGTGGATTATCCTTTCCTATAGTTCTGGTGGTCGTGCCACCGCTGAAGAACTGAATAGTGCCATTGAAGAGAGCGGAGAACTGGTTGAAGTTATTGAAACAGATTATAGACGCAATGTTATGGCAGGAATGAGATGGACAAATGATTGGGTTCGAGAAGCGGAAGGTGCAAATAAGGAGTTTCTTTTCTTGATAAGGAAGAAATAGGGAGAACAGCGAAAACAGTTTATAACTCGAGTTGTATAGAAGATGTATAATTGCCAGCATCGCATTCTGACCAAGTCATGAAGGAATTCATTCATTCAGAGGATTACAAAAGGATTTTTAATTTTCACGGAACAATTTCCGATAGGATTGTTGCGCGAGAAGGAAGCCAGCTTGAGTTCAAGGAGTCCTTCAATTGGCTTGCGAAAGAACAGTACGCGAAAAGCATGGCCGCCTTCGCGAATAATCGGGGTGGATACATTGTCTTCGGTGTTTCAAACAGGCCAAGGACGCTGGTTGGATTGAGAGGGGAAAACTTTGATGAGAAAGATGAGTCAGTGATGGCTGAATACCTGAATAGCACATTTTCCCCTGAGATGCGCTTTGAGAAATTTTCGATTGAAATGAACGGCAAGAAAGTGGGGTTGATTTACACGTTACAAGCTACAAATAAGCCCGTAGTCTGCACTAAGAATGGAAGCGATATCAAAGAATCAGACATTTACTACAGATACAACGCAAGAAGCGAAAGGATAAAGTATCCCGAACTGTTGCATTTGCTTGAACAAATGCGAGAAGTCGAAAGGAAAAATTGGATGGATCACTTTGCAAAAATATCAAAAATCGGACCATCCAATGCCGCTGTTCTGGACATGTTGAATGGAAAAATAACAGGAAGAGGCGGAACGCTTGTGATTGATGAAAGTTTGCTCCCAAAGCTTCGATTCATAAAAGAAGGAAGTTTTAAGGAAAGAGAAGGAATGCCAACCCTGAAGCTGATTGGCGATGTGAAACCTGTGACAGTTGTAGGTTATAGAAGACAGGGAGGTGCGAAGGATAAAGGTTGGAAAATTACTGATGATCCAAGCGCACCCATAATGCGAGTAGATGAGGAAACGATGTTAAAAAGCTTTCCATTCAGTTACTCTGCATTGGTGCAATTATTGCGTGATAGATATTCAGATTTCAAGACTGACACAAGATTCCATTCCATTAAAAGAAAATTGATGTCAGACAAGAACCTATGTAGGCGAAGATATCTTGATCCGAACAAACCAGAGAGTACAAAGAAGGATTTTTTCAGCAGAAAAATTATCAAGAAGTTCGACGAGCAATACACAAAAAGAAGAACAGGAATAACAGCGACAAGTAGTTCTTCTTTCGCTAGAAGCTAATCGAGTGATCCCTAATTGGGTTTGAGCGTACTGCAAAAGAACGACTGGAAATCGTTCCGAAACGGCGGCGGCCAGCGTTTGGGCTGCGGCTGAGCCCCCAGAAATCAGCCGCAGCCCCGCAATTCGGTTCGGATTTTTTCGTATAACGCCGACCATTCGTCGCCCCGCATGTGCGGGGCTCCTCATGGCAAGCCACACATGTACTTCGTCTATGTTCTTGAATTAATCGATGGCTCCTATTACGTCGGATTTACGGATGATCTCGAGCGACGGCTCGAGGAACATCGGCAGCGAATCGCCTGCTTTCACACGAGGAAAATCCCCATGAAACGTCTGCTTTGGTCCGAACAACAACCGGATAGGGTGCGTGCAAGAGCGCGAGAAAAGGAAATTAAGGGTTGGAGGCGAGAGAAGAAAGAATGTCTCTGGAGTAGAGAGAGCTTGCCCTGACGAGCCGAGGGCGAGGAAGGGTCCAGTTGCCCCGACCATTACAAGATCATCCCACTATGTGATGTTATTGCTCTTCTCTTTTGCCTGCATAGTCCTGCGTGCAATGAGATTTCCTCTCCAGTGTGCCTCTGCGTCTGAATGAAACTTTTCTTTGACTGATTCGTCCGCATCACTGAATACTTTCCCATATGTGATGTCATCGTTCTCGAAGAATCCTCGGATCATGTGCGAGTAGTGCATGGTTGCGCGGTGCTGACGTTTTCCATTTTCGTCTCCAAAAGTCACATTGGGTGTAGGCATGTCCGGTTTCGATTGCATGAAGACGTGGAGCCGGGAGGCAAGTGACGGATCAGCCCGATATGCCTGCTCCATGCCTTTGCGGGTTCCTGCGCCATAGCATGCCGGGGAGCCGAAAAATAGGGTGCAATCGGGAAACAAGCGTGATACATCAGCGAGATCCGCAGTTGTGAATGATGTTTCAAAGACAAATTTATCAGTGGATCCGTGGCTGAATGTATCGATGCACACCGCCCGAATTCCTTCCGCGCGTCCTCGTTCAATTTCTGCAGTGAGCGCTTCTTTCGGGTGATCAGAGAAAATGATCGGTCGTTCTTTCAGTCGCGCTCCGTAACGATGTTGCATGGCTGCAGAGAGGAATGCTGCGTCGCGCAATTCATTGGCGAGAATGACGTCGTATTTTTTCGGGAAGAGCCGGAGGTGGAGAACATCGCCTTCGGGAAGCTCGGCCAGCTCGAGATCCTTTCGCCCCTCTCGCTCGCTTTTTTCATCATCGAGCGCACGGCTGAGCAGCGGATCGAGCGCATCCTTTTCGATTGCATCGAGGAAGTTTCGGTATTTTGACGCAAGGAGTGCTTTAGGATTCTCGGTATTTCGCATAACGATCTCAGCACCATTCACAGTGAGATCCCATGCAGACGGCTGCTTTCCGATTGTTGTCCGATACAGGATGCGATGATCGTGGCACGTGAATTTGTTGCGGAGGCTCTCCGGCAGTGCGACAGGGAGCAGCTGCCACAATTTGTCCATCGTCAATTCAGCATTTCCTTCCACATCCTTCTGCTGTTGCGCCATACTATTTTCCTCATATCTGAGCAATTCTATGATTTGTTTGGAGCCAAGATGTGTTATCATTTCTTTTTCCAGTCGGCTCATTGCCTCACGGCATACTGCGATTCCCTGTTCGTTGGTTTGTAATGACAAGAGGTAATACACCCGTTGCATTTTTTGGTTATAGGCATAGGAAGGATCCTTCTCCATTTTTGGGAAGATCTCTGCGTTGACAATCTGAATGGCTTTTTTGAGGTGCCCAATACCTTTTGTCATCAGTTCTTGTGCGATGGAGGAATCCAGAGCGTGAATGACATAGATGATTTTCTGCGTGTCCATATGAGCTCTCCACGACTGTGGTTCCCCCGAGATTTCCGGCAGCGTGCATGCCGCCCGCGCAAGAGTTGAACGCTCCTGTTGGCTGAACCGTTGAATTCTATCAGTAATTTTCACCCCGCCATTATCTTCAGGACCAGCGTCCTGCGGAATAATCAGATCCATCAAATCATACACTTTATCCTGCATCTGTTCACTTCTACCCGTTTGTGTGGATTTATCTGACACTCCAGTACTTTTGAGCAATTCATCGAATGCACGTTTCATTTCCGGTCCAGTCATTTGCTTTGAGCTGTCCTTATTCTTCGAAGAAGGATCTTTTTCCGGCATGAATGTGATGGTAATTTATTTGATTCATTATATCCTATAATTTGTTTGAGAGCAAATGCGAGGTTTCCTGTACCCTGTACCCGGTTTTGCGTTGTGGTACACTGTGAGCATGTCACGCCTGCAATTTCTCAAGCAGAATCGGCAGAAGATTCTGGCTCTTGCTGACAAGAGGGGGGGGTACAATGTTCGCGTGTTCGGTTCTGTAGTGCGTGGAGAAGAGAAGCAAACGAGCGATGTCGATTTCCTGATGACATTTCGCGAGGGGACCACGCTCTTTGATCGTGGTGGGCTGGTGTTTGATTTGCGCGAATATCTGGGGTGTGACGTCGACGTTGTTTCCGATAAGACCGTTCATCCTCTCATTCGGGACGAAGTCTACCATTCCGCAATCGCTCTATGAAGAATGCCAGACTCCCTCTTGAACACATCCGTCAGGCGATGCGCTTTCTGCTCGAGCATGTGCATGCGAAAGAAGATATGGAACAGGATGCAGTATTGCGCTATGCCGTCGAGAGGAATTTCACGGTGATCGGCGAAGCTGTAAAACGCGTTCCGGAATCCGTCCGGGAAGAGAATCCTCAGATTCCTTGGAGAGAGATGGCGGGCATGCGAGATATGATCATTCATGAGTATGACGAAATCGACCTTGATGAGGTGTGGGGAACCATTCAGAGGGATATCCCGAATGTCTTGAAAAGCATAGACCGGCTCATCGAGGACAGCGCTGTTTGACCGGCCTCCCCCTTTTTGATGGCGATTTCTCGGCGGGCGCGACAGTGAACCGCCTGCTCCTTCCGGTGGAGGTTTTGGTGCCTATACTTGTGGTACCGAGGATGCTCAGTTTGTCCTTGTTTCGTGGGCGCGCTTTTGCTTCACTATTCACCTTACTTTTTGGGGTATTGCAATTAATAGATAATTATGTTATAGTATCATGTTACGCGTATGAGCCTTTCCCCTTCCGACCTGTCGGCAGCGACCCAAGCCATCGAGCGCAATCAGCGCATTCTCATTGTGCCGCACGCCAATGTGGACCCGGACGGCCTCAGCAGCGCGCTCGCTTGTTTTGAGCTCTTCTCCGCTCTCGGGAAGGATGTCACGGTCATCTGCCCGGAGACCCCGCCGGAGTCGCTGCAGTTCCTTCCGGGATTTGCCGAGATGGAGCGGGAGATCGATGAAGCGCAGAATTTCATCGTCACGGTACATCTCGATGAGGGGGTCGAGGTCGATAAGCTCCGCTACACCGTGGAGGATCATAAGGTGAACATCATCGTCGTGCCGAAGAAGGGGCGCATCCGTCCCCAGCACATCTCCCTGAGCGAAGGCGAGCAGCGCTACGACCTCATCCTCGTTTTGGACAGCGCGGATCTCTCGCTCCTCGGATCCCTCTACACCGATCACGTCGATCTCTTCTCGGGCGTTCCCGTACTCAATGTCGACCATCACATCTCGAACACCCGCTTCGGCCAGTTGACGCTCATCGATGCGACGGCCTCCAGCGCCACCGAAGTCCTCTATCACTGGTTCACGCATGTGCCGAGCTGGCAGAGTCTCATCACGGAGGATATCGCCACTCTTCTCCTCACCGGTCTCATCACGGATACGCGGAGTTTCCAGAATCCGAATACCACCCCCCATGCTCTGGAGGTGGCCGCGCAGCTTCTCGAGAGGGGGGCGCGGCAGCAGGAGATCATTCAGAATATCTATAAAACGAAGCCGCTCTCCACCCTGAAGATCTGGGGGCGGGCCCTCAATCGTTTGCAGGTGGACGAAGCGGCGCGGATCGTGTGGTCGTCCATCAGCAGGGAAGATCTCCTCGAGATGGACGCGGAGAGCAAGGAGACCAGCGGCATCCTCGACGAGCTCATTTCCACCGTGCCGAATGCCGATGTGCACGTGCTCTTCACCGAGCTGGAGGAAGGGGGACTGAAGGCGAGCATGCGTTCAGGGGATACCGTGGACGCGAACCGTCTGGCCGGGCAGCTCTTCGCAGGTGGCGGGCATCCCCGTGCGGCGGGGTTCCGGTTATCGCATATCTCCAATTTCCAGTTGGCGGTCCTGGAGTGTGTCGCAAAAATCAAAGAGGGGATCGCCCGCCAGCGGAGTGAAGCAACGCAGGTGGAGCTCACGGCTCTTCCGGCAGTGCCGAAGACCGCCTCTGTTCCTGCAAAGAGCACGACAGCTTCTCCTCTGAAAGAACCGCAGCCCAAACCTCCAAAAGGGATCGATGTCGTGCAACGTATCAGTGATGCGTAGTTTGTTTTTCCCTCTCCCCCTTCCCCCTCCCCCGGTGGGGGAGGGGGAATGTCTTGAAGCTCCCTTCCCCCGCCGGCCTGTCGGCCGTAGCGTTCGCGAAGGCTGAGGGAAGGGTTGGGGAAGAGGGAAATGCAGAGCGAAAGACCAGGGATGATGGAGAAGATGTGTGTTTTCTCCTCGCGTTCGCTCTCCGTTCGTCCTACACTTTCTTTGATTTTTTCTCCTGAAGATGCGCCTCGTAAGAGTAGCAAAAGCATTGGGCATGACCGGACAGCAGCTCCGGCACGAACTCACTTGCGTCAATTTCGGCATCAAGCCGACGGATCGCGAGATCCCAGACAACCTTGCGCATGGGGTCATCCGGTTCATCGCCCGCAAGCACAATCTGACGATCGATATGACGCTCCTCGGCGGACCGGATGACGGGACGGAAGAGACGGAAATGGAAAAAGGGGATACGGCAGAGGAAAAGAAAGAGGCTTCCGGGGAAGGGGAGAGCACGGAGAACGCTGCTACGACGAATGCTCCGGGTGCTTCCGATGCATCTTCTCCGGCGAAGGAGACGCTCAATGTGCTGCGCAAACTCTCGCTTGAGGATGTCTCCAAGCAGGCGATCGTCCGTCAGCAGCAGCGCGAGGGGCAGAAGAAGCAACACTTGTCGAAGGAGGAGCGCGATGAGAGAGCGCGCGAGGAGCAGGCAGGCACGGCAGCCGCGCGCACGAAGAAGGGCGCCGCGCAGGTGCATCAGGAGCAAATCAAGGTGAAGGAGGGGGTCGTCGCGCTTCCTTCGCAGGTGTCCGTGAAGGAGTTTGCGGAGAAGACGGGGATCCAGGTGCCGAAGGTGATCGCGGCACTCATGAAGAACGGTGTCATGGTGACCATCACCCAGACCATCGATTACGAGACCGCCGCCATCGTCGCTGCGGATCTGGGCGTGACCGTTTCGAAGGAGCAGGTCATCGCATCTGCGGAAGATCTCCTCGCGAAGAACCTGAGTGAACTGATCAAGGATGAACCGGAGAACCTTGCGGAGCGGCCGCCGGTCGTCGTCATCATGGGGCACGTCGATCACGGAAAGACCTCCATTCTCGATGCCATCCGCGCAACGGATGTGGCTGCCGGGGAAGCAGGGGGGATCACGCAGCAGATCGGGGCGTATCAGGTGACGTACGTGCCTGAAGGGTCGAACGAGTCTCACCGTATCACCTTCCTCGATACTCCCGGCCACGCAGCCTTCACGGCCATGCGCGCCCGCGGGGCGCAGGGGGCGGACATCGCGGTCATCGTCGTCGCAGCCGACGAGGGGGTGAAGCCGACAACCGTCGAAGCCATCGCCCATGCGAAGGAGGGCAATGTGCCGATCCTCGTCGCGCTCAACAAGATCGATAAAGAGCACACGGACATCGATCGCATCAAAGGGGAGCTCTCGGCGCAGGATCTGCAGCCGGAGGAGTGGGGAGGCACGACGCACATCATTCCCGTGAGCGCGAAGACGAAGCAGGGGATCACAGACCTCCTCGATGCCATCGTGCTCCTGGGGCAGATGAACAATCTAAAAGCCAATCCTCACCGTCTCGCGGTCGCAACAGTGATCGAGAGCCATCTGGATAAGTCCCTCGGGCCTCTGGCAACGGTGATCGTGAATACCGGAACGCTCCGGGACGGCGATGTCTTCGTCTGCGGACGGGTGCAGGGTCGCGTGCGCTCCATGACGGATGCCCACGGCAAGCGGTATGAAGAGGCGCTGCCGTCCTCGGCGGTGCGGGTGTCCGGTTTCTCCGCCGTTCCGCACGTCGGGGATATCGTGCAGATCATGCCTTCCGAGCAGCAGGCGAGAGCGCTGCTCGATTCCATCAGCGCGCAGAAGGATTTCCAGCGCAAGCGCAGCTTCGTGGACCTCGTGAGCCGTCTGTCGGAGGGGAAGGTGAAGCAGCTCAAAGTCGTCCTCAAGGCCGATACGCAGGGCGCGCTGGAGGCTCTGAAGGAGGCTCTCTCCAAGCTCTCCGGCACACAGACCGGCGTGAAGGTGATTTTCGCCGCCATCGGCGCCGTCACCGAGACGGATGTCATGATGGCCTCCGCCAGCGACGGGATCGTCCTCGCGTTCAACGCGCCCGTTTCCGCGAGCGTCCGGAAGACCGCCGAGCGGGAAGGCGTAGAGGTCCGGCAGTATGACGTGGTCTACCGTCTCCTCGAGGAAGTCACTCTGCTCATAGAGGGTCTGGTCGAGCCCGTGGAGGAAGAGCATGTGTACGGACACCTCGAAGTGAAAGGCGTGTTCCTGACGAAGAAGACGGAGCAGATCATCGGCGGACGGGTGACTGACGGCGTGATGAAGCGTCTGCCCTTCCGGTTGCTTCGGGACGGGAAACTTGCGGGGACGGGGCGCATCACGTCTCTCAAGCACATGGAGAAAGACATCCGCGAGGCCAAGGAGGGGTCCGAGTGCGGCATGCGCATAGAGTCCACACTTCCCGTTTCCGTGGGGGACGTTCTCGAGGTGTACCTCAAAGAGCTGAAGAAGAAGGAGGCGTGAGGTACTTTTTCGATCATATCGTTTTCACCCATTCATCAAATTTGGCTTTTTGGTCTGGTTTAAATGAGAATGAGGGATCTCCCACCGTGATACGGATCGTCTCTTGGACTTTGTCGGCATTGTGGAAATCTCCACCTTGCGCCTGAATGATGTCTTTCAGTTTGTTCATCTCTGTGTTGAATCCCGCTTGATCGATTCCTGCAACATTGATGTTCGTGACGAAGTCTCTCACCTTTGGTTGTTGAATCGCGTTTCCTTTGATGGCATTACCTACTTCTGTTGGGGATTTTGTTGATAATCCGGGAATTTTCAACCCTTCTGCCGCCTTCGCCGTTCCTTCGTACATCATCTTGTCTAAGTATGCCTGCGGACCGCGCTTGGCGAGGCCGAGGATGCCGAGCGGCGAAACTGTCTTCTTCGCGCCGCCCGTAGTCGGGATCAGAATGGGAACCGCGAGCGGGGCGGCGAGGGCCAGCTTGCCGAGACCCTTGCCCCAGTTCTGAATGCCTTGTGTGATGTTCGCGGTGAAGGTGAATGTCTTGAGTGCCATGAATGTCCCCACCCAGAACACGCCGAACGACATGCACAGCCACAGGAACTGCCAGCCTGTCGTGATCACCGAAAACAGACTCGGGCCCATGTTGACGTTCAGGGCGGTGGCGGAAGCCGGAGGACTGTTCCAGAAGGGCATTCCGGCATTCATGAGGATGAATCCGGCGCTGATGGGGATCGCGACGAATACGGGGAGGAAGGCGGCTCCGAGAAAAGTGTTCCATACCTTCATCGTATTCACACCGAACTTTTCCCCGATGACGAAGCCGACGAACATGAACGGCATAGCGGCGATCGTGATCCAGAGAACCGGAATCCGTACGAGGAATGCCACGAACATGGCGAGAAGCGGGAAGAAGAACGCGACAGCGAACACGAACTGGAAGAGCACGCGCACGGCGTACTGGATGAGTGCGGAGACGTGTTGCGGGAAGGTGGTTGTTCCAGTAGGGGAGGGGGGAGGGGTGTAGCTTACAGCCGATAGATTGGTGACGTGCGCGTGGTTGAAGGCGAGACCGAGCAGGACAGCGCCGGGGGTGTTCGCATTGCTTGCGAGTGGAACCAGGGCAAAGCACAGGTTACCCCCGAGTTTTGGATAGTAATTGTTGGGACAATCGTTGCCCATATTCGTCGGATTGAACACGGGCTGGTCCCATATGAGACACTTACCCAATTTTGATTTGGGTGGTGTTCCCGTGGGCGGGTATGCTGTTTTGCATTCAGGCATGGAACTCGAGAGCGGGAGCGAGTAGATGGTTGCCGTGAGGACGTTTGACACATCCAGGATGACGCGTGGGAAGAACCACGAGAAATTGACGAGGACGATGGCGAGCACGAATTTCACCGCTTTCTCCTTCACGAGGGTCTTATTGCCCATCACGATGGTGTAGACCGCTCCGAAGAGGAGTGCCATGGCCAGGAGGATATTCACGATGTCCCGCGAGATTTCCCAGAGAGACTGGAGAGGATTGGCGACTCCCGCGGCGCTCTTGTTGAAGAAGTCGATGACGAGCTGGTTATTGAGAAGCGGTTCGATGATGTAGAGGAGCAGGTACGTGAAGTACTCCACGAACCCCATGAGGACCCCCAGTGCCTCTACGATCGTATTTGTTGCACCGGCCGCCGGGGTAGTAGCCTGAGCGAATGCTTTCCCTATAAGTGAAAGAGTATTCATTTCCCCTGACACTATCAGCCATCCGAGGAAGAGGGCGGAGAGGGAACCGATGAATATTTTTTTCCTCGAGATCATCAGGATAGGATAGCACATATTCGGTTTCTTAGGAAGCCTGCAGACGGATTATTTTAAAGAAAGGGAAGCCTCTCCTTGTTTAGGGAAATGTATAGCTAGAACACAAAACATGTTCAGGCATGAGTATAAATTGTATTCAATAAAACACTGTATAATTATAAATATATTGAGTTTTAATTATATATAAGCCAAATTCTTTGATCAAATTAAATGTTCATATTAATGTACAATTTTCTTGCGCTTAGGGTGTGTTCATGACTACTGTTTGTGAACATGTCATCAGTGATTCTCAAAGCGCTGTTCAGTTCTCAAACAAGAGTGAAGCTCCTCTCGACGTTCCTTCTGCATCCTGAACAGGAGTACTTCATCCGCGAACTCACGCGGCTCCTCCATGAGCAGATCAATTCTATCCGGAGAGAACTGGAGAACCTGCGGCGGATCGGTCTCGTGAAGGCCCGCCACCGTAACCGCAAGAAGTACTATCACATCGATCCGGAGTTCTCCTTTTTCATCGAACTCAAGAATATCTTCGCGAAGGAAGTGCAGGCGGAGAGCCCCATCGTCGCCAGTCTCAAGAAGATCCCCGGGGTGGATCTCGTTCTGCTCGCGGGGAATTTCGTCGGCACGGAGAGCAAGGTCGATCTCCTCGTCATCGGTGATATCAAGAAGGAGATGATCGAAGCGCTCCTCCTGCAGGATGCGAGCATGAAGAATGTGCGCTACTCCATCTTCCCCCGTCCGGATTTCCTCTACCGCCTGAGTCTGCGGGATCGCTTCATCACCGAGATTATCAATGATCCAAGGAACATTCTCGTGCACAATCTCATTCAGAAGGAGATGGAGGAGGCGAAAGAGAAGTAGGCGGGGAAAGTGCTTTACAGACAACGAGGCCTTCGGTTAAGCTGCGCGAAACTTGCCCATGACGTCCCGTCTCCACGCTCTCCAACCGGCACTGAAGAAGAAGCACCCCGACCTGAAAGCCGGATACACCGTACGCGTGCATGAGAAAGTGCAGGAGGGGGAGAAGGAACGTCTTCAGGTGTTCGAAGGACTGGTCATCGCGGTGCACAAGGGGATGACGTCGGCCGATGCCAGTTTCACCGTGCGCAAGATCGCTTCCGGTATCGGGGTGGAGCGTGTCTACGCACTGCATTCGCCGCTCATCGAGAAGATCGATGTGAAGCGTGTAGCCAACGTGCGTCGGGCGAAGTTGTATTTCCTGCGCGGCAGGAGCGGCAAGTCCGCGCGCCTGAGTGAGCGGTTCACGAAAGGGGAGGAGTTCGCTGTTGCGGTTCAGCCTGAGGACGGCGAAGCACCGGAGGTGCCAAACACAGAGATCGCAGAGCCGAAAGCGTAATGGTTTTCTCCGGTGCAGAGGTTTCCGCGCGCAGATCTGTTCGTGTATAGTTTGCTGGCCATGCGGCGTGTTCTCCTCATCGGGAATTACGGGGTCGGCAATCTGGGGGATGAAGCTCTCTGTCGTTTCTTCCAGCGCCGGTATCCTCACATATGCTTCGATGTCGTCTCGGCTTGTCCCGGAGAAGGGGAGTATCCGCGCTTCCCGTTCGGATTGCGTTCGCTCCTGCGCCCCTGGTGGAGGACGCTTCGGGCGCTTTTTCGGTGCGACGGTGTCGTCTTCGGCGGCGGGTCACTCTTCACGGACATCGAATCCGCCTCCGCCTGTCGTCTGTGGTGGTGGCACGCGCTGTTTGCCCGTCTGTTCAAAAAGCCGATCATCCTTGCATTCCAGGGGATCGGACCTTTCCGGTCGGCAGCTTCTGAGCGCCTGGCTCGTTCAGTCGTGAGGGCTTCCGTTGCACTCTCCGTGCGCGACTTTGCATCGTTCACCCGCGTGGAGACCTGGCGGTTGAACAAAAAAGTTGTTCTTTCTTTTGATCCACTCTATGCCCTGATGAGGAGCGTATCCGTACGATCGGCTCCGCGGAAAATCATCGCTCTCATCCCGCGGCGGAATTCCGGACAGGCCTTCATCGATGCCTGCATGACTGCCGTACGCGAAGCGGACTGGGAGGGGGTTGTGATTCTCTCGCTCCAGCCTTCTAACAGGGGGGAGCGCAAGGTCTGTGAGCGGCTGAAGACGGCCCTCGGCCGTGCGACCGTTGTCCCTGTCTCCGCTCTCGATCAGCTGGTGCAGCTCGTTTCCGAGGCGGGGTGTGTCGTTTCGGAGCGTTACCACGGAGCGCTCGCGGCGCTCGCACTCGGCAAGCCTCTCGTCCTCGTGAGTCAGGGGAGTGATGACAAGCTTTCGACGCTCTCGCATCTCCTGCGCGTCCCTCCGGAAGAGCTTCTGAACCTCATCGAGGAAGGGGAGCGTGCTCTGTTTGATGCGCTTGCGACGTAGCGTTCAGCGAAGAGCGATCAGCGATCAGCCTTCACATCGACATGGCCTGTAGAGTCGTACCGCCGGTACGACTCTACTCATCAATCAATACGTTTCTTCCCCCAAAAAATCAGGTAAGCTCTGTTTCGTGGAAATACGCAATTTCTGCATCATCGCGCATATCGATCACGGGAAGTCGACCCTGGCCGATCGCATGATCGAACTCACCGGAACGCTTCAAAAACGCGAGATGAAGGCGCAGCTCCTCGATATGATGGATCTGGAGCGGGAGCGGGGGATCACCATCAAACTCACCCCCGTCCGCATGCACTGGAACCCTTCGACACACTCAGGGCAGGGAGGCATCCAACTCAATCTCATCGATACCCCCGGTCACACGGATTTCCGCTACGAGGTGAGCCGGTCGCTGGCTGCGTGCGAGGGGGCAATCCTCCTCGTGGATGCGTCCCAGGGGATTCAGGCACAGACGCTCGCGGTCCTCACGATGGCCATGGAGCATGATCTTGCGATCATTCCCGTTCTCAATAAGATCGATCTTCCTGCTGCAGATCCCGATCGTGTGAGTGAAGAGGTGGTCAAGCTTCTGGGATGTGAAAAGCATGAGATTCTGCGCATTTCGGCCAAGGAGGGGAGTGGGGTCGCGGAAGTACTGGATGAAGTGGTGAAGCGGGTGCCTGCACCCTCTCCCCCAACCCCTCCCCCGGAGGGGGAGGGGAGTGCTTCGCGTAGAGATGCGCGGGCACTCATTTTCGATGCCGTCATGGACACGTATCGCGGGGCTGTCGCGTACGTGCGTGTCAAAGACGGGCGGTTTGCCAAGGGTGACAAGGTGCACCTGCTCGGCACGAAGACCCCTGTGGAGATTCTCGACATCGGGTACTTCGCGCCGAAGTACGTCTCGAATGATGCGCTCGAGGAGGGGGAGATCGGGTACATCGTGACGGGGGCGAAGGATGTGCACTCCGTCCGGACGGGGGACACCATCGCGTCCGCGCCCGATATTCCGGCCCTCCCGGGATACAAGGATGTGCAGCCGATGGTCTTTGCCGGGTTGTACCCTTCGAATGCCGATGACTATCCGGATCTGCGCACGGCGCTCGAGAAGCTTGCCCTGAATGACGCCGCTCTCCGGTTCGAGCCGGAGCGCAATGCCGCGCTCGGGAACGGTTTCCGCTGCGGATTCCTCGGTCTCCTCCACATGGACATCGTTCAGGAGCGCCTCGAGCGCGAGCACGATTGTGACCTCGTGATTACGGCTCCGAGCGTGCTCTTCGAGGTGAAGCTCGCCGTCAAGCGGCCGGGCGAAGTGGTGCGCAGCAGTCTGCTGAAAGTAGAGGAGCCGGATACGGCCGCCATCTCCAATCCCGCCGACGTTCCCGATCCCTCCACCATTGCCGAGATCCGCGAACCGTGGGTCAAGCTCGAGATCGTCTGCCGTGCCGAGGACATCGGAGCCGCCATGACGCTCGTTTCGGAACGTCGCGGCATCTATCGGTCGCTCGAGTACCTCGATGCCGACCGTGCGCTCCTCCATTTCGAAGTGCCCCTCCAGGCCATCGTTCTCGATTTCTTTGATCGGCTGAAGTCATCGACGTCCGGGTACGCCTCCATGAGCTACGAACCGATCGGTTTCCGGGCCGGTGATCTGGTCAAACTGCAGATCCTCCTCCTCTCTGAACCGGCGGATGCCCTGAGTTCCATCGTGCACCGGAGTGAAGCGCACAGCGTCGGGGCGATCATCTGCAAGAGGCTCAAGGAAGTGATCCCGAAGGAACAATTTCAGATTCCCATTCAGGCGGCGGTGGGCGCGAAGATCGTCGCCCGCGAGACGGTTTCTGCATACCGGAAGGACGTGACTGGCTACCTCTATGGCGGAGACGTTTCCCGCAAGAAGAAACTCCTCGAGAAGCAGAAGAAAGGGAAGAAGCGGATGAAGCAGATGGGGAGGGTGACGCTCACGCAGGAGGCTTTTCTGAGTGTTTTGAAGAGGTGAAAGCCAAATTGATAATTGATAATGGATCATTGAAGATGCAAAAATGAGTGGGGGTGAAGAATTATCAATTATCAATTCTCAATTATTCATTCACTCGGTAGGGTACGGGAGTGATCAAACTCTCCAGTTTACGCTTTCCCCTTCGCTCTACGTTCCTCGCGCTCCCGCTCGAAGGGCCTGCCAAGTGGCAGTTTCAGGCTCTGCAGGAAGAGTTGAAGCCGTTTGCAGACGTGATGAATTTTCAGAATCCCGAGTCTCCGCACCTGACACTGCAGTTCTGGAAGGAAATGATGGAGATCGAAGTCCATCAGATGAGAAAGCAGGCGGAGAAGATCGCCGCTGCCACGGCGCCCTTCACTCTGCATGTCACCGGGGCCGACGTATTCGAAGAGCGCGGACTTGTCCGCGTGCTCTTCCTCGAAATTGCGTTCTCGGAGGAATTGGCGCGGCTGAAGAAGTCCTGCCCGTGGCCGAGTGGGAAGCCTTTTGCGCCACACATCACGCTCGCGCGTGTGCACCATCCGGAAGGATTCAACATTGTGAGGAAGAAAGCCATGAAAGCACTCGACGGGATTGCCTTTGAGATCCCCATCGATCGCTTGCGGCTGTATGTGGAAGTGGATGGACGCAAACAGACTCCGCTTGAAGAGTTCGTCTTTCCCTCCTAACCCTAACCCTAACCCTAACCCTATTTCTCCTCTTTCCCCTCCGCCCTCTCGCGGAGCAACGTGCGCACCGGTCCCATGAACGGCTGAAAGACGGCCTGTAGGATGCTCACGGTCAGAGGCTGCAGTTTTTCGAACGTGATTGCGCGCTTGCGTTCGGAGAAGAATTCCTGCAGGACGAAGGTCGCGAGCTGGAGCACGGTTCCGTCGATGTTCTGCTCGTCTACCATGAGGGCGAGGAGGATCTGCTGCGGCGTGAGGGAGAGGACCAGCTGCATGCGGGTGATCCACTCGACGAGCATGCGGTTCGACGTTTCATCGAAATTCCCGCCCTTCATGAGCGCCATGGTTTCATCGACCGTGGATTCCATCGTCGTGACCGTTGTTTCCTTCAGGTATTCGCGCACGGCTTCACGGCATCCTTCGTGAATGAGCGACAGAACGGCGAGGATGAAGATGCTCGGGCAGTCGCGGGCGACGAGGCGCGAGATGAGGACGAAGAGGTGGGCGTAATCATCCTGACCGAGGAACTGGATGATGGTGCGGGCGACCTGATCGTCGCGCTTGCGTGAGCGCTTCTCCTCGCGGCGGATTTGCTGCATGCCTGCCGCCGCGGCCGCGAAACGCTGCTTCGCTTCCTCGCTCAGTTGTTCGCTGACGCTCCCCCCGCTCTCGCCGGGGCCCTTCGATTCCGCGCCCATGGATACTTCTTCAGGCATGGGGACATCATAGAGAAGGCAAAGAGGAAAATGAAGGAAAAGAGGGCAAAGAGGAAAAAGAGGTGCACTTTGCTGTGTGTGATTGGTGAATGGCCCGAACCCCGAGGGGCAGTTCGACTCCTCGCTCCGCTCGTCGCTCACTGTCATTCGACTCGCTTCGTGAAAGAGAATGGTTGCGGGGGGCGGATTCGAACCGCCGACCTCGAGGTTATGAGCCTCGCGAGCTACCGGGCTGCTCCACCCCGCGACGTTGGCTCCATTTTGCTCCTTTTTTCTTGCAGGCTCAAGGAGAATCCCTATAATGACGTGGCTATGGCTCATAAGAAAGCAGGCGGCTCCACTTCCAACGGCAGAGACAGCGTTGCCAAGCGCCGCGGCGTGAAGCGGTTCGGAGGGCAGAGCGTGTCTGCGGGTGAAATCCTCATCCGTCAGAAGGGCTACTGGTACCGTCCGGGCGCGAATACGCACGTCGGGAAGGACTGGACGATCCATGCGAGCGTGAACGGGAATGTGCGTTTCAGTGAAAAACGACTGACCAAGTTCAACGGACGCAGGGAGCGCTGCACGCTGGTGCACGTGGATCCTTCGGCGAAGGCATAATTTCTTTGGCTTCTTGGATTCCTACTCGGTTGCGCCCAGACCTCGTTGCAGCTCCTTCACCTGTCCCCGATGGAAGAAGAAGAGCCGCCACTGTTCGAGGACGGGCATCTGGCGGAGGTGCTCGAAGTACGCGGCTTCCTGTTCCTCTGAGACCGTTTCCGATCCGTTTTCGATCACTTCTTCGGGGCCGGATTTGCGGATGATGAGGACCTTCTCGCCAGGGTTCACGAGACCGAGATTCTCCTTGGCATATTTGTCTTTGTACTGCGAAGAACGGAAGTACTCCAGATCGCGGTAGCCCTGTTCGATATCTTCTCCCAAAAGATCATTCTGCTTCGCGATGGATCGGAGCCGCTCATCGAACAGGACGTTTCGGTAGTACGACAGCGCCAGCCCGAATGCCATGAAACCGACGACGGTGAGCCCGATGATGATGGTCAGCTGCTTACTGAGGGGGCCGACGTGGGTTTGCGACATCGGGGGGAGTGTAGCGCCACGTGCGTTCTTCGGCGATGGGATGGGATGGTGTCATCAATGCAGGAGGGCAGAAAGGTTTTTTGAAAGGCAAAGAGGAAAAAGATGGCAAGGAAGGGAAAGAGGTCGGAACGAACGGGCGGAAAGGCAGAGATGCGGGAGATGGAAACAAGCGTGAACTTTCTAGGATGGATATGGGGAAATGCTAGAATCTTCACGTGAAAATTTACTGCAGCGGCATCGGCGGCATCGGACTCAGCGCGTACGCTTCGCTCCGGAAAGTGCGCGGACATGATGTTTCGGGGAGTGATCCTTCGGAGACGGAGGTGACGGAGCGTCTCCGCAAGGAGGGGATCAACGTGTTTCGTGAACAGGACGGGTCGCATGTGCCCGCTGATGCCGACCTCTTCGTGTATTCGGAGGCCATTCCCGTCTATGCCCCCGAGAGGATGAAGGCGCGGGAATTCGGCATTCCTTCGCAATCCTACTTTCAGGCGCTGGGCGAGCTCTCCAGGGATTCTTTCGTAATCGCCGTGTGCGGAACGCACGGGAAATCCTCCACGACGGCGATGGCCGCGCGGATGCTCATGGAAGCCAGTCGCGATCCCACCGTCGTCGTCGGCACCAAACTCCCTGAACTCTCTGGGCGCAACTGGCGGGCCGGGAAGAGCGACCTCTTTCTCCTCGAAGCGTGCGAGTACCGCAGGTCCTTCCTCGCGCTCTCGCCGGATATCATTCTCCTGACCAATGCCGACGGCGATCACTTCGATGCGTTTGCGGATATGGAAGAGTACCGTCAGGCATTCATTGATTTCTTCCGGAAACTTCCGAAGGAGGGGATCATCATTACACATCTCTCTGATCCCGATTGCGCGGCCCTCTCTGCGCGCGTGAAACGAAGCGTGAAGGATGTCGATGTGCTCCCCCTGCCCAACCTCACCATTCCCGGCAGGCACATGCAGAAAAACGCTCAACTGGTGCTCGGCCTCGCGGAGGAAATGGGGATCCCGAATGACGATGCGTGCGGCGCACTGAAGGGGTACCGCGGGTGCTGGCGACGGATGGAGGTAAAGGGAATCATCGATCAGGATATCATCGTCATGGACGACTACGCGCACCATCCCACGGAAATCCGCGCGACGCTCTCGGGCATCCGGGAGTTCTATCCCAATCGCCGGATCATAGCGGTGTTCCAGCCCCATACCCATCACCGCACGCTCGCCCTCTACGACGCCTTCACGAAATGTTTCTCCGATACGGACGAACTCATCCTCACCGATGTCTACGAGGCGCGAGCGGATATCGAACAGGGGCGCGTGGATCTACGCGCGCTGGCGGCGGACATTCGCAGGGTCTCCGGCATTTCGGTGACGTGCGGGGGGAATCTTCAGGAAGTCGAAGAGTTGCTTCGCTCCGGAAAAATATTGCGGCCGCACGATATTCTTCTGTGCATGGGGGCGGGGACGGTGACGGGGCTGGCAAGCGCCATGTTGCATTGAAGGCAGAAGGTTTTTATGAGGGCAAAGAGGAAAAAGAGGGCAACGAAGGCAAAGAGGTTGGGCAAGAAATTCTGTTTCAAGAAGAATGATGGGGTTCGCCTATCAATTACTCTCAAACGAAGGCGAGTCCACTCCGTAGATCTCCATCGCATTCGAGAGCATCTTGGCGAGTTCCGCCCTGTTCACCGGATCGTCCGGACGAAAAGCGGGACGGAAGGCGGGATTCTCCGTGCCTTCCACTAAGCCGTCCGCTGCCGCTGTCTCGATACAGTCGGCGAACCTGAGGTCGCGGGTGACATCCGAGAATATTTTCCCTTTCGCCCAGAGGACGGGAATGTCATAGATCTGGAGCAGGGTCGCGACGACCTCCGTGCGGGTTGCGGGACGGGTGGGGTCGATGCGGGTGTTCTGGTAGATTTGCCACCCGTTCTCCTCGGCGGAGGCGATGAAGGGGGCGAACCACTTGCCCTGCGCGAGCACGTTCTCCGGTTCCGATCGGGTCAGCGTCTCATCGAGGCCGACCAGCCGGTGCGCGATCTTCGCGAGTTCGGCAATGGTGACGAAGTTCCCGGGGCCGAAGATTCCCGTCGCTTCGCCCTCTGCATTGCGGTACCCCGTGATGACGCCGGTGGAGGCCACTTTATAGACGAAGGGCGCGAACCACGCAGAGATGGGGACATCCGTGAATGGCACCGATTTCCCGTCGAGAGAGACGGTCACGAATTCCAGTGTTTTATTTTGTATGGCATTCTGCCGCATGGCTGCAGCTGTCTCGCATTGGATTTCAATGGAGAGGGAAATACGGCCGTCCTTCACGAGGCGGTCGGAGAGGGGCTTCGGTTCTGCGCACCCCTCCAGTTGCGCGAAGCGAGCGGTGTAGAGACCTTCGGGAACGGACGGGTAGAAGGCGGGGGTCGTCCCCTTGAGCGTGAGGCCGTTGGGGCCCGTCAGGGTGAAGTCCATGCCGAGGGGATTGCTGGTGACGGAGACGGTGCCGACGCGCGTGAACTTGATTTCGATGACGATCTTCAGCGTCTCGTTCTCCGGCAGCGTGAAGGTCGTCTGGGGTTGGGGAATTTCCGAGACGAGGGCGTCATTCTCGAAGATCTCGATGGAGGCGGACCCCCCCTCGGGCGGTGTGGCGATGACGGTGTAACTCCCGATCGGCATGGCGGGGTCTTTGTACATCGACCCCTTCTGGGTCTCCCGGGTGTTGTCGGGCTTGAGGAGCGTCCAGCTGCCGATCATCCCCTCGATCTGACTCTTCTGTTCGATGATGAGGGTGCCTGAGCGCACCGTGTCGTACTGCACGGAGTCGCCGCTCGCGGCGTGGAGAGGGGGCGGGGTTAGGGTTAGGATTAGGATTAGGGTTAGGGTTAGGAAAGTTGCCGATGTGCGTGGAGATGGAGAGAGAGACATAGAAAAAGGGGGCGAAACGTCGGGACATAGTGTTCCTGAGGAGTCCCCCAAGTGCAATTGACGGAGAATGGCGAAATGGGCTCCCCCTCCCGCTCATCGCTGGTCTGCAGCACCAGCATTTCCTGCGGGTGGCAGGTGTTCGACTGCGGTATGTATCGCTTTGGATAATCGAAATATTTCTGCCACTTCCGCTTCGATTACTCTTGACTGTTGTGTACTTGGGAGCGCTGCCTCCAGCTCATCCAGTTGTTGTTTTAGAGCTGCTATCTCTGCAAGTTTTTCAGCATGCTGTCCCTTTTCACCATCGTCAAAGCATAGTTTGATCGCTCCTAATTGATTACGCAGACCGCTGCACTCTTCGGCAAATTTTTCTCGCGTCATTCCTAATATCCGTTGGTCCTGGATGGCTTGTCTCATCGCCATTCCCGTTGTGAGTGTCTCTATAATAGGATCGTCAGCTCTTATGGCCAATGCATCTAAGCCGGCAGCTTTGGCTAATTTGCCGAGTGCTTCGGTGATGCCCGCCGCTTCGGTCAGCTGGTGCCTTTGCAAGTTTGCTTTCCGTTGTTGATCGATAACGGCAGCATCTTGGTGTGCTTCAAGAAGAGGAGAGCCTGTGCCTGGTTTTGCTTCGGGAGTAGTAGGCATGGTGTGGGGAGTGAAAGGAAGAAAGGAGGGGATGGGGATTGACTCAAGATAGATGATCAGCGCCGAATGCGCTTACGGACTATTTCCCCGAGTGCGATGGAAACGAGGAAGAGGCCGAATGCGAAGAAGATGACGGCTTTCGTTCCCGTCTCCGGCAGGAGCGCGATGCCGACGGCGTAGGCCTCGGTCAGGCTCTCCGCCGACGCTCCCGCTTCGACGAGCCCGGGGGCGGTTACCCGCGCGACCATGCGGATGGGCGTTCCCGCCGTGAGGCCTTCCGCAGCCACGGCAGTGAAGGTCTTCGACCACGTGCGTCCGGCGTAGATGGAGGGCACGGACAAGAGGAGGAGATTGCCTTCGCGCTTTCCTTCGCCGATGGGGAGCAAAACTTCCGCCGTGGTTGCGGGATCGATCGCGACGCTGACGATGACGTCATGGAGCGTTGCGCGATCCAGATTCTGGACCGAAACCGTGTAATGGACGGAGCCCCCGGGGACGACTTCCCCCTGATCGGATGTGAGGTGGAGGAGGATGAGCTTGCGCTCAGATGCTTCGGGAGACTCTTTGGGAGTTGCCGGAGGATTCTCCTCCTGCGGAAGGGGACAGACATAGTTTGCCAGGAAGCGCACGGTTTCATTCGCGCCAAGCTCTCTGTGCTGATTCTTCGGCGTGATGCATCCTTCTTTCACGGCGTAGTTCACGGTGTAGGTGTTCGGGGGGAGCATTGTGAACGTCGCAGGCGTCGAGCCGGAGAGCGTGAGGCGGTTGCCTTCGCCCGTCACGGTGAAGGTCGTCGGGACATTGCTCTCGACCGTGAGGGACGCGAAGAAGTGGTAGCTGATGACGACGCGGATGACGGAGCCGATGTTCGCCTGGAAGGCCATGGTGGTTCCCTCGACCGTGCGCAGAACTTCGGATCCGCGGAAAGCGACGATGGTGGTCGTTGCCCGGGAGGGGGGTTCCACGGTGAGCGTGTAGGTTCCGGCCATGACTGGGCTCACCATGCGGATGTTCCCGCGTTGGCGCACGAGCTTCGTTCCATCGGGAGCCTTGAGTGTCCACGCGCCGATCTGGTTCCCCAGGCCGATCTGTTCGATGTTTATCGTTCCATCGATGGCGTAAGCACTTCCTGATACCGTGAGAGCGATCAGGAGGCTGGCTGCGAGGAGGAAAGACTTGACGGAAGAACGGATGGCATCCATAGAAAAATGAGAAAAAGGGCATCATTGAACCACTAATTGATATTAGTGTCAATCAGTTTCCCCCGTTCTCACACAGCCGGAGAGTGAGGGCATTTTGCCAAATCTCGTGAAAATGCGGCAGTTCTTCAGAGATCAGGGTTGTGCCGTTTCGGGAGATTTCGAGGACGGGCTCCCGCGTCGTTCTTCCGAGTTCTGTGAGCGGGCAGCCGCGTTCTTCGGCGATCCGGATGATTGTTTTTGCCTGATTGGGATCGGCTTCGAGGATGAATCCGCCGGTTTCGGAGAAGAGGGCGGCGTCCGTCCTGAGCGAGTCGGCCGCATCCGTGAGATCGACTCTGCACCCCACTCCGCCTCCGGTTTTCCTCTGCGGGAGGGTCATCTCGAAGAGGGCCATGAGCAGACCGCCGTCGGAGATGTCGTGGCAGGAAGTGATCAGCTTCTTTTCACGAAGTGCCATGAGGAACTCGATCTGTTTCGAGAGGAGGGGGAGGTCGGGCACGGGGACGCGGGAACCGAGGAGGGCGTCGCGTGCGAAGTTTCCGGTTTCCTCGAGAACTTCGTAATAGAGCGATCCCCCGCATTCGTCTTTTCTGCCTCCCAGGAGAAAGAGGAGTGATCCTGGAGATTTGAAAGACATCGTGATGGCCTGCCGCGCATCCGGGAGCACGCCGATGCAGCAGACGATTGCCGTGGGATCAATGGCGCTCCCGTCGAGTCGGCCGTTGTAGAGACTGACATTTCCGGAAATGACGGGGACGTTCTCTCCATGGATCACGACTCCTTTCGATGCGTCGGCGATGCCGCGGACTCCCTCCGAGAGTTCGAAGAGTTGCTCCGGAATCTCGGGATTCCCGTAGTTGAGGCAGTCCGTGAGTGCTCTGGGCTGCGCTCCGGTTGCCGCGATATTGCGCATGGATTCCGCTGCGGCATTCAGTCCCTGCAGGTAGGGGGCTATCCGGCCGAAGCGGCCTTTGCCGTCGGAAGCGACGACGACCCCCCGCCCTGCATCCGACGGGGCAATGTCCCACCCCGGGTGTGTTCCCGCCTGCACGTAACTCTCGAGATCCCGCAGGGGGGCGATGACGGCGGCATCGGCTTCGCCCGCTTCCACGATGGTATTCCCGATAATATTTTTGTCGTAGTGTCGGATGACGGGCCAAGTGGATGCGCCGTTCGGGTGACGGAGGAGTGTGCGGAAGATGTTCTCAATGGTTGTCTCGAACGATTGCTCCTGTGCGGATACTGAAATTTTCTTTCCATCATTCTGAATCTCCGGTTCGGGATTTCCTCTCTTGACGGGCGCAATCGGCCGCGTGTACTGGAGGCCGCAGGTGATGTCCAGCGCGCGCGCGGAGCAGACCAGCTGATCTCCAAAGTGCAAGTGGAACATGTCGGACGTCGTCACTTTTCCGATGACGCTCGCACGTGCATGCTCGGCGATTGCCGGCAGGTCCCAGTCTTCGTTGTAGTGCTTCAGAACGTGCTCCGTGAGGCGCGGGTGCACGATCCAGCAGAACCGCTCCTGCGTCTCCGCGCAGGCGATGACTTCGGGCGGGAGGTCACGCACGGAGACATGGACCTTCCCGAGATCGACGTTGGCGCCGAGGCCCCGTTCCGCAACCTGTTCCACGCTCGCACACACGACTCCGCCTGCACCCAGATCCTTGAAACTCACGGAACCGAGCTCGCCTTGCTCTGCCAGCCAGTCGAAGAGGGCATAGGTGGAGGCGAGGAGGTGGCGTTCGAGGAAGGGGTTGGGTTCCTGCACCGCGCCACTGTTCTGCTCCTTCTTCTCCTCTTCCATGAGGATGCTCGCGAAGGAAGCTCCTCCGAATCCGCTCCTGTCCGTCGGCTTGCCCACGAGGATGATGTCGTAGCCGATTCTTCCCGCCTCTTCGGGCACGAGACTGTGGATGACCTCGTCCTCGCGAACGATGCCGAGTGCCACGGCGTTGACGAGGCAATTTGTGTTATAGGAGGCATCGAAGACGGTATCCCCGCCGAGATTGGGGATACCGAGCGGGTTACCGTACCCCGCGATGCCGCGGGCGACTTCGCGGGCGATGGTGCGCGACTCTTCCGATCGGAGGTCCCCCAAGCGGAGATTGTCCATCGCGCCGATCACTCTCGCCCCCATGCAGACGACATCTCGGACGACGCCGCCGATGCCGGTTGCGGCTCCTTCGAAGGGGACGATCTGCGAAGGGTGGTTGTGGGATTCGTGGCTGACGACCAGTCCCCAGCGCTTTCCCTTCGGGCCGTCCGTGATGGCCACGATGCCGCTGTCTTCTCCAGGACCGAGGATCACGTGTTTTCCGGTCACGGGCAACCCCTTAAGGAATCGCCGCGAAGATTTGTAGCTGCAGTGTTCGCTTCCCTGGATGCCCCAGACCGTCGCCTCCACCACCGTCGGATCGCGCTTGAGCATCTCGGAGATTTTGCGCGCCTCGGGAACGCTCAGGCCGATCCGGTGCTCTTTTAAAAAATGTAAAACTTCATCGTCGGAAGAAGTGGAGAATGGGAGGAGGGGAGCGAGAGGGGGAAGAGGGGAGGAGGCCATGGGTGTTGGTAGTATGCAGGAAATGCGGAGGGAGAGGAAACAGACCCTCCTTTGCTCTGCGAGCTACGGAGGGCAAGGGAAACCGAAGACGCCGAGGATGTCGAAGAGTCCTCGGCATCCTCTTTTTCTTCGGGGTCCTCAAAAAACCCCAGGCAGTGGGGTTTTGCGGCTGTTGTGAGTACCGCTGTGACACACCATTTGTGTGCCACCACTGCCCGGGGTCCGCCGCGGAAGAGGGGGGATAGGTGATTGATCGAGTGGTAACGGTGTGTCACCTACTCGGTCTCTCATTACCGCTATGGGATGAGCGAGCCCATCGCCGTGCCTCCCTTGTTGAGTGGGAGCTCCTCTTCCTCAAGGGATTCGTGGCAATCAACGGGAATCGATTGCCTCACGGAGATCATAATTAATTACGATCATCTTGTCCAGCATTCCTTTCGCCTGTCTTGCTTGCTACTCTTCCTCTGTGTTTGAACGGTTCCGATCGACATTCGGCCAGCATCGAATTCTCGGCGGGGCTGCCGTGCTCGCGGTCACGCAGGCAGGCGCATCTGTTGCGGGGCTGATCCGGGACAGGCTGCTCGCGCAGACATTTCCGGGTCTCGCGACGGTCGATGTCTACATCGCGGCGTTTCGGCCGAGTGACTTCCTCTTCCAGATCACGATCATGTCGGCGTTCTCCGTAGCGCTCGTCCCCCTCCTCGCCCGCTACCATGCTTCCGGTGAGAAAGAAAAAATGTTCGATCTCCTCGCGGGGGCGACCTCCGTCGCGGCTATCGTCTTCGGATTGCTCGCGCTCGTTTTTGCCATCATCTTCCCGTGGGTAGCTCCGCTCCTCACGCATTTCACTGGTGAGAGCTTGCAACTCTACATTCACTTCGGGCGGATCGCGCTCCTCACGAACTTCCTCTTCGTCTTCGGCAATGCCTACGGCCAGTACCTCATCACCGTTCAGCGCTACTGGGTCTACGGCATCACGCCCATTCTCTATACCATCGGCACCATTCTGGGCACGCTCTTCCTTACGCCCGTCGTCGGTGAGTACGGGCCCATCTACGGAACGCTCCTCGGGGCGGTCGCGTATACGATCGTTCGCTTCCTCGGCATTCTCCTCGCCGGGTACCGTCCGCGCTTCGTCCTCTGGCATCCGGACATCGCGGAGATGGGGTGGCTGATGATCCCGCGCGTCCTCGCGCTCGGCGCGCTCCAGTTCTCCCTCCTAGTCTTCGATGCACTGGCGTCGGGTCTGTCTTCCGGATCCGTCACGATCAATGCCTACGCGCGCAATTTCCAGTCGGTCGCCGTCGGCATCGTCGGCATCGCGCTCGCGCAGTCCGTGTTCTCCCTCCTCAGTCAGACAGCCTCCAGGAATGAGCACGATCGTTTCCGGATGTACATCAAGAAAGGAACGTGGATGATGCTCGCACTCACCATTCCCTCCGCGATCGCCCTCGTTCTCCTCGCACGCACAGCTGCGTGGCTGGTGCATTTGAACGGCGCGGAGACATTCCCGCTCTTCTCCCTCTGTCTTCTGCTCTATGCGCTCAGCATCCCGTTCGAGAGCATGGGGCATCTTCTGCTGCGCGCATTCTATGCACTGAAAGACACGTTCACTCCGGCACTCATCAGCGTCGCGAACGGCGTCGTTGCCATTGCAGTCGCCTGGATCCTCGTCGGTCGTTTGGGCGTGCTGAGCCTGCCTATCGGCTTCACGGCCGGGCAGGTGGTGCAGGTCATCGGGTTGGGCATCCTCTTGCGGCGCAAGCGGTTGTAGATTGCGATGTCTATGCAGCCTTGTGCTGAGCTTTTTTCCTCTGCCAGTATGTTTGGTCGATTGCTGTGCCGCCTGGCTGATCGCTCCGCGTAAAGTCGGCCCAGAATCGCTCGTCGATGAGTCCTCCGGATGCCTGCTTGTAGAATGCCTGCATCAGGGCGACCTTGATCGCAAGAGGGCGCTCCGTTTTGGCCCAGAAGAGGATCTCCCTGCATGCTCTGGGGGAGGAGAGCAACTTCTCCGCGACCATGGCGCGATCCTCTGCGATGCCTCCGGCCAGGCCGTATCTGTCGGCGAAGCCCTGCGGCCGTCCGCCGCACGCCACCCCCCGCGCAATGGCGTCGATGCCGCTGCTGCCGTAGACGTTCTCGTAGTGCTCTCCATGGGCCGCTCTCGCCCATGCCTGATCGAGTTGGTCTTCGTTTCTGAAGTAGGAGATATGATGGAACAGTTCGTGATCAAACGTCGGTGCATCGTCGTTCATGGCGATGGAAGCGCCGTCCCCTCCCCAACCGCTGATGCCGTGCCATGCGTTTTGATGGTAGCGCTTCAAGTTCGAGAACAGGAAAACGTTGCGCAGCCTCATGGAACGCACGAAATCCGGCGGATAGAAATCCAGGCGCTGCTTGACCATGTGCATATGGTCCCGGAGCGCCCGGATGGAGAAGTGCGTGGCGCGGTTAGAGCTGCCGGCGTCGTAGTTCTCCGTTTCGACGCGCGCGCCGTGCTTCGTCTGGATCTCGCGTTCCATGTCGGCGATGCCGCACACTTCCTTACCCCACAGGCGGATACTCCGGAGCAGATTCCCCGTCGGTGCGTTCGCGAGCGCCGGTTGTGTTGGATCGAGGAAGAGTTCCTCGTAGGTGTAGAACAGATCCGGTGTGGTGACGACACGTTCGAATTTGGTCAGGTAGGCCTCCGGAGAGAGGCCTTCTCTCCCGAAGCTCCGCAGGACCACCCCTTCTTTGCCGATGAGAAATGCCGAAGAGCGGTCATAGCCCCTCTCGAAGCCGTAGCGTCCCTCCCGGGCGTGCGGAGGGACTTCCCGCTGTGATGCCCGGATGAGTGCGTAGCGCTCCTGGACTTTCTGCTGTTCGGTCATGGAAGGATCTCGCGCGATCGCTGAGAGCCTTTTTTCGGTCGTGAGATTCTTCAGTTCCGGGATGATCTTTGCAAGGAAGACACCCCATTCTGCCTGCCAGGAACGCAGACGTTCGCATTCACGGAGCGACTCCTCGTCCCCTTCGTTTCTCGCGCGGACGCTCTCCTCGCTCAGTTGTGTTTCCAGAGCGGGCATGGATGCGCGCAGGGTATTGCACTGTTGCTGCAGCGCTATGACTTGTTCTGTGTTGAGTTCCGCACGCCGTGCGTACTGATCCCCGATGGGCGTTGTCAGTTGCTTGAACTGATCGCGCAGATCACGGAGTCGTTCCCTGCGTTGCGCCAGCGACAACTCCCGTTCCAGGTAGCGGATGTTCCCATCGGTGTACTGTGCCCACGCGCTCCCGCCGCCGTCATCGAAGAACTGGCGGTACCGCTGGATCGCCTCCCGCTGCGCCAAGTCGCCCGGCAGGGCGTGTACGGTATCCTGCTCGCGATCGAGTTCGGCCACGACCGGTTGGATGGTGCGCAGAGCTTGGAGAGCTCCCTGGATCTCCGCGGAACCTTTCCCTGTGAGCTCGGCAACGTCGTTGGGGAGCGCGGCGCTCAGGCGGTCGAAGTCCGCGAGGCGGGCGGCGATGCCGGCCGCCGCACGCCGTTGTTCCAGGTACCGGATGGCGGCGTCGCTCACCGGAACGCCGGCCTCGCGCGCGAGCGTTACCATTGCTTCCGGTCCGGTGAGGCGCTGGCGCATTTCTGTTATGAGGCGGCGCTCTTCCGGAGAGATGTCGGGCGTTCCCGGCACTCGCGTGAACGTGCGCTGTTGCCCATCGAGCGCTATGGCCGTGCCTGCTCCCATTTCATCGTAGAACGCGAGGACGCGCGTGAGCCCTTTGACGAGCCACTGCAGCCTCTGCTCTGCGCTGACCTGCGTTTCCTCCAGGCTTTCCTGAATGCGCTCCCGGAGGGTCTTCGGTCCAAATTGGACATCGAGGAGTGTCTGTATTGCATCGATCAGGCGCACGGTTTGTGGCGCTTCCCGGTCCGCTGTGTCCGGTTTTTCTGCACGCGGTTGCGCATCGGAGTTCCTTGCGTCGAAGAACACGATGCGCCGTTCGCCTGTGGTGTGAGATGTGTGTTGGATCACGTTTGAACGTGTTACGGTGCTCCTTGAGGTGTGACGTCGGCGATCTCTTCCAGGAGTGTTTGCACGCGCCCGAGGTCATGCTCTTTCTCCAGGCGCTTGATCGTAGCCCGGCAGTCACGCACGATGGTTGTCGCATGCGTGTGGAATACCTGGAGCGCCCGCTCAAAGCGTGTGCAGAACTCTTTCATGGCTGCGCTGTAGTGCTGCACGCGCTTCCGGCGTTCGTGCTCCGGAAGCAGCGCGAGTTCCCTCTGGAGTGCGGGGAGGTGATCCAGCAGGAGATCTGGTTCGATATCGAACATCACGGCGTCGTATAGATCACCCATGTTCCAGTCGAGGTGTATCGGCCAAGGGGAGTGCATTTGTTGATATTATACAATATATTTTATGTTAACACAACAACTGAATTTTGGCTTATTGGTTTATCGTTCTCCGCGAAAAACAGGGCAGCACGAAGCACAAAGAACCAATAACTAAAAACAACAACACTTCATTCCTTCGGGCACAGTTCAGAAATTATCCTATCGGAGGTGGCGCTCCCACCTGGTGCACCTCCGCCATCGCTTCGAACTCCCTGAGTCCCTTCGGTTTCAAGTCGGTGACCGTGACGGATTCCACCTGAGCCGCCGGAGGACCCGTGCGGCACCATTCTTCCATCTTCTTCAGTCCTTCTTCATCGCCTTCCGCGAGGACTTCTACGGTTCCGTCGGAATTGTTGCGAATCCAACCATTGATATTCCATGTCCGTGCCCGCGTACGGGTGTTGGCTCTGAAGAAGACGTGCTGGACCTGGCCGGTGATCTTGAACAGCTTCGCGACGGCGGGCATAGGAGACGGGGGTATGAGAGTAAGGGGTATGGGGGACACTACTTCTTCTTGACCTGTGTGAAATCCAGCTCGACGGGGGTCTCGCGATCGAAAATGAGGACCATGACGGTGAGTTTTCCCTTGTTCACGTCCACCGCATCGATGGAACCCTCGTAGTTTTTGAAGGGGCCGTCGATGATGACGACGAGATCGCCCACCTGGAAATCGCTCTTGAACTTCGCTTCCTGTTCGCCGACTCTGCGCTCGATGACGCCGAATTCTTCCGGTGTGACGGGGACGGGAATGTTGCCCGATCCGACGAAACCCGTGACGTTCGGCGTATTGCGCACGAGGTACCAGCTCTCATCCGTGACGATCATGTCCACGAGCACATAGCCGGGGAACAGCTTCTTCTCCTCCTCGAAGGGTTCGCCCTTCCGGAAGGTGAGCTGCTTCTCCTTGGGGACCTGCACGTCGAAGATGTAGTCCCGCATGCCGAAGGATTCGATGCGCTGCTTGAGGGATTCCCGCACACTGTCCTCGTATCCTGCGTAGGTATGAACGACGTACCAGTTGCGTCCGGCATTGGGGTCCTGCTTGGCCATAGGGATCAGAAGGTGAAAGAGAGGAGGAGCTTCACGGCCTGTGCCAGAAGGAAATCGATGATGCCGTAGAGCGCGGCGGAGCCGAACGTGAAGGTGATGACGATGAGGGACAGGCGCACCGCCTGATTTCGTGTCGGCCACCGCACGTGGTGTAGTTCCTCCATGGAATCCCGAATGTACTGAATGATGGAAGTCATAGGACCGGTTGTTTTAAAAAACCCCTCCCGGGGCTGAGAGCCAGTGTACGTGGACTTGCGGAATGATCAAGAGCTTTTCTCGGCGATTTGTAGGAAAGCGAAGAAGGCTAGGAAAGCGAAGAAAGCGATGATGAAATATATCGAAGAAGCGGAGTCCTTGCTTTCTTAGCTTTCTTCGATTCCTTCGCTTTCCTTCGCTTACAATCCGTACTCCGACCGAACGAGCACATGCATCTTGCTCAAGGGGAGCAGGACGAACCAGACACGCCCCTTGATGCTCTTTTCGAGGACGGTGTGTGCGGGGAAACTCCGCGAATCCATGCTGCCCTGCCGGTTGTCACCGAGGAGGAAGTACTGTCCTTCCGGGACAGAGTACCGGATCTCCTCCTGGTTCCCGCTGCTCGGCGGGTGCTGATAGGTGTGCCCCCGGTTGTTGTCATTGAGGTACGGTTCATCCAATTTGCGTTCTTCCGTCGCGCCACTCGCTCTCAGGTAGACCGACCCTCCGCGGAGGATAACTTCGTCGCCCGGCAGTCCGATCACCCGTTTCACATAGTGTTTCGACTCGTCGTTGGGCGGACGGAAAACGACGACGTCGCCGCGCTCCGGTTTTCCAATGAAGTACGCGAGCTTATTGATGACGATATATTCCTTATGCTCCAGCGTATCGACCATAGAATTCCCTTCGACCTGAAACGGGGACACGAGGAATGTCCGGATGCCCGCGACGATCGCCACGATGATGACGATGTTCACGATGACATCGAGGATTGAAAACCAGAGGCTGGTCCTGGGGGGAGACATGAGAGCAAATAGTACGAGGGGCGACTGTACAGGGGAAGGGGGAGGGGAACAAGGGTCGAGTGTGGTGTGTGGAAGATTTGAAGGACAGAGAGGGCAAAAAAGGCAGAAAGGGCAGAAAGGTCATTGTGATGAAAAAGAAGGGAAAGAGGGCAAAGAGGAAAAAGAGGGCAACGAAGGCGAAGAGGGATGGTGCGTCTCTCGGTGCTTGCGTGCTAGAATGCAGTTCATGAATCGTCTGGACGGGTTCCTCTTCCATCGGCACCTCGATGATGATGAAGCGGCGCAGGATGTCATTCACCGTCACTGGCTCTTCGGCATCCGGCTCCTCTTCTGGCCGTCCCTTTCCTTTCTCGTCGCGTGGGCCGTCCTCTACGCCGTGCCGTTTCTGACTATGTTCTACGTTTCGGCCCTCTGGGCGGTCGCCTCCCTCGTCTGGTGGCTCAGAAATTTTTTCGATTACTACCTCGATGCGTGGATTATCACGGATCACGGGGTCATCGATGTGCAGTGGAACGGATGGTTCCACCGGCAGTCCGCGCGCATCCTCTACAGCGATATTCAGGGCATCAGCTACGAGATCCAGGGGGTGGTCGGAACGCTCCTGACGTATGGGACGGTGGGTATCGAGAAGATCTCGACAGGCAATACCGTCTCGCTCGAGAATGTTGCGCACCCGCGCAGGGTCGAGTCGCTGGTGCTGCGATGTATGGAGGACTACCTCCATTCGAAGAATCTCAAGAATGCCAAGCACGTTCAAGACCTCCTTGCCGAGATGGTGACGCAGGAAGTACAGTTGCAGGGATTCCGTAAGAACAAATGATGTGGTTTGGACTCATCGTTATTTTGGCTTTAATCAGCGGAATTTATGTATTTTTGTCTCTCAGGAGACGACGGCTTTCGGCTTATGATCGGAAGAGGATTGATTGTTTGTGGACAGCGATAGAGCGCATGAGTGATCCTGCGCGCCGCGTGACCGAAGCGGACAGCATCTTCACGGAAGCACTGCAGCGTCTCGGGTACAGAGGGTCGACGGGAGAGAAGCTGAAGGCGTGCGGTCCGCGCATTGCCGACATCGATGCCGTGTGGAGGGCGCATAAATTGAGGAATCGTATCGCACACGAAGTCGGCGTGCAGATTTCTGATGCAGAGGCGGTGGAAGCCATGAGAGCTTTCAGGAAGGCGATTGATCGATTGGCCTGACCCCCTCTTCCTGCCCCTCTCCCATTGGGAGAGGGGAAAGACCGCGTCATTTTGAAGTTGTTCATCGGATAGACTCGATCACTATCATCTGTCGATTCTTCATTCATGCGTATGACTTCCCCTCCCATCGGGAGGGGATACAGGGGAGGGAGTCCATCTGAGGGGAATCTAAGAAAAATCCTCAGTGCTCCTATTTCTATGATCCGCTACACTCTTCGTGCAATGCGCCCCTCCTTCGTGATCATCGGCCTCGGCAATCCCGGTGCGTCGTACGGAAAGACGCGGCACAATGCCGGGTTTCGTGCACTCGATCGCGTGAACGATATTGTGGGAGGCACTATGATGAAGGACAGCAAAAAATTTCTCTCGGTGGTGTGTGATGCAGAGATCGGCTCTGTTCCAGTTCTTCTCGTAAAGCCGCAGACCTTCATGAATCGATCCGGAGAGGCGGTGAAGAAGATCATGGATTTCTATAAGTTGGATGCCGCAAAACAGCTTCTTGTGCTCTGTGATGACATCGATCTTCCGCTCGGGGAACTGCGACTCAGAGCGAGCGGGGGACCGGGGACGCATAACGGCCTCAAGTCCATCGTGGAAGTGATCGGCGAAGGGTTTCCGCGTCTTCGCATCGGCCTCGGAGCACAACCTGCAGGAGTCGATCTCGCTGCGTGGGTGCTGAGTGTTCCGCCGAAGGAGGATGCAGAAATTCTGGAGGCGGCTCTCGAGAAGGTGCCGGGGGTGGTGGAGGAGGTTGTAGCAAAAGTGTAACGCTCCAGCGTGAACTTCTCTTTCCGTGTTTCAGTCTATGCAACCCACGCAACAAAAAGTTCTGCAGACATTACAACGATGGGGTGAGAACAATGCAGCTGTACGAGCGATGATTCTCACGAGTTCGAGGGCAAATCCATACGCCAAGCCAGATCACTATTCTGATTACGATGTGGAATTGTATGTCAGTGATAAAAAGCCTTTCATGAATGACAAATGGCTTGCTCACTTTGGTGAGGTGATGATTCTCTGGCCGCTCAAACCGATGCCGACATGGAACGAAAATTCCATAACGCGTCTTGTTCTCTTTAAGAATGAGATGCGCATCGATTTCCAAATATTGGATAGTCATTCACTTGATCCCAAGGCATTCGATAACGGGTATCGGGTATTGGTGGATAAAGACGAACTCACTAAGAACATTCCCGAGCCAACCTATACGGAATTCATCATCAAAAAGCCTACCGAAGAGGAGTACATGTCACTTGTGAATGAATTCTTCTGGGACGGAACGTATGTGCCAAAAAGTTTGTGGAGAAATGAACTGTGCCATGCGAAATACATGTTCGATAGCATCATCCGCTTCAACTACTTTCAACAGATGATTGAGTGGTACATTGGTATGCAACATGACTGGTCCGTAAGCACCAATAAATTCGGCAGATATTTTAAGCGATATCTCGATCGGAACACGTGGGCTGAGCTCGAGTCCACGTTTGCCGGTGCGGACATAGAAGACAACTGGAAGGCGTTCTTCAACATGGTGAAACTGTTTCGGAGGCTGGCTCGGGAAGTGGCGAGCACATTGAACTATGAATATCCAGAACAAACCGATAGAGATGTCACAGGGTGGTATCAGAAGGTGAGAGAGACGAAATAATTTGAAAAACCGCGGTTTCCCGCGGTTTTTCTTCAAGGAATTGGAGTTTTTTTAGAACAGGATCCTCTTCCCGAACAGCCATCCGCTGCCGATGCCGATTGCGATGATGTTCGTCCAGATGATGAGCGGGAGACTGGAATCATTCGCAGCGGCCGCTCCCGTCTTCTGGTGCGGGCGGACGCTCTTCGCGGCCTCGGTTACAGCGGCGATGAATCCGCCGATACCGGTCTGCGGCATGTTTTCGATGACGCTGATTTGTTCCGTGTCCGAGGGTGAACCTGCGATATCACTGCTGCGTACGGTCACGGTGTTCGCAATCGTCTGACCGTGGCGCATGGACGGAGAGATGCGGACGCGGTACGTGATGATGCGTGTCGCATTGGGTCCGAGGAGCGGGATGTTCCAGCGGATGGTATTGCCGTTCACGTTCCCGCCAGCGGCATCTTCCACGGTGAGCGTTCCGGCTGTGAAGGAGTCTTCCACATCAATGTTCTGCGCGCTTCCGTTCGACTGGTTCCGGATGGTCACGGTGTAGGCGACGATGCTGCCCGGTTGCGCTTCCCTGCGGTCGGCCTGCTTATCGACGGAGATCGTCGTCGGTTCTTCTGTGTTGTAATAGTCATCAGAGCAGTCGGTGCCTATGCAGTCCCCCACGCGGGTGAGTTCCGTGTCCTCCTCATCTTCCGCGCGGACACGCAGACTCAGTGTGTTGCCTTCTTCAACATCGGAGAGCACACGGACACGGAGTGAAAGGGTCTCGCATTCGTCGCCGTCGAGGGAGATGTCGTTCCAGCGTATCAGACTGTCAGAGATATCTTCGCCGTCTCCCGACGATGAGAGGTAGCTTGTGTAATCATCAAGGTAGGCATTCACTGTGATGTCCTGGTCGGATGTCTCCTCGTTACAGACGCGGATACTGTAGGTGAGGATATCTCCCTGGAGCACCGGATCCGGGCTGTCGGTGATATTGAGTGTGAGGGCGTTTCCGTCCGACGTGTCATCACGGACGCCGGTCAGTTCCTCATCGGAGGCGTTCGGGGCGTAGGCGATGGACCGGAGCGAGTCGCCGTCATCCGCGCTGCAGGAGGCACGGACGTACGCGGTGACCGTTGTGTAGCTGCTTGCGGGCACCGTGAGGTTCGACCACGTGACCACCGAGCCGGCGTAGGTGCCATTGTTGCTCGCGGACTGGAAGATCACCTGAGGATCGAGGGAGAGAGTCGCCTGTACGCCGGTCGCAGCGATTGTATTCAGGTTCGTCACGCGGACGGAGTAGGTGAAGTATCCGCACGGCTCCACGGGGTCCTGGCTGTCGCTGAGTGTGACGGTGACATTCGTTCCGGTCGCCGTCTTCACGGTCGTCTGATCCTGTGTGGTGACGGTTCCGACGTTCGCGATATTGGTCAGAACGACGCCGTCCACCGTTGCGCTGTTTACCTTCGCCTGAACCGTGAGCGCCTTGTACGTCTGGGCCGGAATGGAGAGGCCGGTCCATGTGATGACCTGTCCCGACACCGTTGCTCCGGAAGCACTGAGGAGCGTCACGGTCGGCGGCAGCGTATCGGTCACGGTCACATTTGTTGCATTGATTGCCGAGGTGTTATTTACCGTAATCGTGTAGGTGAGAGATTCCCCGGGCTGGACGGTTGTTCGGTTGTCCGTCTTCGAGATGGTGAAGACCGGATTGCCGCACTGCACCGTCGTCTGGACGGTCTGGCTCGTGTTGTTTGCCGCGTTCGGATCAGCGATCGAGGAGATCGTCGCGGTGTTCTGGATCGTTGCATTGCACAGCGCTGTCGACGGGACGTTCATGGCGATGGTGAGCACCTTCGACTGGCCTGCGGCGAGGGTGAAGTTATTGCACAGAACGCTCGTTCCTGCGCCGTTCTGAACGCATCCCGCGGTGGACTGACTCTGGTTGAACGTGAGTCCGGCAGGAAGGACATCCGCGACCACCGGGGTCGTTGCCGCGGCGGGGCCGTTATTCGTTACCGTGAGGGTGTAGACGATCACGCCTCCCGGTTGCACCGTCACAGCGCCGGTCTTCGTGATGGAGAGATCGGCCTGCTGTTGGCTGCTCTGTACCGTCGTTGTATCTGTTCCCTTCACTCCTGCTACCGTTCCAGTGTTCGTGAGAATGAAGCCGTTCGGGGCGTCCATCGTGACCTGCGCCTGCAGGGTCAGGGTCTTTGCGCTACTGGCGTTGATGGACAGGTTGGTCCATGTGATGCGGCCGCTGCCGAATGCGCCTCCGTCCGATGCCGAATTCAGCACGTACGTGAGGGATTGCGGCGGCAGCGTGTCCGTCACGATCACATTGGTTGCGTTCACCGCAGAGGTGTTCGTCACCGTCAGGCTGTAGGTCAGGATCTCCCCCGGGCTTGCCGTCGTCTTTCCGTCCGTCTTTGTGAGCGTGAAGGTCGGCGTCGCCGTGACGACGGTTGTCGTATCCGTTCCCTTCACTCCGGCAACCGTTCCGGTGTTCGTGAGCACGGTATTGTTCGCTGCCGTTCCACTGATTTGCGTCTGTACCGTCAGGATCTTGCTCGTAGATGGAGCGATGGTCGGGACGGTCCATGAGACGATGCCGTTCGTGTGCAACCCGCTATCGGAAGCGCTCACGAAGGAGGTGAGTGCTGGGAGTGTGTCCGTGATCAGTACATTCGTCGCATAGATGGTGGATGTGTTCGTCACCGTGAGGGTGTAGGTCAGAATCTCCCCCGGGCTTGCCGTCGTCTTTCCGTCCGTCTTTGTGATCGAGAAAGTCGGGTTCACGCATTGGATGGCGGCTGAAGCTTGTGCTGAGTTGTTTCCTGTGTTGGGATCATTTGCCGATGTTACTGCCACGCTGTTCTGGATTGTTCCGCCGCAGGTTGCATTGGCATTCACCGTGAATGTCAGTGTGATCGCAGGTGCTGTCTGCCCGCTTGGAAGCGGTGCGAGAGCACAGGTGATGTTTCCGCCGAGGAGCGTGCATGCCGAGCTGGAAAGTACAGAATTGTACGTCAGGCCGGCTGGAACAGGATCAGTGATGCTGATGGACTGAGCGGTTGCCGGTCCGGAATTCGATACGGTGACGGTGTATGCGATGCTCGCTCCTATTTGAGTCACTGTCGGCCCCGTCTTCGTGATCGAGAGGTCGGCACCTGTCGGAATGATCTCGACGGTCGTCGTATCCGTCGTCGTCACTCCCGCAACCGTTGCGGTGTTCGTGAGGACGGTATCATCCGCGGCCGTCGTCTTCACCGTCGCCTGCACCGTGAGCACTTTCACCGCTCCGGCTGCAATCGAAGGCACGGTCCATGTCACGACGCCGCTCGCTTGTGTCCCGCTATCGGAAGCACTCACGAAGGTGACATCCACAGGAAGCGTATCCGTCACCG
>JAZDOT010000032.1:0-26301 GCA_043798355.1 Candidatus Peregrinibacteria bacterium
GAGCGAACCACAGATCATGGCCGAAGCATCCTCACAGAAAAAAATAATCCACCCCCGTCTTGCCTCACGCTTGGCCTGCGTCCAGAGTAGGGGCCATGCCGCGCGTCATCGCCATCACCTGTGTCCGCATGGGTTCCGAACGCCTTCCGGGAAAGATGCTGCGCGCGATCGTCGGCAGACCCCTCCTGGGATATCTGCTAGATCGCATGCGCATGGTGCGGCACATCGACGGCGTGACGGTGGCCACCTCCAGCCGCACAGAGAACGATGCGATTGAACAACTATGCCGATCGGAAGGCGTCTCCTGTTTCCGCGGGTCGGAGGAGGACGTTCTGGGACGCGTGCTCGGCGCCCTGGAACAGGAGAAGGCGGATGTGGGCGTCATCGCCTACGGCGACGGACCGCTCATCGACCCTGCACTCATGGATCAATGTCTGGAGAGATTCCTCGCTGACCCCGCTCTGGACTTCGTCGGGAACGACGTGAAGGAGGGCTTCCCCTCCGGGATGTTCGCGGAGGCTTTCTCTGCCCGCGCACTGAGAGACGCGGCGGCGCGCACGCAGGACCCCTTGATCCGCGAGCACGCCACTCTCTTCCTCCGAAAAAATCCGGCCCTCTATCGAACCGTCATCATCGAAGCGGAAGGCGCGCTGAGGCGGCCGGAGATCCATCTGGACATCGACGAGGAAGCGGACGTGCGCGTGATCACGGCCATTGCGGAGCACTTCGCTCCGCGGCAGGATTTTTCCCTCGGGGAGATCCTGGCATTTCTGGATGCGCATCCGGACCTCGCAGAGATGAACAGTGCCGTCCATCGGCGATGGAAGCAGTACCAGCAGCGATCCTCTTGATTCCCCCAGTACCCATGGACATGAACGAATACGTGATCCGGGAAATTCCCCTCGACGAACTGCCGCAGTGGTCACCGTGGCCCTCACGACTCCTCGGCCATACCGAATGGAAAACCGTCACGCGTTCCGTTGAAAAAATCGCCGCAGAGTACGACCGGGACAAGTACCTCCGCTGCCTCGAGTTCGTGGAACATGCGGGGCATCCCGTGACCATGGACGACGTCAAAAACTTCGAGCTGGGAGCCCCCCATGCTCCCGACCGGTGCGTCTCCTGTCGAAACAGGCTCTTCGAGATGCGCGCGGATCGGGTTATTTCCGCCCATACGCAACTGCTCCTCGACACGGTGGAGCCGTTCATGGAGGGAATCGATACGGTCGTGGAGATCGGATGCGGGTACGGATTCAATCTCTGGCACCTGAAGGAGCGGTTCCCGGAAAAAACGTACATCGGCGGGGAGTACTCGGGGAACGCTATCACGCTCTCCAAAAAACTCCTCGGCAACGTGACGAATATCTCCGTTGCGGGATGTAATTTCTACGATGCGTCGTACGACGTTCTGGAACAGTGCTCTCCCCGCTCCCGGGTGCTCGTCCTCACGCGCCACGCCATCGAGCAGCTCCCCACGGCAGCCCCTTTCCTGAAGACAATCGAACGGTATTTCGACCGTATCGCCGCCGTCTGCCACCTCGAAATGATGTACGGACACTACGGAAACTCTCTCCTCGGCTTACTCCGCAGGCGGTATGCGGAGGTGAACGACTACAACCGGGATGTGCTCGATCTCCTGCGCGGGCGGAGCGACGTCGAGATCGTCGCGGAGGAGGCGGATCTCATGGGCATCGCGCCGCTCAACCCCACCTCCCTCCTCGTGTGGCGACCACGGAAGTAAAAGTGGGGAAAGTGGATGTGTCGGGGAAATTCCATGATAGTATGCCACGGCATGGCAACGTTTGACGGGATCACCGTGCTCGTCACCGGCGGCACCGGATCGTTCGGAAAGAAGTTTGTGGAAATCGTTCTCCGCGAACATCGACCGAAGCGGCTCATCGTGTTCAGCCGCGACGAATTGAAACAGAGCGACATGCGCAACGACGGATTCAACGCTCCGTGCATGCGCTATTTCATCGGCGATGTGCGCGACCGTGACCGGCTCCACCGCGCAATGGCAGGAGTGGATGTCGTCGTGCACGCAGCGGCCCTCAAGCACGTTCCGGCCTGCGAGTACAACCCCATCGAAGCCGTTCAAACGAACATCGGAGGGGCGCGGAATATCCTCGATGCCGCTCTCGACGCAAAAGTGAAGACCGTCCTCGCCCTCAGCACGGACAAGGCTGTCAACCCCGTGAATCTCTACGGCGCAACCAAGCTGGTTGCCGAAAAAATATTCATCGACGGGAACTCGTACAGTGGAATGGGCGGTACGAAATTCGCTTGTGTGCGCTACGGCAATGTCGTGGGGAGCCGCGGGAGCGTGATCCCGCTCTTCCTCAAACAGCGCCCGACGGGGACAGTCACGCTCACGGACGAACGGATGACGCGATTCTGGATCACCCTCGAGCAGGGGGTGCAATTTGTCATCCGCTGCATCGCTGAAATGCACGGAGGAGAGATCTTCGTCCCGAAGATCCCCAGCATGCGCGTCACGGATCTGGCGGAAGCAATCGCACCGGACTGCATCAAGAAAACGGTGGGTATCCGCCCCGGAGAGAAACTGCACGAGGTGCTCCTCTCGGAGGACGAAGCGCGGCACTCCGTCGAGAGGGAACGGGACTACATGATCCTGCCGGAGAACCGGCTGTGGGCGGAGCAGCCTTGGCCAAAGCCGAATATCCCCGAAGGGTTCCGGTACGCAAGCGACTCGAACAAGGAGTGGCTCACAATCGGGGAACTCCGGAAGATCATTGCATAGTGACCGATGCCCGCACCTCTCGCTCTCTACGGCGGCTTTCCTGTCCGGAGCACGCTGCTCCCCTACAGTCGTCCGTCCCTGAGTCCGGAGGCCGGTGCGGCGATTGAGGAAGTTCTGCGCTCCGACTGGCTCACCACCGGACCGCGCGTTGCCGCGTTCGAAGAGCGCTTCGCCATGTTCGTGCACGCGAAGGAGGCGGTTGCGGTGAGCAGCGGCACGTCCGCTCTTCACGCCGCCATGTTCGCGCTCGGCATCGGCCCGGGGGACGAGGTGATCGTCCCGACGATGACGTTCGTCGCGACCGCCAACGCAGTCGTGTACCAAGGGGGGACCCCCGTACTCGTGGACTGCGATCCGGAAACCCTCCTCGTGGATCCCGCTCGCGTGGAAGCCGCGATCACTCCCCGAACCAAAGCCATTGTGACTGTGGATTATGCAGGGCAGCCGTGCGCGTACGGGGAGCTCCGCACTCTCGCTCACCGTCAGCACCTCCCGATTGTCGCTGATGCGTGCCATGCCCTGGGAGGATCGTACCGCGGAGAGAACGTAGGATCGATCGCGGACATGAGTACATTCAGTTTCCATGCCGTCAAACCGCTCGCGACCGGAGAGGGGGGCATGATCACCACCAATGATGCATCGTTCGCACGGCGAATGCGCCGGTTCCGCAATCACGGCATCGAGGGAGATCACCGTGAACGGCAGGAACGCGGATCGTGGTACTACGAAATGATCGATCTGGGCAATAACTACCGCCTCACAGATCTGCAGTGTGCACTCGGCCTGACCGAACTCCCGCGCATCCCCGCCGAGACGGCACGTCGGCAGGAAATCGCCGGGCGGTACGATCAGGCATTCGCCCCCCTACGGGAGATCGTTGCACCCCTCGTTGTCCGTCCAGAGGTGTCCCACGCGTACCACCTGTATGTGGTACGTCTGCGCCCCGGAGCCCTCTCGGCCCCCCGCGCAGAGATCTTCCGGGCGCTGCGCGCAGAGAACATCGGCGTGAACGTCCACTACATTCCCGTCCACCTGCATCCCTTCTACCGGAAACGTTTCGGAACGAAGGAGGGGATGTTTCCCGTCGCAGAACAGGCGTATGAGGAGATCCTCTCCCTCCCTCTGTTTGCAGGAATGACCGATAGCGATGCAACCGATGTGATCGAGGCGGTCATGAAAGTGATTGCCTACTATCGCAAGACCGCATGACTGCCACACCCGCCCCCTCCGTGCTCGTCAGCGGCGCAGGCTCCATCGGCAAGCGGCACCTCCGGAACCTGCATGCACAAGGCATCGGGGCACTCGCTATCTGCGATCCGGATCCCGCCCGCCTCACTGAGGCTGCCAACCAAACCCCGTGCAAGACGTACACGGACTTCCATCAGGCGCTGGCATCGGAGAAACCCGATGCCGTCTTCGTGTGTTCCCCGACACGCTGGCATCTTTCACAGGCCGTCGACGCAGCGGGGGCCGCAGCTCACCTCTTCATAGAGAAACCCCTCTCCCACACGATGGACGGGGTGGAACGGCTCGCGCATGCGGTGGAGGAACAACGTCTCTGCTGCATGGTAGGATGCAACATGCGCTTCCACTTCGGCCCGAAAACGGTCAAAACACTTCTGACGGAAGGGAAGATCGGCACTGTGACGCACGCCACCGTGTACACCGGATCGTTCCTGCCCGACTGGAGGCCCGTGCAGGACTACCGCAAGAGCTACAGTGCGGACCCTCTTCAGGGCGGCGCCCTCCTGGACTGTATCCATGAAATCGATCTCGCGCTCTGGTACATGGGCCCCGCAACACTCGTTTCCGCCGCGCTCCGGTCGGCGGACGTCATCGGCATTCCCGTGGAGGGTACGGCGGATCTGATCCTGGAACACGGGAAAGGAGTGACGAGCTCCGTGCACCTGAGTTTCACGGAGAAAGAATACCGCCGCTTCTGCCGCATCGAAGGCGCGGAGGGGACCATCGCATGGGATATCGGAGAGAAGACGGTGACACTCCGGGGGCGGGACGGGAAACTGCACGAAATATTCCGGGAACCGGCCGGGGAGGATCTCAACCGGATGTATGAGGATGAGCTGCGGCATTTCCTCGATTGCATGCGAAGAAACGTGCAACCGCAGGGCAATCTGCGGGAGGCAATCGCCGCGCTAAAGATCGCCCTGGAAGCAAAAAGGGGGGAAATGAGGAAGGAGTCTCCCAACACGTGATATCATGTTCGCATGGCGAAGAAGGTTGCCTTGGTCACCGGGGGATCGCGCGGACTGGGCGCGGAAATCGTGCGAACGCTTGCGCGGGAAGGCTTCGACGTTGCCTTTACCTATCTGGAGGACGCTGCCTCCGCACGGAGCGTGAAGGAGGAGGTGGAAGCACTCGGCCGCACAGCCGCTATGATTCAGGCTGATGCCGCAGACTTCTCCGGAGCCCACACAGTGACGAAGCAGGTGGAAGCGGAACTCGGCGGACTGCACGCCCTGATCTGCAACGCGGGATTTTCACGCAAAGGACTCCTCTGGGAACTGACGGAGGCCGACTGGAATGACGTGGTCGATGTGTGCCTGAAGGGTGCATTCAACTACATCCATGCTGCAGCCCCCACCTTCCTGAAACAGCAAAACGGAAAAATCGTCTGCATCGGTTCCATCAACGGGCTCAGGGGGCGGAAGAATACCGCCAGTTACAATGCGGCGAAGGCCGGACTCGTCGGTCTCGTGAAAGCTGCAGCACTCGAAATGGGGGCATACAACATCAATGTGAATTTGGTGGCACCCGGCTTCATCGAAACGCCGGGGCAGAAGAATACACCCGACTCCATGCGTGAACTGGTGCTTTCCGAGTGTGCCATCAAACGGCTGGGCAAACCCGAGGATATCGCGCCTGTCGTCGCCTTCCTCTGCTCCGATGCAGCTCAACATGTCACGGGACAGGTCATCAAAGTCGATGCGGGACAGTACCTCTAATCCTCCGTCTTCCTCCCGATGCACATTCTCTTCCGCACCGAGGCATCAGCCACGATCGGACTCGGACACGCAATGCGTTGCATGGCTCTGGCACAGAGTTGCCGGCGGGCGGGGTGCGTGCCGCACTTCCTCTGCAGCACACTGTCTGCCGCATTCACGGAGAGACTGACATCGGCTGGCATCGTTGTGCACATCCTGCACAGCCGCCCTTACGGGGCGGAGGATGCAGAGGAGACGGCGGAGAGCGCACGGACGACAGGGGCATCGTGGATCGTCGTGGACGGCTACGCCTTCGACGCCCACTACCAAACAGCACTGAAGACACACGACATGCGCATTTTGTTCATCGATGATTACGTCCATGCAGAGCGCTACGCGGCAGACATCATCCTCAATCAAAATATCTACGCCTCGGCAGAGATGTACTCCGGCAAAGCGAATGAAGCCGCGCTCCTCCTGGGAACGCGGTACGCGCTCCTGCGCCCGGAATTTGCAGCGGCCGAAAAGGACCGCCCCCTGGCCGATACCGCCCGGAGGATTCTAGTGACGCTCGGCGGTGCCGATCCGGAACATATGACGCACACGGTCATCCGCGCCCTGACCGCCCTGCAGGACATCGAAGTGAAAGTGGTCATTGGCGGGGCGAATCCCCATCGCGCGATAGTAGAGTCGGCGTGCTCCGGGACCGGCATGGATGTTGTCGTGGATGCACAGGATATGCCTGCGCTTATGGCGTGGGCGGATATGGCTGTCTGCGGCGGAGGAACGACGTGCTACGAACTCGCCTGCATGGGGGTACCCATGCTCACAATCGTGCTGGCGGAAAATCAGCGCGCAGTGGCAGAGGGGCTGATGGATGCAAAAGCAGCCATCAATCTGGGATGGCATGCCCATCTGACGGCGCAGACGATTGAACATGCTGTCCGAAACCTGCAAAAGGATCACAAGCTGCGCGCAACGATGATCCGGAAAGGACGAGCTCTCGTGGATGGGCACGGCGCCATGCGCGTCTGCTTGCGACTCTCGGACAAGAAATTGTGGTTGCGTCCTGTACAACTGCAGGATCGCGATACGCTTTTCTCCTGGGCGAATGACCCTGTTATCCGTGCAGCCTCGTTCTCCACTGATCCGATTTCCTGGGAACATCATGTGCGCTGGTTTGAAACGAAATTACACGATGTGCACTGTCGCATGTTCTTGGCATGTAATGAGGATGCCCTGCCCGTCGGACAAATCCGCTTCGATATCCGCGAAGAGGGTGATGCGGAAATTGACGTGCATCTTGCTCCCGAGGCGCGCGGAAAGGGATATGGAACGGCGCTCATTGCGGAAGGGGTATGCGCACTTCGTGCGTCCGCGGACGTACACACCGTGCATTCATTCATAAAAATCAACAATACGGCCTCGCGCAACGCTTTCATCAAAGCCGGATTTCTGGAGCGGAAGAAGGAGACGGTCCACGGGGAAGAGGTGTACCATTTCGTGTACACATACTCATGAGCAAAACAGCCTACGTCGTCTGCGGCTGCAAATCCTGGAATCGAACGGTCTTCGCTCAGGATATCGCCGCGCTTCCCGGTACGTGGCACTTCATCGGGAAGAGAGAGAGACTGACTGCTGCATTCCTCAAAAAAAATCACCCGCGCTTCGTTTTCTTCCTCCACTGGTCGTGGAAAGTGCCGCAGGAAATATTCGAAAACTTCGAATGCATCAATTTCCATATGGCGGATGTGCCCTACGGCCGCGGGGGGAGCCCGCTCCAGAATCTCATCCTCCGGGGACACACAACAACCAAACTCTCGGCCCTGCGCATGACTGATGCGCTCGATGCGGGCCCGGTCTACCTCAAAGAGAACATGAGTCTGGATGGGACGGCGCAGGAGATTCTCCTCCGTTCTTCCCGCCTCGCAGCACGCATGATCGGGCGGATCATCCGCGAGCATCCCAAGCCGAAAGAGCAGAGGGGGAACGTGGTGCTCTTCGACCGGCGCACCTCCGGGGAAAGTCGCATTCCCGCCGGTCTCTCGATGCGGGCCCTCCACGATTTCATCCGTATGCTGGATGGCGAGGGGTACCCTCCCGCGTTCCTCGAATCCGGGGGATTTCGCTATGAACTGCGTTCCTCCGTGCTCTACGATGATCACCTCGAAACGCATGTCACGATCCTCCCCTCCGCCGCACCATGAACATTCTCGTCGTCGCTGCCCATCCGGATGATGAAACCCTCGGTTGCGGAGGAACGATCGCCAGATACGCCGATGCCGGTGCAGCCGTGTCCATCCTCATCCTCGGAGAGGGCGTCACAGCGCGCGCCGCCGATCGCTCCGCAGGATCCCCCGCAGCACTCGAAAGGCTCCGGCAACAGGCAGAGGCGGCGGGAAACACCCTCGGCGCCCGCCGCGTGATCCTGCAGGGACTGCCGGACAATCGCTTCGATACCGTCCCCCTCCTCGACATCGCAAAGGTCATCGAGAAGACCATCGAAGAGTTCCGGCCTGACATCGTCTTCACGCAGCACGGCGGCGACCTGAACATCGATCATGAACGCACGTTTCGCGCAGTGCTCACGGCCACGCGTCCCATGGCGGGCAGCTCCGTGCGGAGCGTCTTCGCCTACGAAGTCCCCTCCTCCACGGAATGGGCATTCCAGAAATTCTCTCCGGTGTTCCGTCCGAATGTCTTCGTCGACATCGGCGGTACGCTGGAGAAGAAAATCGCCGCGTGTTGCCTCTATACGGAAGAGATGCGCCCCTTCCCGCACCCCCGCTCTCCGGAAGCCCTCCGCGCCCATGCTCAGTACTGGGGCAGCACGGCAGGTCTCGGTGCGGCGGAAGCGTTTGAACTCATCCGTGACATCCAGAGAATATGAAGAAGGAAATCCGCATCGGCGAACGGACCATCGGTCCCGGCCATCCCATCTACATCATCGCGGAGATGTCTGCGAACCACGGGCAGAGCGAGGAGAAAGCCGTAGAGATCATCCGTGCCATGAAGGAAGCCGGCGCAGACGCAGTGAAACTGCAGACCTACACACCGGATACGATGACCATCCGGTGCGATCGGCCGGAGTTTTGCATAGGGAAAGGGACGCTGTGGGAGGGGAAGACGCTCCACGCGCTCTATGGGGAGGCGTACACGCCCTGGGAATGGCAACCCCGCCTCAAGCATCTGGCCGGGGAATTGGGGATGGACTGCTTCTCCACTCCGTTCGATGCGACTGCGGCAGATTTTCTGGAGAAGATGGATGTCCCCGCCTATAAAATCGCCTCCTTCGAGCTTGTAGACCTCCCTCTCATCGAACACGCGGCCCGCAAGAGGAAGCCGATGATCCTCTCCACCGGTATGGCGACGGCGGAAGAAATCCGCGACGCGGTGGACACCATCCGAGCAGCCGGCAACGATCACATCTGCCTTCTGAAGTGCACCAGCGCCTATCCGAGTCCGCCCGAGGAAATGAATCTGCGCACCATTCCGGATATGGCAGAACGGTTCTCGGTGCCCGTGGGGCTCTCGGACCACAGCCTTTCGGTGACGATCCCTGTTGCCGCCGCGGCCCTGGGCGCATGCGTCATCGAGAAGCACTTCTGCCTCTCCCGATCAAAACCCGGTCCCGACGCGGCATTCTCCCTGGAACCGGAAGAGTTCAAACAGATGGTGGACGCGGTGCGCACGGCGGAGCGCGCACTGGGGACGGTCACGTACGAACGCACGAAACACGAGATAGCAAGCATCGTGTTCCGCCGATCGCTCTTCGCAATACAGGACATCGCGGAAGGTGAAGTGCTGACGGATAGGAATGTCCGCTCCATCCGCCCGGGGCACGGCCTCCCCCCGAAAGAGTGGGACCGCGTCCGGGGGAAACGGGCGAGAACGCGCATCGGGCGGGGAACGCCGCTCCAGTGGGAATTGCTCGAATGAAGATGCATCGTCAAAAGCTCTATGCCATACTCTTCCCATGAACATTGTTCTGAAAGCATTTGATGATCCGTACGGAAAAATCATCATCGAGAACGCCTTGCGCTCGAGAAAAATAGGCACGTGCATCTCCATTCTGAATGACAAAACACAGTGGCCGGATCTGGATGCAGAAGAACACCTGTGGTTGGATGCGCACACGCAGCGTGAGGGGCGCTATCCCGATACGCACTGGGACGAGATGATGTCGGTGGACGAGGATCTCATTGAAGCAATGCGCCCCGCGGAGGCGGTGTTCCTCAAGATGGTCGAACGCTACGCGGTGTACCGCGAACTGTCCTACGAAGAGCGCATGCAGCAGTACAGGATGCACCTCCGCTTCTGGAACCACATGTTGCGCGCGAAAAAGATCGACCTGGTACTGATGAACACCGTTCCCCACCAGTGTTACGACTGGGTCCTCTACCACCTCTGCAAACATCTGAACATCCCCGTATTCTACCTCGCACGGTTCGCCATCATGGATGCCTTCTCGGTGGAGTCGGACTGGGAAACGGTGGGCAAGACCATCGGAGAGCGTTTCGCGGAACTCAAGGCGGCGGACGACGTGACGCATGCCCCCGCGCACCTCTCGCCCTATTTCGAGAGCATCTTCGCATCATTCACAAAGACTGACGAAGACCCGTGGTACATGTTCCGGCGGGGAAAAAACCTGGAGCGGAAGAGCTTCGTGCGCAAGTGGGCGGGTGTCGCCGTGAGAATTGCAGTGCAAAAACCTGCGTACTTCTTCAATGCAGTCACCTCACCCTCGTTCTGGAAACGCAAGTGGCGCCAACATCGCACAGCGAAAATGTACGATTGCTTCGCACAAACCCCCGATCTTTCGTTGCCCTACATCTACGTGCCCCTGCACATGCAGCCGGAAGCGACGACGTGCCCTATGGGGGGGGCGTACGCCGATCAGGAACTCCTGGTGCAGGTGTTGGCATCCTCCCTGCCGGACGGCGTCCGCCTCTTCGTGAAGGAACACCCCGCACAAGGGGAACTCTGCCGGAGCAAAGCGTTCTACGAGGCGCTCCATGCCATCCCTTCCGTCACTCTCGTCCCGCGGCACTACAGCACGTTCGCGCTCCGGGATCATGCGCTGGCTGTTGCATCGGTCACCGGAATCGCATGTTTTGAAGGATTGTTCAGAGAGAAGCCCGCATTGATGTTCGGACATCAGTTCTTCCAGTACGCTCCGGGGATCTTCCGTATCCGGTCTGCGGAAGAGTGCCGACAGGCCGTGCAGGTGATCATGGAAAAGAAAAAGGTGCACACGCAGAACGACATGCGTCTCTTCCTGAAAGCGATAGAGGAGACCACGAAACCGTACGCGGGCGCTCACCAGAATCCGCTCATCCCCATCACAGGACAGGAGAAAGCGGTGGAAATGGGAAGAGTGATCGCACAGGTCATCGCCCCCTGCATTCCCGCAGCGTAGAAATGGGCATGGCTTCATCGCGAAAAACGCAGCAGGAAGCCTCTCTGGAGAGCGTTCGGTTTCGGGCTCCTGAAAATGGCATTCTGTAGGATGGGGAAGCCACTTTCCCACTGCTTAACATGTTCACTCTCAAAAAAGGGCTTCCAGAAGCGCTCCTGCCTGCCCGTTCTGTCATGCTTTCCAGACCGTGCGCAAAGGGACACGGCGTGGCCTCAATCGCTTCCAATGCAAAGCTTGTTCTCGATGGTTCAGCATCGACCATCGGCGAAAGGATGAGGAATCCTTGCTGAACTTGCATCTCAAGGGTGCAAGCATTCGCACCCTCGCTGCACGGATTGGCCGCGGACTCGACGCCACCTACGCACGGCTCGTGAAGGAGTTGGGAGCTCTCCCGCACAATAACGACGTCACTGCCTGGTACTGCAACTGGAAGCGCTTCGGCGGCTCTCTCGTCGTCGATGGGAAGTACGTGGCAGTGAAGGGATACGCCGAGAAGATTCCCTTCATTTACGGCATCGACTACGTCACGCACGACATTCCCGTCTGTCTCCTCGCCCCCTCTGAGAACTTTGAAGCACTCGTGCAGTTCTTTACGAAGCTCAAAAACATGAATTATCCACTCCGCTCCGTAACCTGCGACGAGAATGATGCAATCCGCATGGCTGCGCAGTACGTCTTCCCCGGTTGCATCGTCCAAATCTGCCACGTGCACTTCCTCGAGAACATCCGCAGAACACTGAAGGTACGCAGCGAGGAAACGTATAGGCGTTTCCTCGCTGACCTCGAAGAGCACATCTTCGCGGTTCCCCTCCTCGGCAGAGAACGACTGGAAGCCCGCATCCGCTGGCGATCCCCTCGGCACTACGATGATCCTGTGAAGATTGCCACCATGAACCACATCTTTGAGAGCAGTGAAAAGCTTACCGCCTACGTCCGTGCCAAAACCGTTTTCCACATCGATTGTCCGAGGACGACAAACCTCATCGAGAGCATGAACAAGCAGCTCAATGGCAGACTCAAGACAATTCAGGGCTTCGAAAGTTTTCAGACTGCCGAACGCTGGCTCTCGGCTTGGATTCTCAGAAAGAGATTCACGCCTTTCACAGATTGTCGGGGGAAATTCAAGGGCTTGAATGGCACTCCCTCCATCGAAAATACGAGAAGGGGCGGGTTAAAGATTCCTGACTTTTTCCACTTACAGCGAAAAGCGCCCGAAACCGAACGCTAGCGCCTCTCTGCTCAATGCACTCCGGCAATCAGAGGGAGCAGATCATTGATTTCCGCAATGATCGCTTCGCTGTTGGCCCGGATATTTTCGCTATCGGAAACGCGGGACACGACCCGGTTCCAGGGGGAGAGCGTGCCGTGGATACACGATTCATCCATCGCTTTCAGGTACAGCCGCGCATCGGCGAGATTCGGTTTTGCGCCGCTTTGGAACACGGCATGGACCGCCCGCCGGAGATCCTCCGTGGTATGGATGGAAAAAACGCCGTGTGCATACTGATGGAACCGGTGCCCGAAGAGGAACGCGGGTTTGCCCCGGAACAACGCCTCGAATCCGGCGGATCCGGTCCCGGTGGCAACGGCACAGCAGTGCTCGCGAAGACGGAATGTGTCCGCATGGCGCGCGATGAGACGCACCTTCGGCAGAGCAAGAAAGTCCCGGTAGTAATCCGTGCTCCGCATGACCCAGCTACTCTCCTTAGGATGTTCTTTCACATAGATCAGGACATCGTCCGGCAGGGTAGCCTGCAGCAGTTGTGCAATGAGAATCTGGTCCACAAAAGCGCCTGCCATGGGACAGGTAGAGGCCTCTGGCTGCATATGGAGCGGAAAGTAGACGAAGCGTTTGGAAAAATCCGGCGAAACGGCATGGGCATCGTAATACGTCCTGCGACGCCGAATGTGGCGGGCCCGCTGCCATGCCCCGAATGCCCGCGCCAGACCGCGCGGCGTCAGGATGCCGAGCCCTGCCCGCAGGAACCGAAGAAAATTTTCCGTGAGGAGTGCCCGGACATCGCTCCAGTACGTCGGGTGCTTCACCTGTTCCAACGCAGGCTGTTCTCCCCGGGGATCCGTAAGCGCTCTGAAGCGCTCGAGGACCGGAGGGCGCAGTGGAATACCCTCGGGATCAGAAACGCCTTTGTACTCCTCGAGCAACGCCGCAAACCGCGCCCGCAGCCGCGGCGCAGGCTCGCGGATGGCATGCTCCGCAAACTGCATGTCCCGCTCGGTGGACATGTGGAAGTAGAGGATGGGAATCTTCTTGTACGCACAGAGGTAGTAGAGGATGACCTCGGGAATCTCGTGGGGAATCCATGCAGAGAGAAAGAGGTTGATGCGGTGCCTTTCCAGATAGTCATTCCAAAACTGCAGGTGGCGCAGATACCAGATTTTCCTGGTGCCATACGGGATCTCTTTCTTCCACTCCAATCGACGTACGGTTTCCATGAAACCGATCTGGCATTCCGCGAGGGATTCAATGAGCTTTTCATCCAGCGGCCGGAGCGCCGCAAAATCTGTGCCCCGATACAAGCATCCGCGGACCTCGCTCGAGTCGAACCAATCCTGGTGTTCGGCGGGAATGCCCTTGAGCAACACCGGTGTCCCGCCCTGCGCGATGTGACAGACAAACTCGAACGGCAGTGCATCGACCGCCTTCTGGAGTGCGGCGTGCGAGAAATCGAACGAGAACCTGCTGACGATGGCCCGGATAGGCGGCATGGGCATGAGTGAGGGACAGAGTAGCAGAAAGAGCGGGGAGCGCGGACGCCATCGGCAGTCGGATCAGTCGTCGCCACTCAGAATGGTTTTTCTCTGCATCGGATCCAGAGCGCTGATCTGGGCATCGTCATAGAATGAATCCCCGAGGTAGTGTGTTGTGGAAATCTCCTCAAAGATCGCACCGTTCTGCGTATGGAAACTGTGCCGGGTGTTTCGTTTGACGAGAAGGGTGTCGCCGGGACGCAGGTGGATGGTCTCCTCCTCCAGACGAACCTGAAGGTCTCCGGAAAGAAGAACGAATGTTTCTTCTTTGCGTTCGTGGCGATGGACGGGATGGTTCTGGCCGGGAACCATCACAATGATCTTCTTGCAGTACTCACGGTTGATATGGGTGATGATAATCGCGCCGACCTCGCGCAAACGCCCGATACCGTAGTGATGGGACAGTTCGATGCTGACCTGTTCCCCGACGTGGATGCCGGCCTCGTTCAGCATTCCCATCGCTTCGTGAACGAACTCGCGGGCAAGGAGAACGGCATCGGAGCGCTTCGATTCTGTAATCGGCTCATCAACCGCATAATCGCGGGAGGCGACGTAGGTCGTCCGGTAGCTGCCGAATGCGCCGCTAGAGAGCTGATCCGTACCCAACGGCATGGCGAAGTAGACGTCTTCCGGCCCGATCACTTTCCCTCTCGGAATGGGACGCCGCGCATAGGTCCCGCGCATGAGCGAACGCAGCGACTGCGTCTCTTCGCCCGAGATGGATTTCGCGGCTGTCCCGCTCATCTGCCAGACACGCTGCACGGCTTCCACCCATTGCTCGACCTGTTGCGGGTTCATGGAGTACGCATTCAGGGGACTATCGGCACTCTCGACCCCGACATGCCGCTCGAGCAGACGGGCACCTTTGCCCACCGCAACAATCGAGGGGAAAAGGTCAGCCGGCCTCTCGTGTCCGGAGTATCCGATGGGGACATCGGGGTACCGCCGCTGCAGGCGATGGATGACATCGAGATGGAGGAGGCTGTCCGGCGTGGGATACACACCCACGCAATGCATGAGAGCGAAGGAGGGATGATGATTGCGGAAAAAGCTCACCACCTTGTCTGTATCGGGCAGCGGCAGACCCCCCACAGAAATAATGACGGGCTTGGGAGTCGCAGCGATCGCCCCGAGCAACGGCCAATCCATGCAGCTGCAACTCGCCACCTTGATCATGTCCACATCCATGAGAAGGCACTGATCCACCGACACCTCGTCGAAAGGAGTGGCAACGACGAGGAGCCCCTGTGCGCGCGCATGATTCGCGAGCTCTTTGAACTGCCCCCAGGAAAGACGCGTGGCCAGGAACCGGCCAATGTGCTTCACGTCTTTCCGCTCCCGGAACGCAGGATGGATGAACGTATCGAGATCCCGGAATTGGAACTTGATCGCCGCGCGGATGGAATGGCGGCGGGCAATATCGGCGATGGCATCGATGATACGGACCCCCCGGGACAGGTCGCCCTGATGATTGTTCGCCATCTCAAAGATGAAAAGCTGATCAAACGTAGTTGTCATGGGACAAGGGAGGAAACGACCGCTGGCAGGGAATCCGGTAATACAGCGAGATCATCCACGTAGACATCCGCCGCCGGTTTTCCGAAATGCAATTCGTGGTAGGGAACGTTCCATGCTCTCATCTGCCGCTCGGTTGTTTCCCTCCAATCGATGCCCGTCATCGACCCCCTGGCGGTCGCCAGCACGATATGGTGCCCTGCATCGTAGAGCTTCCGGATCAGAGCAATCGTCCGGTGTCTGGGTTCCGCAAGGGAATAATCGTTGCCCGGCACAAGCTCCGCGATCACGCCGTCGATGTCAAAGCAGAATGTGCGTTTCTTGCCGGGCTGCTGAGGAGTCTGCGCACATGCACAGGAGCGCACGTGGTGTTCGGCCCTCCGCAGCTCCTCTTCCGTGTCGATATCGAAATGATCGTCCATGCGGTATCCGTAGATGGAATCGCCTGTCATGGAGCGCTTCTCCAGGATCACCGCCGTCCGTACGACATCGATGCACGCATTCTGCATGTACGCGTCAGGGAGCAGTTGCCGCGGCAGGTTGTACGCATCTTTGATGGCAGATACGACCGCGGGGAGAAGCCGATGGTCATCCTGCATCAGCCACATCTTGAACGGGGTGAAGCGGACAGGCGACACGGTACGCACCGAATCCAGACCGGGATTCTCCTGAAGGAGGCGGATGGCACGATCGATATCTTCAGTGCGCCGGATCGGATGGGTGGGCCGAAGGTGCACGCAGAGTTCGGGCACGAAGTTTTCGGTATCCTTCAGCCACTGCAGAGCATGGAGAAAAACTTCGAGATCCGTGGAAGAATCCTGCGCGAGTTCGGAGGGACGCAGGAAGGGAACTTCCGCACCGGCCCCGCGCGCGATCTCGGCATACTGCTCGCTGTCCGTACTGACAAGGATACGATCGACGAGCGTGCTGCTGCGCGCTTGTTCTATGGAATGGACCATGAGGGGCTTCCCCGCAAACAGCCGGATATTCTTGTCTTTGACAGACTTCGATCCTGACCGTGCCGGAATGAGGGCGAGAACACCTGCTATGCCGGAAGTATAGTGCACAGATATCGCGTAAGGCATCATTTTTCTTCTGTTTTTAGCGCCGAAGAGCAATTCCCGCCTTCGTCATTGGCTCACCTCTTGCATCCACGTCCGAGGCCCTATGATCGACGTCCCATTCCCGGAGCCCGGAGATGAAGATCAGAACTTCTGTTCCTCCCAGAGAGTGAAAAATGCCCCTTTGCGCGCGAGCAGTTCCGGAAGTGTTCCGGTTTCCGTTATGCGCCCGTTCTCGAGAACCACGATGGCATCGGCATGCTGAATGGTACTGAGGCGGTGGGCAATGACGATCGCGGTACGACCGGTGATCGCCTCGTCGATTGCCTCCTGAATAAGTTTTTCCGTGTGGCTGTCGAGTGAACTCGTCGCCTCGTCAAGAATGAGGATCTCCGACTGCTTCAGCAGCGCGCGGGCGATGGATACGCGCTGTTTCTCCCCTCCCGAAAGCTTCACGCCCCGGTCGCCGATGGGTGTTTCGATCCCCTGCGGGAGACTCGCGATCAATTCGGACAGACGGGATCGGTCCACGGCTTCACGCAGAGCGGACTCAGAAACATCTTTGATCCCGTACGCGATGTTGTTGCGGAGAGAATCGTGGATGAGAAGGGTGTCCTGACTGACGAGAGCGATGTGCCTCAGATAGGAATCGAGTGTGAACGACCGCACGTCCGCCCCATCGATAAAAATGGTCCCGGGCGGACAGTCGTAGTAACGCATGAGCAAATGAATGAGGGTGGATTTCCCCGCTCCCGTGGGCCCGACGATGGCCGTCATGCGCCCGCACTGCACCGAGAAGGAAACATCCTTCAGGATTGCGCGCTCTTCCAGATACCCGAAGGAAAGATTGCGGAAACTGATGGAGGAACGGAGCCCCTGAAACACGACAGTGCCCCCGCGGACGAAGTACTTCCCTTCTTCATCGAACATCGTGAGCACCTCACTCAGCGGTCCGGACGTTGCCGCCAATGTGCCGCGGAACCCGGAGAGCGACCCGAACTTATTGGCCGCATTGAGAACGATGTAGAAGTACACCACGAGCGCCGGAGCCGAAGCGATCTGCTCGCGCCCCAGCCACACAATCGCTCCAACGAAAATTGCCGATGCAACGAGGAGCGTGATGATCTCCTGCAGAGGCAGCATCACCGCCTGCAGGGCGCGCACGCGAAAATCCAGCTTCGCCTTCTCGTTGCTGATCCCCGTGTACAGCTTCTGCTCGCTTAGCTCCGTCCGGTAGGATTTCACGAGGGGGATGGTGGAGAGAATCTCCACGGACTTCTTGCCCAGCGCGCTCCCGCGGAGCGTGAGCACGTGCGAGTGACGCTTGATCGAAAGAATCATCGTCCGGACAGCGAAGTGCAGAACGAAGAAGAGGGGAATCGCGATGAGCGTGAGCTTCCAGGAAATGGAGAGCATCACCACGAGGTAGGCGACGAGGGAGAAGAGCGATCCGACGAACCCGTCGATCGTCTGCAGCGGCCGGAGAGCCTGGAAGGAGAAATCGGTGAGGAGGGTCGCGTGATGCCCCACATTGGTGTGGTCGAAGAACAGCTTCCCGAAACTCAGGTACTTCCCGAAGAGCGCTTTGCGCAGGTGATGGAGCGACCGCTCCGCGAAGAAGCCGGTACTCACAGCCGTCAAGTACCGAAACACATTCTTCAGAACGAAGATGGCGATGAACCCGGAGAGGAACACCCCGAAGAGCAACCGGTCATGCGTGAGGACGGACGGAGGGAGCAGACGAACGAACGGCCCGACGACCGGAGCATCGACAAGGAAGGAAAAGCTCTTCTGCAAAAACCCGTTGAGGATCGGGATCAGCAAGCCCATGCCCACTCCCTCGAAAGCCGCAGTGATGACGGCGAAACCGATGGGAATCAGCAGGAACGCCGGATGAATGTGTATCTCGCGCAGGAGGCGCAGCTGTTTCCCGATGGCGGAAGTACCTTTTCCGGTCATAGCACAGGAGAGAACCTAGAGAATCGGATATGGAAATACAAGTTCAGCGGGCGGAAAAGAGGTATTCTTTGGGCTGATGCGTATCCTGCTGCTCAACGATGATTCTCTCCCCTCCGCCCGCGGCGGAGCGGCGGTGATGGTCGATCTGCTGCGGAGCGCCTATGCCCGGCGCGGGCATGACGTGACGCTCATCACGACCCACCAGAACACGCACCAGGAACAACACAGGACGGATGAAGTGGGCCCCATCATCAGTCTTCCCATCTCTCCCCCCTCCCGTCAGCGGCATCGGTGGATCATTGACCAACCACAGATCGACGGGCAACTCCGCGGTCTCCTGGAAAAACACAGGCCGGATGTCGTGCATGCACACAACGTTCACCAATGTCTCACATACGGGAGTCTGCGCGTTGCCCGTTCGTTCACCCCCCGCCTCTTCCTCACTGCACACGACACATTCCTCGTATCGTTCGAACGCGTGAACCAGGAGGCCTATCTGCACGCTGCCATCCAGGAGAAACCGTTCACAATGCATTGGTGGCACCACGCACTCGGTGCCGGGAGAAAGTACTGGCCGCCGAGAAACGCCGCGATCCGCCGGGTACTCCGCCAAACGGGAACAACGGTGATTTCCATCAGTCGCGCTCTGCAGGATTTCCTCCGGGCGAACGGCATTGAAAGTCCCGTCGTGATTCCAAACGGCATCACTATCCCTCCGGCTCCCGAGAAGGATCGGACCGAAACACTGAGAAGGAAGTGGGGATTGAACGGACCAACGTTGCTCTGCGGCGGCCGTATCAATGCAGACAAGGGTGTTCTTGCCCTCCTTGCGGCGTGGAAACTGGTCCTGAGAAGTCTCCCCACTGCACGACTCGTCATCGTCGGCAACACGGAGGGTCTGTTCGCGCACGAGCCCGATGCTGCGCTGAAGGCATCTCTCTGTCTGCCGGGCTGGATCCCCAACTCTTCCATGCCGGAGGTGTACGGAGCTGCGGATGCCGTCGCCACTCCATCGATCTACCTCGATGCATTCAATCTTGTGACGATCGAAGCGATGGCGGCAGCAAAACCGGTCATCGGTTCTGTATTCGGCGGGATTCCGGAAATCGTCGTCCATGGGAAAACCGGATGGGTGGCGGACCCCAGAGACACGCCTGCATTGGCAGAAGCCATCCTCGCGGCACTCGAGCATCCTGTCCCTGCACAGGAGATGGGCCGCATGGGGAGACAGCGGGCATTGGAACTGTTCTCCATCGATGCGTGCGCCGGACACTACCTTTCCCTCTTCGAAACGACAGGGAACCGCGAAGCGGCCCTCACCGGATGAGGTGCAGAAGATACTTCATGAAGTGGTTCACAGGAACAGGCTGCTGCCCGACGGTATAGGACACCACCTGAATCGTCGGATCGGCTTCGATGATCTGTGCTACACGCCCGGAGGAATACCCGATGATGTGGGTCACGTGGTAGTACTCAAAGGGCTTCTTCAGTTCCCCGCGAGCAGCGAGAAAATCGACGGTTTCCTCGCCGATCTTCGCACGCCGGAGAGGGGAGAGCGAAAGCAAATAGGCTTTCTTCGGATGAGCCACGATCGCATCGGGAGGAAGAGGATCCAGTGCGGAGGTTGCAGCAAAAATCTCCGGAACGTTGCTGCGCGAGTAGAGACGCGCCAGCAGTTTTCGGTCGGCCTGAACGAGTTGCAAGCACGTCACCAGAACCAGGAGGGCGCTCAGCGCGCCGGGAGACCATCGCTTCCACTGCCCATGGAGCGCCTGCCCGACGGAGAGAACGCCGACCGCTGCCAGCAGGGCAACGAACCACCCGATATCCATGAGATGATCCCGCCCGAAATGGAGGACGAACCGCAGGAGGAACTCCGTGGAAAGCCACAGTCCCGTGCCCGCCCAGAGGAGTCTCCGCCGCCGGGCGTACAGAACAAGGATGCCGGGAAGAATGAAGAACCAGAGGAATGCGCCGCCGACGGTCTCCTGAAGGAAGAGGAGAGGGAGATTGACGGTGAAGAGCCAGAGTCCGTTCGAGAGCCCTTTCAGGAATGTTCTGTTTTCAATGCCAAAAATGAAGCGGATGTTCTGATTTTCCTGGGATGCGAGAAACCCCTCCTGCTGTGCGCGCTCCCGGACGATGGCGTCGTACTCTTCCCGATGGAAGGTGTACATATACTCATCGGGATACAGGTGACCGACTCCCGTGAGATGACCCGAAGCTGACGGAACGAGCGCTTCGATCCTCTGCCGGGCATCCAACCCCTGCTGCAACGCACGGGGAGCCTGAGGGAGGACGAACACAAACCCCGCACACAACCCGAAGAGCATGAGATCGAGAACGGCACGTTTCCAGTGCTGCCGCTCGTACCAGAGATAGGCCCCCGCCATCCAGAACGGAAAAGTGAAAAAGGCGTGGTTGGAAGCCATGACGGCACCGAAGCACAGCCCGAATGCAACTGCCGAAAGACGACCGTGGCGGGGGAAGAGCCCGAGGAAGAGCGCAAACCCCAGGAAGAGGAAGAAGAGCGCAAAAGGGTATCCGACGAGTGCCTCTGTCCAGTACATCGGCATCACGCAAAAGAGGATGATCGTGATCCATGCCGTCCATGCGTCAAAGAGCCGCCAAACACTCCACCACAGAGGGAGAAGAGCCGCAGCAAGAACAGCTGCACTGACCGCTGCCCACCCCGTCACATTGGTCCATCCGACGAAACCGTGGAGGACACGCAGCGCAAGAATGATGAGCTGCGACGACGCCTGGTCGATCACGCCGGTCTGTGAAAAATCCCGCGCGGCGCCGACGAAACCCGAGATGTCGAACGGGAAACCGACGAGGAGAACGGGCATCATCCAGAGCGCCCACATGCACAGACAAAAACACGGGAGTAGAAAAAAATGGCCGAGCGATGACGGGACCTTCATCCGTATCATGACAAGCAGAGCTGACCATACCACACGCTGCCCCTGAAAACGAGCCGGTCGGCATCAGCAGGAAAGTGTCGTAGTATGGGGCCAATGATTCGTCGGTCCGTTTCCGCGCACATCTCCGGCTACCTCCTGAAAAGCATCGGGGTCGTCCTGTTCGTATGGATCCTGTTGCGCATCGACCGCGTGCAGCTCCTCTTCGCGCTCCACAACGCTTCGCTGCCGCTCATCCTCACGGGACTGGGTCTCCTTGCCCCGATCTACGTGCTCCGATCGATGCGTTGGCACTCCCTCACGACGGGAAGCGGAGTTGATGAGTCGCTCCTCGAGGCGACTCATCTCTACCTCGCCAGCCTCTTCCTTGGAGTCGTCACGCCGGGAAAGGTGGGGGAAGCCATGCGCATCCCCTCGCTGATGCGAAAGGGGCTCACGGGGAGAAAAAGCACCGCCCTCACGATTCTCGACCGCGGACTGGACATCGCGCTCCTGGGGCCTCTCGGCCTCGCGAGCGTCGCCTTCCTCTCCGGAACGTACCCGTTCCTCTGGTGGACGGGCCTCGCGATCGCGTGCGGCGGCGGCGCATACGTCCTCTACCGCACGACAGAGCGGTGGCTGACTCTCCCCTCGGACATGGTCTCTCTCCTCAAAAAAACATGGATGCCCGTTCTCGGCTTCACGATCGTGAGTTGGTCCCTCTACTATCTGCAATTGATCATATTCATGCGGGCATTCGCCCTGGAGATACCGATGATCCCCTTCCTCTCGATCATGACGGTCGTGGGTATTCTCAGCGTCCTGCCCATCGCTCCCGCCGGACTCGGGACGCGGGAAGCCGCACTGCTCTATTTCTTCCGTACGTTCGCCATCCCCCCTCCGCTCACCATCGCCTTCGCTTTCACGATCTTCATAACGACGTTCGCCGGTTCGCTCATCGGCGCGTACTGCCTCTGGCGGCTCCCCACTGGACATGCACACCGGCACATTGCACGGGAACCGGAGAGGGTACAATCGCCCCATGCCTGACGCATCATTCGACATCCGGCAACGGCAGTACTGGCAACACGACAAGCACCGGAGGAGACGTGACCCTGCCGATCCCGTCATCCGGGCGTACACCGGGAGAAAAATCGCATACATGAAGAATGCCATGCACATGCCGGAGCACCCTTCTATTCTCGATGTGGGAGCGGGGAACGGCTACTTCAGCTACTGGCTGCAAACGCTGGGAGATGTGACGGCGGTCGACTACTCGGATGTCATCCTTGCGAACAACCCCGTGGAAAAGAAAATGGTCATGGATGCACGTTCACTCACGTTCCCGGACGGGAGTTTCGATCTCTCCTTCTGCCATGCAGTCTTGCACCACATTCGCCGCGAGGATCGCCCGGCTGTGCTGAAGGAGATGACCCGGGTGTCGCGGCAGTACGTTGTGATCATCGAACCCAACCGGTGGAATCCGGTGATCGCGGCCTTCAGTACCCTGAAACGGGAGGAGCGCGGCGGCCTGGATTTTTCCCTCTCGGCGTGCAGGCGACTGGTTCTGCAGGCGGGTCTGCGCGTTCTTGCGGCAACGACATGGGGGTTCCTCACGCCGAACCGCATGCCCCTCTCTTCCGTTCTTCTCCCGCTCTTCCTGTCCCTTGAACGCCCGTTGCCCTTCGGGGTATCCACGATCGTGATTGCCGAAAAGACGGAATCGGGCACATGATTCCCGGACAGATCGGTAGAATACGATTCCGCCGGAGGGTACCCTGCCGGCGTGCCCCTCTCCCTCTCCTGTCATGTCTGAACTTCGCTCTGTCTACGCAGAGAAGGCCCTCTCTCAGATCCCCAGACTCCTCGGCCTGCAGGATCGCAACCCCTACTCGCCGACGTACGGCTGCCTCAAGCGGGAGTACTGGCTGGAGAAGACAGCCGATTTTTCCGATGCCCTGCCGCAGTTCGGCGTCCTGTCAATGGTGCTGGCCTACACGCACCCGATGCCCGGCAATCTGTACGCGGGACAGAAAAAAATGCTGGAGTGGGCTCTGGCGGGGATGCGCTTCTGGACGAAAATTCAGCACCGCGACGGATCGTTCGACGAATTCTATCCGAACGAACACGGATGGACCGGCCCCACCGGATTCCTGCTCTACGCCATGATGAAGAGCTACCTTCTCCTCAGGGAGAGGAAGGAATTCCCGACGGAGTTCGAAGATGAATTCTGCGCAGCCTGTCTCAGGGCGGCCCGGTACATCATCCAGTGGGACGAACGGGGGGTATTGGCAAATCACCATGCCATGGCTGTTCTGCCGGTGTTTTACACCTACCACGCCCTGCACGAGCCCTCACTCAAAGACGGGTATGAAAAAAAATTGGCGGACTTCCTCTCCTACCATACCTCCGAAGGATGGAGTCTGGAATACGACGGCGCGGATATCGGCTATCTGTCTGCAACCGTCAGTTTCTTAGGGAAAGTGTACAAGGTGAACCGTGATGAACGCCTGAGAACCGTGATGAAGGAGGCAACGGAATTCCTCAGCTACTTCGTCTACCCAAACGGATTCTTCGCCGGAAGTATGGGGAGCCGCCAGACGCTGCACTTCTATCCGCACGGATGCGAAATCCTCGCGCCGGACATGCCGCTTGCGGGGCGCATAGCCGATGAGATGCTTTTAAGCCTCCGTGACGGGAAGATCGTTCCGGCGGAGATCCAGTCCGACCGGTATTTCCTCTACCGGATCCCCGAACATCTCGAGTCCTTCATCGACTACGGCGAGCGGAGCGGGAGCGCGCAACTCCCCTACGAAAAGGAGGATTTCTGCCGCGTGTTCCCGCAGGGGCGCTTCTTCGTCCGGAAACGGGGAGATACCTACCTTCTCGGGAACGCCGCGAAGGGGGGAGTGGTCAAGTTGTTCGACGTCCGGAAGCGCTCCCTCCTGCTGAACGACTGCGGGATCATCGGCAAGACGACGGACGGGCGCGTTCTCACATCGCAATGGATCGACCCGGCATACACGTTCGAGCACGACGAGGACGGCTTCAGCGTCAGAGGCGAACTCCAAACGGTCCCCGCCAACAAGATCTTCACGCCGCTCACGCGCATTGTGTTCGTGCTCTTCATGCTGGCATTCGGCTGGAACTCCAGCTTGGCGTATCACATCAAGGGGCTCATCCGGAAGGTGCTCATGTTCACGCAGAAGAAGGTGGGTGTGCGGTTCGAGCGGTCCGTGAAACTCGAGACGGATCGTCTGAGGATCACCGATACGCTCTCGTGGAACGGGAAGATGCGTTTCACGTCACTCCAGGTGAGCGACGAATTCTTCGTCCGCTACGTCCCCCAGTCCGCATACTTCCAGTCACAGGAATTCGACGCCCGTCCGTACCGGCTGTCGCAGGAACAGTTGGAGACACTCAACGAACAGCGGCACATCACCATCGAACGAAGCCTCGCACTGGCATCGGGGAGTGAATCTGCCGTGATCGCCGAACGGAAGGGAACTGTTCCGGGAAAAGAAGAGGCAATCCGCTCCAACCGATGACCGAATCTCTGTTCTGCTCTATCCTTCCACTATGATCTCCGTCCTCATCCCCGTCTTCAACGAGCAGGAATCCATCGAGAGTACGATCCGCCGTGCCGCCGAAGCGATCCGGTCAACCGGAGAGGAGTTTGAAATCCTCGTGATGGATGACGGGAGCACGGACCGGACGAAGGAAATCCTCCGCACGGTCGCCCTGCCGGAACTTCGCGTTCTCACGAACCACTTCAACCGCGGGTACGGAACGATGATGAAAATGGGAATCCGCCACGCACGCGGAACGACGATTGCAACGACGGATGCAGACGGCACGTACCCGATCGAGGATCTCCCGAAGCTCCTCTCCCGCATGCGGGAGACCGATGCCGACATGGTGGTGGGGGCCCGGACGAAGAAAGGGGCGTCCATTCCCCTCATGCGCCGTCCGGCCAAGGCTGTCGTCAGTGTGCTCGCAAATGCGCTCGCCGGTTTCTCCATCCCCGACAACAACTCCGGCATGCGCGTGTTCAAGCGCTCGCTCGGCGAAGAGTTCATGCACCTCTACCCCCGCGGATTCTCCTTCACCCTGACGATCACCCTTGCCGCGCTCACGAGCGGGTACATCGTCGAATATGTTCCCATCGATTACTTCAAGCGCATCGGCAAGAGCACGATGGGCGGGTGGAACGGCCTCAGCAACTTCATCAATTTCCTCGGATTGATCATACGCATCGTAACGTACTTCCGGCCGATCCGCTTCTTCAGCTGGCCGGGCGGCCTCCTGCTGATTGCCGGCTTCTGCATGATCCTCTTCACCCTTTTCCAGGATCGCAACATCTCGGATGCAGGGCTCTTCGTGTTCCTCTCCGGCCTGCAGATCTCCCTCTTTGGGCTCCTCGCCGAGATCATCGTCCGACACCGGCAGGCTCCGGCTCCTCAAGAGAAAATTTCAAAGAACACTTGACGCCCTTTCCCGAGCGCTTAAGATGGCTTCGCTCACTTGTACGCAGGAGCGTAGAAGTGCAGTCTTTACCATCTCCCCGATCACTTTGGAGATGACGCGATCATTCACCCTTCGGCTCCTCTAGCCTCAACTGGCTTTCCTTGCGGAAAGAACCAACATCAGTTCACAGAACAGAAGTTGGGATGGCTGGGTCGCTCAGGGTGAAAGACCACCGGTCTTTCACAGCATCGCAGAGTAGAGAAGTGTGGCTGTCATCCCGCACATGCGGGATGCACAGCTATCTCCAATTCAATCCTTTGATATTTAAATTTTGTATTATATAGAGCTAAGTCTCTCTTCTTTTCGAAGAGTTTGATCCTGGCTCAGAGTGAACGCTGGCGGTGCGCCTAACACATGCAAGTCGAGTGGGTTTAGACCCACGGCGAACGGCTGAGTAACACGTTGGTACCCACCCCGAACTCAGGGATACCCCCGCGAAAGCGGG
>JAZDOT010000013.1:0-41450 GCA_043798355.1 Candidatus Peregrinibacteria bacterium
CGGTCTTACCAGACCGTACCCATGTTTGTAGTTGAGCTTTCTGCTCATCCGTTGCTTCCAGAGAATTGGCTGCTGCTCGCATATACCGATGATACCAGCCCTCATTCAAATGTAAAGCTTTACTTGGGACAGAGCACTAGATACCATGGAGAAGATTGCCGATGCACTGAACATTCCTGTAAAAAGTCTAATGCCATAATGGGCTCAGTATAAGCCACATACGTGATGTAGGAAGTCTGCTTCCGCCCCTTCTATTGACCGAGTTTCGAGTAGAAAGATAAGGTGGCCATGAGCCTTCCGCTGTTCGTGAGGCGTTTTGTTGTATCTGTATTTCTCCTTCATGGTCATGGAATCATTCCGTACACACGATCTCGCACTGGTGGCAACACTCCTATACGAGAAGCACCATCTTCTTGATCTCGACCGCAATAAACCGAGTGTGGAGTTTATCTTTGAAGATTCCCCGAAACTCCAAGACACCATTGCACGCTACTGGAAGGACGAACTGCTCTGTCCTGCCCAATCTTTGCTCGCCTCTCTGAGGAAGGCGAAGCACATTCTTTATGACTCACAAGCCTAGTTCCTCCTCTCCCGTATTTGTATGCCGAATCTACTTGGACAGCTCCGTACCAACACCCGTCTGCTCCCCCCAGAGGACTTCTGGCTTTATGTAAGCGAGGGTTCAGTAATCTATCTCTACGATCCTGACCCCAAAGCCAAGTCGCCGATTGTGAAGGATCGGTTCGATCCCGTTGAAGCCGCAGAGCTTATGAAAAGGTATTTCGTACCTTTCTGGTCAACCTGCATATTCAAGGAAAGGCAGCGAAAAGAAGAATGCTTCGAGAGCACTATGGCACTTGGCGTAGACGTGGACGTTTGCACTACAGCGGAACTCTCAACAATCACAACTGAGGAAATCGACAGAAGAAAGAATACAGTACTTGAAAAGATCGTCGGATTTCCACTCTCTTGCCATGAGACGCATGAGACACTCAAAGGACTGCATATCGTCTTCCTTGTAAGCCGAGTCCCCGGAGCCGAGGGAAAGACCCTCTATAAGAATGCAATGGGGATACTACAGCGTCACTTCGGAGGAGATCCGAACGCCTGCCTCATCACACAACTGTTGAGATTTCCCGGGACGCCCCATCTGAAGAACCCCAAACAGCCTTTCCAGTGTCGCACGCTGATCGACCGTCTCGATGACACGCCCGCACACAATCTCCATGACTTCATGGATGTGTTGCAAGCAAAAGTCATCCCGTTGCTGCCCCTCACTGCACCGAGCGCAACAGCGTCTCCTGTGGCAGTGACGAATAGAGAGGAGCCCGGCATCCTTGAGGGGACCCGAAATGCCCGGCTCACAAGCATCGCGGGCACATTGCATAGACAGGGGCTCAGCAGCGCGGCACTTCATAAGGCATTGTGTGCGATCAATATGGGCGACTGTAGGCCGCCCCTAAAGGAGAGTGAGGTGTCGAGCATTGCAAGAAGCATCTCCAGGTATCCCAATATTCTCGATTCTCGATTCCCCCTATATACGAATCGGGAAAATCGGGAAATCGGGCATTCCACATTCGCCCTCCAGTCCATCGGCGACTTTCTCGCAGAGCCGGAGGAAAAACTGAACTGGATCGTGCAGGATTTGCTGCCGGCGGGAGGCTTCTCCCTTTGTGCCGCAAAGCCGAAGGTGGGTAAGAGTACGGAGGCGCGCACTCTCCTCCGGTGCGTTGCACGGGGAGAGCCGTACCTGGGACGGGCGACAACTCAAGGCAAAGTGCTGTATCTCGCCTTCGAGGAGAAGCGTGGTGAGGTACGGAGGAAATTCGCACAGATGGGACTTTCATCCGAGGACTCGATCCGACTCTATGTCGGTTCATCTCTCGATGGGGGACTGGAAGCCTTGGGCAAAGCAATAGCAGAGGAAAAACCCATCCTCGTGGTTGTAGACCCCCTGTTCCTGCTTCTTCCTGTCAAAGACATCAACGACTATGCGGAACTCCTGAAAAGACTGGACCCACTCCGCTCGCTGGCTCGTGACAACGGGTGCCATATTCTCACCACACATCATTTGAATAAGATGGGAGGATCGAGCGGAGATGGAGTCCTTGGAAGCACGGCGATCTTCGGCACAGTAGATACGTTGATTCTTATGAGAAAACGGGAGGATGGCTCACGAATCATCCAAACTTCCCAGCGTTACGGCACGGACTTGCCGGAGACGGTTCTATCTCTGGATCGGGAAACCGGACAGACCGCCCCACTCGGCGATCTGGAGACGATTCAAACAAAAGATGCAGAGCAAGAGGTCCGCGACGCATTGGGAGATGATGAGATGAACGAAACTCAAATCCGCGAAAAGGCGGGGGGGAACACTCGGGTGATCTCGGCAGCGATCAGGAACTTGCTTACTTCCGGAGAATTGACACGCACTGGCGAAGGCAAGAGAGGGAATCCCTTCCGTTACCGGAAAGAAAATGTCCCTCCTGCCAATGTCCTCCCATTCTGACGTTCATTGTCGGCATGGAAAGATCAAACCGCTCACGGTGGAGGAATGCCGTGCGATGATGGGATGGCACGATAAACCCGACCGTGAGATCGAGGAGTTCCTCCTCGGGCTCCGGCGCTTCATCGGCCGGTTCCTGGACGAGTATTTTCGTGATGCAGGGGGCAATAAAATGTTGTAATTATCTGTTTACATATGTATATGAGTGATATGATACCCAGCATGGGCACCACGAAGACCGCACAGGAGTTTTTCAGCCTGAGCCAGGTAGCGAAGCGCTTGGGGCTGAGCAAGATGACGATCTATCGGTATGTGAAGGCAAAGAAGCTCTCCGCCTACCAATTCGGACGCGACTTCCGGGTCCGCGCTGATGACCTCGAACACTTCATTCAAAAGTACAAAATATGAAAAAAGCAGTCATCTACTGTCGGGTCTCCTCTGATCGCCAAGTGCGTGAAGGGCACGGGCTGGATGGGCAGGAGAGTAGCTGCCGCAAGTATGCGGAGATGAAAGGGTACGAGGTGGCGAAGGTCTTCCGCGACGAGGGGATCTCCGGCGGTACTATCGACCGTCCGGGTATTCAGGAGCTGATCGACTACCTCGCGGCGAAGGGCGGGAAGAACAAGGAAATGGTTGTCATCGTGGATGACCTCAAGCGCCTCGCGCGTGACGTGATAGGCCACCTACAGCTGCACAAGCTCATCCGGTCGCACCACGGGGTGCTGGAGAGCCCGTCACACACCTTCGAGGAATCGCCGGAGGGATCGTTCGTGGAAACGTTGCTCGCCGCCACGGCACAGCTGGAGCGTGAGCAGAACAAACGCCAAGTCATTCGCAGAATGAAGGCGCGTCTGGAGGCGGGGTACTGGTCTTTCGATAATCCTCCAGGGTACAAATACGAATCCGTAGAAGGCCACGGGCGGTTGCTCGTTCCTGACGAGCCGAAGGCAGGTCTCATCCGGGAGGCGCTGGAAGGGTTCGCAAGCGGTCGCTTCCTGACACTCACGGAAGTGCGTGATTTCTTGGCTTCCAAGGATTTCACGCACAGAGGGCAGAAGGGAAGCGTCTACGTCGAACAGATCAAGAGGCTCATAACGCGGGTGCTGTATGCTGGGTACGTTGAATACCCCAAGTGGGGCATCGCCCTCCGCAAGGGGCATCATCAACCGTTGATCGATATGGAAACGTACGAACGCATACAGGAACGGCTCAGTGGGCGCAGAAAGCCGCGCATCCGCAAGGATATCCATGACGATTTCCCGCTGCGCGGGTTCGTGTTGTGCGCAGGGTGCGAGCGCCCCTACACCGCGAGCTGGAGCAAGGGGAGGAACAAGCGCTTCGGGTACTACCGTTGCATCACGCAGGGATGCCCTTGTCAGGATAAGAGCGTACCCATGGACAAGATGACAAAAGAATTTGAAGCCCTGCTGAAGCCGCTCAATCCGCGCCCCAATATCCTCAAGGTGCTCACGCACGAGATGATGGTGCACTGGGAGTCACGCATCATCGATGTGGATGCCATCAACAAACGACGCGCGGAGAAGCAGAAGGACGTCGAGAATGACATCAAGTTCTTCACCGATCGTCTCAAGGAGACACGGACCCCCGCGCTCGTTCATGTGTATGAGGAGAAGATCCTGGAGCTGGATGCGGAGCGGACGCGTCTCGGGGAAAAGGTCATGCCAAAGAAGAAGCCCGATTTTGACTTTGGAACCGCCCTCAATGGGGCAATGGCATTCATCAGTGAGCCCTATACGATGTGGAAGACGGGCGATCTGTCACAGAGGCGCCTTGTGCTGCGAATGGTCTTCGAGGAGCCATTGGTCTATGACATGGCGACTGGCTTTGGAACCGCAAGATTCACACTCCCAATTAACCTTGCGTGCATAATGGAGCTCGATGCGATGGAGGTGGTGGAGATGCCGGGAATCGAACCCGGGTCCAACGTGGAAAGAGGTGGTCAATACTGTCGTGTTCATTCCGCTTCTCTCCGCATGTAAGGAATGAACAAAGAAAATGCGGAGAGTGATGACGCAAATTTCAGACCGGACGCAGCGTCAGGCGACCGGCCAACCTCGCGAATGGCGCCTCATCCCCGTAAGCGAGGATCGGGGGGAGACGTGTTCTCCGACAAAGCGGAAAACTTAAGCTGCGGTCGCCAGAGAGAAAACACGCAGAGGGGCAAACGCAAATTTGCGACCAAAGCGCATTCCATCCAGGCGTGCAGTAGCAGATGACTTGGCATCTATAGTGTGCGACGGTGGGTGACGGGAACCGTTGCCATCCCGAACAGAGACACGCGCTCATTCTGAATCACGCTGTCGAGACCTATCATCCCCAAAAACGATGCAAATACTCATGAGCTGAATAATCTTGCAAGAGACCCTGCCGCAGGCCCCGAGCGAAGTCGAGGGGAGCGAAGCCGAAGGGCACAAACTCAATTGAAAGCTGCCTGCCTGTGATTCCAATGAACCGCAACGCAAAGGAACAATCACACTATACTCCCGATCGGCCGCTTTCCGCAGAAAATGGGGCAATACTGTTTTATCTCTGCTACTCTTCTTTCCGTGACCGCCATCATCCGTGCAACAGAGGTGACGAAGAAATTTCGCGACTTTACGGCCGTGGATCACATCTCGTTCGAAGTGGAACATGGGCAGATTTTCGCTTTCCTCGGCCCCAACGGCGCCGGCAAGACGACCACGATCAAGATGCTCACGACGCTGCTCCACCCCACGAGCGGCACGATCGAGATCGACGGGCATGATCCCGTTGCCAACCAGAGCGCCGCGCGGAAGTCCTTCGGGATCGTCTTCCAGGATCCGAGCGTGGATGACGAACTTACGGCGTGGGAGAACATGGAGATTCACGGGGTCCTCTACGGGCTTGAAAAGAAACTTCGCCGACAGCGCATCGAGCAGCTTCTCGGCATTGTAGAGCTCTCGGACCGCAAAGATAGTCTCCTCAGAGAATTCTCCGGCGGCATGAAGCGGAGATTGGAGATCGCACGTGGGCTCCTGCACCACCCAAAGATCCTCTTCCTCGACGAGCCCACCATCGGCCTCGATCCCCAGACGCGCAATCACCTGTGGGAGTATGTTCTCGAACTGAATAGAACCGAGGGCATCACTGTCTTCCTCACGACGCACTACATGGAAGAGGCCGACCGCGTGGCCGACAGAATCGCCGTGATCGATCACGGCAAGATCATTGCCCACGGCACCTCTGAAGAACTGAAAGCGCGCACGCAGAAAGAGAGCCTCGAGGAGGCTTTCCTCGCCCTCACCGGACATAAAATCCGTGGAGAGCAGGCGGGTGCAGCGGATCAGTTCCGCATGCGCATGCGCCAGATGCGACGTTAATTTTTTCGATCATGATTCCCATTCTCTATATCCTCTGGCTCCGGCAACTCAAGCGCTTCGTGCGTTCCCGCGCGCGCGTCATCGGGTCACTCGGTCAGCCGATCCTCTTCCTGTTCGCGCTCGGTTTCGGCTTGGGTCCCATGTTCCAGAAGGCTCTTCTTCCTCTCCGGCGCGCTCTTCCCTTTAAATGACCTCCCGCGATTCATCGCGATCATCACCCGCATCGATCTGCTCACGTACGGGGTGGATGCGCTCCGCGGAATCTTCCTCGGTGCAGCGCACCTCGGATTGGCCATGGATCTCTCCGTCCTCTCGCTCGTCACGATCCTCTGTCTTTTTGCGGGGAGCTACCTCTTCTCGAAGATTCAGGTGTGAAGTTCGTGCGGCATCTCGTTCAATCTTTTAATAATCGTCATTATCGCATCGGAAACGGGAGACTCCGCTTCCAGCATCCGTTTCAGCATGTCCTCATCGATGCCGTCTCCCCGTTCTCCTCTCCTTACCAAATCCAGGTGATGCAGCTTGAGGGCTGCGCGCGCGATGCCGCCCTTGTAGCCGGCTCCCGATGGCTCAAGAGGGAAAAGGAGGTGTTCGCCCAAGTGCTCATACAATTTCGGGATATCATCCAGCGCCACTCGGCATCCTCGGCTTCTTCGGTTTCCTCGGCTTCCTCCTCTTCACTTCAGAAGCTCTTTCATGATCCAGTTCGCCATCCCGAAGGCCGCTGCGACGATGATCCACCCGAGGAGTCCCCCGTAGATTTGCAGGCTCACGAGCGCGGGATCCATGCGGTCGGTGATGAGGGTCGTCACCCACACGAAGACTCCGTTCACGATGATGACGGAGAGGATGGTGGCAAAAAGTTTGAGCGGCAGCGTGATGAGCCTCAGGAGCGGACGGACAAAAAGGTTCATGAGTGTCAGGAGTGAGCCCACGATGATGCAGGCGGGAATGCCTCCCGAGAGCTGGAACTCATCGAACACATAGGTCGCCATCAGCCAGACGACGAGGATGTTCAAGACGGCCTTGAGGACGATGCGGGTGGGGAGGGATGGGGCGGGCATAGGAGGGCAAGGAGGGAAAAGAGGGCAAAGAGGTCAGCAGCAGCCGTTCCTGGCTGCGGTCTTATGATCCGCGTTTCTTGATGCGTACAATAACGCGTTTTCCTTCGAGATCGATCTCCTGGGGGAGGCCGTCATTCCGTTCGATCGTGGAACGCGTCTCTTCTGCGAGGAGCTTTGAGAATGTCTGCAGCAGATCGTCAGCGCCCTCGACGGAGAGAGCGACGATGTCGGTGAAGGCGAAGCCCGATTCCTTGCGGATGCGCTGGACGGCGCGGATGAGATCGCGAATCAAGCCCTCCGCTTTCAGTTCTTCCGTCATGCGCGTATCGATGGCGACGACGATACCATGGTCCGCAGCGACCCCCTCCCCCTCTTCGCTCTGATACACGATGGAGGCTTCCGTCGGCGAGAGACGTTCATCGAGAATGAGAATGGTTCCGTTTTCTTCCTGCGTGAAGTCCCCGCGCTTGCCGGCTTGGATGACCTCCTGCACGCGGGCGCCCAGACGCGGGCCGACCTTGCGGGCGTCGACACGTACGACGGCGTGCGCGAGGGATCCGGGATCGGCTGTGAACGCTATCTCTTTCACATTCATTTCCTGACGCAGGAGCATGTGGTCTTCGTCGGATAACTCCACGGCGAGAGCCGATGGGATGGCGATCGTGGCTTTCGCAAGCGGTTGGCGATTCTTGATCTTCGCAGAGTTTCGGATCTGATTCCCGAGGGAGACGATGAGGCGGGAGAGACGTACTTTCTTCAGGAGGGATTCTTCTGTCTTGGACAGGGTGCGGATCTCGGGCCAATCGGTGAGGTGGACAGACCCGTGTTCCTCCGCGACGAGGTTGAGGTAGAGGGCGTCGCAGATGAACGGGCAGAAGGGAGCCAGGAGCTGGCTCATGGTCAGGAGGACGTCGTAGAGCGTGTGGAGGGCGTCGAGGCGGTCTTCGTCGGTGTTCTCGATGGGGGAGTCGTAACTGGCATCAGGGGTTTCGATGCTCGCTTTTCCTGCGAAGCGCCGGCGGGAGAGGCGGACGTACCAGTTGGTGAGAGCATCGATGGAATCATGCAGTTCTCCGCAGGTGGCCGAGAGGTCGAAGGCATCGAGCTCTCTGGTCATGCGATTCGCGAGATCCTGCATCTCGGCGCGGATGTGCAGATCAAGGGGATGCGATGAGTGGCGGCGGTCTTCCACGGGAGAAAACTTCGCGGCGTTCGCGTAGGTCACGAAGAAGCTGTACACGTTCCAGAGCGGCAGGAGCACGCTGCGCACCGTTTCCTCGACGAGCGCGGCGGAGAAGCGCAGGTCTTCCCCGCGCACGGCCGGAGAACTCATGAGGGCGAAGCGCACCGCATCGGCTCCGAATTTCTCGACGAGCTCCATCGGCTCGGGGTAGTTCTTCAGGCGCTTGCTCATCTTCTTCCCGTCCTCGGCGAGCACGATGCCGTTCACGATGCAGTGTCGGAATGCCGGTTGATCAAACAGAGCGACCGACAGGACCATGAGAGTGTAGAACCATCCCCGCGTCTGGTCGATGCCTTCGGCGATGAAGTCGGCGGGAAACCCAGGGGGTTTCAGGTTATTGGTTCTCACGCATGGAGATTGGCTTTGTTGAGTGAACGGGTAGTGGCTCTGCGCATAGGGCATGGAGCCGGACTCGAACCAGCAGTCGAAGACTTCGGGGACGCGGCGCATGGTTTCGCCGTTACGATTCTTCCAGGTGATGCCGTCCACCGTATCCTTGTGCAGATCCAGCTCTCGTCCGGTCTCGTGGTCGAAGTAGAACGTCACCGGATCCGCGTACTTCGGGTACGGCCGGTGGGAGATCTTCACGGGATCTTCTCTCGTGAAGAAGTGGTGGACATTTTGAACGGGGTCGGCGTGGGTGACGATGACGATGTGCTCTCCGCGGTGTTTCGGAAGCACTTCCTGCAGGAATGCCGAGATGCGCGTCTGCACGTCCTTCCACGACTCCATGCCCGGGAAGTGGAAGATGCTCTCGGGGGCGCCTGTCTCCAGCTTGTGGGCTCTGCGGGCCTTCACGAGTGCCATGTCCGAGAAGTCCACGGTCTTCCCTTCGTACTCCCCGAAATCGACTTCCCGCAGGCGGTCATCCGTTTGGACGGGAATATCCGTGGCCTTCGCGATCAGAGCGGCGGTCTGCTGCGTGCGCGCGAGAGGGGAGGCGTAGATGGCGGAGACGTTCTCGTTTGTCAGTTTCTCTCCGGTTGCTTTCGCCTGCGCTTCCCCAGCAGCTGAGAGATTCGAGCCGGGGAGCTTGCCCTGGTAGACGGGGATGAGATTGCCTTCGCTCTCGCCGTGGCGAAGTACCGTGACCTTGGTGAAGCGGATCGGGCACTTCATCATCAGTTCGTCCCTGCTGCTGATGACCTCGATCTCCGCCATTGCCCCTTCGCGGGTACCTCTTTGCCTTCTTTGCCCTCTTTCCCTTCCTTGCCCTTCCGATCCTTGCCCTTCCGATCGCCAGATCGGGAGCGGCGTTCCCCAGAAGCGGTTTCTGCTGACGGCCCAGTCGCGCGCTCCCTCCAGCCACTTGCCGAAGCGCCCGTCACGGATGTTCGCGGGAACCCACTCGGTCTTCGCATTCGCAGTGAGCAGGCGTTCCTTGATTTTCTCGACGTTTACAAACCATGAGGAGGTCGCGTAGTTGAGGAGCGGCGTCTCGCACCGCCAGCAGTGCGGATAGCTGTGCGTGTAAGACTCTTTGCGCCAGACGAGGCCTTGCGCTGCGCAATCTTCGATGATCTTCTTCTCGGCATCTTTCACATACAATCCTTCGTACGGTCCCGCGAGCAGAGTGAAGTGTCCGTCCATCGCGACATCCATCACGATCGGAAGCTTGTTTTTCTTCGCTGCCTCCATGTCGATCTCTCCGTAGGAGCCGTTGATCGTTACGATGCCGGTCCCCTCGGTGACTTCGACGTAATCTCCGGCGAAGACGCGGTGGACGTTCTTGTTCTCCCGGACCTCCGGGATGTCTCTGTACCACGGAGCGATGTGTTCATACTTCAGCCCCACCAAATCCTTGCCCTTGAACTCATCGATCACTTCGTACTTCTCCACCCCCTTCATGACATCCGGCATGCGGTCTTTCACGCAAATGATGCACTCTTCGCCCACCTGAACTTTGACATAGGTCGCTTTCGAAAGAACAGAAAGCCCCATGGTCGAAAGCGTGCTCCACGGTGTCGTCGTCCATGCCAACAAATACGTCTTTCCTGGCGACCTCTTTTCCTTCTTTGCCTTCGTTGCCCTCTTTCCCTTTTGCCCGCTCTCCGCCAGTGCAAATTTCCATGTCACCGCCACATCACTCACATCCTTGTATCCCTGTGTCACTTCAAAATTGCTCAAGGGCGTCACGCATCGGGGGCAGACGTGCATGGCCTTTTTCCCTTCGTATACCAATCCTTTCCGGTGGAGCTCGGAAAACACCCACCAGATGGACTCCATGTAGTCGGGGTCCATCGTGCGGTAGTCGTTGTCCATGTCGACGAAGCGCCCCATGCGTTCGACGACCTCGCGCCATTCTTTGGTGTAGCGCTGGACGGCGGTGCGGCAGAGCTGATTGAACGCTTTCACCCCCATCTTTTGGATATCCGCATGGCTCTTCACGCCGTGTTCCTTCTCGATGATGTTCTCGACGGGCAGCCCGTGGCAGTCCCAGCCGAATCGCCGTTCCACGCGCTTAGAGCGCATGGTCTGGTAGCGGGGGATGACGTCTTTGATGGTGCCGGCGAGCAGGTGTCCGTAGTGCGGCAGCCCCGTCGCGAACGGCGGTCCGTCGTAGAAGTGGAAGGATTCTCCGGAACCTCTCTCCTTCACCGATCTTTGGAAGACATCTTCTTCGTGCCAGTACTTCAGGATCCCCCTCTCGAGGTCCGGGAAGGATTGCCGGGGGTCAACAGGATCAAACATAGAGGGAAACTATGAGGAGAGAGTGATGACATCGAGGCCCTGCCGTAGGCCCCGAGCGGAGTCGAGGGGAGCAGAGTCGAAGGGTTTGGGATCGACGGGGTCGAACATACTAATAAGAGCAAATAAATGAACATTCGGTTCCCTGAGAACAACCAATCAGGTTTTCACTTTTCCTCTTGTCCTCTCCACCCGCAGGGGGGAGAGGATGGGTGAGGGGGGCGAAAGGGCAGAACCACATCATCCACGATCGGGGAAAGAGGAAACAGACGCAGTATAGCGAAAAGGGGGAGGTGTGGCAGGGATTATCTGCCCGCTCAGTTATCCGAGTACTTTGACGAAAATTTTTCCAGAGAGTGACAGTAATCTTGTTAAATGTGGGCCACTGAGCGCAATTTCCGGAATCCCATCCACCCTCCCGCCGCTGCGACCGCGCACAGGAACACTATTCCACCCACGACATCCGTCGAAGCGAAGGGGATGCGTGCGAGGATGGTCGCGACAGAGGTGATCCACGAGAGGAGCGCGAAGCAGAGAAAGCTCACGACTTGCCCGAGCGGGAAGCAGAGGAAGCTTATGACCACGCCGGCGAAGCCGAGCAGCATGGCGAGCGGGATGGCGGGAGCGGTGAGGATGTTCGCGAGTGGGGCGATGAGGGAGAAGCGACCGAAGAGAAAAATAATGAGAGGGGCGGTCATGATCTGTGCGGCGAGCGTCATCGTGAGCGAGTCGCGAACGGCGAAGGTATTCGGGATGCGCTGAAGGAGTAGGGAGAGGAGAGGCGTGAGTTCGAGGATGCCGATGACGGCGAGGAAGGAGAGTTGGAATCCCGCGTCATACCAGAGGACTTTCGGGTTCCATGCGATCATGAGCGCGAGTGCCCAGAGGATGGAGAGCCGGGGTCGTTGTTTCCGGCCCGTTGCGAGCGCAAGCAAACTTAAAATTCCCATCACGCCGGCGCGTACGACGGAAGCGGATGCGCCGACGAAGAGCACGAAGAGGATGATGCCGACGGCGGTACAGACGACGCGGAGCTGTAACGGGAGAAAGATGAAGATGCCCCCGATGAGGACGATCACGATGCCGACATTGAAGCCGGAGATTGCCACGATGTGCGATAGGCCCGCGGCTTGGAAAGCCGCGCTAAGGTGCTCTGGGATGCCGCGGCGCGATCCTGTGAGAAGTCCTGCGAGGAGCGAAGCCGAAGGCTCGGGGAAGATGCGGTTGATCTGCGCCTCAAAACGATCCTTCGTGTGGTAGAGGAGAGAGAGGATCGCGCTTCCACGGTTCTTGCCGCTCTGCTCGATGAAACCATCTTCCACTAAGGCATAGATGCCGAATCTGCTCAGGTAGTGATCGTAGCGGAAGGTTTCGGACGGCTCCGGTCGCGCGAGTTTTCCTTTGATGCTGACGGTGTCGCCATAGTCATACTGCGGCCAGCCGCTCTTGTCCCGCACGAGGACGAGCCCGGTGATGGGATCGACGATCGCTCCGGATGCGGTTTCGAGTCTCCCTGCTCTCACCGTGTACTGCGTCCAGAGTGCGCGGCGATCTGGTTCGTCACTGATGATGCCCGTGAGGGTCACTCTCTGATTGCGTGCGAAGGCATCAATGTCGGAGGTGGAAGGGACATGCGTCGTGCGTGCGATCAACAGGAAAGCAATCATGATCCCGAGGAGCAGGGTACATCCGTCACTGCGGAAACGCCGGAACATCCAGACATGGACGAAGAGGATAGCGAGGAGAATCCAGAGCCACAGCGGGTACTGTGCTTTCTGCCACCACTGCAGGAGGAAGATCGAAGAAACAAAGGCGGAGAGGAAGATGGCCGAGAGTCGTTCAGGATGCAGCACGTAGATCATCCTCTCCAAACGTGTGTGCAAGTGCGATCCATTCCTCAATGGAAAGTGTCTGCGGTCGCCGGTTTTCCTCTATCCCTGCACGTTTCAGGCGTTCCATGCCGCCATAGAACGACCCGAGGGTGTTTCTCAGCATCTTGCGTTTCTGGCTGAAGGCCGCCTTGACGAGACCGAGGATCTTTTCGATCGTTTCTGCGTCCGCAAGGGGCTTCGGATAGCTCTCGATATGCAGGACCGCAGAGTGCACGTTGGGCGGGGGGAGGAAAGCATCGGGTGGAACGGTGCAGACGAGGCGTGGCGTGCCGAAGAGACGCACGATGATCGTGAGGAGACCGGCATTCTCAGCATCGCAGATCGTTTCCGCAACTTCACGCTGGATGAGGAGGGTCAGGGAGAGCGGGGGATTCTTGGATTCGAGGAAGAGATGCCGCAGCAGCGGGGACGTGATGTGGTAGGGGATGTTTGCGACGACCTTGTAGGGGGAAGACGGCATCGCCACATGGAGAGCGTTATCGTGGAGAAGAGTGAAGCCCCTCTCCCCCAGCCCCTCCCCCGGTGGGGGAGGGGAGTGCTTCGCGAGAAATTCCCGCAGCAGGGGGATCATGCGGGCATCGATCTCGATGGCGGTGACGGTGCGGGCATGGTTCAGGAGTTCCAGCGTGAGCACGCCGATTCCGGCACCGATTTCGACGATGTGATCATCTTTCGAGATTTTCGCGCTCTCAAGAATGGTATCCAGAATATCCTGATCGATCAGGTAGTGTTGGCCGAGATCCGTATTCAGCCGCAGGCGATGTGCGAAACAGAATTGCCGGACGGTCTCTTCGAGAGAGGGCACGGAGGGAGATTGACATTCTTTTCATGGGGAGTAAAGTACGCGCCGTGGTCACGCAGACCTTTACCTACGGCTTCGCTGCGTTCCCCTTTCGAGCGGGGAAGGAGCCGTCACGTCTGAGTTAAACCGAGCGTAAGACGTTTCAGAGCCTTCCCCCAGCTGAGGAAGGTTTATTTCGTATTTCACTTTTCTTCCATGCATTCATCACTTGAATCATCAGCAGGCATTCTGCCTCAGCATCGTTGCCCCATTGAACTCGATCACGCAGTGAGCCTTCTTCTGCAGGAGGGGGCGGCGGTTCCAATCGATGGTGCGCCCTACAGGGGTGCCCGTCCTTCGATGGAGGCTCTCCTTCGTTTACCGAAGGAAGCGCTTCCCGGTGTTGCGAATGCGCTCTCCTGTGCTCTGCGGGATACCTATTGTGTCCTTCCTACATTCGAGCGGCATCTCAGCTGCGCTTATGCGCTCATGTATCGCATATCGGTGGGATCATGAGCACGATCCGGACATGGAGGATGTGCTCCCGCCTTCCATCGTTGAGGCGCTTCATTTTTCTGAACAGGATGGTCGCCATGCCCTCGGGATGGCCCGGGCACTGCTTGCGATGTCCAATCTCCAGGAGCGCAGGAGAGTGCTGGTAGAAATGATGCGCTTCATTCTCTTATTCAAGTCTCGTTTGACTGCCAAGAGCATTGCGTTCTAGGATAAGACCGCATGTCCTCCGCTGTGATCACTCCGGCATCCCTCTCTACTCCGCCGCGCGCGGGGAGGATGCCGTGTGCTTCTGAAGAGAGCGCATGAATGAAGTTGTTTCGCATCCTCCCCACGTCCGGGGAGGTTTTTTCTATTTCTCATTCCGCTCTCACCAATGATCATCGAACTTTCCACCCGCAGAGATGCCACTCGTGGCGAGACACAGCATTGCTCCGGTTCTCTGCTCGAACGTCAAATCACCGATGTCCGCAATCGTCTGCGGAACGTTTCCAGAGATCGTCTTCAGAGCGTCTGCCAACATTTTGGATTGCAGGTTAATGAAGACGCGTCGCAGGGAACGATGCAGGAGACAATCGCAGCGTATTTTGAGCATCCCACAAAGAATCATCACAGAGGGAAGATTCTTGCTCTTCTCAATAAGCCCGCGTGAATGATTGTTTGCTATGATGCAGTCTGTTCCCCGCCACTGTATGCGTTCCCTGTCCTTCGTTGCGGCCGTCATCACCTCTTCCCTGATCACATCGGTCGGCGCTTCCCCCTACACGGATGCCGCGGCCCGCTACCGCGATCTGCCGTTCGATTCGCCCGCGACGACGGTCGCCATCAGTTATCTGACGCAGGAGGGCGTCATCGGCGGGTATCCGGACAGAACATTCCATGCCGAGAGGGGAGTCAACCGCGCGGAATTCATGAAGGTGGCGCTCGGTGCCTATACCCGAGTGCACGAGAGCGCGTTTGGCGGATATGACTGGTACCGCGGCGGAACCTTCGATGCAGGACAACATTGTCTTCCCGATGTTTCATTGGATGATTGGTTCGGGATGTACGTGTGCGAAGGGAAATTCAGGGGATTTGTGAACGGGTTCCCCGACGGGCTGTTCCATCCGGATCGTCCGGTGAATTATGCCGAAGCGGTGAAGATCCTCGTCCTCGCGTTCGATCTCCCGCCGAGTGATCAGCCGGTTCATGAGTGGTACGACGGATTCATCCATATGGCACAGATGAACAGCCTGGAACTTTCAGGCAAGCAGCCGGGTGATGCCCTCACGCGCGGTGACACGGCCGCTCTCGCCGCACCTTTCCTCGCGTTCGGCTTGGGCGAACTCCCCGCTTTTCGCGCAGAAGAGAGTGGGAGCTCCTCATCTGCGTCTTCAGTCTCGTGCGATCCCTACGTCTGTCCCGACGGAACCATTCAACCGTCCTGCACTCCCGACGGTCATCAGATCATGTACTTCGCCGACCCCTGTCTTACCCACCAAGCTCGTTCTTCGTCCTCCTCTGCTTCTTCTGTTTCTTCTACTTCCTCTGTTTCCTTTGATCCCGACTCGGATACATCGACTACGTCCAACATTTTTCTTCTGGGGACAACGTCACACGTCCTGGGTGCTGCGAAGATCTTCAGCAACAGTGAGCCGATCAATGTCACATCCTTCGAAGTGGATCTCGTAGCACAGGTTGCCTCCATCGAGGCGCTTCTCCTCTTCGATCACGATGGCAAATACCTCGGCCGGGCATCCTACGATTCCGGTACGACCTACGTGCTCCCGCTCCGGACCGGCTCCGTCCAGATCCCGCATCGGGAGGACTCTACGTTCTATGCCCGCGCTGTCGTGAAGCGCCGCGACAGAGGCGGCGTGAGCGGCGAGACGTTCGCGATCAGCGCGATGCGCGTGAAGGGGGACGGTGCGTGGAGCACGCACGCGTACGAACAGGAATCCACCGACGATTTCAATGAGTTCCAGACCGCGCGGAGCGTCATCACGAGCATCACGAATGCCGGTGTTTCCTCGGAACCGCTGATGTCGGGGGTCAGTCAGGAGATCGGCGCCTTCCGGTTTGCGGGGACAGTCGGGGCGGGGGACGGCACGGCAAAACTCGAAGTGACGGATCTCACGTTCAGTGCGGCGCTCTCGGGCGGCATCGGCATCGAAAATGTTGAACTCGGCGCAGACGGTACCAATGACCGGGCGGATTGTTCGCTCTCGGCGAACGTCATCACCTGTATGTCCATTCCTGCATCGTTCGGCACCCTCGAGAGCGGCCCGCGCACGCTCACGCTGTACGCCGACATCACCATTCCGTCGGATGCCACAAACGGCCGTCTCTCCGTTTCGCTGAATACGCCGGGTTCCCCTTCCTCAGCCGGATCGGTCACATGGACGGACGGCACCACCATCTTCGCATGGGTCCCGTTCGCCTTGCCGGTTGCGAGGGGGACAGCCTATGCGATGTGAAAGAGTTTTGATGAGGCTGTTTGTTGGGCGCAAAAAAAGGGCAAAGAGGGGAAAGAGGGCAAAGTGAGAAAGGCAAAGAGGGCAAAGAAGGAAAAGAGGTAGCTCCTTTTCCTCTCCTGCCCCCCGGCCTGTCCCCCGAAGCCCTGGCGAAGGGGGAAGCTCGTAGAGCGGAGGGGGGTCGGTTTCCTCTTCCTCTTCGGCTTCCTCTATAGCAGCTTCAGCGGCGCGATACTCAAAACGAAGCTCTTCTTCTTCCCCGAGTCGAATGCGATTTCCACGATATCCCCCCTGCGCGCGAGAATCGTTCCTGCGCCGAAGACGGGGTGCCCTACGCGCGCGTGCTCTTCGAAGGCTTCCTGATTGGCGTCCTCCGTGCCGAGGGGGGCGTCCTGGTTGAATTCGATCGCGATATCGGAAGCTATTGTCTGCGAAGGGGTGGTCTCCCCCTGCGTGACTCTCTCGCTCCCGCGGCCGGAAGCCCAGGCGAATGCGCTCAGGAGATCGTCACTCCGTCGCTCGATGACGGCATCCGGCAGGTCGTCTAGGAAGCGGCTGGGCGCATTCTGCGCTACGTTTCCAAAGAGCATCCGCTGCCGCGCGAAGAGGAGCGTCAAATGCGTCTTCGCGCGCGTCATGCCGACGTACAGGAGGCGCCGTTCCTCCTCCAGTTGCTCGCGGTCGAAGAGGCTGCTCGCGTGCGGGAAGAGGCCATCCTCGCACCCGGCAATGGTGACGTGCTCGAATTCCAGCCCCTTGCAGAGGTGCAGCGTCATCAGCGTGAGGGCGTCGTCTTTCGCATCCTGCAAATTATCCACTTCCGAGACGAGGGCGACCTCTTCGAGGAAACTCACGAGGGATTCTCTCGGGGCTAATGCATCGTACTTGTGCATGACGGACAGAAGCTCCTGAACGTTTTCCCACCTTCCGTCTCCTTCCTCCGTTCCATCCTTGAGCCACGTTGCCATACCGATCCGCTTCAGCAGTTTTTCCGCGAGCGCGCTCGCGGTTTCCGTTTCCGCGCAGGCACGCAGATCGCTCATGAGAGAAACGAAATCCGTGATGCGTTTCTGTGTTGCTTCGGGGAGATCCGAAATTCTTGCGACATCATGCAGACAATCCCAGAGCGGGAGTCCGTGCGCAGATCCGAACTCCTGGATTTTCCCGAGTGTTGTGAAGCCGATTTTGCGCGCGGGAACGTTGATGATCCGTAAGAGCGAGAGCGTATCGAGGGGATTCAGGACGACGGCGAGGTAGGCGAGGATGTCTTTCACTTCGCTCCGTGCATAGAACTTCACGCCGCCGACGATGCGGTAGGGGACGGCGAAGCGCATGCAGGTTTCCTCAAACAGGCGCGATTGGGCGTTCGTCCGGTAGAGGATGACTTGGTCGGAGAATCTCACGCCTCCGGCGCGCAGGCGTTCGGCTTCCCGGACGGCTTCTTCCGCTTCCTTGCGTTCGTCAGCGACCTCGTGCACGAGGACCTTCGGGCCGGTTCTCCGCTCGGACCACATGGATTTCTCGGGACGGTTCGGATTGGCCGCGATGACCGTATCCGCGGCGGTGAGGATGAGCTGCGTGGAGCGGTAGTTCTGTTCCAGCTTGATGCGCCGGGCGGCGGGATAGTCGCGCTCGAACTCGAGGATGTTTCTCACATCGGCTCCGCGGAATGCGTAGATGGACTGGTCGGGGTCGCCGATGACGCAGAGGTTCTTGTATTTCTGCGCGAGGAGCGTGATGAACAGGTACTGCGCGTGGTTCGTGTCCTGGTACTCGTCGACATGGAGGTACTGCCATGTTTCCTGGTAGCGGCTGAGGACGGCGGGAATTTCCGTAAAGAGCCGCACGGTCTCGAGGATGATGTCGTCGAAGTCGAGAGCGTTCGCTTCGGCGAGCAGTTTTTGGTAGTGCCGGTAGGCGCGGATAATCTTCTCCATGCGTTCGGTCGTCGCATCTTTCATCGCTTGCAGAGGAGAAACCGCTTCGCTTTTGAAGCGCCCGATGTAGGAGAGTGCGGCGCGCGGTTTCAGGGTGGATTCTTCGATGGCGAGTTCTTTGAGTACGTGTTTAATGAGGCGCTCCTGATCGTCCGCGTCGTAGATGACGAACGAGCGGTCGCGGCCCAGATGCTCGATGTCCCGCCGGAGGATCCTGGCGCAGATGGCATGGAACGTTCCCATCACGGGGAGCTTTGAGCTGTGAGCTTTGAGCTGTGAGCTCATGTCGAGGGGCGTAGTGGGTTCGAGGATGTGGAGAAGGTTTGCGACACGACTCTTCATCTCGCCGGCCGCCTTGTTCGTGAAGGTCACGGCGAGAATCTGCCACGATTTCACGCCGTCACGCATGAGACGTGCGATGCGGTGCGTGATGGCGCGGGTCTTGCCGCTGCCGGCTCCGGCGAGGATGAGGAGCGGTCCTTTCGTATGGGAAACGGCTTGCTTCTGCGGCTCATTGAGTCCCTCCATGATGAGATCCGTCTTCGGATGTTTGGCCGGTTTTTTTTGGGTTACAGGCACGGGGGCATGGTAACAGAGGACACGAGGGGGTGCCCCAGAGATTTTCAGTTCTGAATTTTCTCCCCCTGTTGTGCTGTCCTGTCCGAGAAAATGCCGCGGAAGTCGTGGACGAGCTGTTCCAGCTTGAGGTCGATGTAGGCGAAAATCTCGTCGCGTGTTGTCTTCAACTCGGAATGAAGAGCAGCATTCGACGTCTGAAGATCACTCTTCGTCACGTAATTCATGGAGACGAGATCACTCTTCGTCGCATAATTCATGGCGATGAGATCGCTTTTTGTGAGGGGTGCAGCGGATGCAACTTGCGTGCGCCGGGTTCTCGGTTTCTTCTTGGCAGTCATGGTGGGGTGCGGAAGGTAGAGGAAGGAGCAAAAAGAAGGAAGTGATTCAGCTTGCCCGGGCGGCATTTTTCGCCGCAATCGCCTCGAAGGTCGTCTCGATGTGTGCGGTGGGTTTGTCGAGGGGAAGTGCCTCGACCGTTCCCCCGACCCTCCCTTCCGTGAGTTTGAGGACGTCTCGGTCGATCTTTCCGAATTCCTTGTATGCTTCGTTGTACATATTCACAGTCGTTCCCAAGTTATTCCCGAGTTTCTGCATGTACGTTTCGTAACTGCCTACGTGTCGGCCAAGATTCTCCACGAGTTTCAAAATATCGCGCACGGATTCCTGCATTTTGAACGCTTTGAGTCCCTGGAGCACAGTCTGCAGGTAGGCAAAGAACGTAGCGGGCGAGGCGATCACCACGCGCTTGCCGAAAGCATATTCCATGAGGGTCGCTTTATTGATGTCGATGGTACCGACCTTCTGCACAAGAAGGTCATAGAAGATGCCCTCTGCGGGCAGGAACATGAATGCGAAGTCCGCAGTATTCTCCCCCGGGCGGATGTACTTCGCCGTTTCGTCGATACGCTTCTTCAAATCTTCCTTGAACCCCTTCTCCAATCTCTCGTGTTCCGCACCCTCCGGGAGCTTGAGGAGTTCCTGGTATTTCGCGGAGGAAAACTTCGCGTCAATGGGGATGATCGTATCCTGGAAGAAGACGACGGCATCCACAATCTCGCCATTCTTGAATTTGTACTGCATTTGATACTGGGTGGGGGAGAGCACATGGCCGAGGAGCGTCTCCAACCAGTATTCGCTCAAAAGGCCCTTTCCCTTCGGTTGCTTAAGGATACTCTCCAAATCCTTGAGTTGTTCGGAGAAGCCAAGTACTTGCTTATTCGTTGCATCCAACTTGGTGAGCTTCTCGGTGACTTCGCGGATAATGGCTGCTCCTTGCCTTGTTGAATCGCGCACATTTTCGTTCACAAGTTTGGAGACGTGGTCCAGACGCTGTTGCAAGTGTTCGCGGTCCTTGAGGCGCTCTTCCTGAAGATCCTTTTGGAGATTCTCTACCATATGCCGCAGCGTTGCGTCTTCTCCCGTGTCGGCAGTGAATGACTTCCATGCCACAATGCCGAGGAGTGCAATGCAGACAATAACGCCGATAAAAATGAGGGAAGTCAGCATGTTGGCATCTTAGCATGAGGTGGACGTGTGTCCACTTCTTCGCGGAACAGGTTTTTCCTGCGAAGCTCGAAGAGACGAAGAAAAAGCCAAAATGCTTGATTTTTAATTCTCACAGATCTACCCTGCAGCACTGTCCTCGCTCTCCGGATGGTTGATCCTCCGGTGGGCGCGGCGAGAACGTTTTTGTCTGCGTCCCCACATCACTCCTATGGCACTCAAACGACCGCAGAAAAAGAAGCTCATTGCCAAGTATCGCACACACGACAAGGATACCGGTTCCCCGCAGGTGCAGATTGCCATTCTCACGAAGGAGATCGCGCTCCTGTCCAAGCATTTGCAGGAGCATAAGAAAGACCAGTCTGCGCGCCGTGGACTCCTTGGCATGGTGGCGCACCGCCGCAAGCTCCTGAGTTACCTCAAGATGAACAAGCCCGAAGAGTATCAGGAGGTTTTGGAGGAGCAGAAGTTGAAGAAATAGGGATGAGAGGTTAGGGATTGGAATATTGGTGTGAAGGACAGAGGACTTAGGACGAAGGACTAAGGACAAAGGGAGACCAGAGGTGCTATACTCCCGGGAGTATGACGATTCCCCGAGCACACCTGAAAGATCTCCATAGGCTGTTCGCTTCAATCAAAAGCGAGAAGGAGGCGGAGCTTCTTCTTCATGATATTCTGACGCCGCAGGAGTTGGCTTCCGTGGCGGAGCGCTGGCAACTCATTCAGGAATTGGCGAAAGGGACTCCGCAGCGCACGATTGCGAAGAAGCTGAAGATCTCCATCAGCAAGATCACGCGGGGGTCGAGGATGCTCACGTCCGGGGGCGGGGGATTCCGGTTGTTTTTAGGAAAGGCGGGGAAAGGACGAAGGACGAAGGATTAAGGACGAAGGGGCGTTCTATGGGTGTTTTGCTGCTCCTGCAGCCGTTTTTTTTGGATTTATCGATTTGCTCTTGCTTTGAGGAGTGGGGGAGTGTACTGTTGTAACGGTACAACACTACCAACTTGCCATGACTCGACGCCCGACGATTGAAGGCTATCCCACGGAGTACTGCGTACAGGCACCGGACCACGCGGTAGTAGACATGTTCGTCATGCTCGGCCAAGATGGATTGCATGTCCGCGACGAGCGATGCAGGGATCTGTCTTGGGTCGTGGATGCCGTTGCCGACTTTGTACGGGAACATTGTTCGGATGCCGTTGGCACCCTCGTTCGGGAATCTTTGCATGAGCTGAGCTTGCACGAAGATCGTGATGTCGATATCCGTACTGACGACTTCAGTGTTCTGGGTTCCATACGGCATGTGGCCTATGGGGAAATGGTACGTACGCTTTTGCGTGCGACACACCCGTACAGAGTTCCTCCGGGGCCCGCTGCCGAGGCGGTTGTCCCCGAGAGAACTTGCGCTGCTGCATAGGGACAACAAGGGGAAGATGCGTGCAGGAAAAACGAGGAGGGGGAAGGGGCAGGGGGATGAGGGAGTTTGCGTGATGAACGTCATATGCGCGAAGGAGAGGGCGAGAATGTGAGCCAAAGACGGTCTTTGCGATGTAGCCGAATGCCAAATATTCTTTCTGGTTTAGTTGACCTTGCCCGGAAGAAAAGGGAAAATTGGGAGGTCAGTAGTATCTACTCTATGCATCCAGAGGGAACCACCATAGGCGGTCAGCAGGAACAGGAAGGGGAGTTCCCCGTTGTGCACGCTGATCCATCAGTGTTGCAACGGCATGTGCAGGCAGGAGAAGAAGAAGATGCTGAGCTATTTGAGGAAGCAGAGCGTGTGGATTTTTCTGAGGATTTTCTGTCACATCTATTGGACGAGTTTACAGTGAAGGCAAAGAATATCTTGGCACATGTTATCGAGAATAATGATGAGGAGCTCAGTCGCGTAGCTCTTGAGATAGCAACAAATGTATTGGAAATGGTGGATGCCGGACAGTTGGAAGCGGCAGTCGGGCTGCAACGCGTATGTCTCCTCGCGAGGGCACATTTCAAGAAACTGATGCAGGCGAAGCGTCGGAGGAGCCGTGTCTTGGCGACCGCATGATTCAGAGAAATTGGTTGCTTCATGGAATATATTGCGTAAAATGTAAAACCCTTTGTCAACTGAGAACTCTGCCAGCGGCGAGGCCGGTTTAAGCGGGCATGTACTGTCGCCACGTGTACAAGCTGCTGTCCGGATTTCTGAGGCCCGGAGAGGGGCACAGACGCTTGCCGTCGAGAGGCAGCTGATTCCCGATGCGTTGGTATTCCGTCTCCTGGAGGCGGTTAGGCAGCGATTGGCTGATCTCGCGGGGCAGAGAGGAAATGATTGGATGAGAGACACGCGGATTTCTCTTCCGGTGACGAAACACAACGGGGGAGACGTAAACACCCCGGAAATTGTCGAGGTACCGTGTGATGCGGCGCTGACCGTCACTGCAGCCGCGCAGCAGGCTCTCAATCACCTGGGCGACCAGGCGATCGAACAGGCTTGCGATCAGGTTCTTCCCGAGCTTCTTGAGCAAATGCGGATAGCTTCATCCAATCCCCATCGCCGTCCTCAGGCTCTCGTCGCCCAGAATCCCGTATGGGGGGGGTCACTGCGTGCATTCGTTTCTCACTGGAGTGAACCAGTGGTCTCTCAGTTCAGGAACGGATTTGGTCATCACTTGCGCGACAGCATCACGGAATTTTCCGTGGATCATGCCGCCGGTTCTTCTGTCGCTGATCGGGCGAATGCAATCACAACCGCGATTTTCCAGCGGATTCGGGAACTATGCGGTCTGGAAAGGCAACAGCTTCAGGAGCAGATGAGTCAGTGGCCGAAGTGGGGGCAATATGTGGAGCAGCTCTCGAGCAGCGACTTAGCCGGAGTGCAGCACGTCTATGAGGATCCCAGCGTGGCCATCCCCACACAGCGTCTCCTCGATCTTGTTGCAGACAATCTACCGGTAAAACAGCAGGCAATTTCGGAGGTTGAGAATAATGGGGGATTTTTGCGTGAGTTTGACCCCGGACTGATCCGAGAGACTTTGGAACATGGAGTGGGGGCTGTTCTGAGGTGGCAGGGAAGCATCGAAGGGTATTATGCGGTGCTGACCGATCAGGAAACCGTGTTTCAGCACATGGTGAGAGATTTTGGATTTGAATGGGGACATAACTATACGGAAGATAACTTACCAACATCTGTTCAGGGCGCAGACCAGAAGCCACATGCGCTCCGATGGACGAATCCTCATCTGGCGTTGCATGTTTTTCAACATCTGCATCGGCTCTGTATTTCCGTCGAGATCGCCGTGAAAGCAGGGCAGGTCAGACCCGGGGGCATTCGGAAATCGGGGGCAGCGACTGCCCTTAAACAATCTGTGTACTCCCGTATTCCCGAAGGTTGTCCGAACATTCTTCTCCGTTTGTTCGAGATTACCCATGTAGACGAGAAACCAGTTCCCAGTGCGGTGAACAGAGGCAGTCGGCGATTCGTCGAAACGCTGGGAGGTCGCTTGATCGGTGTCAAGGAAGATACGTTCTCCCGGAGAGGACCGGATGGACGGGAAATTCCCATCAGGGTTCTCTGGCATCTGTGGCTCTCCTCCGTGAGCGAATCACTCAAGTGGATGAACGAGCATCAGACAAGGGCAGCGTAGGCCGCATGGTTCCGCGTGCTGCGATGAGGCTGCCCAGGACAAGGGCGAGAGCCGCAGGAATGACGATGTGCGCCTCCTCGAGACCCATCGTTGCTGTTTGAGCGAGGAAGGTGATGAGAAGTGAGCTCGTGATCCAGGGGGAAACGCTGTAGTACCCGCTCTGGTGGGTGATGGAGAAGAAGATGATGTATGTGATGCCGATGAAGCAGATGCAGTAGACGGCGATCAATGCCGTGAGCGGCCAACCGGGGAAAGGAATGGGGCCGAATGCTGGGAGCATGAGGAGGAGGAAGGCTGCAATGAGACTGGTGAAGAAGAGGAACTGCGGGTAGCGGGCAAGCACATGTGCGTGCGACTGGAAACGCGAACTTGCGATGGTATAGATGCTGAAGGAAAACAGCACTCCGATGGCACTGAGAACGCCGATAGGGAAATGACTGGAGCGCGTGAGCAGAAAGAACCCGAAGGCGGTCAGGCCAATAGTGCCGATGAGCTTCCACCGGAGCTGGTGTTGTAGGAGGAATGGGAGAGAGAGGATGACGGCGTTCCCGCGCAGGATGGTGTTATAGAGCACAGGAGAGCCGTGTTCCAGTGTAAGGTAGGTGAACACATTGATGAGGGCGAAGGCGATACCTGCGATCCAAATGGAGGGGAAAGAGAAGAGAGGGAGGCGAGAGAAGCGATGTTGACGATAGGTTGAGAGGAGCACGATGGAGGCAAAGAGGACGATCGACCATGCTCGGATCATCGTGAACGCTGCGGAGGTTACACCTTCATTGAGAATCATTTTCGACAGCACCGGGTCCAATCCCCAGAGGATGACAAGGACGATGGCTGCGATCAATGTGCCGCGTACCTCATGCTTTGTACGCAGTGTCCATTGTCCGTCTGTGAGCATCGCGCGCAGGAGCAGGCGCATTTCCTTGGCCTGTTGCAGTGTAAGGTCACATTCGGCTTGGAGTGAGATTCTCTCAATGTCCGTTCTTCGGATCGTCAGGGTACGTGGGCGGACCGATGTGACGATCTTCTGTGCCACTTCCACGATGGCAGGTGGAACCGTTATCTTCAAGATCCATCGACAGTGTGCACCCTCTTTTTGCTTCTTGGATTGGGGGAACAACTGCGCAACAATTTTCTCCGCCTGTACTTTACCCTCTGCCAATTGTTCGTAGAGGACGGACAGCGAGGGGATGCTCAGATCCGTGAGTCGTTTTTCGAGGGGGAGCAGGTCCAGCTCCTCCAGTTCGATTTTGAGGAGCGTTCGGACGGCACCCTTGAGGAGCGCTTTTCCGAGCAGAATCTTCTGGCATTGAGGGGCACGGGCGAGGCCCTGGCGGATGAGAGCGGCGGCAACACCGGTGCGGACGCTATTCAGCCACGATAATTCCACGGTCGTTCGATTTTCGAAGTTCACAGAGATGCTGCAGGCATGTGCCAGTTCTTCGAAGAAAGGCACTGCGACTCCATTGACGAGAATTTCTTTAGTGCGCAGTGCCTGAGCTCCGAAGAGATAGAACGCCCCGTCCAGCGCCGTTGCGCCTTTCGGGAGCAGCTTCGTCTCGTCATCCGGCCCGTGGACGACGATGGACTCCTGCAGGATGTCGCTCTTGAGACTCTCCCAGAACTGCATGCTCTGCTCCTTCGAGTCGCGGGAGAGCGTACCGATGCGTGCAGCCCACGGGAGGTGATCCAATACGCCGAAGGGCTTTCCGCCGAAGCAGAGTGTCGTGATGCCGCGCCGCGCGTACGCGTGCATCTCTGCCGTGCGGATCTTGCACCGGACCCGTGTGCCGTCCTCCAGGATGATCGTGGTATGCAGACCCTGGTAGCCGTTGATCTGCCGATGGTTCATGAAGTCCGCAAACGAGAGCATCTCGCGCTGCCAGAGCGCATGGAGCAGCCCCAGGATGCGGTAACACTCGTCGGGGGTTTGCGCGAGGAAGACGACGCTCACCGCGGAGATGCCGCTCGCGGCCGCACCTCCGATGGCCATTTGCTCCCGCAGACTCTCCCAGGATTTCTGCTCGAAGCGGGCGGAGATTGTCATTTTCGGGGGGGCGCTGTTCCGCAGCAGCTTCTCCATGTCGCTCGTGATCTTCTTCCCCGTCTCCTCGCCGCGTTCCCGGAGCTGACGTAACTGTGCCAGGAGGGCGGGATCGAGAACGGCAAGGCAGAGTTCTTCCAGCTCGTCGCGCAGATCCTGCATGCACAGGCGGTCCGCGATCTTGGTGTAGACCTCTATGGTCTCGTCGGCCAGCGCTTCGCGGCGTTCCCGGGAGATGTACTCGGCGGTCCGCATGTTGTGCAGCCGGTCCGCCAGTTTAATGACGATGATGCGCACGTCCTTCGCAAGCATGGTGAAGATCTTGCGGAGCGATTCGATGCGTTCATCCATGCTCGGTCGTCCTTCGACTTCCTCGGGCGTGAGTTTCGTGATGCCGTCGATGAGGTCGGCGACCGTTGCTCCGAAGCGCTCGCGGATACCCGCGACAGTCATTTCGGTATCTTCGACGGTGTCGTGCAGGAGGGCTGCAATGAGGGTGTCGGCATCCGCTCCCATGTCTGCGAGCATGTCCGCGGTTGCAAGCGGGTGGGTGAAGTACGGTTCACCGGATTTTCGCAGTTGACCGCTATGGAGTTCTTCGCTCAGTTCAAACGCCTGCCGCACCCGCTCCATATCGCTCTCGGGCAGATGCCGGATGTGGGACTGGAATTCGGTCCATTGCATGGTGAAGAAGTATACGCCTTTTTTGAGGGAGTGGAGGGCAGAAAGGTGATTTTAAGGGCAAAGAGGAAAAAGAGGGCAAAGAGGGTCAGGTGAGCATCCTTTTTAAATACTCCCCCGTGTAACTCCCCTTTGCTCGGGCCACTTCTTCCGGCGTTCCCTCGGCGACGATCAGTCCACCGCCGTCGCCGCCGTCGGGTCCGAGATCCAAAACATGGTCGACGGACTTGATGACGTCGAGGTTGTGCTCGATGACGAGCACCGTATTGCCCTTGTCGACGAGGCGCTGGAGGACGGTTAAGAGCCTATGGATGTCGTCGAAGTGGAGGCCGGTCGTCGGTTCGTCCAAGATATAGAACGTGCGGCCGGTCGCTCTCCGCATGAGTTCCGTCGCCAGCTTCACTCTCTGCGCTTCACCGCCGGAGAGCGTGGTCGCGCTCTGGCCGAGGTGGATGTATCCCAGCCCCACGTCTTCCAGCATCTGGAGCTTCTTCTTGATGGCCGGGATGGCGGAGAAGTACTCACCCGCCTCCTTGATGGTCATGTCGAGCACGTTCGCGACGTTCTTCCCCTTGAACGTGATCTCGAGCGTTTCCTGATTGTACCGCTGGCCGTGGCAGGTCTCGCAGGTGACGAAGACGTCGGGGAGGAAGTGCATCTCGATCCTCTTGAGGCCGTCGCCCTCGCAGTCTTCGCAGCGTCCCCCTTTCACATTGAAGCTGAAGCGGCCGGTTTTGTAGCCGCGGAGTTTCGCTTCAGGAGTTACGGAGAAGAGATCGCGGATGTCCGTGAAGATGCCGGTGTACGTTGCAGGATTGGATCGCGGGGTGCGGCCGATGGGGGACTGGTCGATGACGATGGCTTTGTCGAGATGCTGCATCCCTTCTATGGCGCCGGATTCCTGCGCCGTTGCGTGGGCATTGTTGAGGGTGTGGAGAAGGGCGGGACCGAGGATGCCGTGGATGAGGCTGGATTTCCCCGATCCCGAGACGCCGGTCACGCCGATGAACGTGCCGAGCGGCAGGTGAACGTCCAGGTGCCGGAGATTGTGGAGGCGCGCGTCATGGATGACGATGGATTTTCCGTTTCCCTTGCGCCGTTCCTTCGGGAGAGCGATCTTCTTCCTGCCCGACAGGTACTGGCCGGTGATGGAGCGCGGACAGTCGATGAGCGCCTGCATGTTTCCCTCCGCAACGATTTCTCCGCCGTACTTCCCCGCTCCCGGCCCGATCTCGAGGAGGTGGTCCGCGGAGGCGATGGTCTCTTCATCGTGCTCCACGACGATGACGGTGTTCCCGAGGTCGCGCAACTTGCGCAGGGTCGCGATGAGCTTGGCGTTATCGCGCTGGTGGAGACCGATCGAAGGTTCATCCAACACGTAGAGGACGCCCTGCAGGGCGGAGCCGATCTGCGTGGCCAGACGGATGCGCTGGGCCTCCCCGCCCGAGAGGGTGGTTGCCGAACGGGAGAGGGTGAGGTAGGTGAGGCCGACGTTCTCAAGGAAAGCCAGGCGCGCGATGATTTCACTGACCACCTTGCTGACGATGGAGTATTCGTACTCGGTGAGCTTTGAGCTTTGCCTGCCCGGCGAAGCCTTGGCGAAGTCGGGAGCTTTGAGCTTTGAGCTGTCTTGCTGATCATTATGGGATTCGCTTTCCACTTTCAGCTTTCCACTTTCCACTTTTGCCGGGATCAATCCTTCAAAAAAACTCTTCGCCGTACTCACGCTCAGGTCTGTCGTCTCAACGATATTTTTTCCTCCGACCGTGACGCCGAGAATGCTTTTCTTTAAGCGAGTCCCCTTGCAGGAATTGCACGGGAGCTCTTCCATGTATTCCTCGATCTGCATGCGGACGTAACTGCTGTCCGTTTCGCGGTGGCGCCGCTCGAGGTTGGGGACGACTCCCTCGAAGGTCGTGTCGTATGTCCCGTTGAAGGCGTTCCCCTGCATATTCACGGTGATCGGACGGGCATAGCCGTAGAGAACGATGCGTTTTGCGGTGTCCGGGAGAGACTTCCAGGGGGTGTCCATGCTGAAGCCGGCGACCTGCGAGAGCGTTTCGAGGAGACGCATCATGAAGCTCATGCGGGTCGCGGAGGTGGCCCACGGGTGGATGGCCCCCTCGGCGAGGGAGAGGGAGGGGTTCGGGATGATGCGCAATTCGTCGATGCGCAGGATGGACCCGAGTCCGTGGCACTCTTCGCAGGCTCCGTGCGGGGAATTGAACGAGAAGCTGCGCGGCTCGATCTGCGGGATGTCATTCTCCGGATGGTCCGGACACACGAATGCTTCCGAAAACCGTCGCTCTTCATTCGTATCTGCATCCAGGAGGATCAGGGATCCTCCCCCTTTTTTCATGCACAGCTCCACGGAGTCGGCGAGCCGCGTCCGGTTGGGGTTCGGGACATTCTCTTTCGTTTGCAAGTCAGCAACGACCATGCGGTCGACGACGATCTCGATGGTGTGCGCCTTCTTCGCCTCGAGCTCCATATTCTCGTCCACCGTCACAACTTTGCCATCGATGCGCATGCGGACGAATCCCTCCCGCCGGATGGCGTCGAGGATTTTCACGTGCGATCCTTTCCGCCCTTCGATCAGAGGGGCGAGCAGGAAGATTTTCTTCCCCTCGGGGAGGGAGGCGATGGTCGTAACGATCTGGCTGACGGATTGCTTCGAGAGTTCTTTCCCGCAAGTGACGCAGTGGACGCGGCCGACCTTGGCCCAGAGCAGGCGCATGTAGTCGTAGATCTCAGTCACGGTTCCCACCGTGGAGCGGGGGTTTCTCGCAGCGGTCTTCTGATCAATGGAGATGGCGGGAGACAGCCCCTCGATGCTCTCGACGTCCGGCTTCTCCATCTGTGCGATGAACTGCCGCGCGTAGGCGGACAGGCTCTCCACGTAGCGCCTCTGCCCCTCCGCGAAGATCGTATCGAACGCGAGGGACGACTTGCCGGATCCCGAGAGGCCCGTGATGACCGTGAGCTTGTTTCTTGGGATGGTGACCGAGATGTTCTTGAGGTTGTGCATCTTGGCACCGCGGACGATGATCGAATCCATAGAGATTGGTGGGAAGAACGCCCTTCAACTACGCTCAGGGTTGTTTTGTGCCGCGCACAAAACAAAAATGCGCCCACGCGTGGCGCGAACCGAAAGCGTAGCGCGAAAAAGGCGGCGTGTCCAGGGGGAACTGTTGGGGGAAACAATACATTGATTGGGGAATTGAAAGGCCGTTCGCTTATCGCTGACCGCTCTCATCTTTACACGCAAAACATAGAGGAAAGGTCAGCACGAGCGCTACAATAGACCCGTGTTCACCGGAATCATCGAAACAACGGCAAAGGTTGAGAAGCAGGGGAAGGGAATCCTCACGGTTGTGTGGCCGAAGGCATGTACGGATATCAAAGACGGTTCCAGCATCGCCGTTTCCGGCGCATGTCTGACGGTCATTGATCTCCATGAGAAATTCATCACGTTTGATGTGATTCCAGAGACACTGAAGAAAACAACGCTCGGAAATTTAAGAAAAGGGGACATGGTGAATCTCGAACGCGCTCTACCCGCGCACGGAAGATTCGCTGGGCACATCGTGCAGGGGCATGTGGAGGGGGTGGGCGTTGTGGTGAAAGCTTCCGCAGCCGCGGCCTGGATGGTTCGGCTGCGCTCACCACAAGCGGCCGCTCCTAACCCTCCTAACCCTACCCCTAACCCTAACCCTAACCTTTGCCTTGCCATACGCCTTCCCGCTTCGCTCAGCCGAGCAATCGTCCCCAAAGGCTCCATTGCCATCGACGGCGTCTCGCTCACGGTTGCGGAAGTGTCGAAGGACACATGTACGGTCGCACTCATTCCAACAACCCTCAAGGAAACGACGCTCGGGAGACTGAAGAAGGGTGACCGCGTGAACATCGAAACGGACATTCTCGTCCGAATGGTTGAGAGGTTGCTCCCGAGGAAGTAGAGTCTTCGCATCGAAAAAGCAGAGAGAACACTACAGGCTCTGAAGGCCGATCCTGCATGGAGGATCGCCATCATTCATTCTTCCTACTATCCGGCGGAGGTGCAGGCGATGGTGCGCTCCGCGCGCTCTTCGCTCATGCGTCTCGGCGTTTCTGCGAAAAATATTTCCGTACATCCCGTGAGCGGGTCCTTCGAGATCCCGCTCCTCGGTTCCGCGCTTGTGCATACGAAAAAAGTCGATGCCCTCATCGGTCTCGGGATCATCGTCGCGGGAAAAACGCACCATGCTGAACTCATTGCGCGGGAGACGGCGCGCGGCATCATGGATATTCAGGTTCGTGGCCGCATCCCTTTTGCGTTCGAAATTTTGTATGTGGATTCTCTCGCTCTCGCGAAGTCCCGTCTGGAGAAAGGCAAAGAGGCGGCGGAAGGCGTGGTACATTCACTTGCAGAATTGAAGGCCCTTTGTCATTAAATCTTGTGGAGGGGATGGCAACGCTTGTAAGATGAAGGGCAACCTTCCGCCTCATTTCCATGCGCAGAGTTGCATCGGTCCTGTGTTCCTCTCTCCTCTTTCTCCAGATCGGGTCGGCCTTTGCGCAGGATGAAGCGCCCATTTTCCCCGATGTTCCCAATGATCATCTCTACCGCGAAGCCATCGAAGCGCTCGTCGGTGCGCAGGTGATCAACGGCAATCCGGACGGAAACTTCTATCCGGAACGGTCAGTCAATCGCGCCGAGATGCTCAAGATGCTCTACCGCGCGAAGGGGCGCACGCCGGATCCGACGAGCAAGGATTGTTTCAGCGATGTCGAGTCGGGGAGCTGGTACGAGTCTTACGTCTGCGATGCCGCGGCCAACCGCTTCGTGGAAGGGTACAACGACGGCACGTTCCGTCCGGCGAACGTGGTGAACCGCGTGGAGGCCATTAAAATGATTACGCAAATCTTCGGCATTTCCGTTGCCGATGTGACGGAAGCCGACCGCGATATCGTGAAGTTCGTGGATGTCTCCACGGCGGCGTGGTACACGAAGTACCTCGCGGCGGCGTTCCTGCAAGGCATCCTCCCCATCCCCGGGATGAACGGCGCGCGCTTCTATCCCGACTGGCCGCTTCTCAGGGGTGAGGCTGCCGCCTACATCTTCAATGCGCTTCGGGTGCAGCTGAACCAGTCGCGCAGCCAGCAATCCTCCCGGTCCTCCGTTCCCGCTCAGGAGTCATCCGGTCCAACAGAGAATCAGCCTGCAGCATCCTCCTCCTCGTACCGTGCTCCGCTCCCTCAGCCGACGACGCAGGAAGTTCTGTTCCCCTTCGAGACGAGCGGGAAGTTCTCGGGGAAGGCCTCCGCCTCCTATACGTTTACGCTGGCGAAGTCCGCCGTGGTCTTGACACAGGTTGCCCTCACGTCCGGCCAGCATGGTTCCGTCTCGTGTCGCCTCTACCTCATCGAGGAGACCGGCTTCTCGCTCCAGTACTTCCTCGGTTTCGTTGAAGGGTCGAAGTGCACGCTGAAGACGGCGCTCAAGGCGGGGAAGTACCAGTTGCAGCTCCAGCCGACATCACCGGATACGACGTTCACTGTCAGTGCGAAAGAGACGACGGGCGACGGCAAGGACGGGTTCATCCAGGCGGTCAAGGTGAAGTACGGCGAGGCGAAAACCGAGGCTCTCACGGAGAACGATTACCAGGATTGGTTTTCCTTTACTGTCGGCTCTCCGAAGTCGATGACGCTCTCCCTCTCCAACGCCGCGCAGCTGTCCTGCATGGTCTACGCCATGGGCGATGTCGATCTCTACGGTTTCGACAGCCCCGATTGCAACAAGACGTACCAGTACCCCGTGGGCACCTACTACGTCGCGATCGGCCGGAAACTTTCCAGCATGGGGACGATCACGTACAGCGTTCAGCTTCGCTAATGCGCGGAGAGGGTCTCACTCCGTGCTATACTTGTCGGCTATGCTCCGAAATACCCTCTGTACACGACAGAAACCGAAGGTGCATTTTGCACGGAGATTGCGTAAGGATGAGACAAAGGGGGAGAGGATCCTCTGGAGCATCCTTCGCGCACGCAGATTCCATGCATACAAATTCCGCAGGCAGGTTCCTCTCGGGCCTTTCATCGCCGATTTTCTCTGCGTGGGGAAGAAGCTGATCGTTGAAATTGACGGCGAAACTCATGATGCGGCGAGCGCACAAGCGAGAGATCGCAGGCGTGATGCGTATTTCCGTGCCCGCGGGTTTCGAACGCTGCGGTTCTCCAACAGCTTAACCATCGAGGATACGAGTGCAGTTCTGACTGTGATCGAAAGATTTCTCTGATGCTTCTCCTCGGACAGACCCCCTCCCCTTGATCCCCTCCCAATGGGAGGGGGAGTCTTTGGCGTGGAGAAGACTTGGACAAAATATGAGTCTTTCGCTCTTTCTGTCCGTTACGACTTCAAATACAGGACAGCCGTCCCCCTCCCCCAACGGGGGAGGGTTCGGGGAGAGGGGGTCTGTCGGGGGTCTGAGCAAGCGAGAGCAGAATTACGCCGGTTATTGTATTGCGGAGGAAAGATGACGACAGTAGTGTAGATAATGTTTTCCTGTGTCGCGATGGCTGACGAAGAACTCACATTGGAAGAAATCAAAGAGAGGGAAGCTCAACTTCCCGGGCAGCTCGAGAATCTTCTGGAGCTCATTGCTACAGCACAGGACGAGTGTTGCGATGATCCGAAGAAGCTGGCACGATTGGAAAAAATGCGGCGCCAACATGCAGAATTGGAGAGTCAGACATCTGGACAACCAGAATACGTATGGCGGAGAGTGGGTGTTCTACGGAGGTCGGTGCGAAGGCTGATGGGGCAGAGAGAAGTGAGAATGAAAAGGCAGTGATGATTGGGTGAGCAGCCGCTCATTTTTTCAGTATCTCAAAAATCCCTATCTCCCCTTCGATCCGAAGCGGCTTCACCCACCGGCTGGTGATGAGTTTCGGGAGGAGGGCTGCATGGCGGTTGGTATCCAGTACGATGAATTCGGCTTCAGGAAATCTGCCGAGGAGCTCAGAGAGGCAGGCGTCGAATTTTTTGCACTTCATCAGTTCCTGACGGGAGCTGCGGATGCTCGGGAGGAGATCGGCGGCGCGAGGATCGGAGAGTGCGGTGAAGGCGGGGTCCATGCCCAGAGCGAATGTCAGGTCGGGTCGCAGGGCGAAGAGGCGGGGGAAGGTGTCCCAGTCGAAATTGAGAACGCGTGCGGACGGCGGGAGCGAGGCGAGGGCGGCGAGAGGGGAGAAGGTATGCGCGTTCCGTGATGCCCGCAGCGACCAGGCGACGCCGAGGACGTTGATCGTGCAGAGGGCGGCGATGACGAGGGTGAGGAAGCGCCGCACGAGATGGTTGTTGAGGCTCCGGAATTTTCCGACGATGTCGCGCTCGAGCGCCGGCAGAGCGGAGGGGTTCACGGCGATGAGGTGCATGCACGCGAAGAGGATCAGAGGCCAGAAGAAGTCGATGGTGCGCATCCAATGGAGATAGAGAGCGAAGAACATTGCGGCATTTGCCAGCGTGAAGGTGACGCCGCGGCGGTTGAGCTCAGCGAGCGGCGTTCCCGATCGTACGGCTTCGACGGTCAGCAGGATGAGGAAGCCGACGAGCGGCTGGAGGAAGATGGAGCCGGAAACGAATCCGTTCGAGAGTTCCATTCCCGAGAAGAGCCCCCGCAGGAAGGGGATCCGGATGAAAGCCGTGACGAGGTAGTGGAAGTACGCGGAGGCCTGCGGATGGAGGGCGAATCCGAGGAGCACGCCCCCGAAGGCTCCGAGGGAGAGGAGGCAGGCAGAGCGGCGCTCCTGGAGTGTCCGGAGCCAGACGACTCCGAGGACGCACGTCACGAGCGGGAAAATGAAGAGGTGCGAGAGGAGGGTGGCGATCGTCATGATGGGCGGAACGATCCACCAGCGTTTGTTGAGAATCGCCGCGACCACGCAGAGCTCCACGCAGGTCATGAGCACGAACGGGCGTGCGAAGAAGAGGCGCCCGAAAAATTCGCTATTCCCCGCGAAGAGCAGCACGATCGCGAGGGCGGAGAGGAAGGCGGGGGTTCTGGCCGAGCGCAAAAGCGCGAGGAACGAAATGACGAGGAGAAGAGACGAAATGACGATGATCCACTTCAATCCTGTCACGAGCCCGAAGCGCGTGAATGGAATGAAGAAGATGTCCGAGAGGAACCACGGATCGCTGTTGTGGAGGCGGAAGTACCCTGCAAAGAGAACATCTCCCCATCCGTGGAACGAGGAGATGCCGTGCTCAGCCATGCGTCGGGCGATGGTGAAGTGCCGGAGTCCGTCATCGATGCCTGGGGGGCTCTCGAGCGGCAGGAGCAGGATGCCGACAAAGATGACAGCGCAGATGGCTGTGAGGGATGGGAGCCATGGGGAGTGTATGAGGCGGCGGAGCATTGCGGGTATCCTATCAAACTATGGGAGACGACGGTGGCAGGTTTATTTTGAAGGACTTAGGACTTAGGACAAAGGACTAAGGAAGCGGGGGATGAAGGCAAATACAACAAATTGTCCTCTGTCCTTAGTCCTCTGTCCTATAATCTTTTAGTCGCCAACAATACATTTCCTGTAGAATACATCTTCCATGACTGCATTCCACTCTATCCCCTCCACTCTCGCCGCCCTCAAGGCCGGTCGCATGATCATCGTCGTGGATGATGAAGACCGGGAGAACGAAGGCGATCTCGTGATGGCGGCCGGGCATATGACGGAAGAGGCCATGGCTTTCATCATCCGTTACACCGGCGGCGTTGTGTGCCTCTCCCTTTCCAATGCAATCGCCGATCAGCTGGAGCTTCCTCCCATGGTGCAGGTGAATACCGCTGCACGCGGGACGCCGTTTACCGTCAGCATCGATGCTGCCAAGGGCATCACGACGGGCATTTCCGCGCGTGATCGTGCGCAGACGGTGCAGATGGCCGCTCGTCCAACCGCGAAGCCGCGCGATTTCAACCGGCCCGGTCACATCTTTCCGCTCCGTGCCGCGGACGGAGGCGTGCTCTGCCGGGCGGGTCACACCGAGGCGGCGAGTGATCTCTGCCGTCTCGCCGGGGTCAGACCGGCGGCGGTCTTGAGCGAACTCATGAATGATGACGGGACGATGATGCGCCTTGCCGCGCTTCGGAATTTTGCGAAGCAACACAGGATCCCCATCATCACGATCGCCGACCTCATCGCGTATCGGAGGAAGAACGAGTCCTTCATCCGGCGCAGGGCGGAAACGGATCTCGAGACGGCGACCGGTCTGTGGCACATGATCGTGTATGACGACACCTGCCACCATGATGAGCACGTGGCGCTCATCAAAGGAAATATCAGCTCTTCCAAGCCGGTGACCGTCCGTGTGCACTCCGAGTGCCTCACCGGAGACGTTCTCGGGTCGGTGCACTGCGACTGCGGGCAGCAATTGAGAATCGCCATGGAACAGATCGAGCGAGAAGGGGCGGGGGTCCTCCTCTACATGCGGCAGGAGGGGCGGGGGATCGGTCTCACGAACAAGATCCGGGCGTACGATCTCCAGCGCCGCAAAGGGCTGGATACCGCCGAAGCGAACACGGCGCTCGGGTTCCCCGTGGACCTCAGGGATTACGGCATCGGAGCGCAGATCCTCAAAGATCTGGGTGCGAAACGCATCAGGATCCTCACGAACAATCCGAAGAAAGTCGTGGGACTGTCGGGATACGGGATCGAAATCGTTGAGCAATTACCGCTCGAAATGCCGCAGCCGGGGAAGCTGCAGAAGAAGTATCTTCTGGCAAAGAAGAACAAGATGGGGCATGTGATTCGGTCCATTGGTTGATGCTCTGCACTCGCTTCCTGGGTTGCAGCTTCGCTATCATTGCTCCATGCCTCGAACATTCATCAACATCGGTCTGCTTTCTCTCGGTGCGCTGAGTATGGTCGCCTGCTCACGAGTGTCGACTCTTCCATCAGGGGAGAACGGGACGGCAGAATCGGTTTCTTCGCAGGTCTCTCTGCAGAAACTGACTCGAGCAATTCTCGATGAATCCTTGGGATTGGGGAAATCGTTCCTCCTTGCCAATCAGAAAAAAGAAGGAAATTTCAACTACCAGTACGATTTCGTCGAGAAGACATTTTCGGCGGATGACAATCAGGTGCGGCAGGTCGGACCGCTGTGGGGGCTCTCTCTCATTCATCAGGATTCCCAGTCGGAGGAAACGCGATCAGCTCTCCTGAAAGGGTTCACATTCTTCAAACGGTATTCCGTTGCAGCGGCGGGGGGCGGCCGGTTCGTTGCGTATCCCGGTGCCGCGAACGGTGAAACGGGAACGATTGCGCTGCTCTCCCTCGCACTCACGGAGTTTCTCCGGACCGAGCCCTCAGCGCCTGAAGCCGCCGAGATCAAGGCCGATCTTGATCAGTATATCGCATTCCTCTTGACGCTCCGGCGTCCGGACGGATGCTTCGCGTCGGAATTTGCCCTCACGGACGGAACTCCTTCCGGTGATCCGTCGCCGTATTTTGACGGCGAAACGCTCCTCGCTCTCTCCAAGGCGGTCCGCTCTCTGGGGCATTCCGATCTCCTGCCGACTATCCTCGGTTCCGCCGAGTGCATGTATCAGCGCTATGAAGAAGAGCCACTGAAGAATGAACCGGACCCTGCTCTCGCGAAGAGCTTCTACCAGTGGGGCACGATGGCCTTCTACGAGATCGCCCAGACGGGCGGCGCATCCGCCGCTCTCTACCGTGATCGCGCGATCGCGATGGCAGACTGGATCATCGACGGTCATGACATTCTCTCCTGCACGCGCAATACCGGTTATGCCTACGAAGGGCTCATCCATGCGTTCGAGCTCGCGCGGCAGAAGGGCGACCGGGACGCACAGAAGAAGTTTGCCGGAGTGATCGATCAGGGGCTCTGGAAGCTTACGCGGTGGCAGGTTTCGCATTCCGCTCAGAACAAGTTCCTCCAGGGGCATCCGACCAAGGATCCGCTTGCAGTCGGGGGGATCATGAATAAGAACGACGAGCCACTTCTCCGTATCGATATCACGCAGCACCAGATGCATGCGGTGGTTCTGGCGAGGAGGTTCGTGGTGCGGTGATGAGAGGGGCGGGATTCCGGAATATCCATTGCACTACATGCTTATTGCATATAGAATAAGCATAGAAATTACTCATATTTCCATGCTTTCCGAGTTCATCTCCATTACCAATCTGCAACGGCAACTCAAGAAGGTGTTCTACTCCGATCAGCCCATTCACATCGTCTTGAGCAACAATGCCGTCAGCGGCATCGTCTTCTCCAAGGAGGCGGCCGAATTGCTGCTCGAGTCCGGCTCTCTGGACCAGATCCGGGAGGAGCTGTGGGAGCTCCACGATCCGGAGACCGTGCAGCTGGTGCAGGGCAGCAGGAAAGGGAAAGGAAAACATTCGATCCCCTTCGAAGCGTGGGCAAAGACTCGCTAACGTACCGGCTCGTCATTTTTGATGAACGTGTCTGGCGACGCGATTGTGACCGTGTGCCGGCAAAGCAGCTTGATCGTATCGTTGCGCGCATCCGGTTGCTCGAAACATGGTCGGTCTCTTCGGGTCTGGATGTCAAAGCGTTGCAGCACTTCGACAGCGCGGACTTCCGGCTGAGGGTCGGGGACTATCGGGTACTTCTGAACAAAGACGATGAGCGTCGCGCAATCTATCTCCTGCGCGTGCTGCATCGGTCGAAGCTCTATTGATGGGTGGATTCTGGTACCCCCGGCCCCACTACGCTCTGCGGAGCTACGAGGGGCCTCGGTGTCGTTGTTATCTCCGGTGAGTGTTCAGTTGTTAAGAATTCTGGTACCCCCGGCAGGATTTGAACCCACGACCTCCTGGTCCGAAGCCAGGCGCTCTATCCAGCTGAGCTACGGGGGCACGTTTATCGGCAGTATAGCATCGAAACCTGCTAGAATGTCCTCCGTGCTCCTCAATATTCTCACCTCTCTGCTCCTCGCATTCCCCGTTGCGTCCGCCGCTCTGCCCGAGCCGTTCGTCGATGTTCTGGGGCATCCTCATGCTTCGCAGATCGAGTTCCTGCATGCGCGGGGCGTCGTTTCTGGTTACGGCTACGACATCTTCCGTCCGGACATCCTCATCAACCGCGCCGAATTTTTGAAGATCCTTATGCTTGCTTCGTTCGGGAAGAGCGGGTTCGAGGCTGCTGACCACAAGTGTTTTCGTGATTTTACCGGAAGAGAACAGTGGTACTGGGTGTATGCCTGTGCGGCCAGAGAGCGCGGGGTGATCGACGGGTATCCGGACGGGACATTCCGCGGCACGGATACCATCATCCTCGCGGAGGCTCTCAAGATGACAGCGAACGCCTGGAAGATGCCGCTCCCCGCAGGGAGGAGCGGTTCGGCGAACTGGTACGATCCGTACTTCGACCTCGCCGCGAGTAAGCGCATCTTCTCCGACTTTCCAGCCGAACCCGACCACCTCCTAACTCGGAGCGAAATGGCGGTGCTCCTCATCTCCATGGGCGGCACCATCGGCCATGCGGAGACGGTCGTTGCCATTGCGCAGTTTTCATCCTCTGTTTCCTCTCTCTCCGTTCCTGTGCTTCCTCCCCGAGCGTGCGGGAACGGTTTTACCGAGGAGGGGGAGCAGTGCGACGACGGGAATCTCGTCGACGGAGACGGCTGCTCTAAGATCTGCATCATCGTGCCCGAGCCCATCCGGCATGGAGTCCTGAAGATCGAACAGCGCCCTTTCGCTTCTCTCGAACAGGCGCAGGGGTCCAAGGATATCGTCGTCTTCGCCTTCGATGCCGTTGCCGGCCAGCAGGACGTCATCATGACGGGCATGAAGTTCCGCAGTACCACCGGGGATCTCAATAAAGCGCAGAATTACCGCCTGCGTGCGGCTGGAACGGCGAATGCTTCCATTCAGCAGATCATCGCCACAGCCAACCCCGTTGCCGGCATCGTAAGCTTCTCGAATATGTTTCTTCTCGTGCAGGATGGGGTCTCCAGGCGCGTGGAACTCGTCGCGGACTTGAATTCCAACGTCACGCCCGAGAGCGTGTCCGTCGGATTCGCGCTGCTCGATCCGCGCTACGTGGAAGCGGTCGGTACCGAGGACTGGAAGGAACTCACCGGCATTGAGACAGACTCCGCTCTCTGCGCGGAGTCCATGTGCTGGATCGCTGTTCTGACGCAGAGTGATCGCCCGGTGGAAATTCTCAGCAAGGGGAGCCTGTTTGTCACGGCGGATACAGTGCCCGTTTCGAGTCATCAAATCCTGCCGGGTGAACGGAGCCCCGTACTCCTGCGTCTGAAATTCCGTGCAACCGGAGAAGATATCTCCGTGACGGAGATGGCCATCACAGGCGTCCCCGATGCCGTCGACCACCTCGAATTCACTTCAGGAAGCTCCTCGGAACCGTTCGCATTGGGAAGCGCACTCGCCTGTACGGTGCAGGAAGCGGGAAGGTTCTGTACCCGTGCGAGCCTGATCATTGGGCAGGACAGCTCAGTGACCGTCCTCGTCCGCGCCGTCCTGCGCTCGCAGGCGCCCGAGGATCTCAGCGGAACACTCTTCGCGCTCACGATGACGGACGATGCAGAGCACCCTGCCGTGGAGGCGCAGGGGGTCGGATCTGTTCAGAATCTTCTTCAGAATGACGGCGATGGCATTGATGACGGCGAAATCTTCGTCGGAACATCCATGCCCGGCCCCAATCAGGAGATTTCCGGTCCCGTGCACGAGATCGTAGCAGCCAAAATTCTCTCCATAGAGAATGCCAGCCGGGAGCCGGAGGGGGGCATCATTTCCGCGGGATCCATGACCGTCGGCATGTTCCGCTTCACGGCCGTCGGCAATGCCAGCGAGCCGATCGTTGATCCCTTTCCCGTGCGCCTGCGCAGCATCCGTTTTACCATCAATGCCCAGAACGTCGACATCGACCCGTCGAGCTTCTCGCTCATGAACACGGAGAACGCTTCCGCGACGAAATCCTGCTCAGCAAATCTTTCGACCGGCGTCATCGAAGTGACCTGTTCCAGTCTGGAGGGGAGTTCCATCGGGACCTATCTGAATCCCGGAAAATCAGTGAAACTCTCCCTGCAGGCGAACATCCGCAACCCCCATGTGGGGAACGGTGCTGCCATGCTGCAGACATCTCTCCAGAATTTCGGCTCCCCGGAGGACGCCGGCAGTCTTGAGTGGGATGACGGAGTGACAACCTTCGAGTGGCTGGATATTTCGAAGAGCAGCGTGCGGGGAACGATGTATCGGCTGCCGTGAAGATTGCCGCTCACTCCGTCGTCTTGCCGTCGAACTCCGCCTCGTTCTTTTCCGCTTCCTTTTTGGTTGTGCGCACGATGCCGTCCTTGTGGTGCGCCGGAGAGTAGATGGTGTAGAGTTTCAGGTCTTCGGTTGCGGACGTATTGATGATGTTATGCTCTGCTCCCGCCGGCACGACGATGACGGAGCCGTCACGGAGCTCATAGGAATTCCCGTCAATGATGCATGTTCCCTGTCCTTTCTCGAAGCGGAAGAACTGGTCGTTCTCCGGATGCACCTCCATGCCGATTTCTTCATGCGGCTTGAGGGACATCAATACCAGTTGGCTGTG
>JAZDOT010000020.1:0-22987 GCA_043798355.1 Candidatus Peregrinibacteria bacterium
CACCCACCAGGCCAGCGACAGACCTGGTGCGCGGGGCGATTTTTGCCATCCTTGAGAATCTCGGCGGCGACTGGGAGCAGGTGCTGGACCTGTTTTCCGGCAGCGGGGCGCTGGGTATCGAGGCGCTCAGCCGCGGGGCCGCGTGGGTGGACTTTGTTGAAAGGGAACCACGGTGTTGTGCTATAATCAAGAAGAATCTGGAGAAGACAAAACTGGTATCGCAGGCACACGTCTATTGTTGCAGCGTGGCCAAGGCGCTTTCCTTTCTCGACAAGGAGTATAGTATCATACTGATCGACCCGCCGTACGCCAACCCGAATATCGGCGACCTCCTGACCGAGCTAGCCGGTTCCAGGCTCGTCGGCGGTCGGACTACCGTAGTGGCCACCCATTCCCCGCACATGCCGCTGGGGGCGGCGTATGGCGCATTGCGCCTGGTCACTGAACACCGTCACGGCGATAGTTGCATCAATGTTTACCATAAGGAGGCCGTTTCGTGATCACCGCCATTTACCCGGGGTCCTTTGATCCCATAACCAACGGGCACCTGGACATCGCCACCCGTGCGGCGAGGCTGTTTGACAAGGTCATTATTGCCATCTACCAGACCCCCCGGAAACAGCTTATCTTCCCGGCCGAGGAGCGGGTCGAGCTGGCGCGCGGCGCGGTCGCCAGCCTGCCAAATGTTGAGGTGACATCGTTCGGTGGTTTGCTCGTTGATTTTGCCCAAGGATTGAACGCCCAGGTCGTCGTCCGGGGCCTGCGTATGGGCGCCGATTTTGAGAATGAATTTGAGATGGCCATGATGAACCGGAAGCTGAATCCCAATGTTGATCTGGTCTGCTTTATGGCCAGCCAGGAATACCAGTTCCTCAGCTCCAGCCTTCTCAAAGAGGTGGCCTACCTGAACGGCAACATTGACGATATGGTGTCCCCGAAAGTTGCCGCAGCCCTGAAGAAGAAAGTGGCCATCCTTACCGGTACCCGTAAATAGCGCCAAGATTTAGGAGGAGGGAAAACCAATGGCCTATAAGATTACCGAGGAATGTATTAGCTGCGGAGCCTGCGAACCGGAGTGTCCGAACCATGCCATCAGCGAGGGTGACACCATCTACAAGATTGATCCCGCGAAGTGCACTGAGTGCGTGGGATCCCACGATTCATCCAAGTGCGCGGAGATCTGCCCGGTGGAGGCCTGCAAGCCCGACGAGAGCCGCAAAGAGACGAAGGAGCAGCTCCTAGCGAAGTGGAAGAAGCTCCATCCCGGCGAAACGCCGAAGACCTAAGATCAGTTCGACAGAGACCAGTCTCCCCCTTCATTGGACGGAGGGGGAGACTTATTTTATGACCCAAAGTAGTCAGGCGACAGCCATCAACCGAAGGGTTAGCCACGCCGGAGATTATCCCCTATCCGTAATGTAGCGCAGTGATCGGGTCAAGCCGCGCCGCGCGCATGGCCGGGTAGACGCCGGATGCCAACCCGATCATGACCGACACGGAGAGGGCCAGCAGCACAATCTGGGGCGAGACCACCGTGTGCAGCCCGATGCCGCCGAGATTGACACTTGACACCCCGAGCGACGCCATCCAGCCTCCCACGATGCCGATAGCGCCCCCGGTCAGGCTGATGGTGGCCGCCTCGAAAAGGAATTGCAGCAGGATATCCCGCCTTCGAGCGCCGACGGCCTTACGGATGCCGATCTCGCGCGTGCGCTCGGTGACGGAGACCAGCATGATATTCATCACGCCGATGCCTCCCACGAGGAGGGAAATCGCCGCGATGCCGCCGAGGAGGAGGGTGAAGACCTGCGTCACCTGATTGAGCGTCTCGACGGCATCGGCCTGATTGAGAACCGTGAAATCCTGCTTGCTCGCATCCGTGATGCCGTGGGCGTTCAGGAGGACTGCCGTGATTTCCTGCTGGATCTGCTCCATGGCAGTCGCATCCGTGACGGAGACGTTGATCGTGCTCACGACGTCCTTTCCCGTGATGCGTTGCTGCATGGTAGAGAGGGGGATCACGATCATGTCGTCCTGATTCTGGAAGCCCTGCTGTCCTTTGGACTGGAGGATGCCGATGACCGTGAAGATCGTCCCCTGGATCCGGACGTCCTGTCCGAGAGGGGCGGGATCGTTCGGGAAGAGGTTCGCTGCCGTCTGCGTTCCCAGCACCGCCACTTTCGCGATCTGCGTGACGTCGTCTGCCGTGATGAAGTTTCCGATGGAAACTGGGGCGTTGCGGACCGTTGTGTAGTCCGGTGTGGTTCCGACGATGGATGTATTGGCATTCTGGCTGCCGGCGATGACCTGTGAGCGGGAACGCAGCTCGGGCGCGATGCCACTCAGTCCAGAAACGAATTCTTGAATCGCATGCACATCGTCTTCGCTGAGCGTCGTCGCCGTTTGTCCGCCTCCTGCCGAGCGGACATTCGTCTGGTTCGGTCCCCCGGGAGAGACGCTCAGGAGGTTCGTTCCGAGACTCTCTATGCGCGACGTAACACTGCGCTGTGCGCCTTGCCCGATGGCAACCATGAGGACAACGGACAGCACGCCGATGATGATGCCGAGCATCGTGAGCGAGGAACGCATCTTGTTGCTGCCGATTGCCCCGAGGGCATTCATGATGTTCTCGAGGATATTCATTGCGCAGTGGGGACAATCAATCCGTCTTCGATCCGGATGGTCCGGTGTGCGAACGCCGCAACACGCGGCTCGTGCGTGACCATGACGATCGTTTTGCCGTGCTTGTTGAGCGTCGTGAGGATGTCCATGATTTCATGCCCGGTCTGCGTATCCAGCGCTCCCGTCGGTTCGTCGGCGAGGATGATGGCGGGATCCGTGACGAGTGCCCGGGCTATCGCAACGCGCTGCTGCTGCCCGCCGGAGAGTTCGCTGGGGTTATGGGAAAGGCGTTCGGTGAGACCGACGATATGCAACGCCTCCCGTGCCCGCTCTTCGGATGTGTGACGTGAAACGCCCTGATAGAGGAGCGGCTGCATCACCTGTCGCAGCGCGTCCATGCGGGGGAGGAGGTTGAACTGCTGGAACACGAATCCGATGCGCTTGCTTCGGACGTCCGCCTGCGCATTTTCGGTGAGGTCGGCGACCTCGTGTTCTTCGAGGAGGTAAGAGCCGGAGCTCGGCATATCGAGGAGACCGATGATGTTCATGAGCGTGGACTTCCCCGATCCCGATGGGCCCATGATGGCGACGAATTCCCCTGCAGCGATCATGAGGGAGATGCCCTTGAGGACGACGAGCTCCTCGTGTCCGAGCGGATACGCCTTCATGATGTTCGCAATGCGGATCATAGGATCAGTGGCCGTCGGGGGGTCGCCCTCCGCCGCCTCCTCCCAAGCGGAAGATCTGGCCGGCAGCATTGGCGTTCGCGGTGCTGCTGCTTGCCGCGGAGAGATTCACGGCAAGGATGCTGTCCCCCTCCGCGATGCCCGAGAGGATTTCGGTGTAGCGCCCGTCCGTCATTCCCGTCTCCACCGTCACGGTTTCCCCGGTTGTTTTCTGCACGGTTGCCGTTCCCTTCGCTCTGCTGATGGCAAGAGACGGGACAGCGAGGACGTCCGCTCTCTTCGCCGTTTCCACCGTCACCGTTGCGGTCATGCCGGAGAGGATGGTGAGATCTTTCGGTGTGGGAAGGCGGACATCGACATTGTAGGAGACGACGCCGGACTGGATGACCGGAGTCGCGTTGATATCGTCGATCGTTCCGTCAAACACTTCGCCGGGGAGTGCGTCGAGTGCGATCGAAGCGTCCATGCCTTTCTTCACGCGTACGACATCGGTCTGATCCAGCGGGATCGTGATGAGCAGATACTCGGGGTTTTCCAGCGTGAGGATCTTCGCCTCACCCGTGTCGAGCAGGTTGTCGCCGACTTTGTAGTCCATGCGCCGGATGACGCCGTCGAAGGGGGCGACGAGGCGGTAGTCTTCGAGCGTTTTCTTCGTCTTCCCGAGCGCTGCGGACTTCTGCCCGATATCATTCTGTTTCAGCTGGATCTGGATTTGGGTGCTCATGGTTGTGGAATCCAGACTGGCTTTCTTCGCCTGCGTGTCTTCCTGCGCCGCCGCCGCCAAAGCCGCCTGCTCTTCGAGGTCGGATGGGGTTTGTGACTGCAGGACGCGGAGATCGTCCTCTGCGAGCGTGAGGGCATTCTCCGCATTGGTGACCGCATCCTGCTTCTGCTGCAGCAGAACACTCGGGATGCCGCCGTCCGATGAGAGGGCGGAGAGATTGGCCTGTGCCGTATCCACGGCGCTGATGAGACTGGCCGCAGTCGCACGGTTCGCGCTTGCTTCCGATCGGAGAGAAGAGAGATCACTGGCCGTGAAATCCGTCGTGCCCGTTGACGCTCCCTGCAGGAGATTGTACGTGCTCTCCCCGAGGGCGTGGATCGCCGTTGTCGCCGTCTTCGCATCGGTGAGGGCCGCAAGGAGGACGGCCGGATCCTTCTCGATTGCGAGAGATGATCCGTACCGGTCGCGCAGAGCATTTGCAGCCCGTACGGAGTCGACGTACGCCCACTCCACGGTCGTTCGCAGGTTCGGGTCGCGGAACAAAAGGGGATCCACCTCAAGGGCGAAGTCTCCCTGTACCGGACGCGCCGAAGCGTCGCGGGTGAGGATACTGTAGAAAGAGTCGAGGAGCTTTTCGGTATCGGTGAGGATGCCCTGTACGGTCATTCCGATTGACTGGAGTTCCGTCGTCTGCGTCTTCGTCAGATCGCTCTTTGCCTGCGCGAGCGCGGAACGCTCCTCTTCAACCGTCCGCTTCGCAGCTTCCAGATCCGCCGGAAGTTTCTCGCGGGCGATTGCGAGATTGTTATTGGCCTGCACGAATTGCCGCTCGGCTTCTCGTGCCACATTCTGGGCATTGATGATCTGCTGATTCTTGTCGGCGTTCAGTTGTTTCAATTGGAGCGCGCTCGCCGCGATGGCCAGCTCGGCCGTCCGGATGTCAGCTCTGATCGTAGACTGGTCCAGCTCGGCGATGATGTCGCCCTTTTTTACGTTGTCCCCCTCCTGGAAGTTCACTTTCGTGATGGTCCCTTTCTGATTGAAACGCAGATCCTGTTCGCTGGCGAACGTGACCGTTCCCACGGCCTTCACGTTCTCGACGAGGGTGCGCTTCGCGACAGTGTATGCCGTCGTCGAAGTGGTTCCTGTGGAAGCGGTGCCTTGGGTATAGACGAGGTACGTCCCGCCTGCGAGAAGGATGAGCGTGAGACCGGTGACGTAATTCCCGAGCGAGATTTTTTGCAAGCTCATGCGGACTCTCTCAGGGAAGCGGCCATAGAAGGAGATCAGGAATGCGGGAAGAGGCATGGTGTCTTCAGGGTGGAATTATTGGAAAACGGGAGCAGGGACGACATCCTACTGCTGCGATATTAAGACGGGATTAAGAAAGCAAAGAGGTCTCATTTCCCCCTTTCTCCTTATTTCTTAATGTCATCTTAATCTCTTCTGTCCTATACTTGCACTCTCTTTCCATTTGTTGATCGATGCACATCCTCCTCATCGAAGATCAGGAGAAGTTGGCCGAGAATGTCCAGCAGTACCTTTTGCTCGAGCACTATGCCGTCACGGTCGCGCACGACGGCAAAGAGGGGTTCGAGAAAGCCATGACGCAGGAGGTCGACCTCCTCATCCTCGACATCAACCTCCCCGGCATGGACGGCTACGTGATTTGCCAGATGCTGCGGGATCACAAGAAAACCATGCCCATCCTCATGCTGACGGCGCGGGCCCGGCAGCAGGAGATCGTTCACGGACTCAATCTCGGGGCAGATGACTACCTGACGAAACCTTTCGATCTCACTGAACTTCTCGCGCGGGTGAAGGCGCTCCTGCGTCGTCGTTCCGTGGAGAAGAACCCTGTCCTCGCAACGAAGGACATTTCTCTCGATACGAACAGGCATGAAGTGCGCAAGAAAGGCATGAAGATTTCGCTCTCGCCCAAGGAGTACGGTCTCCTGGAGTACCTTCTCAGGAACAAGGGGGTTGCGCAGGACCGGCCGCGCATCCTCGAACACGTCTGGGGCGGGCGGGATGATCTGATGTTCTCGCAAACGGTGGATGTACACATTGCTTTCCTTCGGCGTAAACTCGGCAAGAACGTCATCGAGACCGTTCCGGGCAAAGGGTATCTCGTCCCGTCAGAGGAATCATGAGAGCACATGCCACCAGTCTCCGGCGGGCCAGTGTCACGATTGCGTTGCAGTTCACTGCATTCGTTTTTGTTCTGCTCCTCATCAATGGGACGGTCTTCCTCGCGATCGATCTTGGCAATGTGAGTCGTCAATCCTCTCAGCGTCTGCAGGAGATGGCTCATACGATCGCTCTCCAGGCAGGGTCCGGCGCGGAAATCCTGTTGGAAGTTCCTTCCCCTCCACCTCGGCCGCCCAAGGATGACGAGAATCCTCACACCGAAGATGATGTTCCTCCTCCAAGGAGATTCCCTCCCATGCGTGACCGTATACGCATCGTCGATTCCGGCGGGACGACCGTTGCCGGGGGGAGCCTTTTCACGCAGATTCCGTTTGCTCCCCGCGAAGGGGTGTCTTCCCTCATATTGGATGATGAGGATTACACCATGGTGACCGAAGCTATTCGTACGGACGGGAATATCACAGGATACGTGCAGGTGATCGGGCTGAATCGCTTCCAGAGTGAGGAGCTTCCGGTGCGCATCCTCCTCTATCTTTTCGTGAGTGTCGCCATTTCCATCCTCACCTTCTTCGTGGGGCTCCTCTTCGCGCGCCGCAGTCTCCGTCCCGCCGAGCAGATGATGCAGCGTCTCAGCCAATTCACGCAGGACGCCAGTCATGAATTGCGCACGCCCCTTGCCGTCATGCAGTCCTCCATCGATCTGGCGCTGAAATCCGGCAAGCACCGGGAGGGGCTCCTTTCAGCGAAAGAGGATCTCGTGCAGGCGTCCGTTCTCGTGAAACGTCTCCTCGAGCTGACGCGGCTGGATGAATTCGCCATCACTCCCGTTCTTCTGGATCTCTCCGTGCTCACCGGAGAAATCGTCGAGCGGCACCGGATGCTTGCGCAGGAGAAGCGCGTCACCATTCGTTCCATGATTGAGGGGAAGGTGATGGTCGAAGGCGACGGAGCGCTCCTGCGGCAGCTCGTCGGCAATCTCCTCTCGAATGCCATCAAGTACTCGAAACCGACGGGCGGCGAGATCACGGTGACGCTCACGCGAGAATTCCTCTCGGTGCGTGATACCGGCATCGGCATTCCCGGGGGATCTCTCCCGCGCATTTTCGACCGCTTCTATCAGGCGGATCATTCCCGCTCGCGGGGGGGCTTCGGTCTCGGCCTCGCGCTCGTGAAACGCATCGCGGAGCTCCATGGCTGGACGCTCTCGGTCGAGAGTACGGAGGGGGAGGGGACGGTGTTTACGGTGAAGATGGGGTGAGGAAAGACGGCACCGCATAGTCCATGGCGATCTTTTGCAATTCCTCCGGAGAGATCGGTGTCGGATCGAGACAACGTTCGTACAGGTGTTCCCACTGGTAGATTTCCTGCGGACGGCGTCTGGGGTCACTGCGGTGTTCCTCCCAGCCGAGCACGATCTTGCGTCGCAGTTGCTTCTCTGACCGCACCGGCAGGTGCGCTATCCAGAGCGGATGATCGGTATACACCGGATACGCCTGGCCGTTTTTGTTGCGGGTGAGTGCATGAGATCCGAGTGCGACTGCAGCGCCTTCTTCCCGCGCGAGTGCGAGAGGGATGAGAATTTTACTATACTGTTCGGGCTCGCTCGGTCGCCGGTGCGTCAGGCGCATGGGGAGCGGGACTGCCGGATCATCGTCCGGTGTCGGGATGGAGGTTCTCCAGGGCAGGAGCGTCACCCGATCCCGCGGCAGGGTTTTCAGGATGTCGGGGAAGGCTTTTCCTGAGGAGCAGGGGAATTCGTCGGCATCCAGAGGAAGGATCCATTGCGGCGCGAACCGGTTCACCGTTTCCCGCATCAGGGTGGTCATGCGTTCTCCCTGACGGTGGTAGGGTTCTTCCGTCGCAGTGATCGTGAGTGCCAGTCCTTCGGCGCGAAGGCGAAAGAGGATGGATGCCGTCGCATCGGTTGATTTGTGAAGCAGGATGCTCATGTGTTCGGCGAATCGCAGCGCATTACGGACAGAGGACTCGATGATGTCCTCCTCGTTGCGCACGACGCTGATGACGGCTAGCTCCATGGGCAACGGGAAGATAGCATAGGTTTCCCATGCCTTCCGCATCCATTTCAGGGATCCTGCCGCAGGATGTTGCGGTACACGATGATCTGCTGGCATTGCAGGTTCGTGACTACGAACAGGTGCGTTCCCGATTTGTGGATAAGATGATGGGCAGGCCGGGAATACTCCTCATTTGCCAGTACGGCTCTTTTCGAGCGCCGGGCGTTTCGGACATCGACCTCTTCGTCGTCGCTGAGGATGCTGCGTACGGGGCGGTCGTCAGAGCGGCGGAAGACGCCATCCGAAGCATCCCCGACGGCGCGTATTTTTTCACGCACCAGGCCTTCGTCCTGCCGCGCTCGCTCCTGCCGCAAAAAAACATCCTCTTTTTCGAGCATCTGTTCGACCCCTGCGTTCCCATTGCCGGAGATGCTGCGCTCCTCCGGTGCGTGGTCAGCCCGGCCATCCCCGTCATCGCCGTCACCAGCGCGCTCTGGGCCAGTACGATTTGGCCTCTCGTATGGCGGAGGAGCGGAAGTCTGCGGCAGCTCCTGCACCTCCTGCAGACCATCACCCGCCAGACGGCACTCGAAACCCTGCTTCTGGACGGCCGCGCTGCCTGCGATCCGGTTCTGGAACGCGGCAGGCAACTCCGTTCCCTCATTCTTTCCGTTCCGGATCGGACAGAGGCCATGCGTGCCGGTCTCCGGGAGGCACTGGACTTCTGGGAGGAAACGCACTTTCGCATGCAGAGTTGGTGGATGCCGGGTGAACGCGCAGAAGGTGCAGTAACTCTCTTTGGCAGAACGATCTCCTTCCGGGACGTGCCGGATCCGGTTGCCGATGGCATCGTTCTCCCGGCGTTTCACGCCGATCTGCTCACATTCCTGCGTTCAGCGTTCGCTCCCCATCTGGAACTCGGCATCGCCGTCGTTCCCCGCTCCCGGCGAACGGAGATCTCCGCCGCCATGGAAACCTATCGTGAGGCCGTAGAGATTGCAAAACAGTGGTGCGGGCGTTTCGGGCATGACCCCTTTGCTCTTTTCCTGCATGGCGGAAGAGGCATCTTCCCTTCCCCCTTCAACCTGGCACGCCCTGCGCCTTTCGACTTCGCTCAGAGTCTGCGCAAGCACGAGGGCTAGCCCTCGTGCTTCTTGATGGGAGGGATTGCCGAAGTAGGGTCAGGCTGCCAGCCTGCCCACGCGGTACGGTTGAGCACATCGAAAAATTCCGCCGTTTTCGGGTGGCGGCTGCCCTCCTTCCATGGTTTGTAACGGCCGAGGAAGTGGATGATCTTCGCCTCTTCATTCAAACATTGGATATGCGCATGTTCATGCGCAGGCGGATGCCAGCCCATGAGTTCGATCGCCTGAGCGGTGACGTTCCACCGCCGGTCCAGCAGTTGCCACTGACCGGCGAGGACGGCGTTCAGGCCATCCTGATCCCACCACTGGATGTCGTGCGGATGTGTAACGACATAACGGATGATTCTTTCGCTGATCGCGTCCTTCCTCCATCGTTCCAGATCGAGCAGGAGGACGCCTGCGTTGCAGTATGGTAATCCCGGATCCAGACCGAGTTCGCGGTAGTTGTGCAGGCCGATCGAGGGGGAGGAAACGACAGGGCAGCCAGTGTCCTGTACCGCGCCCATCGGCTTGCCGCCGAGGTCGGTTTCCCAGAGGGGAGTGACGTCCGTGCGGATCAGGAGGTCGCTATCGAGGTAGAGGGTCCTGTGTACATCAGGGAAGATTCCCGGCAGGAGAAGACGGCTATAGGTGACTGCCTGCATGCCTCTCGTCAATTTCAGGTGAGCGACCGGATGGAGATCCACCGGTTGGAATGCGATGGAAACAGACGGAAATTTCCACGACGCCATTAATTGTTTCACGGTTTCAGGATGCAATCCCGCGTCCAAAATCCGGAGGGTGAGAGGCTGGGAGGGATTCCAGTGTTCGAGCAGGGACCGGACAGTCACTGCCAGGCCGATCGCATGGTTCTCATTGGCGGCAAAGACGATGTGGGCAGTCGGCGCGGCCATGCGAAAAGTATGGCAGGAGCGGCTGGCGTTACAATGGGGACATGTACGCTTGATCCTGCCCGGCAGGCAGCGTTTTGCAGGTTGGTATCTCACGCTCAAGTGCTGTGCTACTGTTTTTCCATGGAGCTCTTCCGATGGATGAGAGGGGTCGCGCTCAAACGGCAGCGCGCGTCCCTCTCGACGGTGGATGCCGTCGCACAGAGCATCGGCCGGTGCATCGATCAATTGCGGGGGGAAACAGGGAGTGATCCGGAACGGGAAGTGCTCCTGGCATTCGCATCGTTCCTCCTCGATGGCCCGGGCACGATGCCGCCGCACGTTCCTGCCGTGGTGCGGTCCGCCCTGACGGACATTGACCGGATTCCGCTCGCCGCGGAAGCGACGGGGAAGGGCTACCCCGATGCCTGCTCTGCGGTTTTCGAGCGCTTCCTTGCCCTCCTTCGCATCAGCGATCGCAATTGGAACGGCGCCTTCTATACGTCCTCTCCGCTCGCCGACTTCCTGGTACGTTCGGCAGACGTGCTCCTGCGAAAGATCGGTTCCGCGGGATGTGCCGATCCTGCCCTCACCACCATCGATCCCGCCTGCGGCACCGGGCATCTCCTCACGCGTGCGCTGCAGCAGGCACTTCAGTCAGGATCGCCCTCCGGGAAATTCTGCGGAACGGAGATTCTTCCGCTGGCTACGGACGTTTGTAATCTCCGCATCGCCTCTCTCCTCGGGGGGGATTCCGGGCAGTGCGTGGCGGATGCCCGTTGTACCGCGGGAGACGCGCTTTTGGAGATTCCACGCCTCTCCGTCCGTGCCCCCGTTTTGATTCTTTGCTCAGCGCCTTTCAATCAGTATGCGACCTGTACCCTGCGGAGCGATTCCTCTGCCGCCGCACTCCATGCCTCCTATGCCGCCCCCTGCGCGCGGGCCGGTCTCGATCTCCATGCACACACGGATGCTTACATCAAATTTACGGCGCTTTACCACGATCTGCTCCTGCGCGCCGGCGCGGGGGTCGCGGCGCTCATTCTCCGCAATAACTGGCTGACCTCTCATGCGCATGCGGAGATGCGAAGACTCCTCCTGAAAGATTTTGATGAGGTCTCCATCGTTGATCTCCACGGGGATCCGTATGATCGTCTGCATCATTCGCAGGGACGCGACGATGAGAACGTCTACGGCGACATGGTGTACAACGTCGGGGTGTGCGTATGCTTCCTCGTGCGCACGGCATCGGGGAATGGGACAACGATCATCCGGAGGGCGGATGTATTCGGATCGAGAGCGATGAAATGGGAGTGGCTTTCGCGGGAATCGGTCGCTTCGATCCCGTGGAAAACGATCGCGCCCGCAGAGCCGTGGTACGGGTATGCGTGAGAGTTCAGTCCCCACTATTGATTTGTAATACGGCTTCGCGTTTAAAATGTTATGAATTCTCGCATGCTTGTGCGGGGGTTTTACTCTTCGTGGAGCGAAACGCTACGCCGCTACTCGTAGCATTTTATTGCAAATTGGTATGACATCTGCGCGATGGGCCGTTGATGTACTCGTACTGCCAGCAGAGCGCCCTATGGCATCACTTGCACACAGTACAATTCCGAATCATTCACGCAGCTGATGAGTGTGTGGTTGATCCATTCTTTATCTGTTGCGGTAGCGAGGCCAACGTACCCATGACACCCATTGGTTTGCGTCCAGTCCACACAACTGGAGTAGGGAAAGTACTCATTGACAGGTCCCGTGTACTTGCCGACTTGATCTGAGGCTGTCCAGGGATAGGTGTAAGCAGCAGCATCCGCGCCGTACTCAGTCTTGTCTATGGGGACGTCGATACTCCCATCGAACAGATCTGCCTTGCTGCTTGCGATGACTTTTCCATCCATCCTGACATAGACCCCATTTGGTATGCGGTCTACAGCATTTACACCCGAGGTGCTGATCAGTGCCTTCCATGTCCCGCTCAATCCAGCTGTACTCGCCGCAGTCTGACAGTGCGCGTCTGCACCGTTGATGCCTCCCATGTTCGGGAAATACCTCTGACTTGTGACGAAGATTTTTATTGGATTTATGACACAGTACCCATCCACACAACCGTACGCACACGCCTCAGCAACATCTGAACAAGCACCATTATGGCAAACACCATAATGCCTTTTTTCCCCTTCGCAGGAAACACCTGGACATTTCGTCGCTTCACAAGTTGCTCCGGGATTGCAATCTCCATTCTCGCAGTTCACACAATCCACGTGCTGCTTTACCGCGTCATTGTACCTACAGCAGTATGGATACCCCAGTTTGCAGTATGGCCTCTGGCCATTGCATGTGAAGAGCATCTCATTCGTTGTTCCATTGATCACTTTCTGCGGCCAGACCCACTGACAGGAGAAGCTCGCTGGCGGTTTCTTACACTCATCACCACTACATCCATAGGTGCACTGCTGTGTGCTGTACTGGCACTGGCCATTCGTGCACGATCCATCGAAGCGGCGCGTACCGTTCTCACATGAATCTGCACATGTAACTCTGGCACAGGGATCAACCGTGACGCATTGACCATCCACACACGCATTCGAGCACTGCTGTGCGCTGTACTGGCACTCGCCATTGGTACAGTGGCCACTGTGATACCGCGTGTTTCCCGAACAGTGGTCAGGACACGTCACTCCCGAGCACGGATCCTGAGTGGTTTCACTGAGACAGAGACCGTTTTCGCAACCGTGTGCGCATTCCACCGAGGTATACTGGCACGTTCCATTGATGCACTGACCGTTGTAGTGGCGGGTATTGCCGGAGCAGGAGTCCGGGCAATTCGTCGGCGTGCATGAGGATCCCCTGCATTGGCCGGCCTCACATCCTGCGCCGCATGTTTCTTCGAGTTTCCAGGAGCAATCCAATTTCCGGAAGGCCCGGTGCGCGCTGTCCTTGCATGCCCATCCTGCGGAACACCGCTCCTGAGTCTCGTCCGTCGGCTGCGTGTTTCCTTTGGGTGAAGAGTTCTCCGCAAGCTGCTCATAGGTCTGCGACGGTTTCTCCGCACTCGTTTTCAGCCGGTAAATGATTTCCGCCATTTCCCCGCGGCGAACGAGGGAATCGAATTTCCGGATGGAGAGCGGGATAGATTTACGGTTCGAGAGTTCCTGAACGTACGATGCGAACCATACACCCGCCCCCGGATCCTGCTGTGTTTCGAAGAATGTTTTGGTCACGATCTTCGCTGCCTCTGCGAAGTTGATATTTCCCTCCGGCTTGAATGTTCCGTCGGGATATCCCTGAACAATGTTCTCTGCCTTGGCTATGCATACGTATGGTCCATACCATGTCGTCCGCAGGACATCAGGAAAGAAAACATCTTCTTGTTGATGATCCAGCATGCACCGGATGATTTGTTCCTGCGAGAAGCGGCTTCCCACGAGGATTTTCGTGAACTCCGCCCGATTGATTTCCTTGTCCGGACGGTAGGTTCCATCCGGATAGCCGCTGACAATGTTTTCCTTCTGGACGTAACTGATCGCATCAAAATTTTCATGGTTGGATGGAATATCGGGGAATCCTGCACTGGCAAGGAGAAGCATGCTCGCCGGGCAAAGTGTGCAGAGCACACCGAGCAGGTTGGGCAGAATTTTCATGAGCGGAATGGGGAGGATTAAAGACCAGTGTAGCACATCCGGTGGCTGGTTTTTTAAATTCCTCTCGGCAAGCTCGTGGTCGCTCGGGGCACTCTCAGTCTTGGGGTTGGTCGGAGCTCCGAACATAAGCGAAAAGCGGAGACCACAAGCGAGTCACGTCGTTCGCGAACGACGTGACGAGTCGAGTGGCAGCCCGAGGCCGTCATCAAACAACTCTCTTCGACACGATGATTCACTGATGAGAAAGACACTCATTGCGCGGGGCATACCTGGACCGCACTCAGCTTTCCCTCGACGTCGGCTGGCCACGCATCAGCCGTGCCGAAGACGAGGAAAACGGAATTTCTGCCAGAGGTCGCGACCTGGAAATCACAGCGTTGGGACTCGGCACATGCGGGCATGCCACAGGAGCCGAGCGTCGTCGGTGCGGTAAGGGGGACAGCACACTTCCCCCAGTCAGCCGGAGCACAGACACGATTGCACTCGCTCTGTAGCGTGGAGGAGGGATCTGTTCCCAGGACCATGAGACTGACGTAATTTGGGCTCTTCACACCCCTCCCCGGGCACTCTGTGAAAAAGCTCCTGTACTCCTTTAGGCCGATATCCGCTTTGATGCGGATCTGCGAGGCACCGGCGGGGACATTGACCCGCTTCACCCAGTAGGCTCGCCACTGGCCATCCGCTGTCGTGCACCGCACGCTGAGGTTGTTCGAAGAGAGGTTCTTCGAAACAGTTGGACACTGCGCATCCTGTCGTGTGTACGTGTAGAGAGAGGATTGATTGGCTATGTCCACGCTCTGACAACTGAACGAGGGTGCAGGAGCCGTGGCGGGAGTGGTGGTCACCGGACGTGCTGCAGGGGAGGCCATCGTCGGAGCGGCAGAGGGAGCGCTGGACCGCGCTCTCTGTTCCGCAACCCAATCATCGAGGAACGTCGCCTCCTCCTCGTACTCTCCCTGCCAGTAACGCTGCTCGCCCTGCAATTGGACAATGAGGGTATCCAGCCCCTGCACTCCCACTGAGTAGTCGGTACTACTGATCTTTGTGACGAGCTGCGGATAGTTCGTCACCCGTGTGAGCGCTTCCTTGAGGTACGTGATGGTAAAAGATTCCTCCCTGAACATCGTGCCTAAGCTCTCCGTTGCTCCGCGTGCCTGATCCGTTGTGAGTTTCACGTTGGCTGCAATCGATTCCCATGCTCCACGTGCTGTGTCGCATGCTTGCGTTGCACGCTGGGCGCTCTCGTACGCTTTCTGCGCACTGTCCACGACCGCGCGGGTATCCGTGGAGGTGAAGTACAAGAGAAGGGAATCCTGCACTGTGGATTTCGCGAGATCCTTCACGAGCACGCCGAGGCCATTGACGGCATTCTTCACCATCCCCACCGCGTCGTATGCCAGTTTCGTCCCCTCGTATACGACACCGACCGCTCTGCCAGAAGCGACGATGCCCCCGAGGCGCGCCTCCTGTCTCTGGAGGATGGTGCAGTACTTCGCGATGGCATTCTTCTTCGTCGATGCGACCTTCTGGAAACTTCTCATGTTCCCTGCGAACCTTTTGAGGAGACCCGGGTAGCGAAAGAGCTCCCGGAGCGTCGTTGCATCGGTGACAATGTTTCCATTCGCGTCGACCATCACACCGGGAAACGTACCACTCACCGTTCCATTCACTTCAAGAGGTACGTAGTAATAGACTCCACCCCCGTACAGCAAGGCGACAGGGGATCCGGTTCTCTCCGCACCCAGTGCGAGGCGGGCAGCGGCTCCCTGTGCATCGGTGCTCAGTCCTGTTAAAGACGACGTCCTCACATGCATCACGGCGATACCGAGTACGATCACAAAGAGAAGGACAATCGTGGGGATGATAAATTTTTTCTTGAAGAAGGGGGTGATGTTCACAGAGAAGGGGGAAGATCAGTCATCTATTGTACACGCTTCATCCTTGCATATCAGTTGGTTGATCGTAAGCGAATTTGTGAATTGGTATGAAGCGCTTCATTTTTTGACATGACGATGACAAGGGGCATCTTTTGGGAAAAACAGCCGAGCACGCATGGAAAATCCTATTGCATACAAGACCCCAAATTCAGATCTGAAACGCATGAAAGGTAAGGCTACATGTTCTCCCAGGGGAATCTTCTCGGGCGAAGTCCTTTGGCAGGGGCAATTATAATCGAACCTTTCAAGGATTTGTGAGGTTTTGGCATAAGGCAGCGCGGTCAGGCGCCCGTGGTGGTAGATGTAATGTTCATTCGAAATCATCTGTCCTACTATGTTCAGCGAATGACTCTTTACCAATTATGAAGCAAGCCCCGTATTCCAGCATCGTCGTTAAAATCGGCACGAATGCACTTCTGACCCCGCAGAATTCGCTGGATAAAGGCGTGATCGTCCGATTGATTCGTCAGGTTGCCACGCTGATGAAGGAGAATGTAAAGATCACGATTGTGTCCTCCGGAGCGGTGGCGTGCGGCAAGAGCCGCATGCAACAACTCAAAAAATCCTCTGCCGAATCCGTTGGCGAGCGCCAGCTCTTCGCAGCCGTCGGCCAGGTGGAACTCATGCTCAACTACCGGTCGGCGGCACAGGAGCATCAATTGACCGTCGCGCAGGTTCTTGCCACCAAGGAAGATTTCCGCACCAGAGATCACTACACCAACATGCGGTATTGTTTTGATGCTCTGCATCAGGAAGGTGTGATCCCCATCGTGAATGAGAACGACGTGGTATCCGTGGAGGAACTCATGTTCACCGATAACGACCAACTCGCCGGACTCGTGGCGTCGATGATCGGCGCCGATGCGCTGATCATTCTCTCGAATATCGACGGCATCTTCGACCGCCCGATCGAGGAAGAGGGTGCCGAACTCATCAAGATGTTCCATCCCGTCAAAGACATGAACCGCATCCGCATCGGGCATAAATCCTCCTTCGGACGCGGCGGGATGCAGACGAAACTCGAAACTGCACGACTTCTCTCTGCGCAGGGAATCACGACGCACGTCGCCAATGCGGCAACCTCCGATGTGCTCCTGCGCATCCAGCGGGGAGAAGAGGTGGGAACCACGATCCTCCCGACGCGCTCCCATCTGTCGCGCACGCGCCGCTGGCTCGCCAGTTCCGCCGATCATCGGTGCGGGAGCGTGACCGTTGATTCCGGTGCGGGGAAAGCCTTAAGCGCGGACCAACCGGCGAATCTCCTCCCTGTGGGAATTCGAACTCTCGATGGAGAGTTCCAGAAAGGCGATATCGTGTCCGTCCTCGATGAAAAGGGAACAATGATCGGACTCGGCATGGCCGCCTACGGCCACTCCGTTCTCGTGAAATACATGGGGAAACGCGGGTATCCTCCGTTCATCCGGGCCGATTATTTCTTCCCGTCCGCCTCATGATTCCCACAGTCATCATCGGCGCTGGCAATATGGGCTCCGCATTCTATAAGGGTCTATCTTCCCAAGGAAAAACTGACAGGATCTGGCTGTGCGACCAGCACAGAGACAAGATTGAGATCGCTCCCGCGGATCGCAGAATCGATCATCCTGCTGCTGCCGGAAACGTTGCGGAGTGCATTCTGCTCGCCGTCAAGCCCCAATCCTTCGCCGCCCTGATGGCCGCAGTCGGTAACGTCTGGTCCGACAAATTGGTGATTTCCATCATGGCAGGCATCACAATGAAGACCATCGCGAATGCGACGGGTGCCTCCGCCGTCGTGCGCGCCATGCCCAATCTCGGAGCGCGTGTCCGTCGCAGCATCACGGGGTGGTATCCGTCTCCCGCAGTCACTTCTGCACAGATGAAACATGCCGAAGAACTATTCTCAGCGATTGGCATGACCGTGCGGCTCAAGGGGGAATCGCAGATAGACGGCTTCACGGCGGTTGCAGGATCGGGTCCCGCCTACGTCTTCCTCCTCGCTGAACTCATCGAGAACGCCGCGCGCGACCTCGGAATCGACGAGGCGACGAGCGCGCAAATCGCCAGAGACCTCCTCGGAGCAGGAAGCCTCCTGCTCGATGAGAAGGAGCGAGGCGCTCAGCAGTGGCGGGAAGCGGTAACTTCCAAGGGCGGTACCACTGAGGCGGCAATGCGCGTTCTCCGGGAACGCGGTCTGCCCGATATTTTCCGTGACGCGATTGCTGCGGCGACGGAGCGCTCACGTTCCCTTTCCCATGATGACAAGTCTCACTGAACATCTGCAGGCGACGAAACAGGCGGGCATGACCCTCGCTGGGCTCCCCGAGAAAGATATCGATTCGCTCCTCCACAGTCTGGCGGACGCATTGGAGCGCGACACGGGGAACATCCTGGAAGCCAATAAACGGGACCTTGCCCGTATGAATCCGGAAGATCCCAAATTTGACCGTCTTCTTCTCAACCAGGAACGCATCCATGCCATCGCCGAGGATGTTCGCACGGTGGCCGGCCTTCCATCACCCGTCGGGAGAACGCTTGAGGAACACACGAGACCGAACGGCCTTAACATTGCGAAGGTCTCCACTCCCATCGGGGTGATCGGCATCGTCTACGAAGCGCGGCCGAATGTGACCGTTGATTCGTTCTCCCTGTGTTTCAAATCACGGAATGCCTGCGCTCTCAAGGGAGGCAGCGATGCATCGTTCTCGAATGAAGCCATGGCCGCCTGCATTCATCGCTCACTCCGCGATGCGTCCATCCCCGAAGCCGTGCTTCTCCTGCTTCCTTCCGACCGCAATGCCGTAAAGGAGATGCTCCATGCCCGAGGATTCATCGACGTGGTCATTCCACGAGGCAGCCAGAAACTCATCGACTTCGTGCGCGAGGAAGCGACAATCCCGGTGATTGAAACTGGGGCAGGAATCGTACATATCTACGTCGACAAATCGGCGGATACCGACATGGCAGCCTCCATCATCTATAATGCCAAAACGCGCCGCCCAAGTGTCTGTAACACCGTCGATACCGTCATCATCCACGAAGATCGCCTCCGTGATCTCCCACAGATCGTGAGGCCTCTTGAAGCATCACTTGTTCGCATCTTCGCAGACAAACCTGCCTTCGATTGCCTGCGTGGATCGTATGATTCCTCACTGCTGGAACCGGCAAAGGAGGAACATTTCGGAACGGAATTCCTCTCGCTCAAGCTCTCCATTGCAACCGTACGGAACATGGACGAAGCGCTCGCGCATATCCGTCAGTATTCTTCCGGTCACAGCGAGTCCATCATCGCGAAGGATCAGGAGGCAATCGAGCGTTTCCTCCGGGAAGTGGATGCTGCAGCCGTCTATTCCAATGCCTCCACTGCATTCACGGACGGCGCCCAGTTCGGCCTGGGAGCGGAAATCGGCATCTCTACGCAGAAGCTCCACGCACGCGGTCCCATGGGCTTGGAGGCGCTCACGAGCTACAAGTGGATAGTACACGGGAATGGTCAAATTCGTGCGGCATAGCACCGCGGACATCGAAGCCACCCATCGGGGAATCGAACCTGGATACGATGAGGAATTTGTAGCGTATGAGCAGAACGGTCGCATGCACGTGTTGGCAGGCTGCGTTCGCAAAAATTCGAACAGATTTTAGCACTTCCGGCTGCGACGGCTGAAATTTTGGGGGCACCAGCCGCCGCAGCTCCGACGACTGGCCGTTTCGGGCAATTTCAAGGTGTTCTCTGGCGGAAAATAAGCTCTGCTAAAGAGTAACAAAATTGTGCCGCTGGTTACAACTTATCTATCGACTCCTCTTTTCATCATTGCTACATCATCATCCTCTCTCTTCTGCTCTCTCTTGATACGTTCTGTAAGATATTTCTCAAACTCCTTTGCAAAAGGTTTTAGTGTTGGGTCTTCCTTCCACTTCTCCATATGCTTCAGCTTTCGCTTATAGGCTTCTGATAGTCCATGATTTCCAGTGACTACTCCAGTGGCGTTAAGAACGGCCATTAGCTCACCTTTATATTTCTTCTTCATGCCATATTTTCTAGCAAATTCTTTTGCTGTCTCAGTTAGAATTGCACCCTGCTCATAGGAGCGCAGCATACCAAGAACAATCCATGCATCTGTCTCAGAGCCAGAATGAATCATCTTCTTGAGTATTTTTCCAATGACAGTATCTGGGGATGAGAAAATGGACTTCAGGAATTCTCCTGCAGCATGTTGCATAAGATATGACCTTTTCCTGAACCACTTGGATAGCTCAATGATTACAACCTTCTCATGTTTCTGCAGTATCTTATTGAGGTTATAAAAATGGTCAGGAATAGCCTCATATCTAAATCCAAAGCCTAGCTCCTTGCGTCTTTCCTTCTCTTCAAACAGAACCCTCTTTCTAAAGAATGCAATGACTTTCTTGGGGTTCTTCTCTGCTATTTGTTGCAGGATAGTCTCAGCTTCCATTTCAATAGACTGGATGCTAATCAAGGCATCGAGCATTCCATCCAAGTCTTTCTGTGAGAGCATTCTAATGACTTCTTCTTCTTTGTTGTAATCAAATGCTCCAAGCCATCCATTGTCACTCAGTTTGGTCAGTTCTTTGATGCATTTGGGTATGAAGTGTATGAGATGCTTATTCTCCTCAGGCTTGCCACTAATCGCAGTCATAAGATTCCTCAGAGCCATTTCGTTTTTGCTTTTCTTGATTCCTGCAAACAGTTTTTGAAAGGTGCTTTGTTTGAAGAGAGAAACATATCTAGCAGCGATTGTGCAGTCCGAGAGATGCTTGCCCTCTGTCGTCCATTTCTCTATCCACTTCACCCCTTCCTGAGGCTCCTCACTCTCCAGCAAGCCTTGCGTGATCTGATGCAAAAATGGTTTTAGCAGTTCCTCTTTTTCTGCAATGAGTTGGCTGAGGAGTTTAGGTTTTCTCTTGGCAATCCTATAGAGGAAATGTCTGAAGGCATTGTAGTCACCAAATCTCTGCCCTGAGGAGTGCTGTGCAATATCACAGATTCTCTCCTGCCAGACAGGAAAGTTCTCTTCAGAAACCTCCGCAATGTACTGCTCCAGTTTTGCCTCCCGCTCTTTCTTTTCTTCAGCGTGTTCCCGTCTATATCCAAACCTAAAATCTCCCACCAAGACTGTATAGAGTTCATAGTCCTTCTTTTCTTTTAGCAGTGTCTCAAACTTCCTGACCTTATCTGCATCCAGTGGTGGCATTTTCTCATGCCTCTTCAGAAGAAAATCCAAATGGTTTTCCATCTTCCGTATGATCTCATTCCTAGTCGTGGGAATTGCCTGAATATAGAAAACCAACAAGTGGTTGGTGTCATCTGTGATCATCTGTTTCATGTCATCCCCATACACCCCATGCATAGGAGTATTTGAGCTATCCTCTATGACCTTCAGCAGGGGTATCTGCTGATCAAGGTCTGATACATCATGGAATAGATTGATCAGTATCCCCAACATGGTTGATCTCATCTGCTTGAGTTTGTCTGTCACTGGCAGAGACCCCATACGTATTTGCCAGGTTTCCCAGTCTTGCATGATTGATGCCTGGAAGTCTCCATTGAGAATGTCCCGGCCTACAATAAGAATTAATGGCAGATTTTCTTTGAGTTTCGGCATATCCCATTCACTCAATTCTTCTAGAATTTCACTTTGAATATGGAAACCAACCCTGTCTTCTTTTACCAAGGTGTATTTGCACATGTTATGTAGTGTCTCCTCTGCTTTTTTGGATATCTCTCCATTCGGAGCCTTCTGCAATTGAGCCACCAATCTAAAGGCCCTTCTGCTTTCCTCGTCCCTGAGCATATACAGCACTTCTAGGCACGCCTTGATAACCTGTTCGGGGGTACTGCCATGCAATGTTCCAAATACTGTTTTGATAGGCTCTGGCTTCAGTCTGGGTGTCCTCTCAATCAGATGTGTGAGTAAATCAATGATGTCCACTCCCTCAGAGCATTTATTGCCAAATTTACCCATGTAATCTTTTAGCTGCTTCAATTGAACAAGTATTTCATTGAGGGACTGTGATGCCCTGAGCTTCTTCAGAGACTCCTCACTGAATACCTGCTTTCCCTTCTGAAGATCATCCTGAATCTTGTAGATATGCTCAAAGCCATAGCTGGCTTCTTTGAGATGGTCTTTCATGATCTTCTCTGCTTGCTGCTTCATGAAAGCAAATGCCTCCTGACTGAAGGCAGTTAGCTCCTGCTGAGGCTTATAGATGATATCGTGTGTAATCTCAGCCCAGGCATGGAAAAGCACTGTGGTGATCTGTATCTCACACTTGAGACCTGCAAGCTCCTTAGCCCTTCCTAATTGTTTTTTGTCTAAAGCAACGATCAGATGGGAAGCGTTGTAGCCCTCAGGGTCATAGCGCAGTTTATTCTTGAGAATGTGATCTCTCCCAAGTTCTTCATACAAGATAGCCCCTACTTTCTCTGTATCGCTCTCCAAGTAGATGATGATTCTGCACCCTGCTAGGTCATCTATGTCTTTCAGTCTCTTAACTCTAATGCTACCTCCAAGTTTCTTCTCCAAAGATGCAATCTCCTTTGCTCTATTTGTGACCAGATGGTAATTGAAACCATGTTTCTTCAGGGCTACTTCAAGTAGCCCTTTTACCTTCTCAGAGAGTTGGACATATCGTTCTCTTTTGTCTCCGTAGTCAGCCAGAATATTTTTGATCGTCATGTCTCATATTTTACCCCAAGTCTCAACTTCCAAGAGCCATCGTTCATATAATTTGAGTTATTTTCTCATACAACATCGGCAAGCAATCCTGTCTCAGCCTGAATTTTGTTCCGTGGTTGTGACCGGTGCGAGCATCAAAGTCCACGAGGATTTTCCCCTCTTCTAATGCTTTCAAAAATCCTTCAAAACTAAAATTCTGAAGCATCATCACTTTTGCATAGTGATAGTATTCTTTCTTATTCTTGGTTTTGACCTCTGCCTGAACGTAAAAGGTATTCAGTAGCTTTGTGCCAGCCTTATGTTCCAAATCGTCAAAACCCCAATAAGGCTGTGGTTTAAGTTCGCCCAAACCAACACGTTTTTTTACCGACTTAAGCCAACTCCTATGTCGTGAATCAACATTTTTGGCATCAAACGAAATTAAAATTTTCTGTTCCTTGTGGTTAATAACTACTTTGAAACCACGATCACTTCGTAAATTTCCGTGGATTGTTTGCCGGTAGCTCATTTCTCCTTGGGGATA
>JAZDOT010000021.1:0-5571 GCA_043798355.1 Candidatus Peregrinibacteria bacterium
TGCATAGGTTCAGATACATATTGCACTCCTTGGGTCAGCAATGACCTATGGGAAGAGGACGATTTCTACCGGCATTCAAGGGCCTGAGGTTCACAACCTGCTACAACAATGCAGTACGGTGGAGCCATATGGTCACCGATAAGGCACGGAAGAAGTATGAGATTCTTGTTTTCTGGGAAAAGCACGGGCTCTCAGCCACCATGGATGCTTTCGGGGTGAGGCGGCGCACCCTCTTCCTCTGGAAGGAACAGTTGCGGGAAGGGGGGGGGAAGCCCGAGTCCCTGAACGAAGCCTCCCGCACTCCCGTCCATCGCCGGTTGCGTGCTTGGCCGCTGGAAATGCTCGACGAAATCAAAAGACTGCGCATGGAGCATCCCAATCTCGGGAAAGCCAAAGTGCAAATCCTTCTTGCCCGATTCTGCCGGAGGAGCGCCCTGCCTGTCCCTTCAGCCTCTACGGTCGGCAGAATCATCGCTGATCTTGGAGGACTGAGGATCTTCCCGCAGAAAGTCAGTCACTTCGGGAAAGTGAAGAAGGTCAATCGGCAGAAGGTGCTGCGCAAACCCAAGGACTTCAAGGCCACTCATCCCGGCCATTGTGTGGCGTTGGATACCATTGAACGTTTTATCAACGGATGCAGGAGGTACGTCGTGACTTTCGAGGATATTTACAGTCGCTTCGGGTTTGCATGGTCCACGACGTCCCATGCCTCTAAAGCCGCCGAGGAGTTCTTCGCATTCTGCCAGATAGTCTTTCCTATTCCGTTCGAATACGTCCTCACGGACAACGGTAGCGAGTTCAAAAAACACTTCTCGCAACGTCTGCAGGAGTTGCATCTTGCCCACTACCACACCTACCCGAGAACCCCGAAGATGAATGCCCACTGCGAGCGATTCAACAGAACCATTCAGGAGGAGTTCGTGGATTACCACGTTTCTGAGCTTCTGGAGCCGCAGAAATTTAACGTCATCCTCATGCAGTATCTTGTGTGGTTCAACACCGAACGCCCCCACTACGCTTTGGAGCTTCAATCTCCACTCCAGTTTCTGCTACAGTGGACGGCGACCCAGCAAGAGTGCAATTACAGGTGGACCGATACATGGAGTGGAAAATCGTCGCCGATGGTCGTACTCTTCCTGCCATGACTGAGCAAACAATTTTTCACAAGATCGCCCGCCACGAAATTCCTGCCTCCATTGTTTTCGAGGATGACGAGGTGCTGGCATTCAAGGACATCCATCCAAAAGCGCCTCTGCACCTCCTCTTCATTGCCAAGAAGGAGAGCGATTTCGTCCCGTCCATCGATGACCTCACCGAGGCCACAGCGCATGTTCCTGGGCTCCTCATCCGCAAAGCTCAGGCGTTCGCCAAGCAGCACAACATCAACGGGTACCAGCTCAAGTTCCACGTGGGGAAGGACGGGGGGCAGGAGGTGTTCTATTTGCACCTCCATTTCCTTTCGAATCAACGTCTGTCATGAACGCCGTAGAGACGCACCGCCGGTGCGTCTCTACAAAATTCAATGGAATCTCCTGCCCTTCAGGCTGAATATCCGGCCTTCGTCGCCTCCTCTTTGCTCGCGAATGTCACGCGGTTTTCCTCCTTAATTTTCTTCCCCGCTGCGGAGTCCGCCGGATAGTATTTCTTTCCCGTCTTCGAAGCGACGAACTTCACGTCAGCCTTTGTAACTTTCTTCTCCTGCTTCTTCGGAGCGCTCGTTTCCTCTGTTTTCTTACGGGTGGCTTCCTCAGAATCGCGGGCGGGAACGCCCGCTGCTGTCTCTTTTGCTTTCGCTTCCTCCTCCTCCCGCTCGCGCTTGATGCGTTCCATGGTCTCCTTGTCGATCGGTTTGAGGGCTTTGACGGAGAGACCGATGCGGCGCTCGTCAACGTCGATGTTGATGACCTGCGCGTCGATCTTCTGACCGATCGTCAGGACCTCCGACGGGTCCGTTACCTTGTGATGCGCGAGTTCCGTCAGGTGCACGAGGCCGTTGATGTCCTTTTCCAGCTTGACGAAAGCGCCGTAGTCGGCGAAGCGCACCACCGTTCCTTTCACCTTCTTCCCGACGGGGTAGCGTTCGGCGATCTCCTCCCACGGATCCTTCGTGAGCTGTTTCATGGAGAGGGACAGTTTGTCTCCGTCGACGCCGATGATCTTGACGGTCACCTTATCGCCCACCTCCGCGAACTCCGCGGGATTCTTCACGTGACCCCAGGCGATCTCGGAGATGTGCACCAGTCCCTCGAGGCCGTCGAAGGCGACGAAGAAGCCGAATTTCACGATGCCTGTCACCATCCCTTCCTTCGTGTCGCCCACACGCAGGTTCTCGAGCGACTTCGCCCGTTCCTCCGACATGGCTTCGCGCTCGGAAACAACGATCTTCCCCGCCTCCTCGTCCATGGTGATGATCTTCACGCGGAAGGTTTGGCCGATGTATTTGCTCAGACGGCTGATGATTTCGTTGGCATCGGCGTTGTTCACGCGCGGGTAGTGGGCCGGAGCCAGTTGGCTGACGGGCAGGAAGGTGCGGATGCCGTCGATGTTCGCGAGCAGTCCGCCCTTGTTCGCCTCCTGCGCAATGAAGTCCATCGTTTCGTTGTTCGTGATGAGCTTGTGGAAGCGCCCCCAGACTTTCTGCTGGCTGGCCATGCGCAGACTCAGAACGTACATACCTTCGTTGTTCTCCTCTTCCAGAACCATGGTGGCGGTCGTGTCGCCGACTTTCAAATTCTTGAACGTATTGAACGAGTCGCGGAGTTCCCGGCCGCTCACGATGCCCGTGGCGATGCCGTGGATGTCGAGAAGGAGTTTGTTCTTACCGCGGTAGACGACGGTTCCTTCGACTAATTCGCCCGGGCGCACCCGGATGATGGGGGGGGCTGCGCGAAGCAGTTCGTCCATGTGATTCTGTTTCTCTGCGATGGTTGCCATAGAAAAAGTGTGGTGCAAGTGGAAGAAGTAGAGGCGAAGCGGTGTCCTTGCACGAGCAACAACGCTTGCTTGTTACAGCTTTGCATTTGTGTATTTCGTAGTCAAGAAAGGTTAAGAGTTAATTGTTAACAGTTAACAATTAACAATTAACTCTACGCAATGCATAGCGCATCAGAGAGTAAAGCTCTCCGTGTTGAGCACTCCCGGCAGCTTTTGCTCCTGCGCGTTCTTCGGATTGTACGTCTCATAGTACAGTTCGATGAGTTCCTGTGTCGCGAATCTGCGCGAGATGATCCCGACGTTGTGCAGTCCCGACTGGACGAGGTTCACGCGATCCCGGAGCAGGATGCTCCGGTCGAGGAAACGCTTGTTCCGTTCAGATACCTTGACAGCGGTATCATCCGTGTTCATCCAGCTGAAGAACTGTGAGAGCGGACTGCGGCTCGCAGGCTTGTCGTCCTGCGGAATGACGAGGAAGAAGCGCTTCTGCATGATATCCGCCACGTCCACCAGCTTCTCGACGAATGCGGCGTATGCGAAGGACTGTTCTTTCAGGAGTGGATTCGTGTGCTTCTCCGCCATGGTGCGTATCTTCTTGATGTACGGGTCGATATTCACCTTCGTCGAGCGGATGACGATCTGGATGGGGAAGGAGAGGGTGTTCAGAAAGTTCTGGTATCCTGCGATAATGCCCTCCTGCTCGGTTTCGCTCTTCAGGTTAAAATTGAGCGGTTCCACGAGGAGCACCGCGCGCAAGCCGCCGTTCTTCAGGAGCACGGTGTCATTGCGTATCTCCGCGATGGGGATGAAGCGCTGTACAGAGGCGCGGGGATTTCTTTTGCGCTGCCGCACCGTACTCGCGATTCTTTCATGAATCTTCTCGAAGACTGATTTTTGTTTCTCTACCTCTTTCGCCTCCTCCGCGGCGAGTTGAGCTTCGACAGCATCATCATCCGGGTTATTCTCCTCCGGTTTCTCTGCGGTCTCCTTCTGTGCCGTTGGTATTTTCTGTTCGTCGGCCATGGGATTCTAAGGAGTGGATTTGGATGGAGCGGATACAGCGACAGTTTGAGCACGTTTGGGTTCGGGCATACCGGGGAGAACGCCATCGGCCGGGAGAGAGCCGGGGGTGCTGACCGTGATCCTGTGCCGCAGAACGGGATGTCGCTCCTTGTCCTCCTCTTCCTCATCGGTATTGCGTACGCCCTCATCGAGGAGGGAACTGAGTTTCTTCAGTTTTTCCACCTCCACATGCGTCTGGGCCTTGGGGAGATCTTTCTCCTGCTGCGTCTGGTAGAAGTACCGGATATGGATGGCAACCCCCTCCCGTGGAGCGAACATCCGGACGGGGGGTTTTTGCATCTGCTCAATGAAGAGCAGCACGATTTTGAGCAGGCTCAATCCCTGGAATTTCACGAAGGCGAAGGCGGCTATGATATAGAGTGGGATCCAGCAGATGATGGTGGCAGTCAGGGAGACGTACCCCATGGATTTTGCCGTGTTCCAGACGGCGAAGCTGATGCCGCCGCCGATCATGCACAGGATGATCTGCCGGAGCGAGATCTGACCGATGATCCGGTCTTCGACCTGCACGTTCTGCGGGATTTTGACGGGTTCGATAGCCATAAATCTCATTATTCTAGCACGTTTTTAGGTTTTTGCACAGGCGGGGGGATATTGTTAAATTGTCATATTGTTCTCTTATTACTTCGCTTTCTGTGCTTTATCGCCACAATCCACCATTGATGTTTTAAGCACTATTCGGTAATTTTGTTTTCACAGCGAAACATATGGAGGCATTGGCACTCATCGGCACAGTCACTGTCATTCATTTATTGGCTGCCATAAGCCCCGGTCCTGATTTCATCATGGCATGCAGGAACTCGCTCACGTATTCCCGCAGGACGGGCATATGGACGGCAGTCGGCTTCGGCCTCGGCATCGCCGTTCACATCTTCTATTCGCTGGCCGGCCTCGCACTGGTTATTTCCAAGTCCATTCTCCTGTTCAATGCCATCAAATTTTTAGGAGCCGGGTATTTGATCTACATCGGCCTTAAGTCTTGCTTCTCGAAATCTGCGAAAATTGAGATCGGTGATCAGCAGAAGAAGGAAGACATTTCCCGTCTCGCAGCGGTCAGGATCGGCTTCCTCACGAACGTGCTCAATCCGAAGGCAACCTTGTTTTTCCTGAGTCTGTTCACGTTTGTGATCTCGCCGGACGTTCCGTTTCCTGTCGTGGTTTCCGTGAGTGCGATCATGATCATCGACACCATGCTGTGGTTTTCACTCGTTGCGATCTTCCTCACGCAAAGAAGAATCCGTTCAACGTTCGAAAAATTTCAGAATGTTTTCAACAAAACACTGGGTGGGCTGCTGATTGCTCTGGGGGTGAAGATCGCTTTCACCGAAAAATGATTCCTTGATACCCTGCGCTGTCGAAACCGGTTTCACTTGTTGCATTCGGTGTCCCCACGCAACAAGTGGTTACTCTATTCCTCCTCTTATTTTCTTTCGTCTTTCCGCAGAAAATGCTCTGCATAGGTTCAGATACATATTGCACTCCTTGGGTCAGCAATGACCTATGGGAAGAGGACGATTTCTACCGGCATTCAAGGGCCTGAGGTTCACAACCTGC
>JAZDOT010000007.1:0-30585 GCA_043798355.1 Candidatus Peregrinibacteria bacterium
GTCGGGGTACACACTGAGAGTCGACAACAATGCAGACATCTGGGGGAAACTCGCGGTGTCGGGGGCGACGATCCTCGACGGAGCACTCTCGGCCTCCGGTGCGCTCTCCGTGGATGGGTTGGTGTATCTCAATAACAATACAGTGATCACAGGGAATTTCACGACCCGGGGCGCCATGTCCGGTTCCACACTCGCAGTTAGTAACCTCCTCAACTGCGACACGATCAATACCGACGCATCGGGTAATTTGGTGTGCGGGGCGGATGCAGGTTCCTCATACTACGCCGGACAGGGATTGGCGCTGCAGGGAACAAATACCTTCGCGCTGAATACGACGCTCACGGGATCGGTGATTGATTTCGCAACGGTGTCGGGAGCTCTGGTGAGCGCGGAAAATCGATTAACATCCTCGGGAACGCTGTCGGTGGATGGACTCGTGTACCTGAACAACAACACGGCGATCACGGGGAATTTCAATGCGACGGGGAATGTGTCGGGGTCGGGGGTGCTATCCATCGATGGCGCGACGTACCTCAACAGCAATACGACGATTACGGGCAATCTGAAGACGCGGGGCAGCATGTCCGGTTCGACCCTCACAGTGGACGGATCGGTCGTTACGTTCTCGTTCTTTAAGAGCTGCACCCTCACAACGGACGCCAGCGGCGTCCTCCAGTGCGGCGCGGGCGGCGGAGGTACCCTCCAGAACGCTTATGACAGCGACGCAAACGGCAGCGACGTCTTCATCACGCTCTCCAGCTCCGACGATTCTCTCGTCATCCGTAATCCCGCCGCAGGCGGAACGGACTCGGGCTTCGTTCTGGAGATCGAGAACAATGCCAATGGAAATTTGGGGCTCCTGATCGATCAGAACTCCACCACCACCGGTACGGGCATACGCATCGACTCCGAAGCGACCGGCGCCCCGGGTCTGGCCGTCGATATGTTCACCAAGTCGGGTTCCAGTCCGCACATCCTCTTCGGCTACAAGGGCACCTTCGACACGAACCTCTACCGCTCCTCCGGCTCCACGCTGGCGACGGATGACAAACTCGCCCTCAAGGCACTCGATGCGGACAACCGCGAGTCGCTCCTCATCGACACAGAGGAAACGACCGGCACGCAGAATGTCTTCAAAATCCTCTCCGATGTCGCAGGCGACGAGGATGCGGCGTTCCGCATCACGGCGAACGGCAGCGTCTACTCCGACAACGCTTACAGCGGGGCGGGCGCAGACTACGCGGAATGGTTCCTCTCCTCTGACCGGTCGCTCCAGCCGGGTGAACTCGTATGCATCGACATCGCAGGGGAAAATGCCGTACTTCGCTGCGCGGACGCCGCGGATCCCAACGTCGTCGGCATCGTCTCGGCGAATCCGGGTTTCGTCGGAAACGTCATGAGCGGAGCAGAGGGACTCCCCGTTCCGGGAACGGTCCTCGTCGGACTCATCGGACAGGTTCCGGCCAGGGCGATGATCGAAAATAATCTCTCCATCCGTCCGGGAGACGCCCTCACTCCTGCTTCCATCGCAGGTTTCGCCCGCCGCGCGGAAGCCGGCGAGCCGACGGTCGGTATCGCACTGGAAGGCCTCTCTTCCGGTCAAGGCACGGTGAAAGTGTTGATTTCCCGCAGAAACTCCTCCCTCACGGCAGAGGCGGTGAGCCAGCGTGTAACCGAAGCCGTCGCCACTCTCGAAATCGACGACGAGATCCGCCTGAGTATCGCCTCCAGTCTGGAAACACTGGATCTCGCTCCTCTCCTCGATCGCCTCACGGAGTCCGGAGCCCTGCAGGCAGCCCTTCCGGCCGATCTCGCGACGACGCAGGATCTCGCGGCACTCAAGGATGCGCTCACTGCCAGCATGCTCAATCTCTCGATGACGACCGTCGCAGTGAGCAATACCCTCACGACACAGAATCTAACGGCGACCGGTCCGGCATTCTTCATGGATGACCTCACCATTCAGGGCGCGCTCCATGCCGCCTCACTCGATGTCTCAGCGACCGGAGCCACCCTCAGAGGAACCCTCTCCCTGCAGGGAGAGCTCCTCATCAACGGCCAGCCGCTCTCGTCCTTCTTCACTCCTCAGAGTGCCAACCAAACATTCGATTCTCTCATCGTCAGCGAAGCTCTGAATGTCCTTGGCGACATCACCGTTCAGGGGCTCGCCACCTTCTTCTCCGATGTGGAGGTGAAGGGTGAACTCATCGTGAACAGCAATCAGGCAGGGTACGCCGTCATCCCGGCAAACGGAACGGACGTGACCGTCGCCTTCACTCCACCGTTTGAGACCAAGCCCATCGTGACGGCAACGTCCGACTCCTTCGATCCGTGGCGGATACGCTTCCAGTCCCAGACAGGTTTCATCCTCCAGATCGCAAATACCACATCATCTCCCATCACCTTCACGTGGCATGCCATCGCCAATCGCGATCCGAGGACGACGGCAGGTGCCGTCCCCGGAGCCGTGACGCCCATTCCGTTCCCGGTCGACACACACGGCGTTCCGGTCTCCTCGAGCACCGTGTGGAACGCCTGCATACGGCAACAGGTGATGCTGGATGATAACGGGAACCCCTATAACTGCAGTCGCTACCACACGGACCACCGCTGGGCGCACCCCGACCTCATCGTGGAATTCACCTACGACACGGAACTCGATCCCGCGCTCGTTCTCCCGCCGCCATACTTCGTGGAAGCCCAGAGTGAACCGGAGCTTCCCGCAGAGGAACCGGCTTCCCCCGCCCCTGAAGTACCTCCCGAAGCGCCCTCCGATGGATCCGGATCCGTCGTCCCGCCCCCTCAGGAAGAGCCGCAAGCGGGATCAGGAGCATCGGTAGATCCTGTCCTGCCACTGGAAGAGGATGAAGAGGGCAAAGAGGAAAAAGAAGAAAAAGAGGAAGCTGACACTATTCCTCCGCCTACAGAAGAAACCGGTGAACCCACCACGCCTCCGGTGGAAACGGTGGATACCACACCCACTGAAGATGTGACGCCGACGGCACCGGAAGTCCCATCGGAGGGGGCAGATACTCCTGCGCCGACACCTGAAGCAACTGAGCCAACTTCCCCTGAAGCTCCGCCGGAAGGAACGGAGGCCGCGCCGGAAACAGCTTCTTAGCTGGCTCGCCCTGCCTGCCGGGCGTAGCCCAAAGGGCAAAGACTGGAGCGAAGCCGAAAGGTAGCTTCTTAGCTTCCCTGCCCCGAGCGGAGTCACGTCGGTCACGACCGACGCGGCGGAGTCGAGGGGTTAGGACTTCGCAATACGAAGAGCTGATCGCTACCCGATGGTTGCTCGGCGCTCCATTTTCATCCGGAATACCCCCTTCCACGCTGAGCCTTTTTGGACTATAATGATTGGATTTCTCCACACAAACACCCATGTCCATCGAAGCCTGCATCGCCCATGCCATTCACAGCGACCTCGACATCATCGAAGCGCTCCCGGAGGTCTCTGACCTGCCCGTGGAAGAACTGGAGACATACATTGAACATTTCGTTGTCACTGTGCAGGAGACGCTGCGCGAGGTCATCCGTGACCGCGGAGAGCCCTACATCAAGGCAAAAGATGCCGCAGGCCTCTGTGCCGCATGTATGGAGGCGGGCGTCACCATCCCTCCGAAGATGCTCCTCAAGATGTGCCAGACCATCCTCCAGCTCTCTGCGGTCGACGCACGCTTCATCCTAGATACCGATCAGGGTGCCAGCCTCTACTACATGAAACTGGCGCTGGCATAGCGATGAGCCATCAGCTATGAGCCTTCAGCCTTCAGTTTTTGCATGCAACAGTGCATGACGAAGACTGAAGGCTGACGGCTGACAGCTAAAGGCTGTCTCCCTACCGCTTCTGCCACTGCGGCGCTCTGCGTGCCCGCTTGAGTCCCGGCTTCTTGCGTTCCTTGATACGCGCGTCGCGGCGAAGGAACCCCTCACGCTTGAGCGCGGACCGGAGTTCCGGGTTCAGGAGAATGAGCGCACGGGAGATGCCGTGACGTACCGCATCGGACTGGGCGGACTTCCCTCCCCCCTGCACGATGGCTTCGGTGTCCACACGCTGGGCCACATTGGCGATTGTGAGCGGAGCGAGCGCATTCTCGATCTGTACGCCCGCAAAGTACTCTTTGAGAGGCTTACCGTTGACGGTCGTTTTCCCGGACCCATCCTCAAAGAGCTTCACCCACGCAACCGCGGTCTTGCGCTTCCCGGTGCTCCCGAGATACGGCCGGTTCTTCGTGGTCTGCTCCATGGATCAGAGGGAAAGGGGGGTGGGCTTCTGCGGCTCGTGCGGATGCTCTTTGCCGATGAAGACGTGCAGACGCTTCAGCATCCTCGGGCGGAGACGGTTTTTCGGGAGCATGCCCCTGACCGCCTTTTCGATGACGATGACCGGATCTCTCTCCATCATGTGCTTCAGATCTGTCGTATGAATATGCCCCAGATACCCCGTGTGACGCACATACGTCTTGCGATAGAGCTTGGTAGGCGGGATCGAAAGTTTTGCGGCATTGATCACGACAATCTCGTCCCCGCACAACTGGTGCGGAGAGAAGGTGGGGCGATGCTTGCCGCGCAGCACGAAAGCGACTTTTGCAGCCAAACGACCCAATGACTTCCCCTCAGCATCGATGATGCGCCACAGAGGTGCCTTCGGGGGAATGGTAGATGTCCTCATGCTTTCTTCTTGGAAGATACCTTCGATGTATCGGCTGCCATGATGGAATCCGCAGCATCAATCAAACTCACATCGACCAGCATGGCTCCGTCCCCTTTGCGGGAACCGACGGGCACCATGCGTGTCATACCGGACGAGCGCGCCTTGTAGCGATCGCGCAGCACTTCCATGACCTTCCGGCAGGCATTCTTGTCCGTCACGATCCGATTGATTCGACGAATGGCGACAGAAGGAGTCTTCGACTTCGCAACCGTGATGATGCGGTCAATGACCGGCCGTACGACGTCCGCGCGAGAGCGCGTGGTCCGGATGTTTTCGTAGAGGAGGAGGGACGTCACGAGGTTACGCAGGAGCATCTTCGCATGAGCGGGTTTCTGCGTGAGCCGAAGACGGGAGATACGATGACGCATGGGGAAGCGATTCTCGGGGAAGGAGTGGACGGAGTCAATCAGGAATCGAAGCTCTCTGTCGCAAGGGAGAGGCCCCGCTCCGCGAGGGTCTTCTGTACCTCCTCGAGTGCTTTCGTCCCGAAACCGCGGAAGTTGGTGAGACTGGCTTCGGTACACTTCGTGAGCTGCTCGATGGATCCCACGCCGGCATTGATGAGAGCATTCAGGGTGCGCGGCGAGAAATTGAGAATCTCGATGGGTGTGTAGCTCTCCTTCACCGGCGCATTCGGTTCGGCGTGCACGCCGCCGGGAGTAGCCATGCGCGAGAAATCGGCGATGAAATCGCTCTCGACCACCTTCTCGGCGGTACCGAAGTACTCGAAGTAACTCTTGAGGAGCTGGGCGGCAAAACGGACGGCCTCTTCCGCAGTCAGGGAACCATTCGTCTTCACATCAAGAATCAATTTATCGAGGTTCGTACGCTGACCCACACGGGTCGATTCGACATCGAAACGAACCCTTTCCACGGGGCTGAACGCCGCATCGATATGAATGAGCCCGGGTTCATTCTGCTTCTTGTTGCGTTCTGCAGCAGGAAGATACCCGACACCCTTCTCGATGGTGATGTCCATATCGATCTGCCCTCCTTTCTCGACGGTGAGCAGCGTGAGCTCGGGATCGAGGATCTCGATGTCCGAGGAAACGGAGAGATCCTTCGCCTTGAGCACTTTGTGCCCTTTGGCAATGAGGTGAATCACCTCCGGTTCCTTGCTGAATTTCCGTAACTTCAACTGCTTCAGGTTGAGACAGATATCGAGCACGGGCTCGTGGACCCCCTTCACCGTCGTGTACTCGTGCTGGACGCCCTTGATGCGCACGGACGTGGCTGCGGCACCCGGGAGGCTGGAGAGGAGCGCGCGACGGACAGCGTTGCCCAGCGTCATGCCGAAACCGGGGGGCAGCGGGGCAATCGTAAAGATCACGTGCGTGTCGTCACCCTTCTTCACAGGAACAGCGGAGAGGAGGGGGAGGCCGATTTCTTCCTGAATGATGTGCATGGCCGTGGAAGGAAAAGAGTGGTGGAACCCTCGCGAGAGGAGGGCAAAAAAGAGAGTTTATGCGCGAGAGTAGTACTCGATGACCTGCCGCATATCGATCCCCTGCTCCGCATTCTCAGGATCAGGGAGTGTGACGACTTCCATGCAAAGCGCGGCAGCATCCACTTTCATCCACTTGGGCGGCATGTACTTCTCATGGGCAGCATGAATGGAGGCAAAAACGGGCGAGCCCTTGCTCGCAGGCCGGACAGTCACGGTGTCCCCCGCCTTGAGCTCATAGGAAGGAACAGTGACGCGCTTCCCGTTCACGAAGAAATGGCCGTGTCCGGCGAACTGCCGGGACTGCATGCGGGTCATGGCGAATCCGGCGCGGTAGACGGCATTGTCAAGGCGGCGCTCCAAGAGCTGCTTCATCACTTCGCCGGTCTGCCCCTTCGTCGCAGTGGCCTCACGGTAGAGACGGGAGAACTGCCGCTCGGAAAGACCATAGATATCGCGCACCTTCTGCTTTTCCATCATCTGCTGCGCGAACTCGGATTTGCGCCCGGACCGTGACTTCGGCGATTTGCCGGGGCCATAGGGCTTACGCTGGAGAATCTTGTCATACTTATCGCTCCCAAAGAGGTTCACTCCCAGTTTGCGACAGCGCCGTGCTTTTGGACCAGTATACTTCATAGAATTAGGATTAGGATTAGGGTTAGGGTTAGGTGGAGAATCGAGGAGCAGCCGTTCCTGGCTGCGGGAAAGTCCTGGCTGCGGGAAAGGGATTACACGCGCCTGCGACGGCGGGGACGGCAGCCCCCATGCGGGATGGGGGTCGTATCGACGATGGCATCGAGATTGAGTCCGGCGCTCTGCAATCCGCGAATGGCCTGTTCGCGTCCGGGGCCGAGGCCCTTCACCTCCACGCGCACGGACTGGATGCCGTACACGGCAACGATCTCGGCAGCCTTCTCTGCGGCAACTTTGGCTGCATAGGGTGTCGACTTGCGTGTCCCGACGAATCCGGCCATGCCCGCGCTCGCTCCGCCGAGCTTGTTCCCCTCGAGATCGGTGAACGTGACGAGCGTGTTGTTCTCGCTCGCATGGATGCACACACGCGCCTGCGGCACCGTGCGCTTCACTTTCTTGCGTCGCGGAGCCTTCACTGCGGTCTCCCCTGCGATTTCCGGGGTCTCGGGTGCGGCCGGTGCTGTTTTCTCGGGATCGGTCATACTATGTCTTGGTCAGCGTCACTCGGCCTGAAAGTCCTGTCTTCTTCTTGCCGCGTTTCGTGCGGGCGTTGCGGCGGGAGGTCTGTCCGCGGACGGGGAGCTTGCGGTGGTGCCGGTGCCCGCGCCACGTCCCGATGTCCTGCAGACGCTTGATATCCATGGACACCTTGCGCGTGAGTTCGCCCTCCACCACCTCGCGCTCCACGCGGGCACGGAGCCGCGCCTGCTCTTCCTCCGTCATGGTTTCCGCTTTGCGTGCAGGCACGATATTCAGTTCCCGGAGCATGCGGGCAGCGAGCGGCCGCCCGATGCCTTTGATACTCGTGAGAGCGATGATGATGTGCTTCTCGGCCGGGAGGACGACGCCTGCGATACGAATCATGGAAAATGTAGAATGTAGAATGATTGCAGATGATTCAGAACGATGGAGGCAGAACTACGGGAGGAGGGAAAGTGGAGATCATAGCTTCATTTCATTGAAAATTTTACATTGTACATTTTACATTTCGTCATCCCTGACGCTGCTTGTGCTTGGGATTCTTGCAGACGATCCTGCGCACCATCTTGTGGGTCAGACCACTGCGCCGGATGACCAGACGGCAGTCTTTGCAAATGGGCCGGACGGAGGGACGGACTTTCATGGATGAGGATGAGTGGAGGGGGGTGCGGAGGATGTTCCTGCCATAGCCGGATCCTGCTCGGCGCGGAAGCGGTAGGTGATCCGCCCTTTTTCCAGATCGTAGGGCGTCATCTCCACTTTCACCCTGTCTCCCGGGAGGATGCGCACACGATGCACGCGCATACGACCTGCGAGCGTGCAGAGGAGCTGGTGATCCTGCGCCTGATCGGAAGTGATGCGGACCCTGAACGTAGCATTTGGAAATGTTTCTTCCACAATGCCAATGAGTTCAATTACATCCTTCGACACAAGCAAAACATGCGTAAAAAGCCGCCAAATCCTACAGATCGCTCGTGAGATCAGCAAGCAAACTCGACTTCTTTTTCCTCTCTGTAACAGAAATTCTATTGAGAAATAGTAATTTTATTGTCTAATAATAGAAAATACTCTATGCAAGAATATCGCATCCGTCGGGCAATATGAGCAAGGTATGCTCTGCATGGGCGCAGAGCGTGTGATCACTCGTGAGAATCGTCCATCCGCCACCCATTTCGCGGATAGCGCCGGTCCCAGCGCAAATGATGGGTTCCACAGCGATGATGGTCCGCTCGGGAAGGACCGGTCCCGTCCCCGCCGCACCGCTGTTCGGGATATCGGGGAACTGATGGAGGGCGGTACCGAGACCGTGGCCGGTGAGGAAGCGGACGGGGGAGAACCCTTTCGCCCTCGCCGTCTTTTCTATGGCAGCTGACAGATCACCGACGTTTCGCCCTTTCCGAATGATGTCCACAGCTGCTTTGAGTGCATCTTCGGTCGTTCGAATCAAAAGAGTTGCCTGTGCAGACACTGTTCCGACGGGCACGGTCACGCAGGCATCGGTATAGAGCACATCATAGAGCACACCGCAATCCAGGGAAATAATGTCCCCTTCCCTGAGCGCATAGTCTCCGGGAATGCCATGCACGCAGGCATCGTTCACCGATGTACACAGCGTCGCCGGGTAACCGTGGTACCCCTTGAATCCCGGGACAGCCCCCGCAAACGATCGGATGAATTCCTCCGCCTTCCGGTCGAGATCGATGGTCTTGATGCCCGGCTGTACCAAGCCGGAGACAAGCGTGAGGCAATCACGCAGGATCTTCCCGCCCGTACGAAGCGAATCGATCTCTTCCTCGGAAAAAAGTTGAAACTGCGACATTGTAAAACAATAGAGAGGATGAAAGCTTCTTAGGTTGTAGCTTAGCTTATTAGCTTCTTAGGAAGAATTCTATGATGTTCCTGAAGTAAGAAGCTAAGAAGCTAAGAAGCTAAGAAGCTCCTTCAGCTTCGCATACACCTCCTCCACTGTCCCACCACTGTCCACCTCGATCACCTTCCCCTGCCTTCCGTACGCATCAATCACCGGGAGCGTCTTCTGTTCGAAGGTCTCCATGCGCCTTATGATGATCTCCGTATTCGCATCGTCCGCCCGCCCCTCCGCCTTCGCTCTGCCCAGAATACGCTTCAGAGCCTCCTCCTTCGAAAGGAGGAAGTGTACGCATGTGAAATCACGGCCAACCTCCCGCAGGATGGCATCGAACGCCTCCATTTGATCTCTGTCCCGCGGGATGCCGTCGAAGAGGATTTTCTGGGTCTTCGGCCGCGCGAGAATGGCCTCTTTCACGACCTGCATGATGATTTCGAACGGGACCAGCTTCCCCACATCAATGAAGGACTTCACCGTCTCGCCGAGTGCGGATCCGGTAGCGGCGATGCTCCGGAGTTCCCCGCCCGCCTCGAAGATGTCGTAGCCAAATTCCGCAGCAAGCTTCTTCGCCTGCGTTCCTTTGCCGCAACCCTGGATGCCGAAGAAGACGAGATCCATGCGCATAGGATTATGTATTACGTATGAAGTATCAAGTATCAAATTGCCTCACCCCCTAGCCCCCTCTCCTCCAACGACCTGACCCCTCTCCACTATCGTGAAGAGGGGAACTGTATGTGTGTCTGTTTGTTTTCTTCGAAAGAAAAACACACAACATACAAAAACATCTCCCTTCTCCTGCACACAGGAGAAGGGTTGGGGATGAGGTCGAATTGGGGCCAGGGGGTGAGGCAAAACAAAAAAACAGTAAACAATCACTCCGTCTCATGTACCGGCATTTGGACATCCATCCCCCTGAACCAGAAAGTCAGAAATGCGCCGCACAGGGCCCGGATCCCTGGTCAAATCCTCAACAGCTTCCCGACTCGGCCCATGCGCCAAAAACTCTTGAAACTCGATGCGGGCTCTTGTTAACAATGGGCATGGAACTTCCCTTGGCCTACCCCTCGCCTCCACACTTTTAGTATTGATAGCAGCTTCGAGCATAAAAAAAGGATTACACCAACTTCTCATAATCATGCGCGAGCATCTGCGCATTGATCTGCCGGATGAGATCCATCACCACGCCGACCACGATGATCAGTCCCGAGCCGGAGATGAGGAGATCTGCGGAACTCAAGGTGGAGTACGTCGTGAAGATGAGCGGAATGATGGCGACTGCGCCGAGGAAGAGGCCGCCCCACAGGTTCAGGCGGCTCGATGTGCGCGCGAGGACGTCCGCGGTCTGCTTGCCCGGGCGGATGCCCGGAATGAAGCCGCCACGCTTCTGAATGCTTTCCGCGACCTCCGTGGGACGGAAGGTGACCGAAACGTAGAAATACGTGAAGGCGACGACGAGGAGGAAGTACACAGCCATATACACGAAGCTCGGATTCTGCGGGTTCATGTAGGTCGTCACCATCCCGACGAGACGCTGGAACCGCGGTGCCGTCTGGAGAAACTGAGCGACGATGGCCGGCAGGGTAATGAGGGAAACGGCGAAAATGATGGGAATCATGCCCGCCTGATTGATGCGGATGGGGATGCCGCCCGCAACACCCCGCCCGGCACCCTGATTGGCGTAGGTGATGGGAATCAGCCTGTGGGCATCAGTGAAGAGGACGACGGCAATGAGCATGAGAATGGAAACGGCGGCAAAGAGATAGAAGGCTCCCAATTTCCCCTGCCCTGCGAGAAAGAGGGAACTCAAGGTAGCCGGCATATCCGCGACGATGCCCGTGAAGATGATGAGTGAGCTGCCGTTACTGATGCCTTTCTCCGTGATGAGCTCCCCCATCCACATGAGGATGACGGAGCCCGCCGTCACGAGCATCATGGGAATGAGCACGTGAGGGAAACTCAAATCGATGAGATCGGCTCCGCCACGCTTGAGCAGGATGAGGAAACCGTAACTCTGCACGAACGCGAGGGGAACCGTGATGAGCCGCGTGTAGCGATTGATGACCTGCTGGCCGGAAATACCCTCCTTGCTGAGCGCCTCGAGCCGCGGAAAGATCACGGTGCACAGCTGCAGAATGATGGAGGCGTTGATGTACGGGGAGAGTCCGAGGAGCACGATGGAGAAGTTATCCAGCGATCCGCCCGTGAGCGCGGCGAAGACGCCGAGCACTCCGGTGCCGCCGCGGGAATCCAAAAACTGCCTGAGCGCGAAGGGATCCGTCCCCGGAATGGGGATGTGCGCGACCACGCGGTAGAGAATCAGAATGAAGATCGTTATGAGAATGCGTTTGCGCAGATCCTCAGAGTGCCAGAGTTGCCAGAAGTATTTGAGCATGAGGAATCAGCGGATGATCGTGACGGAGCCGCCTGCCTTCACAATGGCTTCCTTGGCAGAAGCTGAAACGGCATGGACAGAGAGGGCGAATTTCTTCGTGAGGGGTGCCGTTCCGGCAAGGATCTTCACCGGCTTCCTCGCGTGAACGAGACGGGATGCCTTGAGCGCGGCAATGTCGTAGTGCCCTGCCTCCAGACGCTTCGAAAGCGTATCCAAGGAAAGGACTTCGTACTCTTTGTGCGCGGGGTGCCGGAAGCCCTTCAGCTTCGGCTGGCGGCGTATGAGGGGGGTCTGGCCTCCTTCGAATCCGAAGCGCTGCCCCTTGCCGACACGCGCATGCTGGCCTTTCGTCCCGCGGCCTGCGGTCTTTCCGCCGCCGGCGGCGATGCCGCGCGCGATGCGCTTATGCTTCTTGATGGACCCCGGTGCTGGCTTGAGCTGATGCAACATAAGGAAGATCTTTCACTCCGATCCGTTCGGAGCGAAGCTCTGAGAGATCCTACTGATTCGAGCTACTGCGGTAAAGAGGGAAATAGGGGTTTTTTCAGAGGCTGGCCAACGTCCTCCCGAACTCTTCGGCCGCGGCCGGCCCGTTCGCTGTGACGATCATTCCGTCCACCGTCACATCGTCACCGGTATACGTAGCCCCGCTCGCCGTGAGAATCCCTGCCTGCTCGCCACCGCTGTCCCACACGGTCGCCTTGCGTCCGGAGAGGACCTTGGCCTTAGCGAGAATGAGGGGGGCGATGCAGATGGCTCCGAGTGGTTTCTGGGCCGCTGCCGTATCGAATGCGATCTTCAAAGCGGAAGGATCCACTCTGAGAGCCTCCGCCCCCGGCCCGCCGATGAAGGCGACGCGGTCATAATCCTCGAGAATGACATCCTTGAGCGCGATCTCAGCGATTTCGGTCGAGCCGAATTTCCCGCGACATGCGCCCGCTGTTATGCTCCCCAAAACGATTTGGAATCCTGCCTTGAGAAGACTGTCCCGCGTGCCCTTCAGTTCCGTGTCCTGAAAGTTCTCTTGGGCGATGATGAGGAGGACGGTGCGCATCACTTCTCAATGACATCCTCCCTCCTCACTTCCTTCACCTCCAAGCCGGCGCGCTCAGAGGAAAGCGCCTCGGCATCCTGCTCGGCGGCAACGGTTTCCTTGAGAGTCGTCTTCTTCTCTTCTTCCGGCGGAGGCGTGCCGCGCAACTGCTGCAAGGCAAGCATGGTCGCCTGCGCATTCACGAGCTTGTTCGAGCTTCCAAAGCGTTTCGAGAGGACGTTTCGGACTCCCGCGTGCTCGAGGATGACGCGGATCGCTCCTCCGGCGATGATCCCCGTTCCCTCGCGGGCGGGGAGCAGGCGGATGCGCGCTGCTTTGAACTTGAGATTGACTTCGTGAGGAATAGTCCCCTCAGGGATGGGCACGCGGATCATGCTGCGGCGTGCCGCGGACGTTGCCTTCTTCACCGCCTCCTGCACTTCCATGGCCTTGCCGGTCCCGAGGCCAACTTTGCCCTTCTTGTTCCCGAGGACCACGATGGCGCGGAAGCGCATGCGGCGGCCGCCTTTGACGACGCGCGTCACACGGTCGACGGAGAGAGTGGTCTCTTCGAACTCCTTGGGCTCATTACGGCGGTTGCCGGGCTTCTTGCGGTCGGGACGGGACGATTTAGGCATTAGGGATAGGGTTAGGGCTAGAGAATCAGAAGCGGCCGTTCCCGGCCGCGGTAAAAAATCAAAATTTCAATCCGCCCGCACGCGCGGCATCGGCCAACTCCTTGACGCGGCCGTGGTAGGCGTAGGCGTTGCGGTCGAAGACGATCGCGGAGATGCCCTTGGCAACGGCTTTCTTCGCAATGAGTTCACCGAGCTTCTTCGCGCCCTTCACGTTCGGACCCGCTTTCACCTCCTTCGTGGAGGCGGCAACAAGGGTCTTCCCAGCGGTATCGTCCACGATCTGCACCGTGATCTGCTTCAGTGAACGGAAGACCGTCATGCGCGGACGCTCTGCGGTACCGTTCACGCGGGACCGGATGCGCCTTTTCCGCATAAGCCGTTGTTGAGTCTTCTTGAGGAGCATGGAGGGGAGGGAGGAGCGGCCGTTCCTGGCCGCGGGTGGCGGTTCCAGGCCGCGGGAAAAATTACGCTTCAGTCTTGGCGGCGGCCTTGCCCACCTTGCGGCGGACGATTTCATCGGTGTAGCGGATGCCTTTGCCCTTGTAGGGTTCCGGCGGACGGAATGTGCGTATGGAGGCAGCCACTTGTCCCACGAGTTGCTTATCGGCACCACGAATAGTGAGGAGATTCTTGTTCTTCTCATCCTGCACGACTTCGATGCCTGCAGGAATCGCATACTCGATGGGATGCGAGAAGCCGAGCTGGAGCACGAGCATCCTTCCCTTCACCTGCGCCTTGTAGCCCACACCGATGATCTCGAGCTTCTTGCTGTATCCTTCGCTCACCCCCTGCACCATGTTCGCGATGAGTTGGCGCGTGAGGCCGTGGAGCGCGCGATTCTCGTCCGTATCCTCCTTCCGTTCAACGATCACGCGGCTGCCCTCCACCTTCACGGAAACGGCAGCAGGCAGGAAAGCGTACGCCAACGTTTCCTTTTGCCCTTTCACGGTCACGGTGTTCCCTGTGACACTGACAGTCACACCGCCGGGGATAGCCACTGGTTTGCGACCAATCCGAGACATATTAGAAATAGATAAAGGAACATGAGCGCTTTAAGCGACCAAAATGGCATTCACTTTTCCGCTTGCCTTCTCCCCCACGCTGGGGGAGAAGACCTGCCGGCCGAAGCCCGGCGGGCGAAGGCTGGTGGATGAGGGGGGCTTTGCCAATATGGGAAGAGAGAGACAACATGATTAGGAAATGGAACAGAGAACCTCCCCCCCCACCTTCTTCTCCCGCGCTTCGCGGTCGGTGAGGAGGCCCTGGCTGGTGGAGAGAATGGCAATGCCGTATCCGTTAAGGACGGGCTTGAGGGCGGTGCAAGCATGGTAGACGCGGCGACCGGGCTTGGAGATGCGCTTCAGTGTGAGAGTCGGCTTATCGGGGGAAAACGTCACTTCTACGGTCTTCTCTACCCCTTCTCCCACGACGCGCACTTCCGCGATCCACCCCTCGCGGCGGAGAATCTCGCAGAGTTGCTCCTTGATGCGCGACCACGAGGCGCGACACGAGGAGTGGCGTGCACGCTGGGCATTCCTGATGCGGGTGAGGAGATCGCCGATGGGGTCTGTGACGTAGGTCATGCTTTTACCAGGAAGATTTTGTAACGCCCGGGATCTCGCCGTTGATGGCCAGCTCCCGGAAGCAGATGCGGCAAATGCCGAAGAAGCGCATGTAGCCGTGGCGCCGTCCGCAGAGAGTGCAACGGTAGTAGATGCGCGTTGGGAACGTGACTTTCTTCCCGGCGGCCTTCTGACTGAGCGCCTTCTTCATGGTTGCCCTCTGCTTGTTGACGAGTGCTTTTCTGGCCATAGGAAAATCAGGAGGTGGGTGAGGAAGAGTGTTTCTTGTCGGGAGCGAAGGGAACACCCATATGCTTCAGCAGCGCTCTGGCGGAATCATCGCAGTCGGCAGTTGTCCGGATCTGAACCTGCAGACCGAACATCTGCTTCGCTTCAGGCGGAGGAACTTCCGGGAAAATGGACTGGTCAGAGATGCCGATGGCGTAGTTGCCGTGGCCATCGAGTTTCGTCGTCACGCCGCGGAAGTCGCGGATGCGCGGGAGGGCGTAACTCAGGAGACGGTCGAGGAACTCCTCCATCTTGCGGCCGCGGAGCGTCACCATGGCTCCGACGACCAGGTTCTGGCGGATCTTGAAATTCGAGATGGCTTTGCGCGCGCAGGTGAAGACCGGTTTCTGGCCGGTGATCTTCCTCAGGCATTCGGCGACGTATTCATGCATTTCCTTGCTCTCCATCTTCTCGCGGTTGATGCCCACGTTCACTATAACCTTCTCGATACCCGGAAGGGCATGGATATTCGAAACCTTAAGCTCTTTCTTGAGCGCTTCTGCGACTTGTCCGCGGAGCCGTTGGTGGAGCGAGAGGTACGTCATGTTACTGGCCGCGGGAATGCTGGAGCGTGCTCTGCGAGCGATCCTGTGCGGGGACGGAGTGATCCTGTGTCATACGGGAACCTTCTGTTACATCCGCCGCATCTTTCACCGCCTCGGCGCCGAAGGCCATCTTCTTCCAGAACGGCGCCTTCTTCGGTGCCTCGCCCCTCTGCTCTACCGCCTCTTTGCCCTCCTTGCCCTCTTTTTCCTCCTTGCCTTCCCGCACCACTTTCGTCTTCTTTCCCTCCACGATAGTCTGCGCACTCAGTTTGGCAATACGCTGCTTGCGGCCATTCTCGTCGAACGTGAAACCGATGCGCGTCGGTTTCTTCAGCTTCGGATCGAGGAACGCAACATTGGAGGCGGACAGACTCGCTTCGTAGCGGATGATCTGCCCCGCACGATCCGCCTGCTTCTTGATATGCTTCTTGCGCATATTCACATCACTCACGACGACGCGGTTCGTTTCGTGAAGCACGCGGAGAATGGTTCCCGACTTCCCCTTGTCCTTGCCGCTGATGACAACCACATGGTCCCCAGTACGAAGTTTCATTGTTGAAAAAAGAATGGAAGGCGGAAGATACAAGATACAAGATACAAGATACAAAAACATAGAGGCGGACTTGGATCTTGCGTCTTGGATCTTGCCTGCCCTGAGCGCAGTCGAAGGGGATCTTGCCGAATGTGATCGTGAGGCTTAGAGAACATCGGGTGCAAGGGAGATAATCTTCTGGAATCCGCAAGCTCTCAGTTCCCGTGCCACGGGGCCGAAGACGCGCGTCCCCTTCGGGAGACCGTCCTTCGCGACGATCACACAGGCATTGTCGTCGAAACGGATACCGCTGCCGTCCTTGCGCCGCGTCATGGCGCGCGTCCGGACCACCACCGCCCGCTCCACGGTTTTCTTACGGACAGTCCCGCGGGGAGCCGCATCCTTGATGGCCACGATGATGAGATCTCCGATTCCCGCATAGCGATGGCGCGTGCCGCCGAGCACGCGGATGCACATGGCGCTCTTCGCTCCCGTATTGTCTGCGACGCCGAGAATGGTCTGCACCTGAATCATGACTGCAGAGCTGGGGAAGCGGTTTCTTCATCCTTCTTCCTCCGTCGGCGCATCGCTGCTTCGAGCCCCGCCTCCTCCTGGAGCGCACTCACACGCGGAACACGGCTGACCACTTCAAGTAAGCGGAAACACTTGCGCTTACTCAGTGGCCGACACTCTCCGATGATGACCGTATCGCCCTCGCAGAGATCGGAGAATCCCTTCGTATCCGCAAGAAACTTCTTACTCCGGCGGAAGCGCTTCTTGTAGATGGGGTGAAAGATCAGACGGTGCACGACCACGGAGATCGTGTCCTTCATCTTGGCCGATGTGATGACGCCTTTCTTCTTTCTCATACAAAAAATTGATGAAGGGGATAGAAATCTCGATATGTTTTATTGAGATAAAGACATTCATCTTTCCGCTGCCCTTCTCCCCCTAAGAAGGGGGAGAAGATGGATGAGGGGGGCATGCGACCCCGAACATTGTTGATGTAACTCGGTATCATGATTTCCTGGGGGAAGACTTGGACTTCGGCTTTTTCGCAGTCGTTGGAATTTTGGGGGACAGCTTGTCCGCTTTCGTCTTTGAGACGGAGGCGGGTTTGCCCACCGTAGCGATTTTCTCATGCCGAGACAACGATTCCTGCGGTTTCTCCGCGAGGATCGTCATGACCCGCGCGCGCTGTTTCCTGAGCCGCTTGAAGCGGGCGGTATCCTTCTCCTTCTTCATTTCGATGCCGAGCCGCAGCTTCAAAATCTCCGTTGTGAGTTCATGAAGCTCGTGCTCGAGATCCGCTCTCTGCATTTTTCGAAGCTCCATGGTGGAAGATTCCGTCGGCATATCAGCTGGGGATACGGGTAATCACTTTCGTCTTCATGGGCAATTTATGCGCTGCGAGCCGGAGCGCTTCACTCGCCACAGAAAGCGAGACGCCGTCCATTTCGAAAATGATCGTTCCCTTCTTGGCGATCGTCGAGAAGTACTCCAAGGACCCTTTACCCGAGCCCATCGGCACCTCCGCCGCCTTCCTCGATACGGGCGTATGGGGAAAGACGCGGATCCAGATTTTCCCGCCGCGCTGTACGCAGTGGGTCATGGCTCTTCGCGCCGCTTCGATCTGGCGGGCCGTCAGTTCACCGGTCTCGACGACCTTGAGGCCTACCGATCCGAATGCGAGGAGATTGCCGCGCTGCGCCATCCCCGCGAATCCTCCGCGGTTACGATGCTGCTTGCGCCGTTTAAGTTTCTTGGGTTCGAGCATTTGGCGTCAGGACGGAAGTGAGGAAGATTGCATCTGTTGGACTTTCCGGAAGACCATCCCCTTGTAGACCCACACCTGCACGCCGATCGTTCCGTAGGTCGTGACGGCATGCCGGGTGGCGTGTTGGACGTTCGCCCGCAGAGTATGGAGCGGAACATTGCCGTTCCTGAACAGATCAGAGCGGGCGATCTCGGCGCCGTTCAAACGTCCGGAAACGCGCACCTTCACCCCGATGGCTCCGCCCTGCATCGCTTTCTCAATGGCCATCTTCACGGCTCTTCGGTACGGCATGCGGCGCTGGATCTGCCCCTGGATGGTCTCCGCGATGATATTCGGATCGGCGTCGGGATTGCGCACCTCCTGAATCTTCACCTCGAAGGAACCGCCGAACTTCCTCTCCAGATCTTTGCGGAGCTCTTCGATGGCGGCGCCCTGTTTGCCGATGATGACGCCCGGCTTGCTGGTCGAAATGGTGAGCTCCGTCTTCTTTCCGCGATCAATCAGCACTTCGCTGATCCCCGCCTCCTTGAACTTCTCCGCGACAAAGCGCTTGATGCGCACATCCTGCAGGAAGAGATCACGGTACTTGCGGCCGCGCGCGAACCACGTACTCGGCCACGTGTGCGTGATGCCGAGTCGGAAGCCGTTGGGGTTGACCTTTTGGCCCATAAGTAAGGGATAGGGTTAGGGTTAGGGTTAGGGAAGAGGAGAAGAAACTTTCTTCGGTGCATTCTGAGATCGCTTTTTGCTCTCCTTCGCCACACTTTCTACACCCTTCACGTTCTTTTCTCCAGCTTTGGGCTTCTTTTCTTGGATCTTGCTTCTTGTCTCTTGCTTCTTCCCGCCCTCTGAATCTTCAGCAACAGCAACCCCAAGGATGATATCAATGTGGCTCAAATACTTCCGCATGGGCCGCGTGCGACCGCGCGCCATGGGGACGCCGCGACGATAGGATTGCGCCTTATTCACGATGATCTCTTTTATAACGAGGTGACTCCTGTCCTGCTTGTCATTCTGTTCGGCGTTCGCGATCGCGGAAGCAAGGAGACCCTGGAGCAGGCGCGCAGCCTTTTTGTGTGTCCGCCTGAGGGACTCCATCGCCGCATCCACGGGCATGGCGCGGACCATCCGGGCCACGAGGTTGGCCTTCTTGGGAGCGATACGGACGGAGCGGAGGGAGGCTTTCATAATGGGCGTCGGATGCGGATGTGAGAAATGAGGGCAATGGGAAGCTGTTGGCTATTGGCTCTTGGCTTGTAGCCAACAGCTAATTGCCAATAGCCAATAGTCGGTATACGAACTCTCATGGTTTTGCGGTGGAAGTATCCTTGCCTTGAGCGGTGGCGGCAGGAGCAGGAGCGGCCGTTGCGGCTGCAGCTGCGGCCTGCGCGGCAACCATCTTGCCGCCGTGGATCTTGAACTTGGTCGTCCAGGAGAACTCACCCAATTTATGCCCCACCATCTGCTCGGTGATGTAGACGGGCACGAAATCCTTCCCGTTATGAACGGCGAACGTGAATCCGACGAACTCGGGCGGGATGTCGCAATCACGCGCCCACGTCTTGAGGATCTTTTTCTCGCTGGCTTCCACCATCTTCATCACCTTCTGGAAGAGACGGGGATCAACGTAGGGGCCTTTCTTGAGTGAGCGGGACATAGAACGAAATGGAAAATTGAAAATGAAAAATGAAAAATGAAATTTTATTTCTTGCGGCGCTTGTGGATGCGCGGACGGACGATGAGAGCGCTGGACTTGCTGCGGGAGCGCGTTTTCACGCCGAGAGCCTTCTTACCCCATGGCGTCTTCGGCGCCTTGAGACCAATGGGCGAGTGCCCCTCGCCTCCTCCGTGCGGGTGATCGACGGCGTTCATGGATTTGCCCAGCACCTGTGGACGCCGTCCCATCCAGCGCATGCGTCCCGCCTTGCCGATGGTGATCAGGTTGTGCTCGGCATTGCTCACCGTCCCGATGGTCGCGGTGCAGACGGAACGCACCTTGCGGACAGAGCCACTGGGGAGCTGAATGAGCGCGAAGTCGCCGTCGAATCCGGAGAGCGTCGCCGCCGTTCCGGCGGAATGGACGATCTGCCCTCCTCTTCCGGGTGTGAGTTCGATGTCGTGAATCTTGTACCCGACCGGAATATGCCGGATGCACATGCGGTTCCCGGTCTTCACCTTCGTGCGCTCGCCGCTGACAACCTGATCGCCTGCCGTGAGGCCTTCTGGCGAGAGAATGTAGCGCTTCTCGCCGTCCGCATAATGGATGAGGGCGATCCGGGCGGAGCGATTGGGATCGTACTCGATGGCTGCCACCGTACCCGGCACACCGTCCTTCCGGTTACGACGGAAGTCGACATCGCGGAAGAGGCGCTTGTGTCCGCCGCCGCGGTGCCGGATGGTGATGCGGCCGGCGTTGTTTCTTCCGGAGATGCGCTTGCGGCCGGAGACGAGCCGCTTCTCGGGACGCTTCTTTGAGAGTGCGGAAAAATCCGCGATCGTCATTTGACGTCGCCCGGGAGTCGTTGGTTTGCAGATCTTAAGAGACATAGCGCAGAGGTAAATATTCAGCCCACTCTAAACAACCGAACGGACCTTCACTGTTCCGCTTGCCTTCTCCCCCGGCACGGGGGAGAAGATGGATGAGGGGGCGCAAAGGGGATGCACGATGATTCAGGAGTGAGATCATAAGAACGTAAGGATTACATCTGGAAAGAAGTGAGGTCGAGAGTCTTGCTCTTTTTCGAAAGAGTCACGATGACTTTCTTCATGGGATGGCGCTTCTGCATGGTTCCCACTCCGCGCGGCATCGCCTTGCTCTTCGAGCCGACCCGCATGACCCGGATATTCGTGACATCTGTGTCGTAGTAACACTTGAGGGCGGCCTTCACGTCGATCTTCGTCGCATCCGGAGCCACCTTCAGCGTATGCATACGCTGCGTGCGCTGACGCTCCGCTTTTTCAGTGACCACTTGCCCGATGATGACGCGGGAGAGATCCATGCTAGGAATTAGGATTAGGGTTAGGGTTAGGGTTAGGGTTAGGGCCAGGGGCAGCCGCCTGTGGTGAGCGCAGGCGAACCATTCCCGGCCGCGTGGAAGAGCGCTTGACGCGTGCGGTCGGCTTGGAGGTCTTCGTGCGAGGCGTTTTTTTTGTAAGAGAGGGTTTAGGCTCCTCTGCTGCATCCATCTTTTTCTTGCCTGGCGTAGCCTGGAGGGCGAAGACCGGCACTTTCGCCTTCCACTCGCGCGGAGAACCGAAGAGCTCTTCCGCCTTCTTGAGCGCGGCAGTGAAGAAAATGATTTTCCGCGCGCCGAGCACATCCACGGGATTCAGGTAGGAAGCACTGACCACACGGAGGCGCGGAATATTGCGCATGGCACGGATCACGTTCTCGCTCTGCTCTCCCGTGACGACGAGCAGTCTCCTCCCGATCTGCAGAGGCAATTTCTGCAGGAGTAGAGCGGCCTCTTTGGTTTTCTTCCCCGCAAACCCTTCGAGGGCGACGATGGTCCCGCGCTTCGCCTGAAGCGAGAGGCAGGAGACGAGTGCGACCCGCCGCATTTCGCGCGGCATGTCTTTCGTAAAGTTCGCATTCGACTTCGGACCGAAGGCCTTGTTGCCTCCGCGAAGGAGCGGGCTTCGGATGGGACCGCGGCGCGCGCGACCGGTCCCCTTCTGCGCGTAGAGCTTGCGGGTGGATCCGCGGATTTCGCCGCGCGACTTCGTATGCGCGATGGAGGCGCGGGCGCCCGAGAGCTGGCGGACGACGGCCTGATGCATCAATCCTCCGTTGACGGGAGCCTCGAAGAGAGAGGCGGGCAATGCAACCGTCCCCTTCTTTTCGCCGACGGAGGAATAGAGATCTGCGTTCATGCTTTTTGGTTCGGAAGCGTTTCAATGGTCACAAAGACGGCGGAACCGTTGGCGCCGGGCACAGGCCCCTTCACGGCAATCACTCCCTTCTCTTTATCGGTCATGATCACGGGGCGCTCCTTGATGGTGACGGTATCGGTGCCCATGTGCCCCTCCATGCGCTTGCCCTTATGAATGCGGCCCGGCTGGGTGCGCATGCCGATGGACCCCGGCTCGCGCTTGAAGTGCGATCCGTGCGAGGCCGGTCCGCCCGAGAAGTGATGGCGCTTGATGGTTCCGGCAAACCCCTTTCCTTTACTAATTCCCATGATCGAAACGGTGCACGCCTCGGGCACGACTTCGACGGTAATCTTCTTCCCGGCCTCCAGTCCGGAAAGGGAATCCACCTTCCACTCCTTCTGCAGTGCATAGCGCACGTGCGCCTTCCCCTTTCTCGATGTCCAGTCACGCGCGCCGATGCCCAGAACCACCGCGTCGTACCCGTCGCGCTCCTTCGTCTTCACCCGCACGACGGTATTCGGTTCGACCGAGAGGTACGTCACGGGAACCGCCGCTCCGTCCGGAAGGAAAATGCGGGACATGCCGACTTTGCGTGCGATGAGGCCTGAAGGCATAGGTGCGGGAGGTTCATCTGGACCGCTTATTTACCCTGATGGGAAGGCGGTCTGGAACGTCGCGAACGTTGGATCGACTCTTGGAGAAGATCCGAAAGCGGGGGAAGTTTATTTAGAAGAATAGGAGACGTCAATGACATTCGTCAATAAATCGTCAGTAAATCTCAATTATCCTTTGGAGGTTCCGTTCCTGTCGCATCATCACTCCGAGGCGGAATAACACCGTACTTTCTCAGGGCTGCCTCAATCTCCTCACGAACAATCTGCCTCAATCTCTCGTCAGCCAATCTGCGGGCAGCCGCTTCTCCATCGCAACGCGCTTCCGCGAGGTCTCCGAGCGTGATGTGGCGCCTCACTCCTCTCCTCGAACCTCCAAGTCCCAAGGATTCAAACATACGAATATGGTATGAGAATAGGTCATATCAAGCAATCATGTCTGAAGCATTGAACCTATCTTCGCATTCTCATTCAAGAAGACACGTACCACATAAAGGAGCGCTGCCCTTTCCCCTTCCTCTCTTCGCGTCTATTCTTTCTGCCATGGATCCCTTCCGCCTCCAAAAAGCAGAGCAAATGCGCTCACAGGGAAAGAAGCCCTTCGCTTCCTCGTTTCAGAGGACTCATGTCTTGAACGAGGCGAAGCAATTGAAAGAATCTGAACCATGCGCAATCGCCGGGCGGGTGATGCTCATGAGAACAATGGGAAAAATGACATTCGCCACACTCCAGGACCACACGGGACGGATGCAAATCGCATTGAAGGAGGATGTGACCGGCAAAGAGTCGTACAAGGACGCACTCTCACTCATCGACCTCGGTGATTTCATCGGAGTGCACGGTCAGCGCTTCACGACGAAGAAGGGCGAACCGACAGTGATGGTGCAGTCGTGGACGATGCTTACGAAAGCGCTCCGCCAACCACCGGAAAAATGGCACGGCATCGCCGACCGCGAAACGGCATACCGGCAACGGTACCTGGATACAATGAGTAACCCAGATGTCTTTGAGCGTTTTCTCTTCCGCTGCGCATTTCTCAAATCCCTTCGCCAATTCTACTGGTCACGGGGATTTTTGGAAGTGGAGATCCCTGTCCTTGTCAACGCCGCTTCCGGCGCGCTCGCCACTCCGTTCCAGACGCACCATAGCGCCCTCGACCTCGATGTATTCTTACGTATCGCTCTGGAAACACACCAGAAGGAATGTCTCGTCGGCGGATTCGACCGGACATTCTCCATTGGACCTGTTTTCCGCAACGAAGGCATGGATCCCAGCCACCTGCAGGAATTTACCATGTGCGAGCACTATGCCGCCTATTGGGACTATCAAGACAACATGCGCTTCACGGAGGAAATGCTGCAAACGATTCTCCGTGAGACGCGCGGCACGACGCAGGTGAAGATTCCGAACCGCTCGGGCACGCTCGTGGAAGTGGACTTCAAAGGATCGTGGCCCCGGACCCCCATGCGGGAGATCATCAGGAAAGATTGCGGCATCGATTACGAAGACTGCCCAACCGCGGAAACACTCCGCAAAGCCATCAAGGTGAAAAAGATCTCTCTCGACTTGGACATCGATTCGCTTGGCCGCGGGACACTCATCGACCAACTCTACAAGAAAGTGAGTCGTCCAAAAATCATCGCGCCGACCTTCATCACAGAGCACCCGATCGATCTCTCGCCTCTCGCACGAAGGAACGATGAAAATCCTTCGATTACCGACCGTTTTCAATTGGTCATCGGCGGCTGGGAGATCGTGAATGCGTATTCCGAACTCGTGGACCCCGAAGATCAGGCTTCTCGCTTCGCAGCTCAATCCGGCGCCAGGGAATCGGGGGACGGAGAGGCGCACTGTAAAGACGACGAGTTCGTGACCGCCCTTGAGTACGGCTGCCCGCCATGCTCGGGTTGGGGGATGGGTGTGGATCGGATCGTGGCATTGCTGACATGTCAGAGAAATCTCAAGGACGTAGTCCTCTTCCCTCTGATGCACCCAACACACTTCTCCGCATCCGTAGAGCCAGTGAAAATATCTATTCATATTCCGGAAGTAAAAGCTGAAGGAATCCACGCAAAAATTCCCCCTCTATAATTTTTCATTTTGCATTTTTAATTTTTCATTCCCATTCTGAACCTTAACCTTAGCCTTAACCTTACCCCAATCCCTATGGCAAATCCCCTCCTCCAACACGCGGAATACGGCCATCTCCTCCCCGCCGCCCACGGGCTGCTCGCGGCCCACGCCGACAAGACGCGTGCGCATCTGCTCGCGACCGGCGCAGCCATGGCGGCCCTCGCTCTGCGCTTCGGCGGCCACCCGGACACATGGCGCGTCGCCGGCATGCTCCACGACCTCGACTGGGACCACCTCGAGAAGGATGCTGAAGCACACTGCGGAGAGACTCTCGAAGAAATTCTAAAGCCACTTGCTGCTCCCGCGGAGCTTCTCGCTGACATTCGCGCGCACTATCAGGAAAAGTACGGTTCGGCGCACCCGCTCGAAAGCATGCTCCGGAAATGTCTCTTTGCCGTCGACGAGCTCACGGGATTCATCATCGCCGTCGCACTCGTGCGGCCCAGTAAAAAATTGGGGGATGTCGAAGTGAAAAGTGTTGCGAAGAAACTCAAAGAGAAGAGCTTCGCCGCGCAGGTGAACCGGGAACAAATTCTCCAGTGCGAACCGCTGCTTGGCATCCCTCTGGACGAATTCATCGCCCTCGCGCTGCAGGCCATGCAGGGGGAAGCGGGTGTCATTGAAAAGGCGTACGGAGTTCCATCTCTGTGATCCATTCAGAAATCGGAGTACGCTGCCTGTTGACCTCCCTTCTCCTCTCCACATGAAACCGGTCTCAAGAACCAGTCACAAGACCACGCGCACGAACAGCGTCGTTCTCCTTCTCCTCATCGTACTGTTCGTCACCCTCTTCAGCGTACTCTCGCTCAAGCGGCACGCTGCCCCCCTCTTCTTTGGCTCTCTCACCGATATCGGAAGAACCAAGGAGGACAGGGAAATCCTCGACGTCTCCTTCGACGACGGCACCGTATCCCACACGCTGGCAGCGGACTCCGTCGCTTTCGTCGTCACACCGGATGATCCGAGCATCTCTCACGGCGCCCCCTTGAGTGCCGTCTTCGGTCCAAACGATTCCTCCATCCTCGGCTACAAGTACACCACCCGTGCGGCAGCCATCGAGAATGAGGGGAAGCCTCTCTTCAGAGATCGTTTCCCGGGGGAATTCTTCGGATCGGAAGATCAGCGCGCGGCCTTCGCCGGGTTCGCCGAGAAGAATGGCATCGTCATCCATCCGCTCGATGAAGTCACTCTCGAGAGCAGCGCCCGCTACTTCATCAGAACATTCGGCACTCCGGTTGCAATGACGGTGCGGGGGGTTGCTTGGTGCGGGAACCATACCCTCGATCAAGACGAAGACTGCGAGCGTGGCGTTGCTCAACTCGTCAATCCCTGCACGTCCGGCGCAAAGTGCGATCTGGATACCTGTCAGTGCCCCATGGCTCCGGGCGCATCTTCTTCGAGTGCCGCTCTCTCTCAGTGCAACGATGGAATCGACAACGACAACGACGGCTTTGCCGATCTCCTCTCCCTCCGGCAGAATGACGGACCTCTTGCTCCGGAGATTGCACAGACTATCTTCCTGACATCGGAGCCTGCCCATCTGGTCTATGGGCAAAAGCTGGTCCCCGTTGACGCGCCTCCAACGAAGAACCTGACGCAGGTACTGACCGCGTACGACGCCGAAAACGGGGCAAAGATCGCTGAAACGTCAACGTGGACAGGAATCGGATCGCAGGTGTGGGGCACCGTATGGCTGGAACTGGAACTGAACCGCATCAACAATGTCGTTGACAATTCGTACGCATCATTCGGGAAAATCACTGGAGCCGTTGCCGATCCCTCCGGTGAGGCCGTGTACGCAGTCGTGACGCATCGTGTGCTGCATCCGACGTTGAAGTTCAAAGGCTCCAAAATGCCCATGGCCGTCGGACGGTTGGTGAAATTCAACCGCACAATGTCGCAGGTGCTCGCGTCCATCGACCTCGCTCCTGATGCGTCGTGGGAGCAGCTGGAGCTCGGTAAGCCGCTCCTCACCGAGGATGGACGGCATCTCGTCGTCTCGGTCGGCATTCCGTCGGGTCAGTTGACGACCACATGCGACCCTGTCTGGGGAGGATGCGACTACTTCGACCCGCAACCCCGCGGCCGGCTTGTGACGATTGATCTCTCGACGTTCACCATTGTCGATCGCAAGAACTTGCCGACTCCTCGTTCCCTCGTTGGTCTTGCGGGAAATACGGCTGTCTTCTCGCTCAACACCGGCGCGTTCCAGTTCGGCTCGCTCCTCGGAACTGGCAACGGAACAGTCATCATCCAGAGGAATCTGACGACACAGAATGAGCAATCACTGACGGTGCCCGGCATAATGAGATCCCCGACGTTCCTCTTGGAGGGAAATACGCTCATCGTCGCCGGCCTGGGGTCACCGCAAAACCAGTGTGGAAGGACGGAGGCAGCGGGGAGAATACTGCGGCTCGATCTCACAACCATGACGGTGCTCGGGGCCATGGAGATACCGCACGTTGCACAATTCCGGGCATTGGCATTTCTTCCTTCAGGCAACATCGTCGGAGACATATATCAGTACCCCGCCACATGCGATGAAGCCAACGATCATCCGACAGGTCTGTGGACAGTGTCTTCGGCGGCGATCATCGGTGACAGGATCGCGACGATGCGCGGCAAGAGTTCCGGTGGGCTGTACATGTATGACGGTGATGCCGCGTTCCTGCCTGTCGATGACTCCTTTCAAATCCTGTACGGGTATCCCCCCTTGAAGATCGTTCACCCATTCCTTCCGACGGTGACGATGTGGGATGTCGTGTCCGACGCGCAATGCCGGAGTTCGTTGGACAATGAATGATATGAAATCTAGAGATATGTCTCGTCCCGCGGAACCGTGATATGTCTTGAAAGTACACGGTGTATGATGCCGAAGTTCTTCTCCATTGCTCATGCACGTCCGACTCAACATCGTCATCGCATTGATCGGAGGTACGCTCTTCGCGCTCCTCTTCGGCGTGCTCTCGTACAGGGCGCACACGATCCCTCCCCTGGTACTCCGCGGTTCCCTCACGAAGATGGGCACCACCCTGGACAATAAGACCCTCCTCGACGTCTCCTTCGACGACGGAACCGCGTCCCACACGCTGGCAGCGGACTCCGCCGCCTTCGTCGTCACACCGGATGATCCGAGTATCTCTCACGGCGCCCCCTTAAGCGTCGCTTTCGATCCAAACGATTCCTCCATCCTCGGCTACCAGTACACCACCCGTGCGGCGGCAATCGAAAATGAGGGGAAGGCTCTCTTCAGAGATCGTTTTCCGGGGGAATTCTTCGGATCGCCGGATCAGCAGACGGCATTCGCCGGGTTCGCCGCGGAGAATGGCATCGTCATTCATCCACTCGACGAAGTCACCCTCGAGAGGAACGCCCGCTACTTCATCCGGACTTTCGGCGCTCCGGTCGAAATGACTGTACGGGGGCTTGCGTGGTGCGGGGATGGCACGGTGCAAGGAACGGAAGCGTGCAGTGCCTCTTCTTCCAGTTCCTCTGTCTTCTCCTCTTCCAGCACATCTTCTTCTTCGCATGCCGCTCTCCCGCAGTGCAGTGACGGCATCGACAACGACGGCGATGGAGGCATCGACATGCCGGAGAACATGACGCTGAAATCACCTGCAGGATCCGCTGCGTTCGATGTCAGGATTGATGCAATATCGACCATTCCGTTCCTCGGCTTCAACGATGGCCGGTACTTCTTCTACACGCGCGCAAACCCGGGTTTCATCACCACGTTCAATACGCTGACCGATAGAGTGGAGAGTACGGTCACCGTGGAACCGACTGGCGACGATACCTCCGGATGGAATTTCCTCAAGATCGCACGACACGGCGACGATGCGTACGTCGTGCAGCAGTATGATAATTTCGATCCGAACGGCGTTGTGGGACTCTGGAAGGTGACGCTCGCAGGACCGACGCCGACCGTGCAATCCACCGCCCTTTCGGGAGCGCTGATCCGACGCGTCGAATCCCGACCGCACGTAACGGCGGATGGACGATGGCTCATCCTGGTAGGTGCCAGTGATCCGAACGGCACCAAGACCCGCATCCTCAAAATCGACACATCCAACCTCGCAGTACTTGAGAGCATTGAGGTGCCTGCCAGCCAGGTGTTCGTCGATGAGTCCCGCGGCGCAATCTTCGCGCTGGAAACAGCTGCATCGTGTCATTTCGGCGAACTGGGATGCACGTACGAGGCCCGGAGGATTCCCCTCGACTCCTTCAGCGTCGACCGCGTATCCGCCCATCTGCGTTGCCCGGAGAATGTGGCTGTCTTCGATGAAGAAGCCGGCATGATTTTCTACAGCGCATGGGGGATGAATAACTCAAGAAAGGTGACGTATGTTATGGGCTTCAATGTAACCTCATTCACCGGCGGGGGACTCCAGCTCATCCCCGACGGCATCCGGATCGGCGGACAGTTATACACCTCTGTCGCCGTCGGTCCCCTGCCGCCGGACACCACGAACCGTCGGGTATTCTTCGGAGGAAAGTACGTCGACGAGCTTCTCGGTACTTCCGTCGATACGCTCACGTTCTTCGCAATCGACTATTCCCACGGCGGTCTCTCGCTGCTGCACACGCAGGACACGTCGCTTGAGTCCCTTCCTTACGATGCGTTCGATGCCCTGACGGATACGGCATTCGACCCGGAGAGAGCGACGCTATACTCGTCGGATCTCTACCAGTACCCCTACAACAGCGTGCGCAGCGTGAACCTGATGACGGGACGCACGGCCTCCGGATCCGTCGCGCGCGCAGGACTCTTCCTCCGCACCGCCCCGACAACGGACATCACGTTGGTCCCTGCCGAACGACGCGGCGGTGGCGACCATTTGCACCTCTTCGGCCCGCCGGCGGTCTTCAGCCGCGGAGACCTGCAATGCACGAGTCTGGAGGGGGAAGAGTGAGCCCTGGCTGCGCCGCGTGCACAATCTGTTGTCCTTGTAACCGCAGACGGGCGATCTCATCCGGGTGTGTTGCTGAGCCGACGGTCTGCACAACCTTGTATCCCTTTGTCTTGTCGATGATTTGCACGCTCACTGATCCGCTGGCGTTGCGCTTCTTGCGTACGAACATGACCGGATTTTAGTGTGGGACACCAATTTTCAAAATCAGGTGGCTTACAGAAGCCAAGAATGAAATGCGCTAGAGGTTGGTGCGGAAGTCAGGAGACCCGTACGCGCAATCGAGGTCGCCGCACTGGACACGAACACCTTCGAGAAGAAGACGGTACTGCACCTGGATAAGGACAACACCCCATTGAACGGACAAATCTTCAGCACCAGTGATCTCTTCAGGGCGGTATCAGATGGTTCTCTCCGGCGTTTGATCCTGCGCTTCGCGGATCAGTATATCGCTATTGACCTCTCCAATCCCCTCTCCGCCCATTCCATCACCGACCAGAACGCGTCCACTCCCGAGTGCTCGTACTGTCCTGTCGAAGGAAGGCTCTCGTTCAGAGAGAACGGGACATCCTCCCGCTATCGCACAGTGGATATTTCCACGTACGAAGCGTGGTCCTCCGTGGACGCTCTGCGGGGACAGTGGTACATGATCCCAACACCTCCGCACTCCTCTTGGCCGTGCGCACGGAGAGCTCCGACGAGAAACTTTTCGCTGCAGTGAGCGGAAGAATCGCTAGAAAGGAATCGGCGCCACCAGCTTGCAGTCGACTGTGCAGGAGCCTTGCCCGTTCCCGGACCCCGCATCGCACTCCTCGTCATCCGCAGTATCGAGCACGCCGTCTCTGCCCGCTCTCTGCTGGGTCCCGTCGCCGCACAGGACCCCCGCCAGGGGGCTCGCAGAGGAAGATGAAGAACTCCCCGAATCGAAGGTGCACACACTCGGTTCCCCCGTCGTGCAGGTCCATCCGGACTCCACGGTGCAGCCGATGTTCACCACCGAGCCGGCACTGCAGCCATCCATATTGAAATGATTCCCGTCATCGCAGGCTTCGCCGACCAGACGTCCGTCGCGCACACCGGCCATGTAGGACCG